>JAZRTQ010000095.1:0-35296 GCA_045652165.1 Acutalibacteraceae bacterium | reverse complement strand
TCGCCGTCTTTCATCATATTTGCAATTTTCATTTCAGGTAAACCGTGTTGTCTTGAACCGAAAAAGTCACCGGGTCCGCGAAGCTTTAAATCTTCATCAGCAATTTTGAAACCGTCTGTTGTCGATGCAAGAACATTAAGTCTTTCATTGTTTTCTGAATCTGAAATCATAATGCAGGAAGATTTGTGGGAACCTCTGCCTATTCTGCCTCTTAACTGGTGAAGCTGTGAAAGCCCGAATCTTTCTGCATTTTCAATAACCATAATAACTGCATTGGGTACATCGATTCCAACCTCAATAACAGTTGTTGAAACCAGAAGCTGTGTTTCGCCTTTGGCAAATGAATCCATAACAGCTTTTTTATCAGCAGCTTTCATTTTTCCGTGTAAAAGACCGAGTCTGAAGCCTTTGAAAAATCCGTCGGAAAGATTTTTATAAAGTTCGTTTGCGGCGGTAAGTTCACTCATTTCTCCCTCTTCAACAAGAGGGCAGACTATGTATCCCTGCAATCCGTCACAGAGATGTTTTTTTATATATCCGTAAGCTCTTTCGCGAAGCTCGGAGTTAACAAGAAAGGTATCAATTTTTTGTCTGCCTTTCGGCATTTCATCAAGAATACTTAAATCAAGGTCGCCGTAAATTATCAGAGCAAGAGTTCTCGGAATGGGAGTTGCCGACATAACAAGAACGTGGGGATTGTTGCCCTTTGAACTCAAAGTGCCTCTCTGATTAACACCGAAACGGTGTTGCTCATCGGTTATGGCAAGACCGAGATTTTTGAATTCAACATCCTTCTGAAGCAAAGCGTGAGTGCCTATCACAAGGTCGGTTTCACCGCTTGCAAGGGATGCTTTTACTCTTCTTTTTTCATTTGCGGGGGTTGAACCCGTAAGCAGAGCAATGTTTATATCGGTTTCTTCAAAGAATTTTACCATTGTTTTATAGTGCTGCATTGCAAGAACTTCGGTGGGTGCCATCAAAGCACTCTGAAAACCGTTTTTCGAACAGTTATAAATAAGTGCGGCACCAACTGCGGTTTTACCTGAGCCAACATCTCCCTGAAGAAGTCTGTTCATCGGAACGGATTGCGCCATATCTTCCGAAGCTGCGGCAATTGCTCTTTTCTGCGCACCTGTCAGTTCAAAGGGAAGAAGAGAGTAAAACTCATCGGTATAGTTATTTTTTAAGCATACGGCGGTGCTCTTTTTTGCTTTGCTTCTCAAACGCAAAAGCCCGAGTTCAAGAAGAAACAGCTCTTCAAAAATAAGCCTTCTGCGAGCCTCGGAGAGCATATCTTCGCTTTCGGGCATATGAATGTTGTGCAATGCTTTTCCAAGCTCCATAAGGCAGTAGGAATCTCTTATATCGGCAGGAATAGGGTCGGTGATTTCTCCGCAAACCGAAAAAGCCTGCTTAACAAGCTTTTCTGTTGCTTTTGAGTTAAGACCCGCTGTTTGGGGATATATTGCGCGGATCTTATTTCCGCTTTCCGCTTCAACGAATTCAGGTGAATTCATCGCACGGTAATATCCTTTACCTGTTATTTTGCCGAAAAAAAGATATTCTTTGCCTTGTTCAATTCTTTCGGCGGCATATTTATTATTGAAAAAGGTGAGGTCAAGCAGATTTTCGCCGTCAGTAATTTCTGTTTTATAAAGTGTCATACCCTTGCGGATTTTGTGTTCACGGCAACTCATTGCGGCAATGGCTTTTATGCAAACAACTTCATCGTTCGGTGCATCTTTAATGGATGTTATTTTGCTCCAATCCTCATATGCACGGGGGAAAAAGGTCAGCAAATCATAAAGGGTAAAGATTCCGAGCTTGCCGAGTAAGGCGGCTCTTTTTTCTCCGACCCCTTTAAGATATTTAATGTTTGCATTGAGTTCCATAAATTATTCCACCAGAATTAAAAAATAATAAACGGGCTGACCGCCTTCAATTAAAATGATATCTATATTTTTATCCGATTTATTCAAAAGGGCTGCGACCCTTTGTGCGGTTACAAAGTTGATATCCTTGCCGTAAAATACAGATGCTTTGTTTTTTTGATGTTTATGAGCAAGATGCATTATAACATTTACGGCACTTGAACATATATCTTCATTAACGCAGATAATATCATTATCGGAAATCCCGATAATCTGACCGGGAGAAAGAGAATAATCGCCGTAACAGCTTTGCTTTGCCGAATAAGTAACGGCACCGCTTGCACATCGGTTAACGGCATCCTCAAGTGCGATTTTGTTTTTCTCGAAAGATGCATTGGGATTAAATTTCTTTAATGCCGCAATTCCTTCGGCAACGTTGTGTGACGGTATGATAGCAACATTTTTATCCGTCATTTTTATAGCTTGATTTGCCGCCAGGACATTATTTTTATTATTTGTCAGCAGAAAAATATTTTTACCGGAGCAACTGTTAATTGAATTGAGAATGTCTCCGGTGCTTGCATTAAAAGCATCTTTGCATTCAAGAGTGCAAACCGAATCGAATTTATCAAAATAATTTTTTATGCCGTTTCCGTTACATATTTCTATCAGTGAACAGTTCACTGCTGAAACCTTGTTCTTTGCCTGCAGCCTCATATTATCAATTTTAATTGAGCTTAATTCTCCGTATTCAAGACCTTTTCCGATTGCGAGGTCGGGCGAATTAGTGTGCAGATGAACCTTAACTGTGTTTTGTGTTTCTGCAGCAACGGAACAATCGCCTATATCGGCAAGAAATCTGCGAAGCTTTGAAATATCGCATTTTTCGTTTTTCTCTATAAGGAATTCTGTGCAATAGCTGTATTTTATATCATCATTTAAAAGATTTTGCGAAGTGTTTTTTGATGAGAAAGCGGATGCTGAACCGATTCCCAGCAGTCCTTCCATTATATAAACAAGACCTTGACCGCCTGCGTCAACAACCGAGTGTTTTTTTAAAACGGGAAGAAGATTAGGCGTTGATTTAAGTGCGCTTTTTGCTCCGCTTATTGCGGCTTTCATAACTTCTTTGCATCCTAATCCTTTTTCAGCGGCATCCGTTGCCTTGGAAGCGGCTATTCGTATTACGGTAAGCATAGTGCCTTCGGTTGGTTTTTCTATAGCGGCATATGCTTCATCGCAACCTGATTCCATTCCTTTTGCAAGAGCTTTGGAATCAATGTAATCAAGCCCCTCAACGCTTTGAGCAAAGCCTTTGAATATGAGCGCAAATATAACACCTGAATTTCCCCGAGCACCTTTTAAAAGTGCACAAGCCGCTTTATCGGCAAGGGCGCCTGCGCCTATCTCCGAAATGTTGTTTATTTCTTTTATGCAGGCTTCAAGAGTTAATGAAAGGTTACTGCCCGTATCTCCGTCAGGGACAGGAAAAACATTTAAATTATCAACTTCTTTTTTGTGTTCGGATATGTTGCTTGAAGCTTTAATTAATGCTGATTTTAAATTTTTTGCAGTTATCATATAATATACCTCCGGTTGTTCGTCAGGTATATTATGAGATTTTTTTCTCCGGAAAATTCATTTTATTTGAAGCTCCAGTTTTCTATATCGGCAAAAACATCTCCGTCACAACAGCCGTAGCAATTCTGGAGAGAGTTTGCATATGAAACTGCGGCATTTCTGAAGCAAAGAGGAAGAAACGGAGGATTTTCATTAAATGTGTTAATGAAGTCCATAAGTTCACATCCGCCGCTGAGAAGCTGTGAATAACGCTTTGCGGCTGTGCCGTCAGGGCTTATTCCGTAGTTTACCGCACCGTCTGCCGAAAACATAGGAGAAAGATTCATATTGTTCGAAAGTCGGACTTCGCCGATATAAAGGTCATACGAGCCTAAGTTTACAGCTTCTGTATAATATTCTGTTGAGTACTTTTTTAAGTTCACTTTAAAACCGAGGGCTTTAAGATATTCTTCAATAAAAATTCCTGTTTCAAGCTTGAATTGATTATCTGCATTTACCAGCAGGGAAATTTCTGCGGCCGTGATATCAACTCCCGATGTCGCAATAAGTTCGGCGGCTTTAGTGATATTTTTGGAGATAATAAGGTCTTTTGATGAAAGTGCATACCAGTCGGGATTAAAGGGTGCGTATGCAGCCCTTGCGTGTCCCTGAAAAGCGGTTGAGGTTATTTCTGAACGGTCAATTGCAAGGTTAATAGCTCTGCGGATTTCGGGAGAAGAGAGTATAGCCGATGACTGATTAAATCCGAGATAAACCATATTGTTGATACCCATTTCAACCGTTTCGGCATTTATTCTTGAATAAGTGCCGTTGCTTAAATCGTTATAGTTAAAAGCAGTATTGCCTATTTCAACACTGCTTTCCAAAGATTCGGAAGACCTTACGGGAACGAGCATTATTGTTTTAATTGAAGGGTTGAAGTTTGCTTTTTTTGAATTAACAATAAGATAAAGAGATTCGCCTGATTTTTCAATTTTAAATCTTCCCGAACCAATGGGTGAGTCTTTTGAAGATGAAGACTTGACAATGGGGAAGGTAAGGCAGCTTAAAGCATAGGGATCAGGCGTTTTAAGAGTAAAAACAACCATATTTGAAGCTGAGATATTTGCACCTGAAAAGTTATCCAGTCTTGCGGCATATGAAGCTGAAAATTTCGCTGAATCAAATGAGCTTATAATATCATTTGCAGTAACTTTTGTTCCGTCGCTGAAATAAACATCGTTAAGAGTAACATTAACCGTTGTTCCGCTGACTATTGAGCTTTTGGCAATAACAGGAACGGGTTCGTAATTCTTATCAAGGGAATAAAGTCCGTCGTAAATCAGTCCCAGAATCTGAAGATTAGCAGTTGTTTTACAGGTGAACGGATTAAGAGTATCTGCTTTTGTGTATGCAAATTTAAGCATACCTTCGCTTTGGGTGAAAATGGGAGAGTCGGGAGTTTTTTCGGGAATCTGTGTAACTGTATCATCACAGCCTGCGAAGAAGGTTGTGATGAGTGATATTATCAGTATTATTGCCAATGTTTTTTTCATTCGCTTCAATCCTTATCAATTAAATCTGTAATTATTTTTCCTGCCATAATAAGACCTGCTGTGCCGGGCACAAAGGGGAGACTTCCGGGTGTTTGTCTTTTTCCGCTTTCTTCAGTTGTTGATGCAGGTTTAACAGGTTCTTCGGGCGACCATACAACATTAAGCTTTTTAATGTTTCTTTTTTTCAGTTCTCTTCGCATAACGCGGCAAAGCGGGCAACCGCTTGTTTTTGAAATATCTGAAATTCGGAATTGCGAAGGGTCAAATTTATTGCCTGTTCCCATACAGGAAATAATCGGAATTCCGAATTGCTGTGCTTTCTCTGCAAGGTCAATTTTAGCGCTGACGGTATCGATAGCATCTGCTATATAATCATAATCCGAAAGTGAAAATTCATCTGAGTTTTCAGGAAGATAAAATTTTTGTATCTCATTTACTTTGCAAGCGGGGTTAATATCATTTATTCTTTCTTTGATAACCTGAGTCTTGGGCATTCCCAAAGTTGAATGAAGAGCACAAAGCTGACGGTTAAGGTTTGTGAATGCTACTGTGTCGCTGTCAACTATTGTTATTTCGCCAATACCTGCTCTTGCCAATGCTTCGGCAGTGTATGAACCGACGCCGCCCAAGCCGAAAAGAATAACTCTGCTTTCAGAAAGGGCTTTTGAAGAATTTTCTCCAAGCAACATTTCAGATCTCAAAAACTGTGAATCAGACAAACCTTACACCTCTTAATTATAATATTCCTTATATATAATACAACAAAATATTTTCTATTGCAAATCATATTTTAAAAATTGATATTATATTTTGTTAACAATAATTCATTGTTAGCTTGTGAAAATAATTCGTTTATGATATAATTCCGTTAAATTACAAATTCAGAAAAATAAAAGGCGGGATTTGATGAGGAAAGTTATTTGTTTTATGCTTGTTGCAGTAATGGTAATTATGACATTTGCCTTACCTGCGCACGGTGCGGAAAGCGGATTCAGTATTGACAAATCAGTTATTGTTATTTCGTCAGAAGCGTCTTTGACCGATTCATATGCCGCAGAAAAGCTTAAATTTTATCTTGATAAAATAACAGGTAAAAACATTGGAATAATAACAGATGAAACAGAAGCGGCGGAATATGAAATCTGTGTCGGAGCAACCAACAGAGCTGATAATGATTTTTCTGATTCCGCAGACGGAAGTTATGTTATTTCATCAACAAAAAATCGGATTATCCTGAACGGAGCGGGAAATAAGGGAACGATAAATTCAGTTTACGGTTTTCTGGAAAAATATTGCGGATGTCATTGGTATGAATCGGAAGTTATAGTTATTCCCGAAAGCTCAGATCTTACTGTTCCCGAAAATATCAATTTTAATTACACACCGTTTTTTGAGTATACCGAAACAGACACCAACAGTTCCCGTGATATTGAATTTTCACTTGCAAACGGACAAAACGGCGGCGTATACAGGACATTCACAAAAGAACAGGGTTCAGCTGTAGGATATATCGGCTCTTTTGCTCATACACTTACAACCTTCTTCTGTAAATCCGAAACATATTTTGCGGAACATCCAGAATATTTTGCTTTGAGAAACGGTATACGAAATCCCGGTCAGCTTTGTCTTACAAACGAAACGGTTAGGGATATTGTGACAAATGAAATCCTTGATTTGCTTTCGGAAAAGCATGACCCTGATGCAGATATTCAGATATTATCTCTTACTCAACACGATAATCAGCTTTACTGCCAATGCAATAACTGCAAGATGATCGATAATGAAAACGGTTCTCAATCCGGAACCATGCTGACTTTTGTCAATGAAATTGCAAGAAGAGTAAAAGCAAGCGGAAATTATGATAATATAGTTTTTGATACTTTTGCTTATCAGTACACAAGAAAACCTCCTTCAAAGGTTAAACCCCGAGAAGATGTTATAGTCAGACTTTGTTCAATTGAATGCTGTTTCGGTCATACTCTTGATGATGTATCCTGCGAACTGAATGCCGATTTTATGAGTGACCTTAAAGAATGGGGGAAAATCTGCAACAGAATATATATCTGGGACTATGTAAATAATTACAGAGAAACAGTTTGTATATTCCCGAATTTTGGGGTTATGCAGAAGAATGTTCAGATTTTCTATGAAAATAATGTTAAGGGTCTGTATGAAGAGGGAAACTATTATATTCAGAATTGTGACGGCGAGTTCGGCGAAATGAGAACTTATCTTCTTTCTAAATTAATGCAGAATCCCTATCTTGATTATAACGCTGAAATGACAGCTTATCTTAATGCAGTATACGGAAAAGGCGGTTCATATATCAAAGAGTTTATTGATATAACAACAGAGCACGCAGTTACCAAAGAAAAACATCTTTCAATATATCAGGCGGCGGGAGAAACTCTAAACGGAATGACAAAAGAAGATATTGAATATTGCAATGAGCTTTGGGAAAAAGCGAAGAATGCCGCCGAAACGGATGCGCAGCTTCAGCAAATCCGCAGATCCGAGCTTTCCTGGAGATATTGGAAGTGTGCCAATAAGTGCTCTGAATTTTCAAAATTGCAGTTTCCTTATGTTTATATGAATGCGGCAGAAAAGCTTCATAACGATCTTAAAGAAATGAATGTTCTGGTGTTTTCGGAAGGTGCAAAAAGTCAGCTTTCAGATTGCGAATTGCTGTATCTTTACAGAGATATTCATAAATGGACAGAGCTTTATGAAGAATGGTTCTGGGATTTGCTTAATCCCTTTGCAATTTCTCTGTATGAATTTTTAGAAAAAATCTATAATATTTTTAATTAACGACTACCCTCGGAATATTTTTATTCCGGGGGTTTTATTTGTTTGCTGAAAAGTCCTTTTTATAGTACAGCTGTCGGTGTAAAATACAGACATAACAAAAAATAAAAGAGGGGATTAATTATGGAAAATATTTTTATAACAGTTACGGGTGTTAATCAGTATTTCGGAATGAAGCCGTTTAAAATTGGCAAGATTTTTAAAATAGTGAAAGAAGAGAATGACTTTGATGATGAGGCGATTCGAGCCGAGCTTCCCGTAATAGACACTATCGGATATGTTGCCAACAGTCCTAAAACAGTTTATTCGGGAACGGTCAGCGCAGGCAGACTTTATGATAAAATTGACTCATATGCTTATGCGCAAACAATGTTTATAACTCATTCAAGTGTTATTGCTCTTGTTCTTACTCCCGAAGAAGTTGAAGGTCCCGTTGACACTCCTCCTGTTGCAGAAAAAGAATCAGGCGGTACCAAACCGAAGGTAAAAGGAAAAATAGGTTTTTAAAATTAAATGTTAATAAAATTTATTTACTTACTTGTTTATATTCCGACTATATGTTATAATCACAAAGATATAAATAAACAAGGAGAATGAAGATATATGAAACTCGGCATAGTCGGCCTTCCTAATGTTGGCAAAAGCACACTTTTTAACGCAATAACTAATGCGGGTGCACAGTCGGCAAACTACGCTTTCTGCACAATTGAGCCCAATGTTGGCGTTGTTGCAGTTCCTGATGAAAGACTTGATAAACTTGCAGAATTATATAATCCTGTTAAAATAACACCTGCATTTATTGAATTCGTTGATATTGCAGGTCTTGTAAGAGGTGCATCAAAGGGTGAGGGTCTCGGCAATAAGTTCCTTTCTCATATCCGTGAGGTAGATGCGGTAATTCATGTTGTCCGTTGCTTTGAAGATGACGATATTGTTCACGTTGATGCAACTATTAATCCCGAAAGAGATATTGAAACCATTAATCTCGAGCTTATTCTTTCAGATATGGAAATGGTTGAGAGAAGAATTGACAGAGTAACCAAGGCTCTCAAAGGCGATAAAACTCTTGCTTCAGAGCTTGAATTCCTTAAAAGACTTCTTGAAACACTTGAAAACAATGTTCCTGCAAGAAATATGGAATGCGATGAAAACGAGAAAGCATGGCTTTCCGAAGTTGCACTTCTTACCGCTAAGCCTGTTATTTATGCTTGTAATATGAGCGAGAATGATTTTGCAGGCGGACTTGATAATAACAGTCATTATAAAAAGGTTTGCGAAATTGCGGCAGGTGAGGGCAGCGAAGTTCTTCCCATCTGTGCAGAGCTTGAAGCTCAGATAGCTTCTCTTGATAAAGATGAAAAAGAAATGTTCCTTGAAGAGCTTGGCGTTGAAACAGGCGGTCTTGATTTGCTTGTTAAGAAGAGCTATGCACTTCTCGGTCTTATATCATATCTTACCGCAGGTCAGCCTGAAGTAAGAGCCTGGACAATAACAAACGGAACAAAAGCTCCTCAGGCAGCAGGTAAAATCCACAGCGACTTTGAAAGAGGCTTTATCCGTGCAGAAGTTATTGCTTATGATGATCTTATTACTCTCGGTTCGGTTGCGGCGGCAAAAGAAAAAGGCCTTATGAGAAGCGAAGGCAAAGAATATGTTATGAAAGACGGAGACGTTGTTCTTTTCCGCTTTAATGTTTAATTTTATCTCCCTGTGTTATAACAAACACAGGGAGTGATTTTTTATGAGGAAAAGAGCATTAACGGTTTTCTCGCTTGTTTTGTTTTCCTTTTTACTTGTTGGCTTAAGAACTGCAGATTTAATGCTTTCTGTTGAATTTGCAGATAAAACAGTTTCAGGAAAAAGAATGGATATTGCAACACTCAGAGGTTCGGTTTATGACTGTAATATGGAGCTTTTGACTAATTCTGAATATGAAATATATTCGGCTGCCAAACCCACAGTAAAAGCTTTTGAAGCCTTGAAAAATAATACTGTTTCACATTCTGTTGAAGCTATAAAGGAAAGAATGCAAAAGAAAAATCCGATAGTTATTAAAACTGAAGAATTAATAACTGACTGCAACGATATATTGTCGGTTCTTGTGCCTTCGAGATATGCCGCCGATTCTCTTTTGTGTCATATTATCGGTTACACAGATTCATCAGGCAACGGAATAAGCGGAATTGAAAAATATTATAATTCTGTTTTATCAGAATCCGCAAAAGAAGTGTATGCAAGATTTCTGACAGATGCAAACGGAGGCGTTTTGATAGGGGAGAATATTGAAATATCTGATTCATCTGCACCTGAAGGCGGGGTAGTGCTGACGATAGATAAAAATATTCAGAAAATTGCCGAAAAAGCGCTCGATGAATCAGGTGCAGAGTGCGCCGCAGCAGTAGTAATCGAAATTGAAAGCGGAGCGATAAGAGCTTGTGTGTCAAGACCGATGTTTAATCAGAATGATATTTCCAAAAGTCTTGAAGACCCGCTATCTCCGCTGATAAACCGTGCATTTATGCCTTTCAGCGTCGGCTCAGTGTTCAAACCCGTTGTAGCCTCTGCGGCTCTTGAGTGCGGTATTTCAGAGAATTTTGAATATAACTGCACGGGAAGTGTGATTCTTAACGGAGTTACCTTTAACTGTCATAAAAAAGACGGTCACGGTGTTCTTGATATGGATGGTGCCGTTACAAATTCATGCAACACTTATTTTATTGAACTTGCATTAAAAACAGGTGCAAAGAATATAATTGAGGTTGCAGAAAAGTTCGCTTTCGGCATTCAAACAAAATTAGATGAAGAAATTTTCTCAAAGTCCGGAAATCTTCCTGAATACAGCGAAATTGATTCCAAGGCATCACTTGCAAATCTTTCGTTCGGTCAGGGCAGTTTAACCGCAACCCCGGTTCAGATTTGCTCAATGATTTCAACGATAGCAAACAACGGAATGTTTGTTAATCCGTATCTTGTGGAAGGTATTGTTTCGTCAGACGGTAATTATATAGGGATCAAAAATTATTCTGAAAACAGACAAATTATTTCTGAATCAACCGCAATGAAAATTCAGAAGTTTTTGTTGAGTGTTATAGAAAACGGAAGCGGCAAAAGAGCTGAAAGTAAGCTTGTGATTTGTGCGGGAAAAACAGCAACTGCACAGACAGGAAAATTTAAAGATAACGAAGAAATATATAATGCTTGGTTTGCAGGGTATTTTCCTGCTGATAACCCCGAATATTCTGTTGTTATATTAAAAGAAGATGGCGGAGAGGGAGCTGTCAGTTGTGCTCCTGTATTCAAAAAAATCGCTGAAGAAATTGCTTTAAACGAACAATAAAAATTTTTAAAAAAATTTCAAAAAAATGCTTGACAACTGCAAAACTCTTTGCTATAATAGCAAACGTTCCGAGCGAACAGAAACGATATGCGAGAGTGGCGGAATCGGCAGACGCGCACGTTTGAGGGGCGTGTGGTAATCCCGTACGGGTTCAAGTCCCGTCTCTCGCACCAGCAAAAAAGGATTCCTTCAATGGAATCCTTTTTTCATATAGTTTTATGCGGATATGGCGGAATTGGCAGACGCGCTAGATTCAGGTTCTAGTGAATGCAAGTTCATGCAGGTTCGACCCCTGTTATCCGCACCATACAGTATAAATCCGAACCTTATGCCAATCGGCGAAGGGTTCGGATTTGTTCTTTTAAATAAATTATGATTGCAAAAGCCGTTAAAGCATATGCTTTTAACGGCTTTTATAACTTTAAAGAATTATTTCTCTGCCTTTTTCTGCTGATTCATATATTGCACAAAGAATTTTTATCATATCAACGCCCTGAGAGGGTTTGAAAACGGGTTCTGCGCCCTCGGTAAGAACATCGATGAAATTCTGAATGTTCTTTTTGTGTCCGTTTGAGTCCATTTTGCCGGTGGGTTTAATGTCAAGAAGCTGACCGTCTTCCTCTGTGAAGAATTCAACCTCATTTTCTTTCCATTTAAGACCTGCTTTTGTTCCGCGGAGTTCAACGAAACGGTTTTCCTCTTTGATATTTGATGCCCAGCTGAATTCAATCTGAAGAACGGCACCGTTATCAAATCGAATCATACCCATTGCAAGGTCTTCAACATCAAATGTGCCCTGAGATTTTGCGTCGCCGAACTTGGAGTTTTCTGAGTCGCTTGTGTCATTATCAGCAAATTTTGTGTATGTATTTGCGCTTACGGCAACAGGTGTGGGGTTACCCATAAGCCATACTGCAAGGTCTATCATATGTACGCCGAGGTCAATAAGCGGTCCGCCGCCGGACTGAGCTTTTGTTGTGAACCAACCGCCTTTTCCGGGAATACCTCTTCTTCTTTGCCAGCCGCAACGTCCGCAATAGATTTCGCCCATTTTTCCGTCAGTAATAAATTTCTTTGCATACTGTGATGCTGTTGCAAAGCGGTTGTTTCTGATAACCATGAGTACCTTGCCTGCTTCATCAGCAGCATTTTTCATTCTGAGAACTTCTGAAACATCAACTGCATCGGGTTTTTCGCATAAAACGTGTTTTCCTGCTTTGAATGCATCAACAGCAATTATGGAATGAAGGTAGTTGGGTGTGCAGATGTCAACAGCATCAATGCTTTCATCTTTAAGAAGTTCTTTATAATCTGTATATACTGCGGCATCAGGATAGTATTTATCCCTGAGTGCAGCGGCTCTCTCTTCGATAATATCGCAAAATGCTACAACCTCTACTCTTTCGTCTTCATAATAATTGTTAATGTGGCTTCCGCGGCAGATACCGCCGTTGCCGATAAGAGCGATTCTCAATTTTGACATATTTATTTCCTCCTGTGCATTAGAGTCGGGTGAATCAATACCTGATTTTATTATATCAAAGAGGAAGAAAAAGTAAATACTATTTTTTATTATATCCTAAAGTCTTTTTGTTGAAAACCATTTTATGCCGTGATATACTTAAATAAAATATCATCCGAAAGCAGGTGTATTTATGTGTCATAAAGAGCAGTGGATTTGGCTCCCGAAAAATAAATATGAAGATGAACAGATAACGGTTTTCAGCGGATTCGATTCGGATAAGGCAGCTTGTTATACCATAGCGGAAATGAAAAGAAATTATTTGTTTGATGATAAAATTGTGAAAGCGGATTTAAGATTCAGCGGAGATTCCGCATTTCAGCTTTATCTGAATAAATCTGTTGTTGCAACAGGACCTGTGTGTGTTGGCGGTGATTTTATCGGTAATGAAACACGCAGAGAGAATTTTTATGCATTTGAAACAACGGTTTACCCTGAATCAAATGAGCTTGATTTTTTTGCAAGAGTCAAGCTTGTGCCCGTTCAGATATGCGAATATTCAAAGGGACACGGCGGTTTTATGCTTTCTGCTGTTCTGACATTTGAAAACGGTTCACAGGAATTAATAACTACTGATGAAACATGGCTTGTCAGAAAAAACGGTGCATTTCAGTCAATTTCATCTTATGATGCACGAATTGTACCAGATGAGTTTGTTAATGCAGAAGTTACAGAAAACATCTGGAATACCGAAACTGCTCCGATTCCGGTAAGAGTGGAAAACGAGATTTTTTGCAACAACAGCAATATTTCGGTTTCTGCATATGAGAAAAAGACTGTAGTTTTAACTTTTGATAAAATATGGGCAGGATTTGTTAATGTTCGTGCAGAAGCAAAAGGTGAAATTTCTGTTTCTGTTAAGTGCCGTGAATTGAATGAAGACCCCAGAGTTGAAGATCTGGTGTTCTCAGGTAACGGAGAATACAGGGGATTCTGTATGCAAAGTGCGGGCAATATAGAAGTTGATATTGAGAATAAATCGGAAAGCGAAGCAAAGCTCACCGTTTCTTTTATTGAAACACATTATCCCGTTTATGATGAAGTTTCAACCGTAACATGTGATACAGAGCTTAACGCAGTTTTGGAAACCTGCAAGCACACTCTTAAAATATGCCGTCAGACTCATCATCTTGACAGCCCAAGACATTGTGAACCTATGGCTTGCACGGGCGATTATTATATTGAAAGTCTTATGACTTTGTTTTCGTTCGGAGATATGCGACTTGCCGAGTTTGATTTAATCAGAACAGCTTATATGCTTGAGAGAGAAAACGGCAGAATGTTCCATACAACCTACAGCCTTATCTGGGTAAGAATGCTCTATGATGTTTATATGATAACGGGAAACAGGGGGCTGCTTGAAAAATGCGAAAAGGCATTGAGACTTCTTCTTAACCGTTTCCAAGCATATATCGGAGAAAACGGTCTTATAGAGACCCCACCCGATTATATGTTTGTAGACTGGATTTATATTGACGGCATAACAATGCATCACCCGCCCAAAGCGCTCGGTCAGACCTGCCTCAATATGTTTTATTTCGGTGCTTTGAAGTATGCTGAAAAAGTATTCCGTGAGTTAAGTAATAATAAAGAAGCGGAGATATGTGCGGATAAGAGTGCGAAAATAAAAGCTGCGGTTAATGATATTCTTTTTGATTCGGAAAAAGGGATTTATTTTATGGGACTCAATACACCCACAAAAGAAGAACTCGTTGCCAATTGGAAATGGATGCCGCAGAATACAGATAAGAGATATTATTTGAAACACGCGAATGTTCTTGCAGCATATTTCGGTATTTGTGATGATGATTTGGCAAAAGAATTGGTTCGCAAAATAATGACGGATGAAATTGAAGGGGAGTGCCAGCCGTATTTTCTGCATTATCTGCTTGAGGCTGTTAACCGCCTTGATCTTTGCAACAAATATACTCTTGAAATTATCAACAGATGGAAAGCGCCGGTTTGTGAGTGCTCAAAAGGATTGGTTGAAGGTTTCCTTGCTCCCGAACCCACATATTCATTCGACCACAGTCATGCCTGGGGAGGCACTCCGCTTTATTCATTGCCGAAAGCTCTGACAGGACTTGAAATTATAAAGTCGGGAATGAAAGAAATTACTTTATCACCGTCTTTGCTTGGCTTAAACTGTGCAACAGCGGAATTTATCACTCCGTTCGGAAAAGTCACCTGTGAAATGAAAGCAGGTGAAGAGCCGAAAATAACAGCTCCCGAAGAAATTAAGGTTACTGTTTTATCTGATAATTGACTTTGTTTTTCTGAAATGATAATATAAAACTGCCATAAGATAAATTTATTATGAGGTGATTTTTATGTTTGAAACATTTTTAACAGAAGTTTTAAAGCTTGCACCAAGACAGCTTTGGGGTGTTGAGCAGCAACTCTATTATCTTGGCGAAATTTTCACTTCTTTTTCACCCAAAAAGATTATCGCTTCGATTCTTGCAATAATCGAGCTTTTCGGTCTTACCGTTCTTGATATGCCGACTACGCCCAGAGGTCAGGAACTTGATTTGTCAAGCTACAGCCTTGTTTTCGAAGATGAATTTGAAGGTACAGAGCTTAACACCAATGTCTGGGATTACAGAGGAAGCGGACCCAGAAGAGGCGGATTCAATGCTGAAAGCCAGGTTAAGGTTGAAGACGGAAAAATGATTATGACCGGTGAATATAAAGACGGTGTGTACGGCGAAGGCTGGTATACCGGTATGATAAAGCTTAATGAGCGTTATTGCAAAGGCTATTTTGAAATAAAATGCATTGTAAATTCAGATCCCGGCTATTGGTCGGCATTCTGGATTCAGGCTGATTCGCCTTATACCGCATCGGTTTCAAAAGGCGGTGTAGGCGGTGCTGAAATAGATATTTTTGAGTCTATGAGTTATGATAATACATTAGGTAGAGATTCTGTTGCACAGACGATTCATTGCGCAGGTGTTGACGGTGTTCAGGAAGGCTTCCAGTCAGAAAGATTAGGCGATTTCTACGGGAAAAATATTTATGAAGAATATAATACATACGGACTTGAATGGACTGATGATGAATATATCTTCTATATCAACGGCGTTGAAACCCGCCGTTCATCATTCGGCAACGGTGTTTCCGAGGTTATGGAGGATGTTATAGTTTCTCTCGAAATTCCTGAAGAAGACAAGCTTGCAGCTCTTGATAAGGATACCTATAAAACAGAGTTTATTGTTGATTATGTAAGAATTTATCAGAAATAATAAGGGAGTTTATTATGGCTATATTTTCAAAAATCTTAAGCATTATTCTTATGATTCCTGCATTGCTGGGTTTATATACCAATGATGCAAAAGACACCGAAGAACTTTATCTTGAGAACATTTCAAAAATCGGTTATCAAAATGATGTTGAAACCGCAATACCGCAGACACAGCTTTATGATTTTATTTCAGAGCATTTCAAATCAGCTCTTCCTGAAGGAAAAACAGAAAAGAAAGCTATCATAATCGGTTATGACGGTTGCCGCGCCGATACTTTGGATTATACTGAAAAATCATTCAGCGGTATCAATAAGATGCTTGAAGACGGTGCAACAATTATGCTTGCATATTGCGGCGGAGTCAATTATCCTGCCGTTAACACTCAGGCAACTTCAACCGCACCCGGTTGGTGTTCGATTTTAACAGGGGAGTGGGCAGATAAAACAGGCGTTACGGGTAACGGTATAACCAAAACCGTTGAATATAAAACCTTACTAACATCGCTTACAGAAGACGGAACAATTGATTCAGCATCTTTTGTTACTTCCTGGAACGGTCATTTTAAAACCGATAATGCAACTTATAATCTTGAAAAGGCATATTGTGAAGAAAACAAACTGAATGTTTCGTTTAATTATTGTTCTGAAGATGTTGCATCTGCCAATACTGTAATAAAAGATTTAAAGCAGGATGACTGTTCTGACTTTATTTTTGCAATATATGAAGGCCCTGACCACGCAGGTCACACCTTCGGTTTTTCAACCAACAGTCCTATTTATAAAGCAGGTTTCAGACTTAATGAAATTCTTGCTTACAGAACTCTTAAAGCGATAGAAAACAGAGATACTTATGAAACGGAAGACTGGCTTATTATACTGACTGCTGACCACGGCGGATTCGGAACAGATCACGGCGGTCCTTCAATTCAGGAAAGAATGACGTTCGTTATTACAAACAAAGAATTCTGATTTTATATTAACGGGAGATAAATTATGTTAAAAGCAATTCTTGAGATTTTTATTGCACTTCTTATGATTATTAATCCCCAGCTTCCCGGTATGCTTGATTTGGGTAAATTGCCCGATAAAAACAAAACTGTTGATATGGATAAGTTTGTTTTAAAATGGAGCGATGAATTCGAAGGTGATGCTCTTGATGAAAGCAAATGGGGTTATACATGGTGGGAATCAGAAAGAAAAGGCGGATTTTGGCATGAAAATATGGTAAGTGTTAAAGACGGTAACCTTATTATCAAGGCTGAATATCTTGAAGGACCTCCTGCAAACGGAAAATATGATGAAGCACGTGAAGAGCACGGTTGGAATAATTATAGAGAAGGCTGGTATACCGGTATTGTAACAACAAGGGATAAGTTTGAACAGTGCTACGGTTACTATGAGGTAAGATGTATTCTTCCTGCCGCAACAGGTATGTGGAGCGCTTTCTGGATGATGAATGAAGGCGTTTATAATGTCAACAATTCAGGTCAGGACGGCACTGAGGTTGATGTTTTTGAATCATTCTATTATAAAGATAAATGGTGGGGCAATGACTGCATTATAACGGGCATTCACTATGACGGTTACGGTGAGGGTCACCACGGAGATTCGTTGGGAAAAATCTTTATAAAGAATAATCCTTATGAGGAATATAACACCTATGGCGTTGAATGGAATAAAGATGAATATATCTTCTATATCAACGGTATGGAAACAGGCAGAATGTCAACAGGCGGTGTTTCGCAGAATCCTGAATATCTTTTACTTTCCTGCGAGTTTGCAGGGGAAAACGGTGTTCAGTTCTCAGACAGACACGGAGCTGGCAGAATTGACCTTACTCCCGAAGAAAACTGGCCTGCTGAATTTAAGGTTGATTATGTAAGAGTTTATCAGTATAAAGATTTGGCATAATTCAAAAAGGATGTTTCACAATTTGTGAAACATCCTTTTTTATTAATCCCATTCGCATCCGGTAACAGTTTCCATATCAATTCCCTTGGTTTCGTTTGTTTTCTTAAGCAGAGCAATAAATGCCGCTATATAACCGGGAACAAGAAGCGCAAAGCAGATTGCGCCAGCAGCGCTGTTGCCGAATATTGTGAGTGCAGGTAATCCGACACCGTATGAAATTGCAAATCCGATTGCCGTAACAATAAACTGTGCCGACATTGTTGAAGAGCGAAGATTTGTAGGCGAGGATTCTCCTATCATCATAATGAGAACATCATTTGTTGAATATGAGCTTCCGATGCAAGCGCCGCAAAGGAAACCGACAACATAGGGGTTTAATCCGAGTCTTGAACCGACTGCAAATCCGATGAAAGAAAGTGTACAGTTAATTGCAGTTACGATAGCTGCAGGCTTTCTGCCTTTTGAATCTGAAATAAAGCCCATAATTACCTGCGAAACGGCACAGCCTACAGGAAACATAAACAATGCATCGGTAACAGGTCCTGTGCTTACGAAATTCATAACTTCATCGCCTAATGAAGCGAATAAACCGTTTGCAATGCTGTTTTCTGCATAGCCGTAAGAAAGAATAACCTGATAGTTAACAGAAACAAGGAAACCGATATTGATAAGAGCGGATGTTATGTAAAGCCAGCGAAGCTGTTTATGGCTCATTGCAAATTTTAAAGCGGGGATGAGTCCTCCCTGAGCGTTGCCGCTTGCTTTTTGTGCTTTTTCTGCTTCGCGTTCTTCATCTGTCATTCTGAGATAGCGGAGCCTTGAATCTATAAATGCATCGGTTTCTCTTGCAGTTAAAAGAGCAAGAGAAGAAACGATAATTCCGATTATTGCGGGGATAACATAAACATTTCTCCATTCGGAAGCGTCATTCATAAGAAGTCTTCTTAAAACGGGAACAAGCATAACACCCATATTTGCAAAGAATTTTATTGAAGAATACATCCTCGCACGGTGCTTCGATGGCGAAGATTCCATAATATAAACAACGTGCATATCATGAGGAATGAAAAACTGTACCATACAAGCGCCGATAAAATAAAGAATTATGTTATTTGAAAGGAAGATAACAAACAGCGCAAAGCTCATTCCGAAAGTGTTGATGATTAAGAATTTCTTTCTTCCCCAGCGGTCTGCAAGCGGTCTGTAAAGCAAGCCGATGGCAGGGATGGGAATTGCAATTATTGTCAGCATATCAAGAAGACTTACTGACTTTTCGCCGTATTTTGCAAAAAGGTCATTTGCTATTTCGGTTTTCATTAATGTGCCGATTTGCGATGCAACCTCATCGGTAAGATATATAAGACAAATTATGAAAACAAGATAAGCGAAATAAAAGCGCGACTTGGGGCGGGATTTTTGCTTTTCCCATTTCAAGATTTCTTTTTGCCTTTTTTGATCAAGCTTTTTCAGCTTTTCGGCAGTCATAACTTTAGCCATAAAAATCTCCTTTGGACATCAAATCTTCAAAGTTTTTTCAGCCGCTTCTCTTAAGCAGAAACCGGTAAGAAGAACTGCATCTGAATTGTATTTTTCGAGAAGTGCAGAGAGTTTATTTTTGTTTTCTTCATCAGGGTTGCATTGAGTTTCAAAAATTGAATCAAGAAGATCGCAACACATCGAAAACTTTTTAACCCATTTTTTGAGTTCTTTGAACAGAGGAACATTTTCATCCGAAAGCATATCAAGACATTCTCTCATTTTTGCATTATATTCAGAAAATTCTTTCTGTGCTTTTTCTTTTTCTCCGATTTCATTCAGAAATGAAATGTGAAGAAGAGTATCGCCCATAAATGCAGAACTGTATTTTGAAAGGCAGGAAACACCAAGATGGTCTGCAAAATATCCGAAGAGGTCGGTTTTATCGCCGAGAATTTCGCTGTGGGCGTTTTTGAGAGAGTTTTCGGGATCATATGATATCGGATTCCATAAATAATCTGCAACGGTCATAAGGGGGATTTTTGAGCATTCCGCATACTCCATAACATTCGAGATAAGACCCTCACAATGGCGGTAAAGTTCTTTTTCTCTGCCGATTAATGCACCGAGGTGCATTTCCTGAAACATTTCGCAGTCATTAACAGGGTAATTATCCCAATAAAGAGGTCTGTGCTTTGCGGAGCGCATAAGTCCGTCTGCTTCCCTTACAGTCTGAACTCTTGAGCATATTTCAGCGCCTGTCCAGAAAAGGTCAACATCGCTCGGGATACCTGAGCCGAATTTTGAAACATAATATCCGTTTTCATCGCCGCTGTACTGCGTCGGGCAAACGGTAAGTGAAATGCTGTTGTCAAATGCTTTTAAAGCATTGTATGTTTTATTGACAAGGTCGATATGTGCGTTAACAATTTCACCGTAAACTTCGGCATCTTCTTTATATTGGAATTCCCAGGCGATATCATCAAGAAGAAGCCCAAAGTTACGAACTCCGATATTGTAAATGCTTTTGATTTTGTTAATCAGCAGGTTAAAATCTTCTTCGCTTGTATATTTATATGAAAGTCCGGGGCCGATTGCCCAATGAAAATCAAGCTCGTTTTCGGTTGCGGTTTCAAATAAATTCTTAAGCTCTGCAAGCTCATTTTCGGGATATAACTCGCGCCATTTATCGCGGTGGTAAATATCATCCTTGGGAGCATAAAAGAATGTGTTCATTTTGTATTTTGCCATCAGCTTCATAACTGAAAGGCGTTTTTTGTTTTCCCAAGTGGGGCCGTAAAAGCCTTCAATATATCCTCTTTTTTTGAAAAGGGGATAATCCTCAACACTTCCTTCGCAAATTTCATCTTTAATTATCAACTGTGCAAGAGTATGAAGTGCTCTGAAAACGCCTCTTTTTGTTGCCGCTTCAATTACGGTTTTATCTTCACTTACGGTAATAAAATATTTTTCATCGGTAAGGCGGGATTCTTCCACAATATAGCTTGTTTTTATGCAGTCTGAAATAATGATTTCTATTTCATATCCGCCGGACGGATGAAGTTTATATTCCGAAAAAACTTTCTCGGCAGTTTCGGTATAATTGCCGCTGAAATAAAAATTCTTAACATGAATTTCTTTTCCGTTAAGATTGTTTTTCTGAACAACGGGATAAATCATAAGTGCTTTATCTCCTTTTTATACTTTTTAATCAGTTTATTATTGATTTCGTCGCCGCCGTCGATATTGGCGCTTGCGAAATGCTCGGGTGAAAATCCGTTTTTGGCACAGATATCAACAGCCTGAGCAACAACCGCATTGAGAATCATCGCACCAGCTACGGTTGAAGTGGGGCATATTGTTCCTTCAATTCCGTCAACGCTTATGCATGCATCGCCTACACATCCGCAGTTATCAAGCACTATATCGGCAATTTCGCAAAGTCTTTTGCCGCTTTTATGACGGGATTCTCCTGCATAGGTGTGTTCAAGATTAGTAAGAACAATAACGGTCAGACCTCTTTCTTTGCAAAGCAGAGCCATATCAACAACAACACCGTTTCTTCCTGAATTGGAGATTATGACAACTGTATCGCCCTCGCTCATCGCATAATCATCATAGATTTTTTCGGCAAGACCTTCTTTTCTTTCAGCTTCAGTGCTTGCATATGCATCAAGATGAAGCATAAGTTCTTCAATAAGAATCGGCTGAATCTGAACAAGTCCGCCTGCTCTGTAAAAAAGCTCTTCAGCAAGCATATGGGAATGACCTGTGCCGAAAAGAAAAAGCTTTTTGTTTTCGGTCAGAACTTTGCTAAATGCAAGTGCTGCTTTCTCAATACTTTCAGCACCTTCAACTTCAATTTTATCAATAATTTTTTTTATGTTATTAATATATTCAATATATTTTTTCATCACATTTCCCTCGCTATCTTAAGTGCTCCTTCTTCGGGCGGAACAGTTAAAAGTTCAATTCTTAAATCGGGATATTCCGTTTTCATTTCTCTTATAAAAACATCTCTGAAAAGCTTGTTGTGTTGGAACAAACCTCCGTAAAGGGCAAGAACAGAGCAGTTTTTAATCTCATTTAAAAGCCAATAAATTGTAGTTGTGAAGCTTTGAGCCTGTTTAACAATTATACCTTTTGCGGTGAGGTTGTTTTTATCGGCAAGCTCGCCGACAACTTCTGCAAATCCTGCAATGAAATCTTTTTTCGTGTTTTCCGAATAAATAACATCAATGGCTTTTCTGAAATCTGAAACTCCGAAATATTCGCAAGCGGCATCAAGAAGCTCTTCTTCAGTATTTCTGTCGCTGAAATTGCAGCAGCATTTGAGTGCATCGGTTGAAATTGAATAAGCAGAGCCTTCATCGCCTAGAATATGCCCCCAGCCGCCTTTAACAACTGTTTTTCCGTTTTCATCCTCACCGATTGCCATTGAACCTGTTCCGCAAATCGCAACGCAGGGACAAACGGCATTTTCAACAGATTTGAGTGCAACATAAACATCGCTGTTCATTCTTGTTTTTTCGGAGTTTATTACTCCGCCGCATAAATCATCAAGCATTTTGCTGTCCGCCTCATCGTCAAGAGCCGAACATCCTACAAAAGCGGCTTCAAATCTGATATTGCCGAGCTTGTTATTTATATCTTCCATTATTTCTGAAAGGTTGGTTCTGGATTTTTCCATTCCGACGGAATAAAAATTGATGGTTTTACCAACAGATTTTAAAATTATTTCGCCTGATTCATTTGAAACAGCAGCGGTGGTTTTTGTTCCTCCGCCGTCAATGCCGAGAAAATATTTCATAAGATTTCTCCGTTCTTTTATTTTGCAGATGCAATAAGTTTATCTGTTTCATTTAAAATTGTGCGCGCGGTGTTTCTTCCGGTGGAGTTTGTTTCTTCGTAATGATTTCTTCCGTGCTTGTCTTTTGCTGAATTGATATAAGGCAGTTTTTCATTGAGAATGAAATCGTTGTCGGGAATAATGTAACCGAGTTCATCGTTGCAAAGACCTATAACAAACTGATGCTTACAGTCTGTCATTTTTGAAAGAATTTTATATTCAGCATTAACCGAATTTGCAGAATCGTTTTCTGTTAAAAATTCTCCGTTCCAGAGTTCGGGGAATAATTCACCCGGAATTAAAAACATACCGATTTCTTTTTTTCCGAGTTCAAGGTAACCGACCTCGGAATATATTGATGCCTGATTTCTCTTTTCGTTTCTTGCAATGTCGTTGTTAAGAACTTTTAAGAGTCTTGCAAGAATAAGAACAAAGTTATCGGCAACTATGTTTATCGGAGCTGATTTGATGTTGATTATCGGTTCGATTTCTGTTTCGTTTGTCATTGAGTTAACAAGTTCACCGAGTTTTTTGCCGAATTCCATTGTATAGGCCTTGCAATCAATTTCTTCTCGGTAAACCTTTTTGATTTCTTTTGCGGAAATCATTCCTCCGATTGCGCCGTTTAAAAAAACTGTGTTTGTGTTCGGGCTGTTTGCTTCGATTTCTTTAATCATATAAGCGGGGAAATCAGCGCTTATAACCTTTGTTTCGCTTCCGAGAAGTTCTGCGTGAGAAGCAAAATTAACAATGCAAATTTCTTCAGATTTATCAAAAGCTTCAAATCTGATTTTGGTTAAGTTCTTGTCATATGTATCGGGAGTTCTGCAGTCAAACTGCATATCTCCGGTTTCAATGACAGAATAGAAAAGCTTTCCGTCTTTTCTGTTTTCATAAGCTTTTATTATTGCATCGGCAGCTTTTTTCTTGAGATTTTTCATAAAATCTTCGTTTCTGCCGCTCTTGAATAATTTTTCACCCCATAAACCCTGAGTGTCAACTGCAGAATGAGAGTGTGTTGCTGAAATGTTTATTGATTTCAAGCAGGGGATAGCTTTGCTTTCAATAACAAGCTTTCTTATATCGTTAATATCTTTTCTGCTGATTCCGACAGCATCTATGCAGCACATAACAATGCCGCCTCTTGAAGTGTTATCGTCAAGATAAACAGCTCTGGCAAACATATCGTCAAGAACACCTTGGGCGGGGTTGTTTGAATCATAGCCTGCTATAAAATATTTGTTTGATGTAACATCTGAGGGGGTGACTATGCTTTTGGCAAAACCGCAAGTGAAATGAGAACCAGATTCATTTGTGAAACGGCTATCACCCTTAAGCATATATTTATTTGCCTGATTTTCCGAGTTGAAATAACTTTTGGGCATTGCAAAAATTATTGTTTTGGATAACATTTCAATGGATTTTCTGATAATTGCATCTTTATTCATAAAAAATCACTCTCCCAAAATAATTATACACAATATTTCCTTTTTTTCAATATAAAGGTATTGATTTTTATTTTGAAAAATAATATTATATATTCGGTGATGAAAATGGTAAAAGTAAGAAAATATGAAAGAAAAGATTTTGACAGAGTAAGATTTGCATGCCTTAACAGTGATGGTGGCGGTTTGCCGGCAGACCTTTGCGCATTTATTCTGCATACATTCTGCGACTATTACATTGAAAACGAACCCGAAAACTGCTTTGTTCTTGATGATGACGGAAAAGCGGTCGGTTATATTATCTGCACCGAAAATTATGATGCATATAAGAAAGTTTTTGATGAAAAATATCTGCCTTTAACCGAAAAGTTCGGAGAAGACAGATATGAATGGGCAAAAACATCAACCGTTTTGCAGGAAAAATTCAAGGCGGATTATCCCGCTCACCTTCATATAGATATCCTGCCTGAATATCAGCGTCAGGGCTGGGGTGGCAAACTTATCAACGCTCTGTTTGAACATCTTAAATCTAAAAACATAAAAGGCGTTATGCTTACAACAGGCAAAACCAATGAGACAGCTTGTAATTTTTATAAAAAATACGGCTTTGAGCTTGTTGAAACATTTGGTGACGATGCCGCATTCGGAATGAAACTTATATGATTTTGAAATGGAAAAATGTTCCCTTGACAAGCTGAAATTAAAGTGATATAATCCAAAGTAATTTAATATCGTAAACCGTTGAAGCGGGAATAAAGGTGATTATGATTCCACAGAGAGTCCGTGGTGCTGAAAATCGGGCGAAAAACAGGTCATCAAATGGGCCGCTGAGGGTGCAGTGAAATGCAAAAAGGCAAAGTATTCTGCAACGTGATGACATACGTTAGTTGTCAGGGGTATGATAGTATCCCATAAAGTGCACGGCAAAGCTGTGAATCAGGGTGGCACCGCGAATATGCTTATTCGTCCTTGACAGAATAATTTTTCTGTCAGGGATTTTTTATTTTTCAGGAGGTAAATATAATGAATATCAACGGAATTGATTTTAACACTTATTTTAATAATTATCCCGATAAAAACGGATATTTCGGAAAATACGGCGGAGTTTATATTGATGATAAACTCAAGGCTGCGATGGCTGAAATAACAGAGGCTTATTATTCAATTTGCCAGTCAAGAAAGTTTATTGCTGAACTTCGCAGAATCCGCAAGGAATTTCAGGGCAGACCCACTCCCGTAACACATCTTGAAAGACTTTCGGATGCACTCGGCGGTAAAGTTCAGCTTTATGCAAAGCGTGAGGATTTGAACCATTCAGGTGCTCATAAGCTTAACCATTGCATGGGTGAAGCTCTTCTTGCAAAATATATGGGCAAGAAGAAGGTTATCGCTGAACCAGGTGCAGGGCAGCACGGTGTTGCTCTTGCAACCGCAGCGGCATATTTTGGCTTGGAATGCGATATTTATATGGGCTCTGTTGATATTAAAAAGCAGGCTCCCAATGTTGCAAGAATGAAGATTCTCGGTGCAAATGTTGTTGAGGTTACTCACGGTTTGCAGACCCTTAAAGAAGCTGTTGATGCGGCTTTTGATGCTTACAGCAAAGAATATAAAGACAGCATTTATTGTATCGGTTCAGTTCTCGGACCTCATCCCTTCCCGATGATGGTTCGTGATTTCCAGAGCGTTGTTGGTATTGAAGCAAGAGATCAGTTTATTGAAATGACAGGTCATCTTCCTTCGTCGATTGTTGCTTGCGTTGGCGGTGGCTCAAATGCGGCAGGTCTTTTTGCAGGCTTCCTTAATGATCCTGTTGATATTTACGGAATTGAGCCTCTCGGCAGAGGTCCGAAGCTTGGCGATCATGCTGCAAGCCTTAAATATGGCACCGAAGGCATTATGCACGGCTTTAACAGCATTATGCTTAAAGATGAAAACGGAGAGCCCGCTCCTGTTTATTCTGTTGCAAGCGGTCTTGATTATCCTTCATCAGGTCCCGAACACGCATTCCTTCAGGAAATCGGCAGAGTTAAGTATGATGTAATTGATGACGAAGAAACCATTGATGCATTCTATAAGCTTTCAAGACTTGAAGGTATTATTCCCGCTATTGAAAGCTCACACGCTGTTGCTTACGGTATGAAGCTTGCAAAAACAATGGATCACGGTTCAATCCTTATTAATCTTTCAGGCAGAGGCGATAAGGATATGGATTATATAATTGAAAATTACGGTATCAGATAAAAAATAAGGAGCTGTTCTTTTGAACAGCTCCTTTTTGTTTAATCAGTTTTTGCTGATGTATTCAGCCAAATCACCGATTGTTGTGAATTCTCTGAATATATCGGGAGTAAAGGTTACTCCGTATCTTTCAAAAAGCTCATCTGCGAAGCAAACGAGGTCAAATGATGACATACCCAAGTCGCTTTTGATGTTGGTGTTTTCTGTTATTTCATCTTCGGGCTCAACATAATTAAGAATTATATCGATAATTTCATTAACCATTTTAACATTCCTGTCCTTTCATAGAATTCTGTTATTTCAAATTAAAAAGTAACTATTTTTCTTTTGATTTTTCCTGTTGTAGTTTTGGGGAAAGGAGTTTCACGAAGGCGTAAAGCATAGATTTCTCTTTCAACTTTTTCGCCTTTGTTTGATTCCTTGATTCTTTCATTAAGATATTCTTCGATGTTTTCAATTCCCATTGCTTCAGCAAATTCAACATCGGGGAACACTTCAGCAATAATCTTATCGTTTTCTTCGCTTACAACGATTTCTTTAATTACTTTCTCATCAACAAATTTCTTTTCGATTTCTTCAGGTGAAATGTTTTCGCCGTTTGAAAGAATGATGAGGTTCTTAAGTCTGCCGGTAACATAAAGATGTGTTCCGTCATCGCTTATTCTGCCAAGGTCACCCGTTTTGAGATAACCGTCTTCCGTAAATACTTTAGCTGTTTCTTCAGGCTTCTTGTAGTAACCGAGCATTACGGATTTACCCTTTACCTGAATTTCGCCGTCTACAATTCTTACATCAAAAATGCTCTTCAAAATTTTGCCTGATGAGCCTTTATTGCTGTTTGAATAGTCACCGGTTGTGATTTTGGGGCTGGTTTCTGTCATACCGTAACCAACGCGGAGAATAATTCCGTATTTTTCATATTCTTCAACAAGCTTCAATGAAACAGCTGCACCGCCGACTGCTATCCAATGAATATTTTTGCCAAAAACTTTTTCAGCAACTTCTCTGGGCGGAAGCATAGGGAAACGTTTATGAAGAATATTTACTTTTCTGATAAGAGTTTCACAAATCATGGGAACAAGTCTCATGGTTGTGGGCTGGAATGTCTGAAGGCTTCTGCCAATGTTGGCAAGATCACCGTTAAGACAAACTGTGTGACCGTTAAGAAGGGGAGAGAAATAGTCGCTTGTGAAACAGAAGATATGATGCATGGGCAAAACAGAAAGAAGGATGTCGTCGCTTTCCATAATGAAATCAGTATAGGTAACATTGGAAAGAAGATTATATGATGAGAGCATAACGCCTTTTCTGATGCCTGTTGTGCCTGAAGTATAAATTATTGCGGCACAAACTGAAGGATCGAGTTCGATCTCTGAAAGAGCAGCATATTCTGAATCAGAACCGTATTTTTCGTAAATGTTTGAAAACCAGGAAGCATCAGCCATGTTAACAACAACTTTGAGTTTGCCGTATTTTTCAGCAATCTGTTTTGCTGTTGCATCAAAAGCATCTTCATAGAAAAGAGCTTCAATATCGCCGTCTTCAAAAAGCTCGCAAGCTTCTTCAACAGTAATGTTGGGAGCAAAAGGAACGAAAACGTTGCCGCTTACAAGGGTGCCTGTTATTGCTGTAATATATTCATATGATGTTTTGCCGATAACAGCAATGTGCATTCTTCTGTCGCATACTGAACGGATAAAGCGGCAAAGAGCAAGGCTGTTTTCACGAAGATCAATAAAGCTTTTTTCAATAACATCTTCGCCGTTAAAATATTTGATAAATGACTTTTTGCCATACATTTCAGCACTATTATCGATCAAATCTCTTACGGTGTGAATTTTGCTGTAAAAATCTGTATTAATTTTCATAATAACCTCTCTATATGTTTTTTTAAAACGCTTTTCAAATAATAACTTATATAAAATAATTTTGTAAACAGACAAAATGATGAAAATATCGCATAAATACTCTGAAATCATACAAATCATATAATCTGCATATATTTTTATAATGATAATTCAATTCGAAAATTAATTTTATAAAAAACACCTCATACTTTTTTAGTATGAGGTGTTGATTATTTGATTACTGTGCATTTTTCAGTTCCGTAATAACGAAAACTTTTTATTATATTTTCATTAATTATTTCTCCGCAAACCGCGATCGGAACAGCGGGAGGGCAGGAAACACAAGGCGAAGCGAGTATTCTGCCGTTACATTCCGAAACAGGAAGTTCCTCATTATCTGAAAAAAATGCTTTTCTGATCGACATCGCTTTTTCAGGTATGCTGATTTCAGGAGGATTTTCCGAAACAGAAGGTTTTGGCTCAAGAGAAAGAAGAGTATCTTTTAGCGAATTTATTTCATCTGAACTGTTTTCAGGTGTGAACATAAAAACAATGTAGTCGGGGTCTGAAAACTCAGAAATAATGTTTCTTTCTGCAAGATAACCGGCAATTTCGTAACCGCTGTAACCGAACAACTTAGCATTAACAGTCAGTTTGAGAGGTTCAGTTCCGCAGAGCTCGAAGCCGTATTCTGCAAAAGATTTTTTTAATTCATTAACTTTGATTATAAATTCTGAAAGCTTTTCGGAATATCCGTCATCAAGATATTTGTTGGCATAATCCAATGATTGTAAAATCAAGTATGATGGGCTTGTAGAACCAAATAACGAAAGAGCATTCTTTGCCTGAACGGTAAATAGTTCAGCCGCATTTTCTGAAATGTGAAGATATGCACCGCCTGTTAAAACGGGAAGGGTTTTGTGTGCCGAATCGCAACAAATATCTGCACCCAGATCTATCGGGTGAAGAGAAGGGGATAAAAAGCGCAGATAAGCACCGTGAGCATTATCAACAATTAATAAAACGCCGTTTTGTTTGCACACCTTGGATATTGATTTTATATCAGCAATGTTTCCGAGATAATCAGGTGATGTCAGATAAACCGCAACGGGAAGCTCATCACTCTCGCTGAATTTCTTTTCAAGATTTTCACTGCTGATTGAGCAGGTGAGATATGAACTCTCATCATCGAAATAGAGCCATTCTGTTTCAAAATCAAGAAGTGCAGCGGCGTGAAGAAAGCTTTTGTGAACATTTCTGGCTGCCCAGATAACAGGTTTTTTATTAATCTTTTTAGAATGCAGAACAGCCAGATAAAGCATTGCTTTAATGCATAGAGAAGAGCCTTCAGCTGAATAAAAAGTTCTGCATCCGAAAAGCTTGCTTGCATTTTCTTCGCTTTCTTTTATTATTCCGTCAGCTTCGTATAAACTGTCTGCACCGCTGATTTCGGTTATATCCGACTCTTCAACGCCTGTAAAATTTACACCTTTGTGTCCCGGCATATGGAATCGGAAAGGATTGCTTTTTTTGTATTTTTCAACAAAATTGCAAATCGGAGTGTTCATTATTCTTCACCTTCAAAAGCTCTTGCAATTGCAAGCATTATGGCGCATTCCATTCTTTTACGGAATAAATCGCATCCGTATTTATAAATACCCTTAACTGAACCTGTTGAATGATATGCGTTTGCAGCACAACCGCCTGAACAATAGAGTTTTGCCCAGCATTCACGGCATTCGGGTCTTGAATAAACATTGCACGAAGCAAACTCATTCTGAATTTCTGTGTTGTTTACACCGTTCCAAATGTCGCCAAGTTTAAACTTTTCTTCGCCAACAAACTGATGGCAGGGGTAAAGTTCGCCTGTTGGAGTAACAGCCATATATTCGGTGCCTGAACCGCAGCCGGATATTCTTTTATAAATGCAAGGACCGCCTGTGAGGTCGATCATATAGTGATAGAATGTGAAAGGTTTCTTTTCTTTATCTCGCTTAAGCATAAGCTCAGCAAGCTTTTCGTATTGGTCAAGAACTGTTGCTTTATCGTCTTCGGTGAGTTCTGAAGGGTCACCTGGAGCGCAAACAACAGGCTCCATACTGAGTTCTGTGAAACCAAGGTCAAGCATCTGCTGAATATCTTCAAGAAAATCAGGGTTAGCGTGAGTGAAAGTGCCTCTCATATAGTAGTTCTTTCCGCCGCGTGCTTCAACGAGCTTCTGGAATTTGGGAACAATCTTTTCCCAGCTTCCGTTGCCTGCATAGTCAACACGGTAGCGGTCGTGTATTTCTTTTCTTCCGTCAAGGCTCAGAACAACATTACTCATTTCTTTGTTTGCAAAATCAATAACATCGTCATCAATAAGAACACCGTTTGTTGTGAGGGTGAAACGGAAGTTTTTATTGTGTTCTTTTTCAATACTGCGGGCATATGCAACCATCTGCTTGACAACATCGAAATTCATCAGAGGCTCACCGCCGAAAAAGTCAACCTCAAGGTTTCTGCGTGTTCCTGAATTTTCAATAAGAAAATCAAGAGCTCTTTTGCCGACTTCAAAGCTCATAATTGCACGTTCGCCGTGATATTTTCCCTGGGCGGCAAAGCAATAAGAACAGTTGAGATTGCAGGTGTGTGCAATATGAATGCAGAGTGCTTTGACTACACCCGCAGTTTTTGCTTTCAGATGACCTGCCATAGGTTCAAAAGTTTCAGGTGTAAAAAGCTTTCCGCTGTTTTTTAACTCAACAATTTGTTCGTAGCAGTCTTCGATTTCTTTGCTCGGAACCTCGGGATATTTATCGCAGATTTGCTTTAAAATGGTTGTTTTATCATTGATTTCAAATTCGGAAATAATATCATATGCAATATCGTCAACGGCATGAACAGAACCCGAACAAATATCAAGAACAATGTTATAACCGTTAAGTTTATACTGATGTATCATTTATATCGGAACTCCTTTTATACATAAAAAATGCCGCCATTTCGGGCGGCATTTCAACTTTTGAAATTACTTGCTTTCCTTAGTGTTTTCGCACTGCTGGTTAGCGATACCGCAGCTTGTTTTGCAAGCGGACTGGCATGATGTCTGGCATTCGCCGCAGCCGCCGTTCTTAGCGCTTTCGCAAAGATTGCGTGTTTCAAGAGTCTTGATATGTTTCATTGTAGCATCCTCCACAACATTTATTTTTTATGATAATATCATACTATTTAATCAAAGTCAATAACTTTAGAGCTTTATTTACAGTTCTTATTGACAAAAGATTAGAGAGTATATATTATAATTTGTAATGATAATATATGTCTTTTCGGAGGAAAGATAATGATAAACAGATTGATTTCGGCTGTTCTGTCTTTTTTGATAGCTGTTTCTTCTCTTGTAACGGGTTTCTTCCCGATAAGTGAGGATTTCAGAATTGTTGTGCCTGAGGAGTGGGAACTGTGTGTTGGCGACAGCAGAACCCTTGAATGTGTTTTTTCGGAGAAAATAACAAACAGAAATCTTAAGTGGACTGCTGAGCCCGAAACCGTTGCAGAGGTTGATAAGTGGGGCAGAGTAACCGCTGTATCTGTTGGTGAAGCGATAATTACCGCGACGGGTAACGGCTTTTCGGATAGCGTTGAATTGAATGTTGTCGAAACTCCGACATTAATTGAAAACGGAATTTCAAAAAACGATTATTCTTTTGACGGTATTGATGAAGTTAAAAATCTTCAGAAGCTTGTTGACAGATTTCCTCACGGCAGCAAGGCGATTCCCGATTATGTTTATTTGGCAAAAGATTATTCCGATTATCAGAAAGCCGTAACCGCAGACGGAGCGGTCTGGGAAATAACCGATTACGGCGTTTTGCGAACCGATAAGAATGCACCCACACAGAGAGATGTTGAACAGAGATTTATGGGTGACAGATATTTTTATTCCGATGACAGCGAAAATGTGCTTGCAATATTCCCTGATGGTGAAAACGGAATCTGGACTGTTATGGAAAAAGGCGTAACCCATATTATAATGATGGAAGCTTCAGGAAGATTAAAAGCATCATATTTAAGTGGTCTTACACAGCAAAATGTAAGCAGACACGGTCTTGTTGACCAGGCTTATGCATCAAGCAACGGTTGGACAAGCTATGAAAGCGATAATGACGGTTTGTGGACTTCAATGTACAGTGCGGGCGAATTAATGCGTTATGCAACTTTGCGAGATGATCCCGAGGCAACACCCCAGGAGATTGAAGAAGCGAGAAAAGCGGCATACAGTTCGTCGGAAGCAGTCCTTTTGCTTTATTATATTTCTATGCGTTCGGGCACAACAGAGGCATATATCCGCAGACAGATTCCCCAAAATATCCCCGGAACAACAAGTGACAGATGGCTTTCGGGAGATGCTCTTGAAAAAGGCGGAGATGCATCTGTTATACTTCCCGCAAAGAGTCCTGCAAAGGTTTTTGACGAAGCAATGGCATCATTTTCTGTTTTGAATTCAACCGCAAAGTTTAAAGGTAAAGGCTTTTATGAAGCGGTTACTGCAGATGACTGGTCAAATCCCTATGCAAATCCGAACACTGAATACGAAAAACAGACACGCCTTATTGAGGGCTTCCCTGCAAGAACATTTTCATTAAAATCCGAGAGTGTTAGCAGATATGATAATATTTATTGGTCTGTAAATAATGACGGCACGGCAACGGGTTTTTCTGATAAGAAGGAGGGTCAGAGCGGCTATCTTCTTAACGGTGAAAACCTGAGAGGTGTAACAGTTGATGCATCGGCAAAGGTGCCTGAAAGACTCTGGAATGATTTGCTCGGTCCTGAAGTTTCGCCCGAAGATATTATTTATAAAACAGATACAAGTGCGGATGAATTGATAGGGCATATGTTTTTATTTAAACTTATGTATGATATCATTGCACCCGAAGACCCCGAATTAAAGGAATTGCTTATTAATGCAGTTGATAATCTTGCACAGCATTTGAGCGATAACAGCTATATGCTTTGCGATGCAACGGGTCAGCCTACAACCTGGGCAAATTTCAGCCGTTCTCTGACAAGCGCATCAAGCTCTGTTGCAGAATCCTCGCTTCATGCATTTGTTTTGCTTTCGGTATTTAAAACCGCGGCTTATATTACAGGCTATCAGAAGTGGGAAAACGAATACCGTATGGCGGCACTTGACCCCGCATATGAATTTGCAAAGGTAACTGCACAGCATTATGAAAGAATGCTTTCCGCAATAAAATTCTTTGCTGCTGATGCAACAATTCCGTTACTCGGCAACATTGTGGGAATGCTCAGCAACACAGACCTTGTTGAGATAATATACAGATATATTGTTAATTATTCTTCCGAAGAAATGGCGATGCTCGGATTCTATGTTATGTTTCAGCTTGAGGATGACGAAAAGATTCTTAAGTATTACCGCGATGCCATTGACGATTGGTGGTACTCAATAAAATACAGCGAAAATCCTCTTTGGTATTATATTTATCAGCTTGCATATCCCGATAAAAAAATCACCGATGCATACGGCAGAAACATCGTTGAAACGGCGGCGTGGTCTTTAAGCCGTCACCCTGCTGATTTGATAATGTATCACGCATCAAACAAAAACCGTGATGATATTGCACAGCTCAGCCTTTCAAAAATAGGTCTTAATTTCAATGTTGTCTTGAGCTATGATTTAAGAACAAGCCCCGCTCTTCCTGAAATATCAGAGAATCCGGGAGTTGCTGATATTATTAAATTTGCTCTGAAAGCGTCAAAGCTTGATTGGGCGGTTGCAGCCCCAGATGAAAGAATGCTTTATAAATATAATACCTCATCATATTATATTGACGGTTACCACAACACGGGTTGTATGCAACCTTCAACAACCTATACTCTTCCGTATTGGATGGGTGTTTATCACGGAATGCTTTGCGAGCAATAATTCTTTTAACTGATTGACGAGCTTATTATCAGATGGTATAATTTTGAAAAAATGTAAAAAACGGAGTGATATAAATGTACGAAAACAACTGGGAATCCCTTAATTCGCGTCCCGTTCCCGAATGGTTCGGCGATGCAAAATTCGGTATTTTCATTCATTGGGGTCTTTATTCTGTTCCCGCATATACCAAGAAAGGCGATTATGCCGAATGGTATATGAGACAGATTGAGCAGGAAGGCGAAGTGCTTGATTTTCACAACAGAGTTTACGGCGAAAAAACCAAGTATGAAGATTTTGTAAGCGGATTCAAAGCTGAACTTTTTGATGCAAAAAAATGGGCAGACCTTTTTGTTAAGAGCGGCGCAAAATACATAAATATTGTTTCAAAGCACCACGACGGTTATTGCCTTTATAAAACAGACTATGCGTGGAACTGGAACAGCGTTGATGTTGGCCCTCACAGAGATTTTCTTCAGGAATTAAAGGATGCACTTGAGTCAACGGATGTCAGATTCGGCGTTTATCATTCTGTTTATGAATGGTTCCATCCGACATATCTTAAAAACCCCGAACAGTACGCAACAGAGCATCTTATCCCTATGCTTAAAGAGCTTGTTGAAAAATATCAGCCCAATACTCTTTTTACAGACGGTGAATGGGAGCATCCCTCATCCGTATGGCATTCAACCGAGTTCCTTCAGTGGCTTTACAATGAGTCGAGCGTCAAGGATTTCATAGTTCCAAATGACCGTTGGGGCAAAGATACAAGAGGCAGACTCGGCGGCAATTTCACCAGCGAATACGGCTGGATTGAAGAGGGCAAGAAAATTGAAGATGTTGAACTTGACAGACCCTTTGAAGAATGCAGAGGTATCGGCAGATCATTCGGTTTCAACAGAAACGAAGACCTTTGCGATTATCTGAGCGCAAAAGAGCTTATTGAAATGCTTTGCGACCTTGTTTCAAAGGGCGGTAATTTCCTTCTTAACATCGGCCCCGCCGCAGACGGCACAATTCCCGTTATTATGGAAGAAAGACTTCTTCAGATGGGTGATTGGCTGCGTGTTAACGGCGAAGCAATTTACGGAACAAAAATTTATTCCAAGAATCTTCAGAACGGTGTATATTACACAAAGAAGGGCGAAGATGTTTACGCAATAATCAACAGATTCCCGTTCGGTTCGCAGGTTCTTGAACTTG
>JAZRTQ010000094.1:0-28641 GCA_045652165.1 Acutalibacteraceae bacterium | reverse complement strand
TCTTCGAATGATTAAATTCAAAAGAGATTTTGATGTTGATTCAACATATGATGGCTTTATAAGCAGATATGAGAACAGCTCTGTATGGAGAATAGTTAAATAATTTTCCAAACCGCCTTTTATAAGGCGGTTTTTTTATTTGAAAATCAGGTTTATTGCGTTACAATTTCAGCCTCACCGTATTTTGCGATTATCTCAGCTTCCATTGCTTCAATGTCAATCCACTCTTCGGTTTGCGAGGTGTATTCGCCTCTTTTAACCGCTTCTTCAAACTCAATATCATAAAGATACGGATAATCAGGAGAGAGATAATATTCTCTGATTAAATCATCATCAAAGGTGAAAATAATATCGGCATTATATACTTCATCGTCTTCTTGATTAGCATAATCTTTTGGGTTTATGCAAGGGCTACCGCCCAATTTGTTTTGTATTCTTTTAGCATATTCAAGATTCGCTCTGTCAAATTGCTCTCTCGTTATATTAAAGTGTTGAACAAATTGCTTTATAACCATAACTTCTGCTGTGGATGTATGGTCAATCGTGAGCAACCATTCATAATAGTCATCCCTATCTATATAATCAATAAAAGTTCCTGGAACACTATAGAATTTATGCCGATATTTTTGAACTGTAATTACGCCACCGCCTTCATCATTCTTAATGTCAGGGTTTTCTGCTGTTGACGATTGAACAATTACTCCCGCTGCGTTATCTGCCGAATCGGCAAGCAATTCATAATCGTTTACCGCCGCATTTTCCTGCGGAGCAAAATTTTTATCCGCTTCGCTTGCTTTTAATAAAAAACCGGGCGAAAAGATAACAAAGGCAAAAACTGCAACCGCCGCCGCTGCCGCAACGGGAACAAAACGGCTTTTCTTTTTAGTTTTTTTTGACTCTTGGCACAAAAGAATTATATTTTCTTTTTCGGCATCGGTGAGCTTTATATCTTCTGCCGCCGCTTTGATTTTTTCAAAATCCATTATCATTCCGCCTCCTTTTCATAAAGTTCTTTAAGGGCTTCTCTGCCCCTTTGCAACCGCTTTTTGGCTGCCGCCGCGGTTATGCCGAGCATTGCCGAAAGCTCCTCAACCTTGTAGCCCTCAACATAATGCAGATGAATCACCGTTCTGTATTTTTCATCAAGAGATGTCAGCAAACCGAGGATTTGCGCATTATCCTCGCTTGTGCAAAGACCTCTTATTTCGTCAAGACTTAAGAATTCTCTGTGCTTTCTTTGCCGCAGCATATCTTTACAGACGTTTGTTGCAACCCTTATCAGCCAGGCTTTTTCGTGCTCATCATCGGCAAAAGCGGGTGCCTTGGTTATGTATCTGAGAAAGCAGTCCTGAACGGCATCTTTTGCCTCTTCGCTGTTTCGCAGAATAACCGTGCATAAGCGAAAAAGGCTGTCGCCGTAAGTTTTCACGGCTCTTTCTGCATCGGGCAGAAGCCCGATTTTTTTCTCTGCCAACAAACCCCCTCCTTTTCTCTTTCACTATATACACGAACAAGAAATCAAAATGGTGACAAAAAATTGCAAAAAGCATCCCGAAGGATGCTTTTTTATCATTTCTTATATACTTTTATAATTTCGCCTGCGTATATCTTATGATAATCCTTATTGGCATAGTTATTTTCTATTGAAGCATCGGCAAAGCCTGCGGGGTCAATAAACTGCGATGCCATTTTGCGGCAGACGATAACATATTCCGCCTCTTCAAAAGCTGTTGTGCCGTCGGTGAAAAGCGGAGTAAGACCCGCTTCCTTTGCTTTGTCAATATCTCTGCCGCTCTTTGAGCCGCAAAGACGAAGTGCATCCTTATATTCACTGCCGAAGAAAGAGAGTGTGAAAAATTCTTCTCTTTCAATAAATTCAAAGGTGTATCTCTGGGGACGAACAAAAACAAAAGCGGCATCCTTGCCCCAGATTTCTCCCAGAGCGCCCCAGCTTACGGTCATTGTGTTGAATTTTTCTTCATTTCCTGCGGTAAGCAAAGCCCAACCGTCTGAAATAAGCTCAACGGGGCTGATTTTTATATCTCTTATATTGATTTCTTTCATTTCAGTTCCTCCGAAACAGATTTTTTATGATATATATTATATCATAATTAAATATTATGTAAACAATTAAAATTTTATTTGAAATTATCTTTAATTAATGTTAAAATAATTCAGATATAAAACAAAGGAGGTTAACGGCTTGGATAAAGAACTTATGAATCAGCAGACCGAAGAAGAAATTGAAGCTGAACAGGCTGTCGCAGAAACTGAAGAAACCGTTACCGAAGAAATCGAAGAAGTAATTCAGGAAACTGATGTTGCGGAAAAAGAAGAGGCAACGGAAGAAACCGTTACCGAGGAAATCGAAGAAGAGGAAGAATATGAACTCTGTCCTCTCTGCGAAGCAGAAAAAACAGCAGAAGGAAAAAGCTATTGCGAAAACTGCGAAGCAGCAATGCTTAAAAGAAAACCGCCGTTTATTGCATGGATTTGCGGTGCGGCAGTTATTGCTCTGAGCTTTTTTGCTCTTGTGGCAGTTTTCCTTATAAGTGCACCCGCAATTCAGATTATCAAAGGCGATATTGCGGCTGAAGATAATAACTGGTACACCGCATATGTTGAATATAATGAAGTTGACTCCGTTCTGGATGAAATCAATTCCATTCTCGGCACATCAGAGCTGACCCAATTTATTCAGGCAGGTCCCGATGTTAAAGCAAAGCTTGTTGAAGCTTACGGAAAGAGCACTAACCCCATCAATGCATATTCTCTTGCATCGCAGTATTTCACCGATGAGGAAATGGAAAAATATCCTTCATTGAACGAATTTAAGTTTATGAACGATTCATATAATTCGGGATACGAAACCGTTACCGAAATTCTCGATTATATGATGCAGGAAGGCAGCACTTACGAAGAAACAATTTCAAAGCTTGAAGAAGTCCGTTCCAAGGGAACTGTTGAAGAAGTTTATATTGATTATTTCTCCGCTGCGGCATCAAGCTATTTTAATCTTCCTGTTGAAGAGCAGGTTGCAAGCTTTGCAAAAATTGATGAAACTGCCAAGGCAAGCAAAAAGGATTACAGATGGTTATATTATATCGACTATACAAAGATTCTTATTGAAGCAGGTATGAACGATAAGGCAAACGAAATTTTTGATGAAATGATTGCCGAAAACAAAAATGCGGATGACTATTATTCGCTCAAAATGAACTCTCTTATTTCTGCAGGCGATATTGAAGGCGCTGAAAAAGTTCTTGAAGATTTTATGGTTTATAACGAAGGCTATGACAGCGCATATGTTTTTGAAATAAGCCTCCTCAGAAGCAAGGGTGAGCTTGACAAAGCACTTGAGCTTTGCACAGAAGCTCTTGAAAGTTTCGGCACAACACCCGAAATTTACCGTCAGCGTGCTCTTATTTATCTTCTTCAGGGTAAATATGATGAGGCATATGAAGAAGTTTTTGCCGCAAACAGCACAGCTTATAATCTTTATTATTACTACGGCGACAGCTCCGCATTTACAGTTGAGCTTGACCACACTGTTTATGTCTGCGCTTATCTTTGCGATAAGTTCGGCACAAAATCAACCGAAAACGCAATTTATCTGAGCGAAATTCTCACTCAGTATGCAGGGGTTGAATTCTCAAATCAGGTTAATTCAATTATCAACGGCGAAAAGACCGTTCAGGAAGTTCTTTCGGAAGGAGTGCGTGATTTAGTATGACAAAGCTTTATATAATTTTTAAATTGCTCACCTTCCCCGGTGCATATCTCAGAGGCTTCTGGGAGCAGCTCACCTGCAAACTTCTCGGTTTGCCCGTTGAAGTTCCCGGTTATCTCAGAATTGATGAAGCCTGCGGCCATGTTGAACACGCTCTTGCAGAAAAAAGCGGAGCCGCTTATCTTATCGCAACCGGACCGGGCTTTATGAATCTTATGACAGGTTTCCCGATTTTCCTTATGGGTTATGTAAACCTTGCTGTTATGAAAATTTCTTTCAGCAGTTCACCTGCACTTTTCATTATAAATGCGGTTATGCTGTATCTCGGAATTTCTCTTCTTTGCAGCCTTTTTCCCCTTGTTGAAGATGCTCTCACTCTTCAGGAAAAAGTTTTTGCAAAGGGCGGAACAAATATTATTGCAAAAATCTTTATGATTATTCCCTCTCTTATCACAACAGCGGGTGCTTATCTTGAAAAATACTGCATTCCCCTTATTTTCTGGGTTGCTGTTATTATTGCATCATTCATAGGTTAATTCATTAACGGAGCAGTTTTTCTGCTCCGTTCTTTTTATTAAGTAAAAATTAATATAATCTTAATAGACTTATTAAGAATAAAATGTTATATTAATTCAGGTCTTTTCGCCAAAGACCTATTTTTTATGTCAGGAAAGGTGCAAATATGCCTAAAACTTATAATTTTCACAAAGAACATAAGTATTCCGACTTCAGAGAAATCATCCGCACTTCTGCAGAAAGATTTGCAAACAGAACTGTTTTTGAAGTTAAGGAAGATGACGGTTCAAAAACCAACATAACTTATGCTCAGTTAAAAGAGCTTTACTACGGTCTTTGCATAAAGTTCATTAAAATGGGCTATCTCGGCAAGCGTATTGCCGTTACGGGCAAAAACTGCCATGAGTGGGGTCTTGCATATCTTTGTGCGGCAACAGTAGGCGTTGTTGTGCCTATCGATAAAGAGCTTCAGCCTGAAGATGTTAAAGATTTCCTTGATGCTGCAGATTGCTGTGCGGTTATTTCCGACAAAGAAAGACTTGAAGCACTCAAGGGTGTTGTTACCCGAGAAATTGATTATATCGATTTCAAGGATTTAAAGAATATGTCACTCGGCGCAACTGCCGAAGAATATAAGCTTGTTGATAATATCGAAATCGGCAAAGACGAAATGAGAATTCTTATTTTCACTTCGGGCACAACAGGCAATTCAAAGGGCGTTTGCCTTTCACAGAACAACATCTGCTCAAATATTTATCAGACCTGCCAGATGTTCCGCGTTTATGAAGAAGACAAAACTCTTTCCATTCTTCCTCTTCATCACACTTATGAATGCACTCTTGACTTTGTGCTTTTCCTCACAAGAGGCGCAAGCATTGCATATTGCGACGGTCTGACCAAGGTTGCAAAGAATATGGCTGAATACAGCCCCTCAATCCTTGTTGTTGTTCCCGCACTTCTTAAAGTTTTAAGCAAAAGAATTGCAAAATCAATTTCAGAAAGCCTGCCCGGAAAATACGGCAAGGCATTTGAAGAAGAATCCATTGCTTCGGCAATGAAGAAGCTTCCCTGGATTCTTCGCAAGGTTGTTTGCAAAAAGGTTAAGAAAACTCTCGGCGGCAAGCTTCGCGTTTTCATCGTTGGTGCGGCAGAGCTTGATACAAGCCTTGTTGATGATTTTGCAGCTTTCGGCATCAAAACCCTTCAGGGCTACGGTCTTACAGAAAGCTCACCTCTTCTTGCAGGCAACAGCGATTTCTATATCAACCCCGCTTCAACAGGCAAGGCAATTCCCGGAGTTGAGCTCAAAATTGATAACCCCAACGAAGAGGGTGTTGGCGAAATCCTTGCAAGAGGCGATAATATTATGCTCGGCTACTTCAACGATAAGGAAGCAACCGATGCGGTTATGCGTGACGGCTGGTTCTGCACGGGCGACCTCGGCTATATTGACGAAGAGGGAGACCTTTTCATAAAGGGCAGAATCAAAAATGTTATTGTTACCGAAAACGGCAAAAACATTTATCCCGAAGAGCTTGAAACCAGACTTTCACAGTTCCCCGAAATCGGCGAGGTTCTTGTTATTTCTTCAGAAGAAAACGGCGAAACCGCAGTTAAGGCAAAAATCTTCCCCAACCTTGATTATATTAAGGAAAAGCTCGGAAGAAAGCCCGCTACAGACGAAGTTGAAAAGGCTATCAACGGCGCAGTTAAAGAAGTTAACAAAAAGATTCCCGGCTACAAGAGAATCAAGATTGTTGAAGTTCTTTCTTCCGCACTTGAAAAAACAACAACCCAGAAAATCAAGCGTTTCGGCAAGAATATTAAATAAAATCAACCTGCTTTGCATATGCAAGGCAGGTTTTCTTTATATATCAGGCTCATAAAGCGCCGTCACCGCCGCTCTCACCGCTTCGGGGGATGGCTCAATTTTCGTTATCTTTTTTGAAAACTTTATATTATTTTTCAGTACTGTGCCGCCGAATGTTTGATTATCCCCGATATTCTCAACCGTTTCGCGGCATAATTCAAGCATTGCCGTGTATCCCTTGCCGCCGCATTTCCATTGCGCATATCTTGCAAGAAGCTCGGTTTCATAAGAAAAATATTTGTTTTCGGAATTAAGCCCCAAAGCAAAAAAAGTTTCGTTTTTTGCCTCTCCGTTTGGCTCAATTGAATTTGCAAGCTGAAATTTTTTTATGCTTTTCCGGGTTGTGAAATCATAAATTCCGTTTATTTCGCCCGAATAATAACCGCTGTTTTTCAGCATTCTCTGCACCGCACAAACCCTTTCTCCGCTGTTTCCCAGACCCATTGCATAAGCATCGGATTTGCTCATTGAAATTATTATTATCAGAATAATCAGATTAACAGCTGCAGCAACTGTTATCTGCCACGCTATCTCATTTTTTTCGCTCATTTTATCTTAACCCCTGTTTTATTTTAAAAAATAAAAATAATTTTATAACCTTTCAGTTATTGTTATTTTAAAGAAAATACACAATATATGGCGAAAAAAGAAATATTGGGCACTATTCACAAAAAGATTTTGTTTATGTTGGCAAAAAGTTGTTGACAAAATTCAAAAATTCATTTATTATAATCGGTAAGAGGATTTTAAGAGGTGTATCAATGCACGAAAACAGCAAAAAAAACCTCAGCGAAGAGGAGCTTGCGGTGCTTGCCGCAAACGGCGACGATGAGGCAATGAGCCTTCTCATAACTGCCATAACTCCAATCGCAAAAGCCAAGGCGGCAAAATATGCCGAAGCCCGAATTTCCGATGAAGATTTGTGTCAGGAAGGCATGATAGGTTTTATAAAAGCTGTTTATTCTTTTGACCCCTCAAAAGGCGTCAAATTCAGAACATATGCAAACACCCTTATAAGAAACGAAATTTATTCGGCATATGAAAAAATGTGCAACGGCAAAAACGAAGCGTTGACGGGTGCCCTTTCTCTTGAAGAGGGCGCAGAGCAAGGCTCAGCAGTTGCAGAAAGCGCCGAAAATATCGTTGTTGATTATTTTGAATATCAGCGAATAAAAGAAATCCTCAAAAGCAATCTTTCTAATTTCGAGCAGCAGGTTATTAACCTCAAATCCCAGGGAAAAACCAGACTACAGATAGCTGAGATGCTTGAATGCAGCCTCAAATCAGTTGACAATGCTTTTCAGAGAATCCGAAAGAAATTGCGAGACAAAGTTTAAAAATTCCCGAAAGGGAATAAAATATGCCCCCGTAGCTTAAAGAATAGCGTTGTTAAACAAAGATGACGGTGCAATTCCGTCCAAGGGCGAAAAATATTTTCAAGCGAGGTTAAAAATCATGTACGAAGACAAAACTCTCATCTGTAAGGAATGTGGCAACGAATTCGTTTTCACAGCCGGTGAACAGGAATTCTATGCTGAAAAAGGTTTCGTAAACGAACCCCAGCGTTGCAAGGCTTGCCGTGATGCAAGAAAGAATGCAACCCGTGGCGAGCGTGAATGGTTTGAAGCAACCTGCGATTCCTGCGGTGGAGTTGCTAAGGTTCCCTTTAAGCCCCGTGAGGACAGACCTGTTTACTGCAGCGAGTGCTTCGCAAAGAAGCAGGAAGAAGCATAATCCTGGAACCAAATATATGCTGATTATTAACCCTCTTGAGTTTTCAAGAGGGTTTTAATTTTTGCAAAACTATTCTGCCCACCATTCGCTTTTCCAGATTCTTTCAATGAGATCATCGGCAATTTTTCCGCTTTTTTCAAAATCCATAGCTTCAATATAGGCACTTTCAAGCTCATCGTGAACGGTTTTTGCCGAAATGAGGGCGGATACCGCCTCATCAAGCAGTTCTTTTGATGCTTTTTTTGAAAAGCCGAGCCGTGCTTTATAATCTCTCATTTTATCGGAATCATAAAATCTGCGAAGATTAACGGTTTTGGTAGGAATAAAATCAAGGTGACACAGCTTATCGCGGGTAAAGAATCCGAGCGAAAGCTCTTTGATGATGATATGCCTTAACCCGTCATTTGTCAGCGATGGGCTTGAAATAACCGAAAAACCGTTTGCAAGTGCATAGGTGCGAAGCTCTTTTATAAGCTTTGTCGCCGCAACGCCGAAATCATCCTCAAAAACAATTTTGAAATCGCAGAGAAAGTTCACCGTTGAAGAAAAGAAGAAATATCCCTCGGGAGTTATTGCATCGAGCATTCTTGTTTTTTCAAGACCGATTTTTCCCGAAGGTCTTTTAAACCAGCGGCTTGCAAGGCGGGTTGCATATCTTTCGAGCCTTCTTTTATCAAGGCATTCTCTGCATATTCTTTCGCCGTCACCGAAAACGGAAAATGCAGAATCAATAAATCTGCGGCTTCGCTTGTGGCAAGCTTTGTTTTCATCGGTCAGCTTAATGATTTTTTCTTTATTTTCAAGCAATTTTTGCTTATCCCAGCAATCACCGAGATTAATTATCTCCCCCGTTGCACCGGGATATTCGGGGTCAAGAGTGTGGGGCGAAGTGCCGTCGCATATGCTGACCCGAAGCGATGGAAAAATAACGCCGTCGAGTGAATTCGGATCTGATGAGCAATATATTCTTTCGCAGCCGATATCTCTTTTTTCCATTTCATCGGCGATTTTTTTCATAAGAGAAGATTTGCCCGTGCCCGGACCGCCTTTTATGATATAGGTATACTGACCCTCAATTTTCGGAGTCAGCTGTGAAAAACAGGAGAAAAATCCGTTTTTGCCGCTTGAGCCGAGAAAATATGATTCTTTCATCTTATAGCCCCCTTTAAAAACATAGTATTCGTAAATCCCAGCAAATGTGAAAAAAAGACTTATTTTTTAAGGAAGTTTTTTCTTTTTTGGGGTAAAAATCAAAATATACCCTTTAAAAACAAAAATTTCACTTGATATTATTATAATTATATTATATAATAATACGGTAAGCAGAGCTTTCTTTTGGTCATGTGGCGTGTGGGTCCTGTGCGACAGGACACCGTGAACCATGTCAGGCGGGTGAACCGAGCAGCATTAAGCGGACAGTTTTGTGCGCCACAGTCTGCCTACCGCCATATGACCAAGATAAAGCTCTTTATTTTTTAATGAGGAGGGTGAATATTTTGTATCAGGCACTTTACAGAAAGTGGAGACCTAAAACATTCAGCGATGTAAGCGGTCAGCCTCATGTTACAAAAACCCTGCAAAGCCAGCTTGAAAGCGGCAGAATATCGCACGCATATCTTTTTACCGGTTCAAGAGGAACGGGCAAAACCTCGTGCGCAAAAATTCTTTCAAAAGCAGTTAACTGCCTTTCTCCCGTTGACGGAAATCCCTGCAACGAATGCGAAATATGCAAAGGAATTGAAAACGGTTCAATTCTTGATGTTATTGAAATTGACGCCGCCAGCAACAACGGCGTTGACAATATCCGTGATTTGCGCGAAGAAGCAAATTTCACACCCGTTAATGCAAAATACAGAGTTTATATAATCGACGAGGTGCATATGCTCTCAATCGGTGCATTCAATGCACTGCTCAAAACTCTTGAAGAGCCGCCCTCACACGTTATTTTTATCCTTGCAACAACAGAAATACATAAATTGCCCGCAACTATTCTTTCAAGATGCCAGCGATTTGATTTCAAGCGTATTTCTCCCGAGGATATAACTGCAAGACTTATTTATGTTGCCCAAAAAGAAAATGCAACTTTAACCGAGGGCGCCGCAAGCCTTATTGCAAGAATTGCAGACGGCGGTATGCGTGACGCTTTATCACTTCTTGACAGATGCTTCGCAATGGGCACCGAGGTTGACGAAAACGCAGTCAGCGCGGCAGCGGGAATTGCAGGAACAATGCATCTTTTTGCTTTCTCGGAATTTGTTGCAAACGCTGATTTCACCAATGCATTAAAGCTAGTTTCAAAGCTTCACAGCGAGGCTTGCGATATTGACAGTCTTTGCACCGAGCTGATTCTTCATTTCCGTAATCTGATGGTTGCAAAAACCGTTAACGACTGCGACGGACTGATAGTTTGTTCAAAGGATGAAATGCAGAAACTCAAAGAAAGAGCTGCTCAGCTCAAATTATCAAAAATCCTTTCGTGCATTGAAATTCTCGGTCAGACTGCAAAAAATATAAAGAATTCGGCAAACAAAAAAATTCAGCTTGAAGCCGCAGTAATAAAAATGTGCGGCCCTTCGGCAAGCGATAATTCTTCGGTTTCATCAGAAATTGAAGAAAGAATTGCAAAGCTTGAAGAAATGCTTGCTTCGGGATATAAGGCTGCGGCTACTCCCGCACCTGCGGAAAAACCGAAAGCTCCCGAGCCCGCAAATCCTGCACCCGCACCTGCACCTGCTAAAGAGGAAGAAAAGGCAGAAGAAACTTCGCCTCTTCCGCAAACACCACCCGCAGAAGAAACCGCTCCCGCAATAGCTGACGGAACATTTGCAGGCTGGTCCGATGTGCTTGACAAGCTTCTCAAATACGATATTCCCCTTTACGGAATTCTCGCAGGCTCTTCCGCAAACATCAAAAACGGCAGACTTGTTATTAATTCCGATAATCCCACGCTTTATGATTTTATCTGCACCGATACTCACTATAAAGAGCTTGCAAAGGCTGTTTATGAGGTTGTTGGTCAGAAAATGAAAATAGCGGTTGCAACTGCAGAAAAACCCAAGGCATCTTCAAGCCCTCTTGAAGAGCTGAAAAACAAAATTAATAAGTTTAATAATAACTGACGGAGGTTAACAATATGAAAGCAAGAATTCCCGGCGCTCCCCAGGGCGGCAATATGATGAAAAAAATTCAGGAAATGCAGGAAAATATGACCCGCATCCAGCAGGAAGTTGAAGCAACCGAATTTTCATCAACCGTTGGCGGCGGAGCCGTTGAAGTTGTTGTAACAGGTGCTCACGAGGTAACAGCAGTTAACCTTAAGCCCGAAATTGTTGACCCCGAAGATATTGAAATGCTTCAGGATCTCATTATTTCGGCATTCAACGAAAGCATCCGCAAGGCAAACGAAGCAATGGAAAAAGGTATGGAGCAGGCTAAAGGCGGCCTTTCCATCCCCGGTCTTTTCTGATGAGCGGATTCACACCCTCGCTCGATAAGCTTATTGAGCAGTTTGCAAAGCTTCCGTCTGTAGGAAGAAAAAGTGCACAGAGGCTCGCATTTCATATTCTTGAAATGAGCGATAAGGATGCACAGACCTTTACCGACACAATTCTCAATGCGCGCGAGTCAATTCATCGCTGCGAAGTTTGCTGCAACCTTACCGACGGCGAGGTTTGCTCGGTTTGCACATCCCCTTCAAGAGATAAATCGGTAATCTGCGTTGTTGAAGACCCCAGAGATGTTATTGCGATTGAACGCACTCACGAATACAACGGTCTTTATCACGTGCTTCACGGCGCAATTTCACCGATGAATGACATCAGCCCTGAGGATATCTGCATAAAAGAGCTTTTAAAGCGTCTTTCAGATGAAAGCGTTAAAGAAATAATTATGGCAACCAACCCCACCGTTGAGGGCGAAGCAACTGCCATGTATATTTCAAGAATAATTAAGCCTCTCGGAATAAACGTGAGCCGCCTTGCTTACGGCGTTCCCGTTGGTGCAGACCTTGAATATGCAGATGAATTCACTCTTATAAGGGCGATTGAAGGCAGAAATGAGTTATAATTGTTAATTTTGCGGTCTGTTTGTTTTACTCAAAAAAAGTTTTCCACTTATTTATACTTTTCCACCCACAGGTTTTCCACTTTTAAACATTGTCAAAAATTGGTATGAGGATTCCCTCAAAATATCCACTTTTAAAAGTTGACAAAATCAGCTTAAAAATCCAATGTTTTCAAGCCTTTCAGAGGTTATACCACATTTCAACGCCCCCTACTACTACTACTAATTAATATATATATTATTACCTATATATTTAAACCAAAAACCCCGATAAGTGCAATTTCCCTTTCCGATAAGGGTGTGCACAAAAAAACAGGAGGAAAACTCTATGAAAGTTATTTGTAACACACTTGAACTTTCCGAAGCTTGCCAGATAGTTCAGAGAGCAGCTTCAACAAAAACTGCAATTCCCGCTATTGAAGGTATTCTTATGATAGCAAAGGATAATCTTCTTTATCTTAAAGGCTATGACCTTGAAATGGGAATTGAAACCGTTATCGGTGCAAGAGTTGAAGAAGAAGGTGAGCTTGTTCTCAATGCTCATATGTTCAGCGAAACTCTTCGCAAGCTTCCCGAGGATTTTGTTAACATTGAAAGTGATGAAAGACACATCGCTTCAATATCCTGCGGAGAATTTGAATCAACTCTTATCGGTATTTCCGCAGAAGAATTCCCTGATCTTCCCTCTGTTTCGGGCGGTTATCCCATTGAGGTTGCTCAGAAAGTTCTCAGAGATATGGTAAGAAAAACTATTTTCTCTGTTGCGGTTAAAGACAGCAAAATAGTTCACACAGGTATTAAGTTTGAGGTTGAAACAAATCATCTTCGTCTTATTGCCGTTGACGGCGTTCGTCTTGCTATCAGAAATGAAGAAATACGTTATGAGGGCGAAAATCTTTCATTCGTTGTTCCTGCTAAAACACTTTCAGAAGTGCTTAAGCTTATTAATGACGATGAAGAGCCCATTATCATCAGCGTTGGCAAGCGTCACATTGTTTTTGAGGTTGCAGGCTATGCAATAACTTCAAGACTTCTTGACGGCGAATTTCTTAATTATAAAGCGGCTATCCCCTCAACAATGAAATCTGTTGTTACCGTTGACACAAGAAAGCTTATTGACAGCATCGACAGAACATCGCTTATAATTACAGATAAGATCAAAAGCCCCATCAAGTGCATTTTCGGCGAAGGTCTTATTAAAATGAGCTGTATTTCTTCTCTCGGTACCGCTAACGATAAGGTTGCGGCAAATATCGAGGGTGAAGAATGCGTAATCGGCTTTAACAATAAGTATATGCTTGAAGCCCTTAAGGTTTGTGACAGCGATGAGGTTAAGATTATTCTTAACGGCGCAGTTGCACCTATTCTCATTGTTCCTAATCAGGGCGATGAATTCAAATTCCTTATTCTTCCCGTGAGGCTGAAAAATGAAGATTAAAGTTAAAGTTGCCGAAAAACAAAAAATAACCAAAAAAATTGATACAGATTTTATAAGACTTGATTCTTTTTTGAAGATGTGCGATGCCGTTCAGACGGGCGGACACGCAAAAATCGTTATTCAGGAAGGCGAAGTCAAGGTTAACGGCGAAATCTGCACTTCAAGAGGAAAAAAACTCCGCAGCGGCGATTCTGCAGAGTTTGAAAGAGTAATTTATATTGTTGAGTAAATTTTTTTGAAAGGAATGGTGAAAAGTTGATAATCAATTCCCATTCCGCAAAAAATTTCAGAAATATAGATGAGATAAGCTTTAACCCGCACCCTGAAATGAACGTTATTTATGGCGAAAACGGTCAGGGTAAAACAAATATTATTGAAAGCATCTGGCTTTTAACGGGTTTTTACAGTTTCAGAGCAAGAAAAAACATTCAGCTTATAAAGCAAGGTGAGCACGAAGCTGAAATTAACTCTGATTTTTATTCACACATGCGTGAACAAAATGTGATAATGAAAATCAATAAGAAAAAAGAAATTATTCTTAACGGAGTTAACGAAAGCTCGCCCAGAGTTATGATGGGCAAATTTTATGCCGTTGTTTTTTCACCGAATACGCTCGGAATAGTGCAGGACGGACCGGGCGAAAGAAGAAAGATGCTTGACGTTGCTCTGAGCCTTGTGAAGCCGAATTATGCCGTTTTAATGAGCAGGTATCTGCGTGTGCTTGACCAGAGAAATGCTCTGCTCAAAAAACTCGGAGATAAAAGCTTTGAATTTGATTATATGGCTCCGTGGGATGCAGAGCTTGTTAATCTAGGCGCAAAAATCATAAAATACAGACTCGACTATGTTGAAATGCTTTCTGAAATTTCAGGCAGTATTTATGAAGGCATCAGCTCAGGCAGAGAAAAATTTTCTTTTTATTATGATTTTTCAAAAGAAAACATAAGCGAAGAAGAAATTAAGAAAAAGCTTTCAGAAAATCTTGAAAAATCAAGAGATGCCGATATAAAAAGGCTTTATACCAATGCAGGCCCGCACACCGATGATTTAGTTCTTATTTTAAACGATAAGGATGTAAGAGTTTTTGGTTCGCAGGGTCAGCAAAGAAGCTGTGCGCTTGCAATGAAGCTTGGTGAAGCCTCGATAATTGAAAAAATAACAAGCGAATGCCCCGTTGTGCTTCTTGATGATGTTATGAGCGAGCTTGACGAAGGCAGACAGACATTTATTTTGAATTATCTTGATAACTGGCAGGTATTTATCACCTGCTGTGACCCCTCAACCTTGCTTCGCTCAAAAAAAGGCAAGGCATTTGAGGTTAAAGATGGAAAAATAACTGAAATGGAGTAAAAAAATGTATCTTCATCTCGGAATGGATAAGGTTATAACCTTTGATGAAATAATAGGTATTTTTGATCTGGAAACAACAACGGTTTCGAAAAATACCCGAAATTATCTTACAATGGCTGAAAAAGCAGGTAAGGTTGAAAATGTTTGCTATGATTTGCCTAAATCCTTTATTGTTTGTATTGATAAAGAAGGTAATGAAAAAGTTTATATTTCGCAGATTTCATCATCAACCCTGCTTAAAAGAACAGGCTATGTTGACAGCCTGACAAATATATAAAAATTAAAAGCACCCGATTGGGTGCTTTTTTTATTAATATCCGTATTGTTTTCTGTAGGTTTCGCGGTCGCGGCGGGTAACAATCTTTTCACCGTCGAAGATAATCATACTGTATGCACTGCCGGCTTTTTTGCCCTGGTCAAACCATTCTGCAAATGCCTTCTGCATTGTTGTGTCTCTCTGAAGCTCTGCGGGCTTAAGACAGCTCTTGCCCTGACCGAATATTCTCCAGCAATCGCCGAAATCATATGTTTTCTTAATATCAAGAGGTTCAAAATCGAGAATGAAATCTGCCGCATTTGAATTTTCGGGCAGAATGTTGAGATTATCGGGATAAAGAAGCCAGGAGTTGCAGCAGATAATAATGTATTTTCCGTCAAATCTGTCTTTGAAGAACTCGAAAGCTTTCTTGTATGTATCCATTCTTGTTTCATAAGTGAGAGGTCCGAGATGTGAGGGAATGTGAAGTCCGAGGCAGAATTCGCTGTCTTTTATGAAAACGCCGTTATCATCATAAAATTCCTCGCCGAAATCGGAAAGGTCAAACTGGAATCTGCCGATACCGAAGCGTTCAAGAGTATAGAATGATCTGAACCAGCCTTCAACAAATGTTCCGTAAATATCAAAATTCTCTTTGCATTCAAGCATCTTTACTTTAAGGTCGGTTATTGATCTCCAATAAATTTCCTCGCTGATGCCGTTCTTTTTATATGCTGCAAGAAGAGGCTTTGTGCAGTTGATAAGAAGAACAAGATTTATGGTGTATGCGCTCTCGCCAATCTCTTCTGCGATTGCCTTGATTTTATCTGAAAAACAGTGGAAATTCTGCTTTCTGCCCCAGTATGCTCTGTAGCAGGCATCATAAAGCTTGTTTGCCTTTTCGTTTGCAATGATTTTTTCGTTTGTTCTGATTATTACCTGCTTTGCATCTTCAGGATAGTTAAGCTTATCCATAACAAACAATGCGTGATTAAAATTTTTCATATTTACACCTCATTCAAGTGCGGAAAGAATTTTTGCAATTCTTGCCAGATCTTCTTTATCATAAAAATCGATTTCAAGGGTTCCGTTTTCTTTGCCGTTTTTGGTTATTACCTTTGCTTTTCTGCCGAGACTGTTGTTAAGCGAAAGTTCAACCTCATCAAAGAACGGATTTCTTGAGCTTCTGCGGGGTTTTGATTCTTTTTTCTCCGCAGTTAAGGTTTTAACAAGCTTTTCGGTTTCTCTTACTGAAAGACCTTTTGCAATAATCAGCTCTGCCGCAGAAACAATCAGCTTTTCATCGTCTATTGCCGCAAGGGCACGGGCGTGACCTGCAGAAAGCTTGTTTTCGCGAACAAGTTCAAGCACACTTTCAGGAAGCTTTAAAAGGCGAAGTGCATTTGCAACTGCGGGTCGGGATTTGCCAACACGCTTTGCGGCATCTTCCTGAGTTAAATTGAAATCCTTTATAAGAGAAGAAAATCCGAGTGCTTCTTCAACGGGATTAAGGTCTTCACGTTGTAAATTTTCTATTAAAGAAATAACAGCCGCTTCATCATCGGTTAATTCCTTGATAATAACGGGAACCTGAGTAAGCCCCGCAATGCGGCTTGCACGCCATCTTCTTTCGCCCGCAATAAGCTGATAACCGCCGCCGAGAATAGGACGGACAAGCAGAGGCTGCAAAACACCGTGCTGTGCGATTGAATCGGCAAGCTCTGAAAGAGCCGCTTCATCAAAATATTTTCTTGCCTGCTCCTTATTCGGCTCAATATCAAGAAGATTGAGTTTAACCGGCTGAACGGAGCTATTTTCTTCTATAGAATTATCCGTAAGCAGAGAGCCGAGACCTCTGCCAAGACCGCTTTTTTTAGGTGCCATAAATATTCTCCTTTATTTCTTTCCGTTGAGCTTTAAGAATTCATCTGCAAGCTCATTATAGGCATTACTGCCCTTTGAGGATTTATCATAATACATAACGGGCTGACCGTAGCTGGGAGCCTCGGAAAGACGCACGTTTCTGGGAATATATGTTGAATAAACTTTTTTAGGGAAGCATTTCTTAACTTCATCAACAACCTGCTGAGTGAGGTTGAGTCTGCCGTCATACATTGTTAAAAGCACGCCTTCGATTTCGATATAGGGATTATAAAGACGTTTAACTGTTCTGACTGTTGCAATAAGCTGTGAAAGACCTTCAAGTGCATAGAATTCGCACTGAATGGGCACCATCAGAGTGTCTGCCGCAACAAGACCGTTAAGGGTTATAAGCCCGAGTGAAGGCGGGCAGTCAAGAAAAATAAAATCAAATTTATCCGAAACAAGAGCAAGAGCATTCTTAAGCTTTGATTCTCTTTTATCAAGGTCAACAAGCTCAAGCTCCGCGCCTGCAAGGTCCATACTTGACGGCATAACCCATACATTCTCAAATTCGGTTTTAACAATGGCATCTGCCGCACTGCTGCTGCCGATGAGAACGCTGTAGGATGATTTTTCAAGACCTCTTTTATTGATTCCGAGACCGCTGGTTGAGTTGCCCTGAGGGTCAATATCAACAAGCAGAATTTTATATCCTTTGCTTCCGAGAGAAGCGGTGAGGTTAACGGCAGTTGTTGTTTTGCCTACTCCGCCTTTCTGGTTAACAATAGCAATAGTTTTGCACAAAATAATCTCTCCCGATTAACATATTGGATTAATTATATCATATACAGAGGTAAAATGGAAGAATTAAAATAAATTTTTACAGTGGAGATGCCTCACTAAGATGAAGAAGCCATTTTATTCCGACAATAGGCGTATGCGATACGTCGAGTCGGAAAAAATGGCTAAAAAGAAACATATAATTAAAAGTAAACTCCATATAGAAATAAAAATAATCGGTAAAAGTTAAATTTCCTTTGCAAGCTAAATCCTGTTTATTGAGTTTCTTTTGTTCTTCGCTTAGCGAGGTATCTCCAAAAAAATGTTTCACGTGAAACGCAGAAAGGGCAGGTCAGATGACCTGCCCTCCCCGCTGGATGTGGGTGTGAAAGAGAAAGATATGGTAAATAGGAGAATATCAAATTATGCCGAGGTTTTTTTAGCCCTGATATAACATCCCTTGCTTTTCGGAATGCGGACTATGTATTCAATATATTCATCGGTTTCGCTCTTTGCGGAATCTGCTTCAATACCCGCACGGCGCATAGTGTCAACTGCGTGGTTGAGGGTGTTAACAAAGATTCTTACATCTTTGAAAAGCTTGACTGTTGGCTGTTTTGGCTTTGTGTCGTTGATAATAAGCTGTGAAATAAGCTTTTCGGATTCCGCAACGCTTAATCTTTTTTCGGCAATTATTGAAAGTGCACGGTGCATCTGACTTTCGTTTGTCAGCTTCAGAAGCGCTCTTGCGTGCCTTTCGGTCAGATTTTCTTGAGTTATTTTTAGCCTTATTTCTTCGGGCAGACGCAGAAGCCGAAGCTTGTTTGAAATGGTTGGTGGGGCTTTGCCCAGCTTTTTGCATATTTCATCGCGGCTCATTCCGTAATCTGTAAGCAGTTTTTCAATTGCAACCGCTTCTTCAAAAAAACCGAGGTCACATCGCTGAACATTTTCAATAAGGGCAAAGAGGGCTGATTTTTCATCGTTAGCTTCCATTATTATGCAGGGCACCTTTGTTATGCCTACAAGCCTTGATGCTCTCAGGCGGCGTTCTCCCGAAATGAGTTCGTAGTTGCCTCTGGCATTAATGCGAACTGCAATGGGCTGAATAATGCCGTTTTGTCTTATGCTCTGTGCAAGACCCTCAAGTTCATCAAAATCAAACCTTTTGCGGGGCTGATTCGGATTTGGATAAATTTCCTCTTGCGGCACAAGGATTATTTGCCCGCCGATTTTATATTTTCCGTTTTTCAAATCAAAAAGCCCCCCGTCGGTTCATTCATTGACTAAATGATAACACCGACAGAGGGGTTTGTCCATTCATTTCGTATGACCGAAAACCAATGCTTTCGACCATATTTATTAAATTTAAAGAGGCTTTTTGGCAATCTGTGCAGAGGGTCTGGGGTATTTTGACGGAATTTGCGAAACTTTTTTGATAAGAATAATCGTTCTTTCGCCGCCGTCTGAAAGAGTAAATGTTTTTTTATCAACAATTTTACCGCCCAGAGTTTTCAGAGCATTCTTTGCAAGGGCAATTTCTTCATCAGCTTTTGCACTTTTCATTGCCGCAAAAATACCGCCAACCTTAACAAAAGGCAGACAGTATTCGCAAAGCAAATTCAAAGCGGCAACCGCTCTGGAGCATACTATATCATATTGCTCGCGGTATTCGGGCTGTTTACCCGCTTCTTCTGCTCTTGAATGAAGAGTTTCTGCTTCAAGACCAAGTGACTCGACAGTTGCGGCAACATATTTGAGTTTTTTAGCCGTGCTGTCAACCATAGTCAGATTAATATCGGGGCGGCAGATTAAAAGGGGAATACCGGGAAAGCCTGCGCCCGTGCCCAAATCAAGAATTTTTGCACCTTCTTCGGGAGTAACGGCAGAAAGAAGAGATATGCTGTCAACAAAATGTTTTATAACAACCTCGTCGGGCTCGGTTATGGCGGTAAGATTCATTGTTTTGTTTTGTTCAATGAGTCTTTCTGCAAGCATATCAAATCGGCTGATTTCTTCATCACCGAGCTGAATTCCGAGCGAAGCGGCATTATTTATAAGTAAATCTTTATTGATTAACATTAGCGGTGTTCCTCTCAAGATAAATAAGTAAAACAGAAATATCTGCAGGCGAAACGCCTGATATTCTTGAAGCCTGACCAACTGTTTCGGGTCTTATTTTATTAAGCTTTTCAATGGCTTCAAGGCGAAGACCCGTTATCTGATTATAATCAAGACCCTCGGGCAGACGCTTTATTTCAAGGCGGCGGAGTTCATTTATCTGCTGTTCCTGCCTTTTTATATAGCCTTCATATTTAATATCGATTTCAACCTGCTCAAAAACTTCAAAGGGCAAATCGGGTCTGGTTTTATCAAACGGAGTAAGTGCCTCGTAGTCAATCTGCGGTCTGCGAATAAGTTCAATCATTTTAAGCCCCTTTTCGAGTGCAGATGTTTCACGTGAAACAAGCATTGCATCTATTTCGGGAGTTTTCGGAATGGAAAGAGCTGCAATTCTTTCTCTCTCCTGCTCTATAAGACGAAGCTTTTCGAGGAATGCATCATATCTTTCCTGCGAGATAAGACCCGCCTTATAGCCGATTTCGGTCAAACGGCGGTCTGCGTTATCCTGACGGAGAATGAGTCTGTATTCTGAACGCGAGGTCATCATTCTGTAGGGGTCGGAGCAGCCCTTTGTTACAAGGTCGTCAATGAGAGTGCCTATATAAGATGTTGTGCGGTCAAGAACAACGGGTTCCTTGCCCTGAATTTTAAGCGCGGCATTCATTCCCGCAACAAGACCCTGCGCAGCGGCTTCTTCGTATCCGCTTGAGCCGTTGAACTGACCTGCGCCGTAAAGACCTTCAAAATCCTTGAATTCAAGGGTTTGTTTGAGTGAAAGCGGGTCAACGCAGTCATATTCAATAGCATAAGCGGTGCGTAAAAACTCTGCGTTTTCAAGACCTGGAATACTGCGGACTATTTTGAGCTGAACATCTTCGGGAAGCGAGGATGAAACACCCTGAAGATACATTTCATCTGTGTTTGCTCCGCAGGGTTCAACAAATATCTGATGACGTTCCTTTTCTGAAAAACGAACGATTTTATCTTCAATGCTGGGGCAATATCTGGGGCCTACGCCGTCAATCTTGCCCGAATACAAGGGCGAACGGTGAAGATTATCAAGAATAATCTGCTTTGTTTCAGCGCCCGTATATGTTATGTAGCAAGGCTCGGTGTTGCGGATTTCTTCTTTGTTCGTAAAGGAAAAAGCAACGGTTCTTTCGTCACCGTACTGCGGTTCAAGCCTTGCGGTATCAACACTTCGGCGGTTGATCCTGGGCGGAGTGCCCGTTTTGAAACGGCGGGTCAGAACACCCAATTCTTTAAGAGATTTTGCAAGCTCCATTGAGGGGAACATTCCGTCGGGTCCGCTGTCATAGGAAACATCGCCGATAAAAATCTTACCTGCAAGGAAAGTGCCCGTTGCAATGATAACGGCTTTTACTCTGTGGACAGCACCAAGACGGGTTTTAACTATCCATTCATTGCCGTCTTTTTTGATTTCGGTTATTTCTGCCTGACGCAGAAAAAGATTATCTGTTTTTTCAAGAACGCATTTCATATAGTCGCAGTAGCCGCGGCGGTCAATCTGCGCACGCAGGCTGTGAACTGCGGGACCTTTGCCGAGATTAAGCATTCTGCTCTGCAGAGTGTTCTTATCTGCGGCAATACCCATTTCACCCCCGAGAGCGTCTATCTCACGAACGAGATGACCCTTGGAGGTGCCGCCGATAGAGGGGTTGCACGCCATATTTCCGACCCAATCAAGATTGATTGTGAAAACTGCGGTTTTGCATCCGAGCCTTGCCGCGGCAAGACCCGCTTCGATGCCCGCATGGCCCGCACCGATAACGGCAATATCAAAATTTTCTGAAATGTATTCCATAAGCAAATCCTTAAATAAAAATTTATAGCAATTCAGCGATTTAAATCGTGAAAAAGGTTGTTTGAATGAAAGGGGGTTTGGGGATAAATTTTTGGAGATGTTTTTTGAAAAATTCCAAAAGATTTTTGGTTTGAAAAACTCCCGTTTACAGCCGATTGCGTGAAGCAGAATTAACTCTGGATCGTTTGAAAAATTTCTATCGGCTACAAACCAAAATCGGGGTTATAATGCGAAATCAGAATTAAAAACGGGGATTATTATTGCAAATAAGAATTATAAACCGCTGTTTTTCGGAGTTTTTGCAAGTTGTTTATTTTCCAACGCAGAAACGTGAAAAAACTTCATCAACAACCGTTGCGGTTGCTTTTTCGCCTGTCAGTTCAAGAAGAGCATCTATTGCGCAGTCGGCACATACATTGACCGCATCGAAGGTGACTCCTATTTCGAGAGCACCGATTGCCTCGGTTAAGTGGCTTACCGCTTTCAGGCAGCATTGACGCTGTCTTTCACCCGTGAGGCAGGCGGCGGAGGGGTCGAACTCATTTGTTGAAAGAAGAGAGGCAACTGCATTTTCGAGTTCTTCTCTTCCCTCACCCGTTGACGCGGAGATTTCCACAACGGTGTGGAAAACTTCCGAGATAATTTTTCTGTCGAGTGCGGCGGGAAGGTCTGTTTTATTAAGAATTGCAATGCTTTTTTTGCCCTCGCATTGCTTTATGATTTCTTTATCGTCATCTGAAAAAGCTTCGCTTGAATCAAAAACGGCAAGCACAAGCTCCGCTCTTTCAAGGCGGCGTTTCGCCATATTGACACCGATATTTTCAACGGTGTTTTCGGTTTCGTGAATGCCCGCAGTATCGGCTATGCGAAGAATAATTTCGCCGAGCATAACTTTTTCTTCAACAATATCACGGGTTGTGCCTGCAATATCGGTAACAATCGAGCGTTCAAAGCCCGTGAGAAGATTCATAAGTGTTGACTTACCAACATTGGGCTTGCCGACTATAACGGTGTCGATACCCTCGGTAACGGCTCTGCCGCAATCGTATCTTTTGAGAATTGCTTCAAGCTCGGATTTTACAGATTTAAAAACAGCAAGCATTTCATCCGATGAAGTGTCTTCAATATCCTCATCGGGATAATCCACCCAGGCGGCAAGCGATGCACAGATACCGATAATTTTATCGGCACATTCTCTTATTTTTCGGCTGAGGTGACCGTCAAGGGTGTTGAGTGCGGCGGCGGCAGCCTGCTTGCCCGAGGCACCGATTAAAGCCATAACGCTCTCACTGCCCGCAAGGTCCATTTTACCGTTGAGGAAAGCTCTTTTGGTGAACTCCCCCGCTTCTGCGGGTCTTGCACCCGCATTGAGTGCGGCACGCAGAATCTGTTTTGTTACATATAAACCGCCGTGGCAGTTGATTTCAGCAACATCTTCGCCTGTGTAGCTTCTGGGAGCACGAAAAACGAGGCAAACCGCCTCGTCAATTTTTTCGTTATTATCATAAACCGAGCCAAAATGGGCGCAGTAGCCCTTGCTTTCGGTCAGTTCAATTCCGCTTACGGGTTTGAAAATTTTTGCCGCAATTTCAACGGCATTTTCGCCCGATATTCTGATTATTCCTATTCCGCCGGGTGCATTGGGAGTTGCGATGGCGGCTATGGTCTGATTATTCATACACTAACCTCTTTATTCACAAACAAGGGGCACACGCTTGCCGCTTATACGCTTTGCAATGCGGTTGAAAGCAAGCGAAGAGGGCGCAAATTCCTTGGGAGAAGTGCCCGTTACGGAGCTGAAACCGATATTTGCATCGCGCGGCACAACGCCGAGAAGCTGAACGCCTGTTTCATCGATGCATTGGTCAATGTTAAGAAGCTTCTTTTTGCAAACGGGTTTAACTTCAAACATATTGATAACAAGGCGAACATCCTCAATTTTAAGCTTGCGAAGCTCTGCAAAAGCCATTGAGCAGCTTCTGACGCAAACGCTGTCGGGTGTTGAAACAACAATAGCTCTGTCTGCACCCGCGGCGGCAAGCTCAAATCCCCTGTCAATTCCTGCGGGGGAATCGAGAAGAATATAATCATAATTTTCTGAAAGCGATTTAAAAAGAGAAGCAACCGATTCGGGAGTGAATTCATCGTAAAAACTGCGGGGTGCGGCAATAAAATCGATATCGGCTTTGATTATCGCCTGATCTGCGGAGCATCTTTCAAGAAGAAGATCGCCCCAGTCAAAAACAACCTGCTCGGAAACGCCGAGAAGAATATCGAGAGAACGAAGTCCTATGTCGCAGTCAGCGGCAAGAACCTTGTAGCCGAGATTGGCAAGTGCTCTGCCCGCACCAACGGTAAACGAGGATTTGCCCGAACCGCCTTTGCCTGAAGCAACAACAATTATCTGTGCCACGGTGAACACTCCTTTCTTTAAGGAATAAGAACATTTTCTGTCTGATAAGACTGCATTGTGTCTGTTTCGCCGAAATAATAGTCAACAACAGCGGCAACAACGGGAGCAACGAAAACGCCCGATGTCATACCTTCGCCGACTGCGGCAATTGCAATTTCGGGATTATCATAGGGGGCGAAAGCAATGAGGAAGCCGTTGTTTATTTTAACTGAAATACCGTCAAGATTACGGATTTCCTGCGAGGTACCTGTTTTTGCGGCAACCTGAACGGGAAGCCCTTTGAAATATGAGGAGCAATAGCCCGTTGTACCAACCTGAAGCATACCCTGTTTAACGGTTTCGAGAGTTTCTTTTGAAATTCCCGTTTCAACAACAACTGTGGGCTTTGTTTCCATAATTGTTTGCGAATAATCGCTGGATTTGATGCTCTTTACGAAATGAGTTTTATATCTGGTGCCGCCGTTTGCAACGGTGGCACAATAGTTTGCAAGCTGAATGGGAGTAAAGAGGTTACCCGCCTGACCGATAGCGGACTGAACGGTATAACCGGGAAGCCAGTCCTGATTTATCGAGTTTCTGTATTCAGGGCTGTCAAGCACACCGCTTGCTTCACCGAGTTCGCAGCCTGTTTTTGAGCCAAGACCGAAAAGAATTCGGTATTCATTCATTTTTTCAATGCCGAGAATATCGCCTACTTCATAGAAGAAAGTGTTGCAGGATTCGTCAATAGCATTGACAACATCAAGGAATCGGGTGTCGTGGCTCTGTTCGCATTTGAAGTTCTGACCGAGATAGGTGAACATTCCCGAGCAGTAAACGGTGGTGTCTTTGGAAATAATACCCTCTTCAAGGGCGGCAACGGCAACAGAGGGTTTCATTGTTGAACCCGTTGCATAGGTTGAAAGCAAAGCTCTGTTCCAGAGAGGCGAGCCTGCGGCGGTGTTGAGCTTTGCGGCATTTTCGCTGTAGGTTGAAATATCATAGGTCGGATAAGATGCGCTTCCGAGAATTGCACCCGTTCTGCAGTCAATAACAACTGCGGCACCTGCATTTTCAACCATATTTCCCTTTGTGCCCGCATAATCAAGCAAAGCCTGTTCAAGCGAATTCGCAAGAACCTTCTGCAAGCCGGAAGATATGGTTAAAACAACGGTGTTGCCATGTTGCGGATCGGTGGTCACCTGCGTTGTGCTGTTACCCTCGTCATCGGTATAAACGGTTGCCTGACCGTCGATTCCGCGAAGATATTCTTCCATAGCGGATTCAATACCGCTTTTGCCGATATAATCGGTGATTTTATAGCCTTCTGATTTCTTTTCTTTATATTCTTCAGCATCAATAGCGCCGATTCTGCCCAGAATATGGGGAGCAAGCTTGCCGTCGGCATATTTTCTGACGGGAACAACCTGAACATCAACGCCCTGATAAAAATTGCTGTTTTCTTTTATTCTTGAAATAATTTCATCGGGAACATCCATTGCAAAAGTATAAGGACTGCTTACGCTGAAATAAATTCTTTTCATTTCGTAGCAAACAGATGCAATTTTTCTTGCATCGGAAGCGGAATAGCCCTGAAGGTCGTAGCGGTCTATGAGTGCATCAAAGCAGTCCTGAGCGGTAGCATATTCATTGAGATGAAGCATACTTTCGCTCTTCATTTCTTTTATGAGGGATTCCGAATCTTCTTTGAACTGAATAACGCCGTTTGCGTCAAAAACAAGAGGAAGGTCATCAAGCCATTCAAGGGAATTTGCTTCAAAAAGACGGATGAGCTCAATAATGATTTCGTTTCGTTTTTCCTGCTCTTTGGCAGAAGGAAAATAAGCATAATCAAAAATAACGGAATATCCCTGGTCGTTATAAACAAGCGGATTTCCGTCTGTATCAACAATTTCACCCCTTGCGGCAGAAATCGAAGCCGTTTTTTCGGAAACGGCAGAGCTTGCCGCGGCATATTCTTCGCCGTCAATAATCTGGAGCTTTACCAGATCAAAGGCGAAAAACGAGAAAAAGAAAAGCATGACGCAGATTGCCGCAATGCGTCTTTTTGCTGTTATTTTAACGTGCATATCTGTTCATCCTTTCTTTGAGAATTTTATTGTAAATTAAGTTTCTATTGAGAATTTTTTCTCAACCGCACGAACAATAATGAATATCAGCGGCGTGAGAGCAACGGTATAAATAAGCGAGGGCAGATAATAGCGTAAAAGCATAAATGCCGCGCTGTCATACGAAGTGAAAACATAATGGAAAAGCCAATAACCGATGTTATAAATCAGACTCCAGACAGCGGAAAGAAGAGAAGCGGTAACAACGTTGTTTCTCATAATTGTGTTAATCAGGGTGCCGCATAAAAAGCCTGTTACAAGCAATAAAAATGCATTGAAACTGCCTCCGCCGGCAAAAACATCCCATAATGCGCCCGCAAAAAGCCCGAAAAACATACCGGCTAAATCTCTTTCATACATAGAGATGCAAACAACTGCGGGAATAAGCAATAAAGCCCTGACCCCGAAAATCTGCGGAAAGTAGCCGTCGGTATTCTGAAGAAGCGACAGCAGCAGTATAATCAGAGCAAGGCTGAGCCTGCGGAATATCAAAATTTTGCGGTGAGTTTCAATCGTCATATTTATTTTGTCTGACCGTTAAATGAAGTGATAATGAAAACATCTGTCATAAGTGAAAAATCAACACCCGGTTTGATAACTGCGCTTGCGGAAATATCAACCGTTCCGTCAACAACATCAACAATTGTGCCGATAATGAGGTCGCGGGGGAAGATGCCGCCAACGCCCGAGGTGCAGATTATTCCGCCTGCGGTGACTGCGGTTGAAGAAGAAAGACCCGGCATATGGCAATGCCCCTCCTGAGCAAGGGCAACGGTTGATGTTACAAATCCGAGGTCACGGGTACGCACTTCATAAGCGCTTACGTTAACCTTGGGATTAAGAATAGTGTTAACCGTGCATTGAGTGGGTGTTACCGAAGCAACAACGCCGACAAGATATTTGCCGTAAATAACGGGGTCATTGACACTGATGTCATCAAGAGAGCCTTTGTTGAGAGTGAATGAGCCGAGGTTATCCGCCGCATCTCTGCCTATTATTGCCGCCTGAGCAAAAACATAATCGGTATGCTCCTCTTTAAGCCCTAAAAACTCCTGATAAAATTCATTTTTATGCTTAATCTGCTCATAATCAACAAGCTGTTCGGTCAGCTTATCGATTTTTTTCTCAAGCTCTTTGATTTCAACTGCGAGAGCCGAGGAGGATTTAAAGGAAATCGGAAGTTTCGAAATTTCCGCCGAAACAAAGGAAGTCAGCCTTGAAAGAGGGCCGAAAACAACGCCTGTTATGCTTGTCAGCGGAGAAGAGCCGCTTCTTGACGCAAAGGCAAACACCGACCCCGCAAGCAGGGCGGCGGCAATAACCGCAAATATTTTAAATGCAGTGCTTTTCAAGAAGCGAATCATCTGAAAACTCCGTTCATATTAGATATATTTTTTATTGCTGATAACGTTGAGGTTATCGTTTTCAAGGCAGATACCTGTGCCGTCTGCTACGCAGTCAAGAGGATTGGTCGCAACAATAACGGGAATCTTGGTTTCTGCGGAAATAAGCTTGTCAAGTCCTCTGAGAAGAGCACCGCCGCCTGTGAGCATAATGCCGTGGTCGATAATATCGGCTGCAAGCTCGGGAGGAGTCTTTTCAAGAGTTGATTTAACAGCGTCAACAATCTGTGAAACGGGGTCTGCAAGAGCTTCACGGATTTCTTCTGATGTAACGTCAACATTCTTGGGAAGACCGTCCATAAGGTTTCTGCCCTTGATGTTGATTGTGCCTTCGCCTTCATAGGGGAAAGCTGAACCGATTTTGATTTTGATATCTTCAGCGGTTCTTTCACCGATAAGAAGATTATATTTTTTCTTGATGTAAGAAATGATAGCTTCGTCAAAATTATCGCCTGCAACGCGGCAGGAGTTAGCGGTAACAACGCCGCCAAGAGAAATAACTGCAACCTCTGCGGTGCCGCCGCCGATATCAACAACCATGCTGCCTGTTGCTTCGCTTACGGGAAGACCTGCACCGATAGCTGCTGCCATGGGCTCTTCGATAAGGCTGATATAATTTGCGCCTGCACTCTTTGCGGCATCGTGAACAGCTTTTCTTTCAACTTCGGTAACGCCTGAAGGAATGCAGATAAGAACTCTGATTCTTGAGAAGGGCATACGCTTTGTTGTGCGCTTGATGAATGATTCTATCATTTCTGCGGTGATTTCAAAGTCTGCGATAACGCCATCCTTAAGAGGACGGACAGCAACAATTGAACCGGGGGTTCTGCCTATCATTTCTTTTGCTTCGGTACCAACTGCAACAACTTTGGGAGGGTTGCTTTTCTGGTCAACCGCAACAACGGAGGGTTCTCTGATAACGATACCCTTATTTTTAACGAAAACAAGGGTGTTGGCTGTGCCAAGGTCAATGCCTATATCCTGTGTAAATAACATTTTGATTTCTCCTTTTTTACGGTTGATTATCTGTATTCAACGGTGTTGATGATATTGAGATATACTTCAAGATTATTGTTCATATTATGGTTTGAAACAAGGTTGCAAGAGAAAATTATACCGTCGTGAACGAAAATGATATAGCCGAAGAATGCTGACTTACCTGTTCCGTC
>JAZRTQ010000093.1:0-48926 GCA_045652165.1 Acutalibacteraceae bacterium | reverse complement strand
CGGGAAGATAGGTCGACGCCGACACTTTTTTTATTTTGCCTTAATAGCTCAGTCGGTAGAGCACGCGGCTGTTAACCGCGGTGTCACAGGTTCGAGTCCTGTTTGAGGCGCCACCTTAAACCACCCAATAGGGTGGTTTTTGTTATGTATATTATTATTCAAGGGAGGGCAGATAATTTGGTAACTTTTTTTAAGAAGTTTGCGAAGTTCATAAAAAATAATGTTGTTGCAGTTATTGCTTTTGCGGTGGCAGTTATAACAAGTTTTATTATTCCTCCTGATTCTGAATATCTCGGATATTTTGATTTCAAAACCCTGACATGTCTTTTTTGCGTTCTTGCAGTTGTCTGTGCTTTGAAAAACATTTCATTTTTCTATTCACTTGCGCAAAGTATAGTTCAGCGTTTTGGAAATCTTCGGATGTGTGTTCTGGTTCTTGTTTATATAACCTTTATCGGTTCTATGCTCATTGCAAACGATATGGCACTTCTGACTTTTCTTCCTCTCGGCTATTTTATTCTTTCAACAACCGATAAGAAAAGTTATATGGCATTCACCTTTATAATGCAGAATATTGCCGCTAATCTTGGTGGAATGCTTACTCCTTTTGGAAATCCGCAGAATCTTTATTTATATACCAAATTTAATATTCCTACAGGTGAATTTGTCAAGATAATGGCAATTCCGTTTGCTCTTTCAGTTGTTTTGATAACTGTTTGCTGCGTTGTTTTTGTTAAACCTGAAAAGCTTGAAATCGAAAATGAGCAGATAAAGCTTCCTGTTGGCAGAACTGTTTTATATCTTTGCTTATTTGCCTTGGCAATTGCAATAGTTTTCAGAGGAATTCCATATGGAATTGGTCTGATAATCATTCCTGTTGTTCTGTTGTTTGCAGACAGAGATGCACTCAGAAAAGTTGACTATTCACTTTTATTGACTTTTGTTTTCTTCTTTATTTTTGCAGGAAATATGGCAAGAATAGATGTGGTGAGAAATATCCTTTCATTTTTTATGGAAAAGAGCACTCTTCTTTTCAGCGTCATTTCGTGCCAGTTTATAAGTAATGTGCCTTCGGCAATTCTTCTTTCGCAGTTCACACAGAATTATCCCGAACTTCTTATTGGTGTTAATATCGGCGGTGCAGGTACACTTATTGCTTCCCTTGCAAGTCTGATTACCTTCAAGGAATACTGCAACCATAATCCAAATAAAACGGGATATTATATCAAACGTTTTGCGGTTTTCAATTTTGGCTTCCTTTCAATTCTGACGGGAGTTATGATGGGGCTGAATGCGTTGCAATAACAAATAAAACCACCCTCAGAGGGTGGTTTTTACAATTTTGTAAAAATTTTGTAATTATTTGTTGCTTGAAAATTTTTTGGTGCAACAATATAATGAAAATAAAGGAGGAGATTATATGAAAAAAGCGATCCCTTTAATTTTCTTAATAATATTTGTTGTTTTATTAACTGCTTGCTACGGTGCCGAAAAAAACACAGACACATCGTATCTTGAGACGACAGCAAGTGAGGATATTGTTTCGGATACAGAAACAAGCACTGATAATTTATTAAGCAGTGAAGAAACTGTTATTATCAGAGCGGGCGAAAAAGAATACGAAATAGCAAAAACTGATTTTGAAAACAGAATTCCGAATGAGATAATTACACAGATAGTTGAAATGCTTTCAATGAAGTTTGGTGTTGAGGATTATAACGGTTGGGAGAAGAGCGGGCAGGGAATTTTTATTGATGTAAGAAGCAACACTCTTCTTGTAACGGATTATATGAAACTGAAAAGCGTGTTTAATTTTGAGCTTGATGAATATTACTATGATGAGTTTTTGCAAGATAACGGTTTAGAGGATGAATCACATAACTGGAGACCGCAGTTCACTTTTACGCTTGGAGATTACAACAGTTATCTTGTTGACACCTTTGGTCCTGATGTCAGACAGTTAACTGTTGATGATTTTGAAACAGTAAAATCTGCAAAAGAAAAAGGACTTCCGCTTTCAGATTTAATTAATGAAAGCGATTACAGATGCTTTTATACGGGAGTTGATGATATTATCATTGCTCAATGCATAGGTACAGGGGTGTTTCCGCAAGGAGAATATATTGTTGATATTGAGAAAATCGGCAGCGACTATATTGTAAAGACCGTCGGAAGATTTGATATGGATTCAGTAACAAGCAATTACCAAGACTATCAGAAAGTACTTAAAGAAATTTTACAGTATAATATGGATGAACAGCTCCAAACAAAAACATATAAATTCGGATGCACCGAGAACGGGGATATTTATCTTAAGAGTGTTGAGAAATCATATTTACAATAGAAAATTCACATTCTGATATTATATGACCGTTGAAAGGGCAAACATAGGAAGAGTTTTCTTGAAAATACCGTCGAAATCCGAAAGAGGCAAAGGATTCTGACCTTTTCCGATTTCAACAGTGAAGGCAGGAAGCCTGAAATATTCTATAAACCAATCTTTAAAGCCGCCGTGAGAGGCAAGACCTGTGTTATCAACAAGTCTGTAGCCGCTTGCGGCGGCAAAAATTTTTGCAATTGTTTCACTGCGGGGCGGAACAGTTTCACCGTATTGCCAGAAGATCTCTTCACCCTGACTGTGAATAGCCAGAGCCATTGAAGGTTTTCTGATTTTACAAAAATTAACAAGTGCTTTGGTTTCGGGTTCACTTTCGGGCAAAGGACCACCATACCGTCTTGGAGATGGACCGAGAATACCGTTTTTTATTTCATTTTGCCTTGAGAGATTCCAGCCTGCATTGAAATTATGGTTAAGGTCAACTCCGCGTGAGTTTGCATTCCAGAGTTCTGAGGATGAAGCGGAAAGGTCGGAAACTATTTTGGAATATCGGCAGGCGGCAGACGCTCCTTTTATTGCTATCTGAACTCCATCGGGGTTAACGCAGGGGATAATGGCTATTTCACGCATTGAACGGAAGAAATCAATTCCCCAGACATGCGTGCGGGTTGCTTTTGAATGAAGCAGAATTTCCGCCCAACGCAATGCGAGCAGACATGTTAACCATTCCTGACCGTGAAAGCCTGCCGCAATAAGTATCGGATTTGCGCTTTTGCCGATGCTTAAAGAATAAATTTCCCTTGAACAAAGGGTTTTTCCTATAACACCGATATTCAGAAACGGATAAGACTTTTTTAAGGAAAAAACTAAATTTCTTTGATTTTCTGCTGTCATTAATGTCGGATTTGTGATATAATTCATAAAGCACTCCTCAAATATTATGTTATGAAATTATATTCGCAAAGAATTACCGATAAAACTTCGGAGGGATTTTTTATGGAACTTTTTGAAAAAACGGTTGAGAAAAATTATGTATATGAGGGTAAGATTATCAATGTGAGAAAAGATAAAGCCGAATTGCCTGACGGCAAGCCTTGCATAAGAGAGGTTGTTGAGCATAACGGCGGTGTGTGCATTGCGGCGATAACAGCCGAGAATGAGCTGATATTTGTGCGCCAGTTCAGATATCCCTATATGCAGGTTATCCTTGAGCTTCCCGCAGGTAAACTTGAAAAGGGGGAAGATCCCTTTGAAGCAGGAAAAAGAGAGCTTGAAGAGGAAACAGGCTGTGTGGCTTCGGAATATTATGATTTGGGTAAGTTTTATCCCACTCCGGGATATTGCGGAGAAACAATTCATCTTTATGCCGCTTCAGGACTTACCGAAACACAGATGAATCTTGATGAGGGCGAATTTCTTGAGGTTGAAAAAATTCATATCGACAAAGCGGTTGAAATGATTATGAACAACGAAATTCCTGACGGAAAAACACAGGCTCTTGTTATGAAAGTTGCCGAAATGCTTCGCAGAGGAGAAATAAAGAAATGAACAGAATTATTCTTGCATCTTCATCGCCGAGAAGAAAAGAACTTCTGACAACGGCGGGAGTTGAGTTTGAAATTATCGTTAAAGATGTTGATGAAACCGTTTCTGCAGGAACAAAGCCTGAAGCTGCCGCGGTTATGACAGCCGCAAAAAAAGCAAGTGCGGTTGCTGAAGAAAACAAGGATGCAATTGTTATAGGCGCAGACACAATAGTTGTGTGTGATGATAAAATACTCGGGAAGCCCAGTGATGAGGAGAATGCAAAAGAGATGCTTCGTATGCTTTCGGGTAGAGAACACGAGGTTATAACGGGTGTTTGCCTTATAAAGGGCGAAAAAGTCAACAGCTTTGCAAAGGCCAGCAAGGTGAGATTTTATGAACTTACCGATGCAGAAATTGAAAGCTATGTTGCAACAAAAGAGTGTATGGATAAAGCGGGAGCTTACGGAATTCAGGGGCTCGGATGCACCCTGGTTGAAAGCATAGAGGGAGATTATTTCAATATTGTTGGCTTGCCCGTTGCGGCAGTTATTAAAGAAATTGCCAAAATGTAAAATATTTTGCAATAAACTATTGCTTTTTGTTTGAATAAAAGCGATAATATAAAAAATATATTTTAAAAGAAAGGAAGATAATTTTGGAAGCGATACTTAACTTTGACCTTGCTATATTTGAATTTTTTGCAAATGTTGTAAGAATGGATTGGCTCAATCCCATTATGAAAGTTATCACAACTCTTGGCGATGACGGCATATTCTTCATTATTCTCGGTTTGGTTATGCTGTTCTTCAAGAAAACAAGAAAGGCAGGCCTTGTTTGCCTTGGTTCACTTCTTGTTATGACTCTTCTCAACAACGAACTTATCAAGCCCATCATGGAGCGTCCCCGTCCCTATAACCTCACAATTCTTCCTCAGGCAGCACAGAAAGCCTTTGAAGAATACGGCAAAGACTTTGACTGGGTTGGACTTTTCGGAAAGATTGATTGGTCTATCGACAGATTCCCCGGCTTTGCTGACAAATGGAATGCAGGTTATGTATGGCCCGATATCGTTGACTATATGTCATCAAAATCACTCTCATTCCCCTCAGGTCACACCTCATCGGCATTCACATTTGCAATGGCAATAACAATGGTGCTCAAGAAGAAGGGTGTTGCAATCCCCGCATTTATTTTTGCATTCCTTATGGGTATTTCAAGAATTTATGTTGGTGTTCACTATCCCACAGACGTTATCGTTGGTGCGGTTGTAGGTATTCTTTATGCACTTATCGGCTATGCAATTTTCGCAAAGCTTTATGATGTTGTTTGGCCCAAAATTGAAAACGCAATAAAGAACAGAAAAGCTAAAAAAGCATAATGATTAAAGAAAAGAGCTTCCTCAAAAGGAAGCTCTGATTTTTTGGGATAAAAATTTTTGATTTTTTTTAATTTAGGTATTGATTTTTTTGATTATATATGATAATATACTTTGGCAACAGAAACTTAATAAGATTTGCGCTGTTAGCTCAGCTGGATAGAGTGTTTGGCTACGAACCAAAAGGTCAGGGGTTCGAATCCCTTACAGCGCGCCAAGAAAAAGAAGTGATTCCGAAGGAATTGCTTCTTTTTTGTTTTATCCTGTAAGGGATTCGAAAGGGCGTAAAGAAAACATTCCGGGGGAATGTTTTTAGTCCGTCGAGCCGCTGCGGGGGGAAGCCAAGCACAAGCAACCGAAAGTCGAGCAGAGAGAAAAAGGCTATTTACAATATTTGACTTTTGGATTTTTTAAGTTATAATGAAAATAAATTCGGAAAAAGGAGTTTTTGAAATGAGCATAATTAACGATTGCAAAGAAAAGTATGAACAATTATCCGAGAAAGTAAGAACTTTACCTTCAAAAACAATGCCTGTTATTCTGATTGCTGTTATTGTAATCGGAATGCTTTCATCCATTCCCCTTTATTTGGCAGAATTTACTGAATATAATAATTATTCATTTAATTATACCTCGCACGAACATTCAATGGATTGCAAGGACTTAATCTGCTTTGAAGACGTGCATGTTCATTCTGCCCTTTGTCTTAATTGCGGACTTTCAAAATATAGGTGGCATGAGCACACCGATTCTTGCTACTGCAGCAAAACAGAGCACATTCATGAAGAAGAATGCTATATCGACACTTGCGAATATTCTCATTACTTAACAAGATTTGATTATGCCGATGCAAAAACAAGCTATCTTGTTCCGAATTTTATTATGTTAATTTCATTGAGCCTTGTAGCTTTTGGGATGTGGTTAACCCGCAGTTCAAGCGAGAGTGCTGAAAAGATTTATGAGGTTTTAGAAAACAACAAAGAAAACTTCTTCAATGAAAAAAGTAATTTGTGGATTTTAAAGCTCAAAAATTGGACAATAATAATTTTTGTTTTGGAAATGGTGGGTGCTATCATTTTCGGACTTGTTGATTCGATAGGCGAAGTGACTGTGATTGGAAACGAACTTGAACAAATGGCGTTTTTGGTTTGGACCTTTGTAGGTTCAATAATTGCATTCTTAACCAGAAACATCAATATGATTGTTTTGCAGTTTTTGAACAATATCAATATGATAAGGGAAAAAACAGCGGGGGATTTAATTGTAACTGAAATTTCTCAAGAGTCAGAATTAACCGCTGAATCAACAGAAGAAGAGATAGAGGAAACTGTTGAAACGGCAGAAGAAGAGCCCGTTGAAGAAAACTGTGAAGAAACAGAAGAAGAGCCTGAAGAGGACGAAGAAACAGAAGAATAACAAAAACAGCGAATCACCAAACGGTGATTCGCTGTTACTTTTTACCTATTAAAATCCGCCGCCGAGAACAATGTTGTATCCGATGTCTGCAGCTGCCTTTTTAACCACAAGGTCTTTTGTTACAGCATCTTTGAAATTAAGAGCGAGGTTATTGATGCTTACGCTTGCGGTGTATTCCCAGGTTCCTTTTTCAATCATACCGTTCTGATTAATCTTAACCTTAACGGTAGCGTTGTTATAATAAATCTTGATGTCTGCATTTTCTGTGTCGATTTTAAACTGCGGGAACTCTGCAACAGCAATGGAAACATCGCCGAGAACGGTGATTGCGTGGCCAACGGTGCCGCTCATATTGTGGCCGTGCTTGCCGTCGGTCTGCTCTTTCATTGTCATTTCAATAACGGTATAGTTGCCGCTCTTATATGCTTTTAATGATTTTGCATCTGATACAACAAGGTCTTTGTATCCACCGGTGATGCCGTCAAAGGTTGTGGAATTCTTCTTGAGAACTCCGTTGATTGCAGGCATTGCAACCTTATCAATGAAGAATCCGCCAACGCCTCCGCCTTCGCCGATAACAAGGCTGTCCATCGTCATTGTCTGCGAATGCTGAACCTTGGGATGGGTTTTGATTGCTGCCGCCTTATAAAACGCAATGATTTCTTCATCAGTCCATTTTGAAGGGTCATCAGAAGGAGCTGCGGTTGTTGTTTCGGCTGCAGTTGTTGTTTCTGCAGGGTCAGAAACGGGCTGAGTTTCAACGGGAGCTTCGGTTGTTATTTCAGGAGCCTGAGTTTCGGAAATATCGTCTGCCTGCGAAACTGTGGTTGTTGTTGTGTCTTCTGTGTTATTATTGCAAGCTGCAAAAGCAATAATCATAGCGAGCGATAATAAAATTGCGATTATTTTTTTCATAAAAATCCCCCCGGAATTTGTTTATGATATAATATTATAATATTAAAAAGATAAAGTCAATGAATTATTTATAAATAAATTTACTCATTATTGTTGGGTTTTAAAAAGAAAATCTCCCGTGAATTTCACGGGAGATTTGTTATTATTTGTTTTCCTTGGGCTTTTTGGGGGCTGTTGCACGGTTGAGAATTGCAACGGTGAGAATGATAATGCCGGTCACGATGAAGATGCCGATCATACCTTTGCCCATAATGGGAAGAGCACCCATAAATTTATCGGGAGTGAATGCGAACTGATACTGCATAGCCTGTTCGGTGGTTTCTGCAATCTGTTCGATAATCTGTGTTGTCTGTTCCATAACTGCTTTACCTCCTTAATCAGTTAACAAGTGCACCAACGAGGGTGAGAATAAGACCGCCTGCGATAACGGAAGCAATCTGACCTGAAACGTTAACGCCGATTGCGTGCATAAGAAGGAAGTTCTGGTTATCCTCTGCAAGACCCATCTTATGAACAACACGGGCTGACATGGGAAATGCTGAAATACCTGAAGCACCGATCATGGGATTTATCTTGTTCTTCATAAAGAGGTTCATGAACTTTGCAAGCATAACACCGCCGAAGGTGTCAACGATGAATGCAACAAGACCAAGACCCATAATGAGAATTGTTTCAAAACGAAGGAAGTCTTCTGCAACCATTTTTGAAGCGATGGTAAGACCGAGGAAAATTGTAACAAGGTTTGCAAGAACATTCTGTGCTGTTTCTGAAAGCGAATTAAGAACACCGCATTCTCTGATGAGGTTACCGAACATAAGGAAACCGATAAGTGCAACCGCATCGGGAGCAACAAGACCTACAATAACGGTAACAACAATGGGGAAGAGAATCTTTGTCATTTTTGAAACGGGCTTGCCTGTGTTCTTCATTCTGATAAGACGCTCTTTCTTTGTTGTGCAAAGCTTGATGATGGGGGGCTGCACAATGGGAACGAGAGCCATATAAGAATAAGCGGCAACCATAATAGCTGCTGTGTAGTTTGATTTGAGCATATTTGCAACGAAGATAGATGTGGGGCCGTCAGCTGCACCGATGATAGCAATTGAAGCGGCATCCTTGAGGTCAAATCCGAAGAGTGATGCAAGGCAGAGAGTAAAGAAGATACCAAACTGAGCTGCCGCACCGAAAAGCATAAGTTTGGGGTTGCTGAGAAGAGGACCAAAGTCGATCATAGCGCCGATGCCGATGAACAAAACAAGGGGCATAAGCTCGTGGCTGTCAATACCGATTTCAAAGAGATGGTCGATAACAGCTTTTGCGCCTGATTCAGGGAGGTTAACAAGAATTGCACCGAAGCCCATGGGAAGAAGCAGGGTGGGTTCCATTTCCTTTTTGATAGCAAGGAAAATAAGTACACCGCCGATAAGCCACATAACGGCCTGCTGCCATTCGAGATTGCCTAAATTCGCGAAAATTGCAGACATTTTAATATCCTTCCTTTCTTACGGCAAAGACAGGGTTTATTCTTAACCCGACTCTTCACCATTTTAACATAACGCAGTTATTATAATAAAACATTTATAAAAAAGCAATAGATTTAATGAAAAATAAAGCAAAAAGCCGTCGAAAAACGACGGCTTTGAATAAATTCTTATTGCGCTGTGAGAAGTGTCACGCATTCTATATGACCTGTGCGGGGAAAGAGGTCAACGGGAGTTGCTTTGACCGCTGTGTATCCGAGAGTTTTAAAAATTCCGCAGTCGCGCGCGAGTGTTGCGGGGTCGCAGGAAACATAAACTATTCGGTCGGGTTTCATTGCGGCGGCGGTTTCAACCATTTCGGGCGAACAACCTTTTCGGGGAGGGTCAAGAATAATAACATCGGGTGATATGCCCTCTTCTTTGAGCATTTTTGCCGCTTGAGGAGCATCACCGCAGATGAAGCGGGCATTTTCAATGCCGTTGATTCCTGCATTGATTTTTGCATCTTCGATAGCTTCGGGAATTATTTCAACTCCGATTATCTGCTTTGCTTTATCTGCCATTGAAAGACCTATTGTGCCCGCGCCGCAGTAGAGGTCAAGCACGGTTTCGTTACCTGTGAGTGCGGCATATTCGGCGGCTTTTCCGTAAAGTCTTTCAGCCTGGTTGCGGTTTACCTGATAAAACGAAAGCGGTGAAATTCTGAATTTCTTTGAGCAGAGAATATCGGTTATATATTCGCTTCCCCAAAGCAGACGGCATTCTGCGCCGAGGATAACATTGGTGTCTTTTTTATTTATATTTATCAGTATACTTTTTATGTTTTTGTTTACATCAAGAAGTGCTTCAACAAGCTTATCTTCTGCGGGCAGTTTACTGCCGTTGATTACGGCACAAACCATAATTTCGTTTGTTGCTGAGCCTTTTCGGATATAGATATGGCGAAGCAGACCTTTATGAACGGTTTCGTCATATACAGACACATTGCTTTTGCTGATATATTCGCTGAAAACTGAAAGAATACCCTCAAATTCTGCAGGCTGAAGTCTGCAGTCAGGGCAATGAACAACTCGGTGGCTGTGAGGTGAGAAAAAGCCTGTTTTGATTTCATTTCCGTCTTTGGCAACGGGATACTGCGCCTTGTTTCGGTATCTTTCGGTTTCCTTTGCGGAAATAACCTCTTCAAATTCAGGCTCAACCGAGCCGATACGTTTAAAGCATTCCTTAACGTGGTCAGCTTTGATTTTTGCTTCGGCAGAATAGTTTATATGTGAAAAAACACAGCCGCCGCATTTGAGATAAACGGGGCAGGCGGGATTTATTCTGTCGGGCGAAGGGGTCAGGACTTCCTCAACCTTGGCGAAGGCATAATTCTTTTTGACTTTGAGAATATGTGCGGTTATTTCATCGCCGACTGCCGTTGCGGGCACAAAAACCGCCATTCCCTCGTGTTTGCCAACACCGCTTCCGTTTGAGGAGCAGCTTTCTATATAAAGTTTTATTCTGTCATTCTTTTTAAGTTCCATAAAATTCACCGAGAACAGTATAGCACAGTTTTTGTTTTATGTAAAGCAGAGAAGACTCTGCTTTTAAACTGCATTATATTCATTCAGCGATCGGAATTCATATCCGCTTGCACGGGCATAATCTATAATATCGCTCAATGCTGCCGCGTTATCGGGAGAAACGGAATGAAGAAGAATAACCGCACCCGGATGAAGCCGTGAGGTTACTTTATCAAACGCATATTCTTTGCCTTTCGGGTTTTCCGCATCCCAATCCGCATAGGAGCAAGACCAGAAAACGCTTGTGTATCCCATTGCCCCCGCAAGTTCAAGCGCATTTTCGCTGTATGCTCCCTCGGGAAAGCGGAAAAATTTTGAACTGTAGCCGTAATTTTCACGCAGATAGTTTGTGCAGGTGAGTATTTCATTTGCCATACGGCTTCTTGAAATTTCCGAAAAATCAGGATGTTTTGAAGAGTGGTTGCCTATAATGTGACCGTTGTTTATCATTCTTCCGATTAATTCGGGCTCAGCCTCTATATGCTCAAGCGTGCAGAAAAATGCCGCGGGCACATCCTTTTCTTCGAGCACATCAAGAACCTTCGAAGTGTATCCGTTTTCCCAACCGCAGTCAAAGGTCAGATATAAAACTTTCTCACCGCTTGTGTCATAGCAGAATGCCTTGAAATTCTTCTGCTCAAAAAAGCTTTGTGCCTGCGCGGAAATATCGTGAACAACGCCGTTTTTTGCGCCGCCGTAGCTGTGTTCGATTTTTTTGTTGGAAAGTCCGCGTGTGTTTTCGGGGTCGTGCACCTGAAAGGTTTCTTTTTCGAGCAGTTCCATTCCCGTATAGGGTGAGGTTTTGGCGGTGCGGTTATCCCTGACTTCGGCAGTGGCATTTGCATCATATTCTTCCAAAGTTTTTCTGCCGCTGCAACCGCAAAAGAGCATAAGGCAGGCGGATAAAATGATAATTAATACTTTCTTAATAACATTCACCTTGCTTTATTTTTTAGTTTCGGTTATATTATTTGCGGTGAAAATAAAAAAATAAAAAATTTTTTAATTTTAATGCAACAAAAATAAACTTTTGCAACACTTATAAAGTGAGAGCGGTAAGGAGGGTCGGTCTTGAGCACTCAGATTAACGAACTTGTTACTTCGGCGAAAAACGGAAGCGCCGAGGCGTTCGGAGAACTGTATGAGCTTTACTATAAAGAAATGTATTGCTATGCTTGCTATGTAACAGGCAGCGAAAGCCTTGCTCAGGATGCGGTCTCCGATGCGGTTTTATCCGCATTCAGCCAGATAAAGTCTCTCAAAAAGGCGCAGGCATTTAAAGGATGGCTTTTTAAAATACTCTGCGCCACCTGCAAAAGATATTACACAAACAACCAGAAGCAAAACTCCATGGCAAGTCTTGATGATGAAAACGGGGGATATGAAGAGCCTGCATCGTTTGGAAGCATAGAGCTTTCATATGAATTGCAGAGTGCTCTTGAAACGCTTTCCGAAGAGGAAAGAGAAATTGTTCTGCTCAGCGTTTTGGGCGGATACAGAAGTCACGAGATTGCCGAAATACTTGACTGTCCGTCATCAACGGTGCGCTCAAAACTAAAAAGAGCTCTTAAAAAAATGCGAACCGTTCTTGGCGGCGAAAACTGATAAGGAAGGAGGGTGATAAGAATGAGAAATAAAGATAAGCAAACGGTTGAAATGCTTCGCAACGAATTCAGCAAGCAGAGTGACGGCATAAATGTTCCTCTTAAGCTTCAGAAACAGAGTGTTGTTAAAATGCTCAGGGAAAGCGAAGGGAAAGAGATAAAGGATTTTTCCGGTGAAACGGGGGCTAACAAAAACATCAATATCATCGGTTTACGAAAACTTACGGCAATTGCCGCAATGCTTGCAGTTATAGTAAGCTGTGCGTTATTTATGCGATATGAAAGCGGAGTAATGGTTATTCCTTCAGATTCTTCAGGCAGAAGCGGAGTGCTCGTCAAGAGTGCGGAGAGCTATGAAGAAATTGAAAAAACTGTTGAAAAAATACTCGGCAAGAGTAAGGAAGAAGAGTCGGGCAACAAGTCCGATGAAACAAAAGACAAAACCAACTCATCAACAACACAGGCTAATATAATCAACAGATTATTCAGCAATAAGACTGCGGCTTCGGAAAGCTATAAATCCGAAAAAACAGATGTTGAAAATGTTATTGTTGCGGGCGTTGAAGCGATAAGCAAAACACAGGCGGATATAGTAAGAACCGACGGCACATATATATATGTTGCGGCGAAGGGCGAAAATGCCGAAACAGGCACGGCGGTTGAGCAGATTAAAATTGTCAAGGCAGTTCCTGTTAATGAAATGGGAATAGCGGCAACAATAACGCTTTCAGATACGGGAAGTAATCCTGACGTTGACGAATGCTTTGAAATTTATCTTGAAGGCAATAAGCTTATTGCACTTATGAATCGCTACAGCTATACTCTTGCCGATTCAAACGCTTATGACAAGCTTTCCACCGTTGCGGTTTATTATGATATAACAGACCCAACCGCTCCCGTTAAAGTCAGGGAGCACGTTCAGGACGGAAAGTATATTTCGTCGAGCATATCGGGCAATAATCTTTGTCTTGTCACCGCCAAGTCCATTTCGGCGGCATCTGCAGCAGAGGAAGCAATTCCCTCATACAGTGTCAACGGAGAGGTTAATGTTCCCAAAGCGGGGAATATCTTTATTGCAGTCAACGATCCTGATGCATCATATCTTTTTGCAACCTTAACAAATATTGAGGATTTCTCGGATAAGGTTGATTGCCTTGCTGTTTTAGGCAGCGGAAAAACAGTTTCGTGTTCATCCGATGCGATCGTTTTCACAAGAGGATTTATTTCGGTTGATGCAGACGAAGCGGGGAATCATAAAACTCTGACCGAGATTTATAAATTTGATTTCAGCGAAGATTCCATCGGATTTGCAGGTTCCCATGTTGTTGACGGTTCGGTTATCGGCAATATCTGCTTCAATTCGGCGGTGAACGGTGTTGTTGTTGCGTCAAAGGGTGTTTCTTCAACAGGTATTTATGTTCTTAACGAAAAAATGGAGCTTATCGGAAAACTCGAAGGTCTTCATTCGGGAGAAAACATCAGAGGAATTAAATTTATCGGAACTGTTTGCTATATTTATCCCGAGAATGCCGTAACGGCAACGGTTATTGATTTTTCAGATCCCGCAAAGCCTAAAAAAACAGGCGTTTTTGAAAATATGGGCTTTGCCGAAACAGTTTATTCGGTTTCTGAAAATATGCTCATTTGTCTTGAAACATTGAATCCTCAGGATTCAGAGCAGGGAGGAATAGAGCTTTCTGCTTTCGGTACCGAAAGCTCAGATCTTCCGCAGATTCTTTCCGAATATGAGCTTACGGGAAAACTTGTTGTTCCTGATGAGAATGATAAAAAGAGTATTATGGTTGATTCTGAAAAAAATCTTCTCGGAATACCGATGATAAAAATAAATCCCGCAACAGGTGCAAAAATGTCATCATATGTTCTTCTGAATGTTGCTGACGGAATAATTTCACCCGTAGGAATTTATAACCACGATGCAGGAAGCGCATTTGGCGATATGGCAGTCAGAGCAACAAGCATCGGCGATACGCTCTATACTGTTTCGGGCAACAAAATTACTGCTTTTTCAATAACAGACAGCTCGGTTATAGGCATTCAGATTATTTAACAAGGAACTTCTCGTGCCCTGAAATAACGGATGGAGGGCAATGCGGAATTCTCATATTGATCCCTCGCTCTTTGGGGAAAGAACGAGGGATGGGGACAAAAGATGAAGTGGCGTCGGGTGCACCGGCACAGTGCACCCGACAAACTCATCTGAAATTAAAGGTCATCGGCATCCTGCTCGGGTTCACCGCCGTCATAGGGCGTTCCCGTGTAGCTTCCGAGCACATCGTTGTGAATTTTATCATTATTCAATTCAAATGATTTGCGCTCGGTTTTGCCGTCAAAATGCCACTGTGCCTTATTTTTTTTATCTTTCTGAAAACTGAAGGACATAAAAAGCTCCTTTCATATAAATTTATAGTTATTTTGCCTTGTTATACATATAAAAATACACATATATATGGTAAATCATAACTCTTGACAAAGCAGGATACAGCGTGTAAAATAATATTGTATGCACAAATACTCAAAGCAAACATAATTTTTGAAAAGGATGGTAAATGAAATGAAAAAGACAATTGCACTTGTACTTGCACTTATGCTTGCTGTTGCTTCACTTTGCTCCATCACAGCTTTCGCAGCTCCCGACGACGGTGAAACAACAGAAGCTCCTACAACCACAGCTGCTCCTACAACCACAGCTGCCCCCACAACAACAAAGGCAACAACTACAGCTGCTCCCACAACAACCGACCCCGATGATCCCGGCGATTCAATCGGCAAAACAACCACAACAAAGGCAACAACCACAGCTGCTCCCACAACAACAGGTGCATCAACAACAGCTGCATCAACAACAGCTAAAGCAACAACAACAGAAGTTGCTCCCACAGATTCATCAACAACATCTTTTGATGACGGCGAAACAACAACAAAGAAGCCCGCTAATGTTGACAGTGCAATCCCCAACACAGGCAGCGGCATCGTTGTTCCCGCTCTTGCTCTTCTTGCAATCGCAGCAAGCTCGGCAATCGTAATCAAGTCAAAGAAGGAAGACTAATTCCTGAAAATAATTAAGAGCCCTCATCAGAGGGCTCTTTTTATTTTATCTTTAAAGAAAAGGGCGACTTGTATTCAAGCCGCCATTGATTTATTTTATAATGTTTTAAATTATATGCTGATTAATATTCTGCCAGACAAAACCGACATCTTTGCCAACCTGAACGAAGGTATCAACTTCGTTTTTGTTAAGCTTTGAAACTCTTCTGAAGCCGTTTGCTTCAAATGCCTCGCAGAAGAGGTTTGCCATTTCTTCGGTTTTGAAAGTGATATGATGAACAAGTCGGAATTGAGAGCGGTCTTTCATTGATGCGGCTGTTTCAAACCCAACAACAAAGCCTGTGCACCACCAGTAATCGTCATAATCTCTGTTGAAAATGGTCTGATAATTTCCGTCGTGCATTTCATCCCAGAGGAAAGCCATTTCCATTTTGAGCCAGTCTTCTTTATCGGCACACTTGAAAGGAATGCCGCTGTTGCCGATTTTTCTGGTGTAAACGCCAACCTCGCCGCCAACAAATGCATAGCCGTACTGACCTTTCCAGATCTGAATCATCCATTCTTTGTCTTCATATTCAAAGGTTGTGCGGACCGTATCGTAATACATCATACTGATAACGGCAAGATTATCGTAAACCTGGGTGAAGCCCAGATTGCTCTGCCAGCAGTCTTTGTCATCGGTGTAATAATAGTTGCCGTCGGGGTCATATTTATATGATGCAAGCTTTGCTGTTTCAAAGTTTATGTTGATTGAGGGGGGAATATATTTCGGAGCTTTGGGAAGAGTAAAAACTTCTGAAAAAGCTTTATTAACAAGAGTTGCAAGCTCTGTTATTTTTTCTGTAACAGATGTTTCTTCGGGCGCCGAAGTAACGGCAGAAGTTTCTGCTTCTTCAGCTTTTTGGGTTGTTGTTTCTTCAGTCAGGGTTGTTGATTCAGGCGGAAAGGTATAGATGTTTTCTGTTGTTTGGGGCTGTGTGCCTGTGTTCGCAACGGGTGCGGCGGGAAGTTTATCCGATGCCGAAAATTTAACACCGATTGCAACGCATATGCACACAATCGCAACTGCAACCGCGGCAACAGCCGCAATAACTTTTTTATTCATTATTATTTTCCTCCGAGAACATTATATTCGCGCACAAAAGCATTGACAAAAATTGCACCCATATCCATTGCAACGATAATGGGTTCTCCGTTTTTGAGAAGGATAGTCATACCTTCGCCCTCGCTTGTGCCGACGAGATTACGGTCAAAAAGCTTTTCTGCATTGCCGTTTTCGGGGTTTATGGTGTAAACCGCCTGGGTTTCATCGTTGGAAGCGGCATAAATGGTGCCGTTATATATTTCTGCACCCTGAATTGAGGGCACGGACATTGAAAGCTCTGTTTTTTCAACAAGCTTCATTCCGTTTTCAATGTCATAGGCAAGCAAAAGGGTAGGATTTTTTGAATGGTCGGTGCAATAAAGCAAACCGTTTTCAGGGTCAACGCAGACCCAGGGCAAGCCCCTTGTTACCAACTCTGCATCAAGAATATAATATTCAACAAGTTCAAGGGTTTCGGCATCGTAAACACCGACTATGGGATAATCCCAGACTTTGCTGTCCTCAAGACCTGCATAGATTTTTCCGTTATAATAACTCATTCCGCCGATATGGGCAATTCCGTAGTTTTCGGAAAGCTCATCGGGAATTGCAGAATAATTTGCATTAACAAGAGTTCTGTAATCATCCTCGGTGCGGATTATGGTTGTTTTTGAAGAAAAATAAAAGGTTTTGCCGTCGGTTGCCATGCCTTGTGAACGGAAATATGCGCCGATGCCGACGATATTTGTTTTGTTCTTTTCAAGCCTTTCGCCCACGGGAATAAGATCAAGACCGTGGGTGAGAAGTGAAAGAGGCATAAGAATAACCGCAAAAATAAGGGATAAAATTTTATTTAAAGCAAGAATAAATGGACTCATATAATAACCTCCCTGACGAATATGATTCAGTATAGCATTTTTTGTCAGGTCCGTCAATTAATCTTTATTGACATGTAGAAAAAAAGAGGGTAATATATATAATAGTATACTTTTAAACAGAAACGGGGTCGCTTTATGAACGATGTAAAAAAGCTTTATCAGCTTTGGGTTGACAGCACTGCGGATAACGAAGAAATCCACGCGGAACTGCTTGCCGTTGAGGGCAATGACGAAGAAATTCTTGACAGATTCTATAAAAACCTCGAATTCGGAACAGCAGGACTTCGCGGTGTTCTCGGTGCGGGCACAAACAGAATGAACACATATACCGTTTGTCAGGCTACGCAGGGACTTGCCGATTATCTTAACGGCAAGGGTGAGGGCGCAAGCGTTGCAATCGGATATGATTCAAGAATCAATTCCGATGTTTTTTCAAAGCAGTGCGCTGAGGTGCTTGCAGCAAACGGAATTAAAACCTATATTTTTCCCCGTCTGATGCCCACCCCTTTATTATCTTATGCTGTTATGCGTCTTAAGTGCGACAGCGGCATTGTTGTTACAGCAAGCCATAATCCTTCAAAATATAACGGTTATAAATGCTATGACCCCGCGGGTTATCAGATGACCGAAGAGGCGGCACTTGCAACCTATGAATGCATTCAGAATGTTGATATGTTCAACGATGTCAAGAGAGTTGCGTTTGATGAAGCTCTTGAAAAGGGAATGATTGAATATATCTCCGATGAGGTTGTTGAAGAGTTTTATTCGCTCGTTATGCAAAGACCCATCAACCCCGAAATAATCAAAGAAAGCGATCTTAAAATCATATATACACCTCTTAACGGCACGGGCAATATCCCCGTAAGAACAATTCTTGACAGAGCAGGCTTCAAGAATGTTAAAATCGTTAAAGAGCAGGAAATGCCCGATGGAAAATTCCCCACCTGCCCCTATCCCAATCCCGAAATCCGTCAGGTTTTTGAGTGCGGACTTGAAATGACCAAAGAAGAAAAGGCAGACCTTCTTCTTGCAACAGACCCCGACTGCGACAGAGTTGGTATCGCGGTGCTCACGGGTGAAGAATATGTGCTTCTTTCAGGTAATGATGTTGGTGTTCTTCTTGCGGAATATATGCTCTCGCAAAGAAAAGCAAAAGGAACTCTGCCTGAAAATTCGCTTATGACAAAGTCGTTTGTTTCAACAAGACTTATTGACCTTGTTGCCGCAAAATACGGATGCAAGGTTGTTGATGTTCTGACAGGTTTTAAATATGTTGGCGAATTCATTGCAAATCTTGAAAAAACAGGCGATGAACACAGATTTATTATGGGCTTTGAAGAAAGCTACGGTTATCTTATCGGAACCCATGCAAGAGATAAGGATGCGGTTGCCGCTTCGCTTATGATTTGCGAAATGGCGGCTTATTATAAGAGCATCGGCAAAACCCTTGTTGATGTGCTCAATGACATTTATGCCGAATTCGGAATTTATATCAACAGCCTTTATAACTTTGCCTTTGAGGGCGCAAGCGGAATGGTTAAGATGGCTCAGATTATGAGCGAAACACGCGAAAATCCGCCCAAGGAGCTTGCAGGTCTTAAGGTGCTTAAGGTTCATGATTTTGAGGCAGGAACAATAACCGATACCGAAAACGGAGAAATCTCCGAAATAGGTCTTCCTTCTTCCAATGTTCTTGCGTATTCATTGCCCGACGGCAACTTTGCAATAGTCCGTCCTTCGGGAACCGAGCCTAAAATAAAGGTTTATATCACAGGATGCGGAAAAACAAAGGATGAAGCAATAAAGACCGCTTCAGACCTTGGGGAAGCAATGAAAAAGCTTCTTAAAATTGATTAAGGTGAACAGAATATGAAAAGACATAATCTTTTTGTGAGAATTGTTGCAATTCTTTTATGCGCAGTGATGCTTCTCGGTGTTGTGACGGCGGCGATTTCGGCTTTTGCCGCAGATATTAATGTGCCCGAAACGGGAAGCACGGATATGACTTTTGTAATAATTGCGGCGGTATTTGCAGTTGCTGTTATAGTCGGCTGTCTGGTGCTTCCGAAGTTTATTAAGAAAAATTAAAGGAAAAAGGAGATTTTTAAAATGGCAAAGAATGTGTCAAAAGAAACTCTCAAATATATGACGGACGGCATCCGTTATATCTGCGAAAATTTTAAAAAGCGTGAACCCGGAACACAGTCGGAAAGAGATGCGCAGGATTATCTGAAGAAAGAGCTTGAAAAATATTCCGATGAAGTTATTTCAGAGGATTTTGAAGTTCATCCCAAAGCTTTTATGGGCTTTATCCCCATTGCGGCTGTTTTTGGTGTTATCTCGGTAGCAATGTTCTGGCTTGCAGAAAAGGCAGCTTGGGCAAGTGTTGTTTCAGCTGTGCTTATGACTCTTGCAGTGCTTATGTTCATAATTGAGTTTATGCTTTACAGAGAATTTGTTGATTTCCTTTTCCCCAAAAAGGTTTCGAGAAATGTTTATGCAGTAAGAAAGCCCAAGGGCGAAGTTAAGCGCCGCATTATTTTCGGCGGACACACAGACGTTGCAAACGAATGGACTTATACATATCTCGGCGGTCTTAAGCTGGTTGCTCCCGTTATGGCAAGCGCAATTATCGGTATGTTTGTTGTTTTCGGTCTGAGCATTGCTCAGTTTGTTGCAACTATTTCAAACGGTTTTGTTGCTCCCGAAATGGAAGGCTTCTGGAAGGTTGCGGGAATAATAAGCCTTTGCCTTATTCCCGGATTTATTGCAATTATGTTCTTTATCAACTGGAAAATCGATATTCAGGGCGCAAACGACAATCTTTCAGCAAACTATATTGCAATGGCTGTTCTTAAGGATATGGCTGAAGCAGATGAAAGATTTGAAAACACAGAGGTTTGCTGCCTCCTTGCAGGTTCCGAAGAAGCAGGTATCAGAGGTTCAAGAGCTTTTGCAAGAAAGCATAAGAAGGAATTCCTTGAAACCGAAACAATTTTCATTGCTATGGACACAATGAGAGAAATTGAGCAGCTTCAGATATACAATATCGGATGCACAGGCTCGGTTCGTTCCAGCAAAGCGGTTGGCGACCTTATTCACGAGGCAGGCATTAACAGCGGAATCGATATGCCCAGAGCACAGCTTTATCCCGGTGCTATTGACTCGGATGCTTTTGCTCAGGAAGGTCTTGAAGCAGCAGGCTTCTGCGGCGTTAACCACGATCCCCAGAAATATTACCACACCCGTCTTGACACATGGGATAACATCAGCCCCGAATGCATTGAGCTTTCGCTCAAAATATGCAAGGAATGCGCTGAACTTTACGATAAAAAGGGCGGCATAGCAGCCTATAAAAAATAAGCGGTGAACATAATGAAAAAAATAATCAGTTTATTTTTAATTGCATTGACACTTGTGACGGCTCTTTGCTCCTGCTCACAGGGCGGCGGTAAGCCTGAAGAAGATAAATATTCGAAAGCACAGATGGAAGTAATTGAAAGTCTCAGCGTGTCGCTTAAAAACAAGCAAATAGTAGGCTATAAAGGCGAGAACGATCATTTGATTTACATTTTTGTTGAGTATGACGGCGAAGGTCAGAAACTTAACGAAACCACATATTACTTCTGCTTTAACGAAAGCGTTTATGATTTTATGCTTCCTGATTTTGAGAAGGAACCTGAATTTACGCAGGTAAAAGAAAAAATATATTTCACCTTCAAATCAAATAAGGCAATATCGGGAAGATACGAAAAGGACCTTGAAAAACTTAAAACAGAATTTAATATAATATAAAAAAATACTCTCTGAAGTTTTGCTTCAGAGAGTATTTTTATTTATCAGTGTTTTTGGGTCTTTTCGGGATTAGGTTCTTTTTTATCGCCCATATCAACAAGGATGAAAGCGAGTGTCCAGAGAATAACAGCTGCAAAAATAATGATGAATGCATTTTTGAAGCCACCCAGCATAAGAGTGTCAACGGAAACAAATCCGCTCACAAGCGAAGCGATAAATCCGCCGCCCGAAAGGGCATTGACAATATTGATTTCACCCGAGGTAAAGAGTTCGGCACCTGCCGAGAAGCAAACATTCATAAGAATACTGAAAAGTATTCCTGCACCGCCCGCAATTATAACGGGGATACGCTTTCCGCTGCATATTGACCACACAAAAATGAAAAGCGCGGTTATGATTGCAAGAGCAAAGAAAACGATGAATGCTATAAGATAGGGCTTGACAGGGTCAAGACCGTCGGGCCAATAGAAAACCGTATCTTCCTTAATCAGCATAGAGAACGGGTCTTTTCCCGAAACAAATATGTCATAGAAACGTCTGATGCTGAAAGATTCTTCAAGACCGACTTCAAGAACGGTTGTTGACATCTGAATGAAAACAAATTCAAGGAAAATTGCTGCAGGAATAATCGAAATTGAAAGAAGGGCGTTTACGACCTTAAGAACATACTTCATATTTTATTCTCCTTTATTTCCAAGAGGAATTGAGGGCAACGGTGCGGTTGAAAACAAGCTTGCCGGGTTCGCTTCTCTTATCCACGCAGAAATAGCCCTGACGCATAAACTGGAATGTGTCGCCGCACTTTGAATCTTTGAGTCCGCCTTCAACAAGGCAACCTTCAAGAATTTCAAGAGAATCGGGATTAAGATGGTTAAGATAATTTTCTTTGCCGTCTGCCATAGGATCTTCTGCGCTGAAAAGTCTGTCATAAAGACGGATTTCGCAGGGTACGCTGTCTGATGCGCTGACCCAATGAATTGTGCCTCTGACCTTTCTGCCGTCGGGAGCTTCGCCGCCCTTGCTTTCGGGATCATAGGTGCAATGGAGGCAGGTGATGTTGCCGTTTTCATCAGTTTCCCAGCTGTTGCAGGTTACGAGATATGCGCTCTTGAGGCGAACTTCGTTGCCGGGGAAGAGTCTGAAATATTTCTTGGGAGGCTCAACCATAAAGTCATCGCGCTCAACAAAGATTTCTTTTGAGAAATGAACTGTTCTTGTTCCGAGTTCGGGCTTAAGAGGATTGATTTCAACCTCAATTGCTTCGCTCTGTCCTTCGGGATAGTTATCAATAATAACCTTGAGAGGACGGAGAACAGCCATTGCACGGGGAGCGTTTTCGTTAAGATTATCTCTTACGCAAGCTTCAAGCAGACCGTAGTCAACAACGCTGTCTGCCTTTGAAACACCGATACGGTTGATGAATTCACGAACTGCAGCTGCAGGGTAGCCTCTTCTTCTCATACCGCTGAGGGTAATCATTCTGGGGTCGTCCCAGCCGTCAACGGTGCCGTTCTGAACCATTGCAAGATTATATCTTTTGCTGGTTACGCAGTAGTTGAGGTTAAGACGGGCAAACTCAATCTGTCTGGGAGGCTCTTCAAAGCCAACCTCTTTGATAAACCAATCATAGAGAGGTCTGTGATTTTCAAATTCGAGTGAGCAGAGTGAATATGTTACACCTTCTCTTGCGTCTGAAAGGGGATGAGCAAAGTCATACATGGGATAAATGCACCATTTATCGCCTGTCTGATGATGAGTAACATGAGCGATTCTGTATATAACGGGATCGCGCATGTTGATATTGGGAGATGACATATCAATTTTTGCACGGAGAGTTTTTTCGCCGTCTGCAAATTCACCCTTGGTCATTCTTTCAAAGAGGTCAAGGTTTTCTTCAACAGAACGCTCACGGTAGGGGCTGTTTTTGCCGGGTTCTGTGAGAGTGCCTCTGTATTCTCTGATTTCATCAGCGGAAAGGTCGCAAACATAAGCCTTGCCGTTTTTGATGAGCTTTATTGCGCATTCATAAATGAAATCAAAATAGCTTGATGCATAGAGAACCTTATTCCATTTGAAGCCGAGCCATTCGATATCAGCCTTAATTGCATCAACATATTCAACATCCTCTTTTGAGGGGTTGGTGTCATCAAGACGGAGATTACATTCGCCGCCGTATTTTTCAGCTGTTGTGAAGTCAATGCAGATAGCCTTTGCGTGGCCGATGTGAAGGTAACCGTTGGGTTCGGGCGGGAAACGGGTCTGGATTCTGGTGTTGACACCGTTTGCGAGGTCTTCGTCGATGAAGTCATATATAAAATTTGAGTTGGTTATCATTTCTTCCATTTTAATTACTTCCTTTCGTGGGTTATTTCCAGCTGTTTATTGCCTGGTTGAGTCTTGCTTTGATTTCGTCTTCTCCGAGAAGAAGCATTATTGAATAAAGGTCAGGTGTGTTTCTGCGAGAAGTCAAAGCAATTCTGATAACCGTTGAAACATCGCCTACATGGCCTTTGAATGCGTCGGGATTTTTCTTGTATTCCTTAACGTTGGGGGTGAAGCCGAGAGGCTCGCACATATCTTTTATGCGTGCAAACCATTGGTCTTTATCGTCTGCGAGAGAGAATTCCGCAAGATATTTTTCTGCTATTGCGGCAGCGTCTTCCTTTGAAATGTTTTCGGGAAGAGTGTAGTCTGCAGAGTAAAGAGGATTAAAGAAATATGAAACATAATCCTTGACTTCGCTCCATTTTGCGATGTCTTTACGGGGCTTGGGATTCTCTCTGTCAATATTCATAACAGCAGTTGAGAATTCGGGATCTGCGCAGAAAAGAGCAGCGAAGTCGGGGTCAAAAACCTTTGCCCACTCGGCAACATTCTCATAAACCTGTTTTGCAGTCATTACGGAAATAACGTTTTTGCTTACATCATTGAGCTTAACAAGATCGAATAAGCAACCGCTTGAGCTCATCTTTTTGAGGTTGAAGGGGAATTCGTAAATTGAAGCCTTGGGATTTGCTCTTCTCCAGTCTTCGAAGTTTGAGTTGATAAGAGTGAGAAGATATTCAAGTACGCTCTCTTTGGGGAAGCCGCCTTCAACAAAATATCCGACAGCAGCTTCAGGGTCTTTTCTCTTTGAAAGCTTGCGCTTATCTCCTGTTTCTTCGTCGGTCTTAAGAACCTGAGGTGTGTGTGCATATTTGGGAACCTTATATCCGCAGGCTTTGAAAAGCTCAATGTGCTTGGGAACGGATGAAATCCATTCTTCACCGCGGATAACATGGGTTGTTCTCATAAAATGGTCATCGCAGGCATGAGCGAAATGGTAGGTGGGGATTCCGTCTGATTTAAGAAGAACTTCATCAATGATGTTTGCGGGCATTTCAATTTTGCCTCTGATAACATCTTCAAAAATAATCTTCTTATCTTCATCGCCTGCAGAGCGGAGACGGAGCACCCAGGGCTTGCCCTCTGAAAGATTTTTTTCGATTTCTTCAATGCTCAAATCGCGGCATTTTGCCCATTTGCCGAAATAGCCTCTGATAACGGCATCGCCATTTTCCTGTTCTTCACGGATAGCTGAAAGCTCGTCCGCGGTGCAGAAGCAGGGATATGCAAGACCTTTTTCAACAAGGCTTTTTGCGATAGTCTGATATATTTCAGCTCTCTGGCTTTGGGTGTAAGGACCGTAAGCACCTTTTTCTGTTCCGAATCCTGTAACGCCTTCGTTGAATTCAACGCCGAAATAATCAAAGCCGTTAATGATAGCGGAAACGCCGTCGTCTATTTCTCTTTTTTTGTCAGTATCTTCAATTCTGAGATATGCCACACCGCCTGTTGCTTTTGCGGTAAGCTCGTCAACAAGAGCTCCGAAAAGACCGCCGATATGAAGATAGCCTGTGGGGGAGGGGGCAAATCTTGTTACCCTTGCTCCTTCTGCGAGACCTCTTTCGGGATAAAGCTCTTCATAATAATCGGGAGTTTTATCTATGTGAGGGAAAAGAAGCCCGGCAAGTTTTTTGTTGTTATCCAAGTTTAACACTCCTATGTATCAGGTTATATCAATATAACCCCATTTTATAATCATACATCTTATATTATTGCAGAAAACTTTCCGACTATCAAGAGAAAAATTAAATTTTTTTGAGGTTTTTTTACTTTCCGAATAAGAAAAGGGTATGCTGGTAAAAATATAACTGAATAAAACTGAAAAGAGGTTATATTTTGAAAAAACTTAAATATCCGAATATCTATCTTTCGCTTGCCGTCTGCCTTATCGCTGTTGCGGTTGGAGCGGTTGTGAGCGTAACAACAAAAGAGCCTGCAAGTGATGAAACAAGCGGCTTTGAAAGGGTTACGGTTGAATGGCGCACAGAAACAACACAGCCCGAGAGCGAAAATGTAAACATCGGAGTATCGGGCATCAAGGATGAAAGACTGTTTGAAACAACAACCGAAAAAATCGAAGAAAACAAGCCGTATTCGGGCAAGTTCATTCTGCCTATGGGCAACGATATAATTAAGGATTTCAGCGCGGGCGAAATGGTTTATTCCGAAACGATGGGCGATTGGCGTGTGCATAACGGCGTTGATTTCGGCGGCAGCGCAGGCAACGATGTGCTTGCAGTTTCCGACGGAAAAATCTTTAAAGTTTATGATGACAGCTTTTGGGGAACAGTGGCGGAAATCGACCACGGCAACGGAATGGTTGTTCGCTACTGCGGACTTAAAAGCGGTTCCGTTCTTCCTGACGGCTCAAATGTGAAGCAGGGAGATAAAATAGGAACACTCGGCCACATTCCCGTTGAAATAACCGATTCCGACCACCTTCACCTCGAAGTGCTGATTGACGGCGAAACCGTTGACCCTCTTGAAGCACTCAACAAGGTGAGAAGAGATTAATCTATATTATGGCGGCTGCAAATGCTCCCGGCTCCCCAAGGGCAGAAATGCCACCGTTAACGCAGCCGCCTTGTTTTTCGGGAACAAAGCTCCCTAATCCATTGTATGCCGAAGCGTGAAAAGGGGCATATAAAAATATTTAAAAAGGGGCTTTACAAGCGAAAAACTTTATGATATAATCCATTTTGCACGTGCCCGATTCTCGGATAGCGGAGTAAACCTCAAAGAGGTGTTCACCTGCCGCATTCTGGGTTCCGAGGCAAATATTATAATGAGGTGAAAAATTATGACACAGGCAGAAAAGACTGCAATCATGCAGGAATTCGCAACACACGAGGGCGACACAGGTTCACCCGAAGTTCAGATCGCTGTTCTCACAAAGAGAATCAACGACCTTACCGAGCATCTTAAGGTTCACAAGAAGGACCACCACTCAAGAAGAGGTCTTCTTATGATGGTTGGTCACAGAAGAAACCTTCTTGCATACCTTCAGAAGGTTGACATTGAGCGTTACCGTTCAATCATCGCAAGACTTGGTATCCGTAAATAATTTTACCAAAAAAGCAGGCAGGAAAATTCATCTTGCCTGCTTTGTGTCGTTTTAAAGAACGGGTTAATCTGTTAAAGCATTAGCTCGGTAACGCATTAAAACACGCATCTTTCAGGCGGCGGATTTCTTCGGTTTTAGCGGTAAATCGAGGGCTCGTGAGCGAGCTTTGGATTTATTGCTAAACCCAAAGCCGCCTGTGGAAATATAATTTTACAGAGAGGTATAAAAATGTTTTTTGAAGCTTTTAAGAAGTACGAAACAGAAATCGCAGGCAGACCTTTTGTTGTTGAAGTTGGCAAAATGGCTCAGCTTGCAGGCGGTGCATGCCTTGTTCGTTACGGCGAAACAAACGTGCTCTGCACAGCAACTATGGCAGCAAAACCCAGAGAGGGCGTTGATTTCTTCCCCCTTTCAGTTGACTACGAAGAGAAACTTTATTCAGTAGGCCGCATTCCCGGCTCATTCCAGCGCCGTGAAGGCAAGGCAAGCGAAAAGGCAACTCTTGCTTCACGTGTTATCGACAGACCCATCCGTCCTCTTTTCCCCAAGGATATGAGAAACGATGTTGGCGTTGTTGCAACAGTTATGTCTGTTGATCCCGACTGCCAGCCCGAAATCGCTGCAATGCTCGGCGTTTCAATTGCTATCTCAATTTCAGAAATCCCCTGGGACGGCCCCGTTTCAAGCGTTGTTGTTGGTCTTGTTGACGGCGAATACGTTATTAATCCCACTCTCGAGCAGAGAGAAAAGAGCGAAATGTATGTTACAGTTGCTTCAACAAGCGAGCTTGTTGCAATGATTGAAGCAGGTGCAAACGAAGTTTCAAACGATGATATGTATGACGGTATCATGTTTGCTCATAAAGAAAACCAGAGAATTGTTGAGTTTATCAACAAGATTAAGGAAGAGTGCGGCAAAGAGAAGGTAGACTTCCCCTCAAATGATCCCGATCCCGAAATGTATGAGGCAATCAAGGATTTCGCAATTGAGGATATCCGTTTTGCTCTTGATACAGACGATAAGAGAATCCGTGACGAAAGACTCAAACCCGTTTATGAAAAGGTTCACGAGAAGTTCGATGAAATCTATCCCGAAATGGAAGTTAAAATCGAAGAGTGCCTTTACAAGGTTCAGAAGTATGTTGTTCGCCGCTGGCTTCTTGATGACGGCAAGCGTGTTGACGGCAGAGGCATCAACGAAATCCGTCCTCTTAACGCAGAAGTAGACCTTCTTGACAGAGTTCACGGTTCAGGTATGTTCACCAGAGGTCAGACTCAGGTGCTTTCAATAACAACACTCGGACCTATGAGCGATGCACAGCTTCTTGACGGTCTTGATGAAGAAGACAGCAAGCGCTATATGCACCACTATAACTTCCCCTCATATTCAGTTGGCGAAACAAAGCCCTCAAGAGGCCCCGGCAGAAGAGAAATCGGTCACGGTGCTCTTGCAGAAAAATCACTTGTTCCCGTTCTTCCTTCAGTTGAAGAATTCCCCTACACAATCCGTGTTGTTTCCGAAGTTCTTTCATCAAACGGCTCAACATCACAGGGCTCAGTTTGCGGTTCAACACTTTCACTTATGGCAGCAGGTGTTCCCATCAAGGCTCCCGTTGCAGGTATCTCCTGCGGTCTTGTTACCGAAGGCGACCGCTTCATGACAATGGTTGATATTCAGGGTCTTGAAGATTTCTTCGGCGATATGGACTTCAAGGTAGCAGGCACAAAGAAGGGTATCACCTCAATTCAGATGGACCTCAAGGTTCACGGTCTTACTCCCGCTATCATCAGAGAAGCACTCGACAAGACATACACAGCAAGATGCTATATCCTTGACGAAATTATGCTTCCTGTTATCGCAGAACCCAGAGCAGAGCTTTCAAAGTGGGCTCCCAAGATGCTCACAACAAAGATCGACCCCGAGAAGATTGGCGATGTTATCGGCAAGCAGGGCAAGGTTATTCAGAAGATTTGCGCAGAGTGCAACTGTAAGATTGATGTTCAGGAAGACGGTAACATCTTCGTTTCATCAACAGATATTGATGATGCACGCAGAGCAATTTCAATTGTTGAAACAATTGCTAATGACCCCGAGGTTGGCGCAATCTATAAGGGTGTTGTTACCCGTCTTATGAGCTTCGGTGCTTTTGTTGAAATCGCTCCCGGTAAAGAGGGTATGGTTCACATCAGCCAGCTCGATGTTAAGAGAACAGAAAAGGTTGAAGATGCTGTTAACGTTGGCGATGAAGTTATCGTTAAGGTTCTTCCCAAGGACGACCAGGGCAGACTCAATTTCTCACGCCGCGAGGCACTTATTGAGGTTGAAGGCCTTGTTCCCGAAAATACAGTTTCAGATGCACCCAGAAAGCCCAGAAGAGAATTCAGAGGCGAAAAGGGCGGCAGAGCTCCCAGAAGAAATAACGACTGATAAAAAATTAAGCTCCCGAAGTTCAAAACTTCGGGAGCTTTTTGTTGTTTTAAGAAGCAAAACAGTTATTAACACTGAATAAAATCAGCCCTTAACAACTCCGCCCTTCATCTTGATGAGCTCACGGTAGCTGATGAGTTCAACGCCGTGCTCTTTAAGATACTTGTGGGTGTAGGGGTCTTTCATAAGCTGATATTCCCATACTCTGTCTCTCCAGCAGGATGTGATGCTCTTGATTTCGTCGCTCTCAACTGCGGGATGAACAAAGGTTTCTGTTACGCCGTCGGGAATGTTTGTCCAGATTTTAAGAATTTCTTCTCTGTATGTTTCGTAGCTCTTTCTCAAATCGTTATTCCAATCGGGGAAAAGAAGATAATCGGGAATAACAACATTGAATTTCTTGCCCCAGTATTTTGCAAGATATGTTATTGCGGCATAAAGGAAATAAGGAGTGCCCTTGGGGCAGATTCTCTTGTCGTGTGCGGTGTAAAGGCGGTATGCATAGCCGTATTCGCCGCAAACGCGAAGAGTCATTTTTGCAAGACCGAGACGGCCTGTGTAATGTCCGTAAAGTGAACCCATGTGGTTATCTGTATGTGAGGGCTTCATACCCCAGCTGTGTGCAAGGTCAATCTGTGCGCGGATTTCAGCTTCAAGGTCTTCGTAAGATGCATTCTTTTCAACCTGGTCGCTTTCGTGCCACATAAAGCCTTCTTCATCAAGAAGAGTCTTGCCGTCTGTGAGGGGCTTCCAGCGGTATTTACCCCATTCACTTGTCATTGTAAGATGAATGCCGATTGCGTGCTCGGGATGAGCAATTGAGAAATCAACAGCTTCCTTTGCGGTGGGGCAGGGCATCATAATTGTTGCGGATTTAAGGAATCCGCCTTCAAAAAGCTCTGCAACTGCTTCATTTGCGGAGTGGCACATGCCGTAGTCATCAGCATTAACGATAAGATATTTAGCCATAAAATCAAATCCTCACTTTTTTATTGGTGGACCTGATGGGAGTCGAACCCACGACTTCTACAATGCGAATGTAGCACTCTCCCAACTGAGCTACAGGCCCATACTTATCAAAAGTATAATCCTTTTATATTCCTTTGTCAATAAATTCTTGCTGTTGGCTGAATAGTGTGATATTATTCATTCGGAGGGGTTTTATGAATTCCGATGACAAAATTCTGATTGCGAAAATTGAAGATAAAATAAGGCAGTGCAGCGAAAATGCAATGATAACCAACAGCGTTTTTCTTGATATGCACGAAAGAAGTGTTGTTTCTTCAATAAGAACATCTTATCCCGATGTTAAAACCGTGTTTTACGGCGGATTTAACGATGCCGAAAGAACGGTTGCGGTTATGCTTCCCGAATATGTTGAAGCGGATGATTTCGAAGAGCTTTGTGCATATTTTGAAGAATGTTCCGAAAGTGACCCGCTTGCCGTTATTGAGATTGAAAAAGACAAGTTTTCGCCCGCACTCAGCCACAGAGATTATCTTGGTGCTCTTATGGGTCTGGGCATAAAACGAGAAATAACGGGCGATATAATCGTTACGGAAAACGGGTGCAGAATTGCCGTGCTTGAATCGATGGCGGGCTTTATTGCCGAAAATCTCACTAAAGCGGGCAGGGGAACGCTCAAAACAAAAATTGTTGCGCCTCATACCGTCAGAGAGGGCAAATCTGCGGCGGGGGAACCCGACAGCTTTACCGTTTCCTCGCTTCGGCTTGACAGCGTTGTTAAAAATGCGTTCAGGGTTTCACGCTCCGATGCGTGCTCTGCAATAGAAAGCGGAATTGTTTATGTTAACGATATTGAGTGCCTGAAAGCGGACCGAAGAATTTTGCAGGGCGATAAAATCGTTTTCCGCCGCAAGGGCAGAATAATAATTGAGGATTGCTCTTCCGTGAGCAAAAAGGGAAGAGTTATTGTGAATATCAAAAAGTTCTCATAAAAGCAAGAAAAGGTGCCGAAGCACCTTTTCTGCATGGGGTTGAATTGAGGAGGGGTATATTGCGTACTCAAATGAGCAGTACCTCTTCGGGTTGCGGCTCCCGTTCGGTACAATTGAATAATAACCCGAATATATTAAGCGGGTATGAATTCAATTTTAAAGTTTATGCTATAAATTGTTAACGGACTGTTTTTTGAAAAAACAGTCCGTTTTGTTATTTTATGGCTTCGGAATATTCGGTTTTCAGCTCGTCTTTCACAATGCCTTTGAGCAGGTTAAGACTAAGGATTTCCTTTGCTTTCATAAGGTCTGCGGTCATAAAATCGCCTGCAACAATGTTAACTTTTTCAAGCATATTTTCGTCTTCGGCAATCTCTTTTATAACGCCTTTGAAATAGGGTTTGCTGTTTTTTTCGAGAGTGTCGGGGCAGGTCATTCCAACCTCAGAACCGGGATTCGGGGTCTGCTGAGTCTGGAACCAGAAAAAGCCGTCGGAGTTGAGGTTTTTAAGATATTTGATGTTTTCTTTAACAAATTTTTCGGGTTTGAGTCCGAAAATTTCAGGATTCCAGGGGCCTATCATAGGACCTTTTACGCTGTAATTATATTCTTCGTTTTCGTTGATAAGTATATATTTTTTGCCCGATTTTCTGATGTCGCCCATAGTGATATTTCTTATATCGTCATAATCGGTGAGCGCATATTTTTCGGGTGAAAGATATTCTGAAATGAGTCTGTTTGTTTCTTCGGTGTTGCCTTTGTAGCTCAATTTGATGGGTCCTACAGCCTGATTCATATAGGTCTGAATTGAGATAACAAAAAATTCATCCGAAGTTTCAAGAGCTTTTTTGAGGCTTGCAAAGGCATCCTTTGCGGGCATACCCTTTAAAAGACCGTGAGCAATGCGAACACCTTTTTTATCGGCACGCAGACGGATATCGAAAAAGCGCACTCCGTATTGAAACTGCTCATAGAGAGTTCCGTTCTGGCAACGGGCAAAGCGGAACATTTTCATTGTTCCAGTGTTGTGGGAACCGGGCATTGCAATTTTTGTGATTTTTGCATCGTCTTTTATATATGACATCCAGTTTTCAAAAAACATAATCATACCACCTGAAAAATATAAAATTTGAGATAATCTGTTTCGGGAACATTCCAGAGAATGGGATGGTCAGAGCTTTGCTGACGCATTTCAATCTGCTTGAGCTGAACACCCGCATCTGCCGCCGCATCGTGAAGCATTTTAACAAAAAGGTCGTTGCGCATAAAGTGTGAGCAGGAGCAGGTTGCAAGATATCCGCCTCGTGGCAAAAGCTTCATTGCGCGGTAGTTAATTTCCTTATAGCCTCTTTCTGCACTCTTAACGGTTTTTCGGCTCTTTGTGAATGCGGGAGGGTCGAGGATGATGAAATCATAGGGCTTGCCGCCCTTTGCTTCAAGCTCGGGAAGCAGGTCGAAAACATCGGCGGCAAGAAAATCCATTTTGCCGTCAAGACCATTGTTTATTGCGTTTTCTCTTGCCATTTCAACTGCAGTTTTTGAAACATCAACTGCGGTTACTCTTTCTGCTCCGCCCATCGCGGCGTTGAGCGCAAATGAGCCTGTGTGAGTGAAGCAGTCAAGCACCTTTTTGCCCTTTGCGATTTTTGCAACAGCTTTTCGGTTATATTTCTGGTCAAGGAAAAAGCCTGTCTTCTGTCCGTTTTCGAAATCGACAAAATATTTAATTGAATTTTCGGTTATTGCAGTAACGGTTTCTTCGGGATGGGGTATCGCTTCATACCAGCCCTTATATTCTTCAAGACCTTCAAGTGAGCGGATTGCAACATCGTTTCTTTCGTAAACTCCGTCTATTGTTTCGCCCATTTCGCAAAGAATTTTTACCGCCGCGGGGTATATTATATCCTTGAGCTTATCCATTCCGAATGAGAGCACCTGAAAAACGAGAATGTTGGAAAAACGGTCAAGTGTAAGCCCGGGCATTCCGTCTGCTTCGCCGAAAACAAGACGGCAGCAGCCGAAGTCATCGCCCATAACGGTTTTTCTGTATTCAAAAGCATAACGCAGGCGTCTTTCCCAGAATGCGGTGTTGAAAGTTTCGTTGGCATTTGACGAAAGAATACGCACTCTTATTTTGCTGTTGAGGCTTAAAAATCCCGTTCCGAGATAGGAGCCTTTTAATGATAAAACATCAACAAGACAGCCGTTTTCAACCTCGCCGAAAGTTTGAGTGATTTCAGCATCATACACCCAGGGGTGCCCGTTTTTTATTGAATTTTCCGCTTTTTTTGTTACTGTAAAAACAGGATAATTTCTTTTGCTCTTCATCAGTTAAATCCTCATTTTATTTTCTGTAAACCTAAATATATCATATTGTGATACGGATTGTCAAACAGATGAAATAACAAGGATATTGTAGGATGACAGCACAAATTAGTTTCGGCTAATTTGACAGATAGTAAAAATATACAAAAAAATATGCAAAAAAACACGAAATCGGTAAAAAAAATCGATTAAAGTGAGTAGATTTTTTTATAATTATATGATATAATTCTTAAGAATGTAAAAGTGCATTCAAAATGAATTTTTATAAAATTTGAATTAATTTTAAATTTATTCAGGAGGAAAAGTTTTATGGTTAAAAAAATCAGCAAAACACCCTTTACGGGAACTCCGGAGCAGGAAGCACAGCTTAACGCGATAATTGCTGAATGCAAAGGTGACAACAGCATGCTTATGCACGTTATGCAGAAAGCACAGGAAATCTACGGTTATCTTCCCATCGAAGTTCAGAAGATGATTGCAGACGGTATGGATGTTCCCCTTCAGAAGGTTTACGGCGTATCAACATTCTACGCTCAGTTCTCACTTTCACCCAAGGGCAAATACAATATCTCGGTTTGCATGGGTACCGCTTGTTATGTTAAGGGCTCACAGGAGCTTCTTGATAAACTCAGCGAGCTTCTCGGAATTGCACCCGGCGAATGCACAGACGATGTTAAATTCTCACTTGAAGCTTGCCGCTGCATCGGCGCTTGCGGTCTTGCTCCCGTATTCACCGTTAACGATGATGTTTACGGCAGAATCACAGCAGATGACGTAGCTGATATTCTTGCAAAATACAACTGATTAAATTAACTGCAGATGTTTAATTAATCATTCGGTGTAACCGATTGAGTGAGGTAATGGGTATGACTATTAACGATATTAAAGATTTGCTTGATGCTCAGGTGCTCTGCGGCGAAGAACATCTTGATAAAGAGGTTCATTCAGCTTGCGGCAGCGATATGATGAGTGATGTGCTTGCTTATGTTAAGGACCAGGCTGTGCTGCTCACAGGGCTTGTTAATGCGCAGGTTATCCGTACCGCAGAAATGATGGATATGATTTGCATTGTTTTTGTAAGGTCAAAGCAGCCTACACCCGAAATGATTGAGCTTGCAAAAGAAAGCGGAGTTGCAGTGCTTGCAACCCCCAAGCGTATGTATGAAGCATGCGGTATTCTTTATTCAAGCGGACTCGGGGGTGCTGTTAAATAATGGCTGAACCCTTGGTTTTTCATTTTGATGTTGACGGTGACAATTTTACTTCGGCGGGTCAGGCTTCCGTTCAGGTCAAGAAGAATCTTCGCCAGCTCGGAGTAGACCCCGAAACAATTCGCAGAGTTTCAATCGCAATGTATGAAGGCGAAATAAATATGGTTATTCATGCATCAGGCGGTGAGGCTGAGGTTATAGTCAGCGACAGCAACGTTGAAATCATACTTAAAGATAAAGGCCCCGGTATCGCAAACATAGAGCAGGCTATGCAGGAGGGTTTCTCAACAGCTCCCGACAATATCCGTTCGCTCGGTTTCGGTGCAGGTATGGGTCTTCCCAATATGAAAAGATACACCGATTATATGCACATTGACTCGGTGGTGGGTGAAGGAACAACAATCACAATGAGAGTTAATTACTGATACCTCTCCGGTCAAAGAGGAATGTTTTTATGAACACTTATCTTCATTCGGTTTCGCTTGATGCAGATAAGTGCACAGGATGCACAACCTGCATGAAGCATTGCCCCACGGAGGCTATAAGAGTGCGCAACGGATGTGCCGAGATTGATTCAGACAGATGTATCGATTGCGGCGAATGTATCCGCCACTGCACTCATAACGCCAAAAAGAGTATTTGCAAATCATTTGATGAAATTGCAAAATACAAATATAAAATTGCTCTTCCCGCACCTTCGCTGTTTGCGCAGTTTGATAATCTTGACGATATTGATTATGTGCTTCAGGGGCTTCTGGATATCGGATTTGACGATGTTTTTGAAGTTTCGAAGGCGGCGGAAATAGTTTCGGCTTACACGAGAATATATCTTCAGACAGAGGGTATCAAAAAGCCTGTTATCAGCACGGCTTGCCCTGTTGTTACAAGACTTATTCTTCTGCGTTTTCCTTTCCTCAAGGATAATCTGATGCCTTTGCTTCCTCCTATGGAGGTTGCCGCATCGGTTGCGAGAAAGGAAACGCTCAAGGCTCATCCCGAGCTTAAAAGCGAGGATATCGGCATCTGCTTCATATCCCCGTGCCCCGCAAAGGTCAGCTATGTAAGAAACGGCTTCGGCGATTACAAAAGCGAGGTTGACATAGTTGTTTCAATGAGCGAGATTTATTTTCATCTCATCAATGTTATGAAGCGTGAAAAGAAGCCCGAGTTCAACACTCAGGCGGGCAGAATCGGACTCAGCTGGGCAATATGCGGCGGCGAAGGATCGGCACTGTTGACCGATAAAATTCTTGCGGCAGACGGAATAAACAATGTTATTTCGGTGCTCGACCAGATTGAGGACGGCAATATACCGCCCATAGATTTCGTTGAGCTTAATGCTTGTCCCGGCGGCTGCGTCGGAGGCGTGCTTACAATCGAAAATCCCTACATAGCAAAAAACCGTTTGCACACTTTAAGAAGATATATGCCTGTGGCTCTCAATATGAAGTCAGAGGAAAATTATATCCCCACCGAGCGTTTTGTTTCGGAGCTTCCGAAATATAATCCGCTCAACAGATTAAGCGATAACATAGGCGAATCAATGAGGCTTATGTCCCGCATTCAGGCACTCCGAAAGGATTTGCCGGGTATTGACTGCGGCTCCTGCGGCGCACCGAACTGCAGAGCTTTCGCAGAGGATATAGTCAGGGGCACGGCTGATGAAAAAGACTGTGTTATCAAATATAAAGAGCTTATCAGAAAGTACATCTGCGAAAACAACGGAGGTGACGGAAATGACGGTTAACGAGCTTTCCTCAAAGGAAGGATTCAAAGTCATCTCAATGCCCGACGGAGAAAGAGAAATCAAAGGCGCATATATAGGCGACCTTCTCAGCTGGGTTATGGGCAGAGCCAAGGCAGACGATGCGTGGATAACCATAATGTCCAATATCAACATTGTTGCGGTTGCTTCCCTTGCCGATGTTGCGTGCATCATTCTTGCAGAGGGCGTAACGCTTGAAAAAAGTGTTGAAGAAACGGCAAATGCAAAAGGTGTTAACGTGCTCTCGTTTGATAAGCCCGCATATGAGGCTGCCGTGCTTCTCGGCTCGGTAATCTGATATGAAAAAGTATTATTACGATCTTCACATTCATTCCTGCCTTTCGCCCTGCGGCGATGACGATATGACTCCGAATAACATTGCGGGTATGGGCGTGGTTGCAAAGCTTGATATTATGGCTCTGACCGACCACAACACCTGCCGCAACTGCCCTGCGTTTTATAAAACCGCAGAAGCAAACGGAATTGTGCCGATTGCGGGAATGGAGCTTACAACGGCAGAAGATATTCATCTTGTTTGCCTGTTTGAAGAGCTTGAAGATGCAATGAGGTTTGATGAAGCGATAAAAAACCGCAGAATGCTGATAAAAAACCGAGTTGATATTTTCGGCGAGCAGAAAATTCTTGATGAAAACGATGAGGTCATCGGTGTTGAAGAATATCTGCTTTCAAACGCAACAGACATAACGGTTGACGAGGCTCCTGCTCTTGTTAAAGAATACGGCGGAATTTGTTATCCCGCCCATATCGACAGAGAGGCAAACGGAATAATCGCAACCCTCGGTATTTTTCCCGATACTCCGTATTTCCCTTGTGCCGAGTTTCACGACGGCGATAAAAAAGCCGAATATGAAGCAAAGCATCCGATTATTTCGGGCAAGCCCATCGTGGTTTCATCCGATGCCCATTATTTGTGGGATATCAGCGGAAGGCTTAATTGCTTTGAGCTGGACTGTGATGAGAATGCGGCGGAAATACGAAAAAAGCTTTTTGAAAGGCTGAAAGGCTTATGAAAGAATTATCTTTGAATGTTCTTGACATTGCAAAAAATTCCGTTAAGGCAGGAGCAGAAAACATAGAAATAATTCTTGATGAAACCGCGGAAAAGTTAACCTTAACAATTAAGGATAACGGCTGCGGAATGAGCAGGGAAACGGTTGAAAATGTTATGAATCCCTTCTACACAACAAGAACAACAAGAAATGTAGGTCTTGGTGTGCCGCTGTTAAAGCTTGCGGCGGAGCAGACGGGCGGCTCAATAAGCATAGAGTCCGTCAGCGAAAAGGATGACCCCGAAAATAAGGGAACAACCGTAACTGCCGAGTTTTTTAAAAATCATCTTGATTTTACCCCGCTTGGCGATATTGTTTCAAGCATAACGGTGCTGATTCAGGGTGCACCTGATATTGATTGGGTTTTTGTTCACCGCACCGAAAACGGAAGTGTTGAGCTTGACACAAAAGAACTGCGGGAAATATTGGGCGATGTTCCGCTCGATACTTTGGAAGTTTTAAAATGGATCGAGGATTACCTCAAAGAGGGCTATTCTTCGTTTTCATAAATATGTTTAATATTTTAAGAGAGGATAGATGTTATGAAATCATTGGCTGAACTTGCTGCTATCAGAGAGAAGATGAAGGACAAGGTTATTCTCCGTGAAGGCAGCGGCGATATCAGAGTTGTTGTTGGTATGGCAACTTGCGGTATTGCAGCGGGTGCAAGACCCGTTCTTAATGCTTTTGTTGAAGAAATCAGCAAAGCAGGTATTGCAGATAAGGTTACAGTTACACAGACAGGCTGCATCGGCGTTTGCCAGTATGAGCCCGTTGTTGAAATCTTTGAAGCAGACAAAGAAAAGGTTACTTACATCAAGATGACCCCCGAAAAGGCAGCTGAGGTTGTTGAGAAGCACCTCAAGGGCGGCAAGGTTATCTCGGAATACACAATCACCAACGCTATCTCATAATGGAGGTTAAAGAAATATGATTCGTTCCCATGTATTGATTTGCGGCGGTACCGGCTGTACTTCATCGGGCAGTAAGGTACTCATTTCAACTTTTGAAAGCGAGCTCGAAAAGCAGGGTCTTGCTGAGGAAGTAAAAGTTGTTCAGACGGGTTGCTTCGGTCTTTGCGCTCTCGGCCCCGTTGTTATCATTTACCCTGAAGGAACTTTCTACAGCCGTGTTGCAGAAGCAGACGTTGCAGAAATCGTTTCAGAGCATCTTCTTAAAGGCCGTATCGTTGACAGACTTGTTTACAAGGATGCAGACGAGAGCATTATTGAAGAAGCAGGCAAAACACTTTCACTTAACGACACAAACTTCTATAAGACACAGAAGAGAGTTGCTCTTCGTAACTGCGGTCTTATCGACCCCGAAAGCATTGATGAATACATTGCTATGGACGGTTATGCAGCACTCGGTAAGGTTCTTACAGAAATGAAGCCCGAAGAGGTTATTCAGGTTGTTAAGGATTCAGGTCTTCGCGGCAGAGGCGGCGGCGGTTTCCCCACCGGTCTCAAGTGGAGCTTCACAGCAGCTAATGCAGCAGACCAGAAATATGTTGTTTGTAATGCTGACGAAGGTGACCCCGGTGCATTCATGGACCGTTCGGTTCTTGAAGGCGACCCCCATTGCCTTATCGAAGCTATGATCATCTGCGGTTATGCAACAGGCGCAACCGAAGGTTATGTATATGTTCGTGCAGAGTATCCCATTGCTGTTGACCGTCTTCAGAAGGCTATTGACGATGCAAGAGAATACGGCATCCTCGGCAAGAACATCTTTGATTCAGGCTTTGATTTCGACCTCTTCATCCGTCTTGGTGCAGGCGCATTCGTTTGCGGTGAAGAAACAGCTCTTATGACTTCAATTGAAGGTAACAGAGGTGAGCCCAGACCCCGTCCTCCCTATCCTGCAGTTAAGGGTCTTTTTGGCAAGCCCACAACAGAAAATAACGTTGAAACCTTTGCTAACATTCCTCAGATTATCCTCAAGGGTGCAGAATGGTTTGCATCAATGGGTACAGAGAAATCAAAGGGCACAAAGGTATTCGCACTTGGCGGCAAGATTGAAAACACAGGTCTTGTTGAAATTCCCATGGGAACAACACTTCGCGAAGTTATTTATGACATCGGCGGCGGTATTCCCAATGGCAAGAAGTTCAAGGCAGCACAGACAGGCGGTCCCTCAGGCGGATGTATCCCTGCAAGCCTTATTGATACAGCAATCGACTACGATAATCTCACAGCTATCGGCTGTATGATGGGTTCAGGCGGTCTTATTGTTATGGACGAAGACAACTGTATGGTTGATATTGCAAAGTTCTTCCTTGATTTCACAGTTGATGAATCCTGCGGTAAGTGTGCTCCCTGCCGTATCGGCACAAAGCGTATGATGGAAATTCTTGAGAAGATTACCGACGGTAACGGAACTCTTGAAGATATTGACAAGCTTGAAGAGCTTGCATATTTCATCAAAGAAAACTCACTCTGCGGTCTTGGTCAGACTGCTCCCAACCCCGTTCTTGCAACACTTAAGTTCTTCCGCGAAGAATATATCGCTCACGTTGTTGATAAGAAGTGCCCCGCAGGCGTATGTAAGGGTCTTCTTAACTATTCAATTGTTGCTGATAAGTGTAAGGGCTGTACTCTCTGTGCAAGAAAGTGCCCCGTTGGCGCAATCAACGGCACAGTTAAGAACCCCCACACAATCGACACAGCAAAGTGTATCAAGTGCGGCGCTTGCATGGATTCATGTAAGTTCGGTGCAATCATCAAAGCTTAACAGAGGAGGCATAATATAATGGAAATGGTAAACATTAAAATAAATAATATGCCCCTGAGTGTTCCCAAGGGCAAAACAATTCTCGAGGCAGCAAGATATGCAGGTATTGAAATTCCTACTCTTTGCTACCTTAAGGAAATCAATGAAATCGGCGCTTGCCGTATGTGTATGGTAGAAGTTAAGGGTGCACGTTCACTTGTTGCAGCTTGCGTATTCCCCGTTAATGAGGGAATGGAAATCTTCACCAACAGCGAAAAAGTAAGAAACAGCCGTAAAACAAACCTTGAGCTTGTTCTTTCAACTCACAGAAAAGAGTGCCTTTCCTGCGTACGCAGCGGCAACTGTGAACTTCAGAAGCTTTGCAAGGATTACGGTGTTGATAATGAAACAAAATATGAGGGCGCTTATCCTGAAGCACAGTATGATGATTCTGCTGCACACATGATAAGAGATAACAGCAAGTGTATCCTTTGCCGTCGCTGCGTTGCAGCTTGCAACAATCAGGCTATCAGCGTTATCGGTGCAAGCGCAAGAGGATTCGACACTCATATCGGCTCACCCTTCGAGCTTCCCCTTAACGATTATTCATGCGTATCCTGCGGTCAGTGTATCGTAAACTGCCCCGTAGGTGCACTTTATGAAAAGGATGATACTGCAAAAGTATTTGCAGCTATCAATGATCCCGAGAAGTATGTTGTTGTTAACACTGCTCCCTCAATCAGAGTTACTCTCGGCGAATGCTTCGGCAACGAAATCGGCACAAACGTAACCGGCAAGATGGTTGCAGCTCTTCGCCGCCTTGGCTTCGACAAGGTATTTGATACAGATTTCTCCGCTGACCTCACAATTCTTGAAGAGGCTCACGAGCTTCTTGACAGAATCAAGAACGGCGGCGCTCTTCCCCTCATCACTTCCTGCTCACCCGGTTGGGTTAAGTATTGCGAGCACTACTATCCCGAGCAGATTGACCATCTTTCAAGCTGCAAGTCACCCCAGCAGATGTTTGGTGCAGTAACCAAGACATGGTATGCAGAGAAGATGGGCATTGATCCCAAGGATATCGTTGTAGTAAGCATTATGCCCTGTACTGCAAAGAAATTTGAGTGCGGCAGAGAAGACCAGTCAGCAAGCGGTTATGCTGATGTTGACTATGCTCTCACAACCCGTGAGCTTGCAAGAATGATTGAAACTGCAGGTATCACATTCAATGCTCTTCCCGATGAAGAATTTGATAATCCTCTCGGCGAAGGCACAGGTGCAGGTGTAATCTTCGGTGCAACAGGCGGCGTTATGGAAGCTGCTCTCAGAACTGCTGTTGAAACTCTCACAGGTGAAGAACTTAAGTCACTTGAGTTCACCGAGGTAAGAGGTACAGAAGGTCTTAAGGAAGCTTCATACACAGTTGCAGGCATGGAAGTTAAGGTTTGCGCAGCAAGCGGACTTGCAAACGCAAAGAAGGTTATGGATGCTATCAAGGCAGGCACAGCTGATTATCACTTTGTTGAAATTATGGCTTGCCCCGGCGGTTGCGTAAACGGCGGCGGTCAGCCCGTACAGCCTGCAGCTGTTCACAACTTTGTTGACCTTAAGGGAATCAGAGGTAAGGCTCTTTATGTAGCTGATGAAAATCTTCCCGTTAGAAAGTCACACGAAAGCGAAGCTGTTAAGACAGTTTACAAAGAGTATTTCGGCGAGCCCGGCAGCCATAAGGCACACGAGGTTCTTCATACAACTTATGTAAAGCGTTCAAAGTACAGCAACTAATCAATTCATAATATTCACAGCCCCGTCATCAAATGATGGCAGGGCTGTGTTTTTTATTGCATAATCCGTTGAACTGTGATAGAATAATAGCATCAATTTATCGGAGAGATTTATGACAGGATTAATTGTTATTGATAAACCAAAGGATATGACCTCGTTTGGTGCGGTTGCAAGAGTGCGCAGAATCTGCTCTGAAAAGAAATGCGGACACACGGGCACGCTTGACCCGATGGCAACGGGAGTTATGACCGTTATGCTTGGCGGTGCAACAAGATTTTGTGAGCTTTTGCCGAGCCATGATAAGGCATATATTGCATCGTTCAAACTCGGTGTCAGGACAGATACCCTTGACATAACGGGTACGGTGCTTGAAACAAAAGAGGTTAATGCAACTGCAGAGAAGGTGAGGGAGGCACTCAAAGATTTTGAGGGCGATATAAGCCAGTTGCCGCCTATGTATTCTGCAGTTTCGGTTAACGGGCAGCGACTTTATGACCTTGCAAGAAAGGGCATTGAGGTTGAGCGAAAGCCCAGAGAGGTAACTGTTTTTTCAATAGAAATGCTTTCGGCAAAAGAGGAAGAGGCAGAATATACAATATCTGTTGAGTGCTCTTCGGGCACATATATACGCACGCTTATTGATGATTTGGGTGCAAAGCTCGGCTGCGGTGCGGTTATGACAGAATTAAGACGCACAAAGGCAAACGGTTTCAGCCTTGAAAATGCGGTTACGATTGAACAGCTTGAAGAGTTTTCAAAAAACGGAGAGCTTGAAAAAATAATTATTTCTGTTGACAAGGCACTTGAAATTTATCCGCTTATTCAGGTCACAGAAGCGCAGGCAAAGCGTTTTTCGAATGGCGGAGAATTATTTCTGCAAAGGCTTAAATGCCCGAAAATGTTGGGGTATTACAGAGTGTGCGACCCTGACGGCAATTTTATCGGTCTCGGAGAAATCGACGGCTCGGAATTTTTAAAAGTTAAGAGAGTTTTTGTTAATGAGGACATGAGAAAATGATAAAGAACATAATATTTGATATGGGCGGAGTGCTCATTGATTATAATCCCGAAAAAACTATGGAAAAATATTTTTCAAAGGAACACGGAGAGATTTTTCTGCGTGAGATATTGAGAAATCCCATATGGAACGATAAAGACAGAGGAATTATTTTTCCCGATGAGATAATGGAGCAGAAAAAAGATGTTATCCCCGCCGAAATCTTTGAAAAGGTGAGCGAAATGGTGAATAATTTTTATCCGTATATGCCGCCGTTTGAAGATATGTGCGAGGTTGTTAAGGAACTTAAAGATAACGGATATAAGATTTATCTGCTCTCAAATGCATCATCTGATTTTCACGAAAGAAGAAGCGGAATTCCTGCACTTTCATATTTTGACGGTGTAGTGGTTTCTGCCGATTACAAGCTTTTAAAGCCCGAAAAAGAAATTTACGAAGTGCTTTATGACAAGTTTTCACTCAAGCCCGAAGAATGCTTTTTTATTGACGATGTTCAGAAAAACATCGACGGTGCAAAGGCAACGGGAATGAACGGTCACTGCCATTCAAGCACCGATATGGAAGGGCTGAAAAATGCTCTTCGCGGGGTCGGAGTTAAAATATGAACTGTTATACCGACATAGCAAAAAAACTGCCTGAATTTATATCGCTTGCCAAAGCAATCAAAAACACCCGTCTGCCTCTCGGCGTGACGGGCATTTCTGCTGTCCATAAGGCGCATATTATTTCATCGCTCTGTATGGGGCTTATGAGAAAAGCGCTTGTTATAACTGCGGATGAAGCTTCTGCAACAAAGCTCAGGCAGGATATGGAAAGCTTCGGAATAAATGCGTATCTTTATCCCGCAAGGGATTTTTCTTTCAGAACAACAGAAACTGTTTCAAGAGAATATGAGCACGCAAGGCTTAAGGTGCTTGATAAAATGCTCAAAGGCGAATTTGATGCGGTTGTTCTTTCTGCGGAGGCGGCAATGCAGTTCACCGTTCCGCCCTCGGTGCTTATGAATAACAGTTTTTCGATAACTGCGGGCGAGGATTATGAAATTGATGAGCTTCTTCGCAGTCTTGTTGCCTGCGGATACACCCGAAGCGACCAGGTTAACGGACCGGGTCAGTTTGCTCAAAGGGGCGGTATACTTGATTTTTATCCTCCCGATTCGGCTTTGCCTTGCAGAGTTGAATTCTGGGGAGATACGGCAGACAGTATTTCATTTTTCGAAACAGACAGCCAGAGAAGAACGGATTCTGTTGACGAAATAAGCATAACCCCTGCAAGAGAGGTGCTGATTTCTGATGAGGCGCTTGTTGCACTTATTGAAAAACACATTTCAGGCAGCCGAATAAAAGGCGATGCCCTCAAAAATCTTCAGGATGATATAAACAAACTGAATGACGGAATCCGTCTTTCTTCAGCCGATAAATATATGCCCTTGATTTATCCCGAAAGTGCAAGCATTTTTGATTACACAGACGGCTGTATGCTTTTTGTTTGCGAAAGCTTTTCGGTAAAGGATAAATTCAATTCGGCGTGTCAGCTTATGAATGAAACGGTTAAAGGCCTTTTTCAGGATGGAATTCTTTGTAAAGGGCTGGATACCTTTTCTTTGCGTCAGCACGATTTAACAAGAATTTATGAAGATTTCGGTGCGGTTTATCTTGATAATCTGCCCCGAGGCAGTTTTGATACTCCCGTTAAGGAGCTTATAACCTTCACTGCAAATCAGATAAGCCCGTGGAACGGCACCCTTTCTGTTCTTGTTGATGATATTATGGCGATCAAAAAGCAGAAAGGGCATTGCATAGCAATTCTTGCGGGCACGGATAAAGCCTCAAAAACGCTCGCGGAAGACCTTGAAAATGAGGGAGTTCCCGCAATATGGTGTCCTGTTCCGCCTGCTGAATTTCCGCAGAACAGCGTTTGCGTTATGCCCGGCAGTCTGACATTCGGTTTTGAATATCCGAGTGCAAAATTCACTTTGCTTACCTACAGAAGCCGCACCCCTTCAAAAACCGTAAAATCAACAAAAAGGTCGGCTAAAAATGCATTCAACAACCTTGATGAGCTTCACAGAGGCGAATATGTTGTTCACTCGGCACACGGCATCGGTATATTCGAGGGGATACAGAGCCTTGAAGCTTCGGGGAATGTTAAGGATTATATTAAAATCAGATATGACAAGGGCGATAATCTTTATGTGCCCGTAACACAGCTTGACCAGGTTTCAAAATATATCGGACCAAAGAGCGATGATAAACCGCTTAAACTCAGCAAGCTTGGCGGCACGGATTGGCAGAAAACCCGAACAAGGGTTAAGGGCGCCGTTAAGGAAATGGCGAAAGAGCTTATTGAGCTTTATGCCAAGAGAATTAAAATTCAGGGTCATTCTTTCTCGCAGGATATTGATATGCAGAATGATTTTGAGTCAAGGTTTGAATATGTTGAAACCGATGACCAGCTTCGTTGCATCCACGAAATAAAGCGTGATATGGAAAAGTCTTTCCCGATGGACAGACTCCTTTGCGGCGATGTAGGATTCGGCAAAACAGAGGTTGCGCTCAGAGCCGTTTTCAAGTGTATAGCAGACGGCAAACAATGTGCTATTCTTGTGCCCACAACCATACTTGCGATGCAGCATTATCAGACAATTCTCAAGCGATTTGAGGGCTTTCCGATTGAAGCGGGTATGCTTTCAAGATTCAACACAAAAAAAGAAACCGAAAAGGTTATAGCGGGGCTTCGCAGAGGCTCGGTTGATGTTGTTGTGGGCACCCACAGACTTATATCAAAGGATGTTCAGTTCCGCGATCTGGGTCTTATCATAATTGATGAAGAGCAGCGTTTCGGCGTTGCACAGAAAGAAAAGCTTAAAACTCTTTTCCCTGCAGTTGATGTGCTCACTCTTACCGCAACACCCATTCCCAGAACTCTCAATATGGCGATGACGGGAATCAGGGATATGTCGGTTATCGAAGAAGCACCGCAGGACAGAATGCCTGTTCAGACCTATGTTATCGAGCATAATATGGGTGTGCTTGTTCACGCGATGGAGCAGGAGCTTCGCAGAGGCGGTCAGGTTTATTATCTTTTCAATAAGGTAGAAGGCATTGAACGCAAGGCGGCTGAAATAAAGAATCTTATTCCTGATGCAACGGTAGGAATTGCCCACGGAAAAATGAGCGAGGATGAACTGAGCGAAGTGTGGCGAAGACTTATTGAGGGCGAAATTGATATTCTTGTTTGCACAACGATTATTGAAACGGGTGTTGATGTGCCCAATGCAAACACTCTGATTATCGAACACGCAGACAGAATGGGTCTTGCACAGCTTCATCAGATAAGAGGCAGAGTCGGAAGGTCGTCAAGAAGAGCAAGTGCTTATTTCACCTTTACCAAGGGCGTTCAGCTGAGCGAAATCGCTTCGAGAAGACTTGACGCAATAAGAGAGTTTACAGAATTCGGTTCAGGCTTTCATATCGCAATGCGTGACCTTGAGTTAAGAGGTGCGGGCAATGTGCTCGGTGCAAATCAGCACGGTCATATGGAGTCTGTCGGTTATGAGATGTATATAAAACTTCTTGAGCAGGCAATAAGCGAAGAAAAGGGTGAAAAAAGCTCTGCACCTGAAAAGGATTGCGTTATTGACCTGCCGATAGATGCTCATATTCCCGATGATTATATCGAAAGTGTTCCCCAAAGGCTTCGCATATACAGAAGAATTGCGGATATTAAAACTGATGATGATGCATCGGATGTTATTGATGAGCTTATTGACCGCTTCGGAGAACCGCCCGCAAGCGTTGAGGGTCTTGTCAGAATTGCTCTTCTCAGAGGCAAGGCGGCAGGGGTTAATGTTTATGAAATAACCTCGCAGGCAGACCGAATCATATTCAAGGTTTCAGATCTGGATATGAACAGAGTTGCTTCTGCGGCAGCGCATTTCAAGGGCAGATTTGTTGTCAGTGCAGGCGGCGGAAAGCCGTATATTGCAGTTAAGATGATGAAGGGCGAAAACCGCTTAAGGCTTATCGAAAGAGTTCTTGACTATATGAGCGAATAAAAAAAGGCGATTATCGGATTTCCGATAATCGCCTTTGATGTTTATATTTATTTCTTTGCAGTTTTTCTCTGAATTGCCTTAACAATTTCAACGATGGGAATTACAAGGAATGCAAGACCAATTGAAATGCAATATGCTTTTGCATCAAGGTGAACGAATTCAAACATTTCTGCAAGGAAGGGAACTTCGATAATAGCGGTGGTAAGAACAAGTGAAGCTAACATTGCACCGTAAAGGGTGATGTTGTGTGACTTCTGACCGAATGCCATTCCGATAACAGAGCCTCTCTGTGAACGCATATTGAATGAATGGAAGATTTCGCACATGGACATTGTAAGGAATGCCATTGTCATGCCTTCTTCGCAGTTTGCGATGTTTGTGAACTGCCAGTGACCTGTTTCAAGGAATTCACCGATGAAGAATGCGGCAAGTGTAAGAACGGTAACAAGAATGCCCTGATATGCAACGTCAAAGCCCATACCGCCTGCAAAAACACCTTCGTTGCTGTTTCTGGGTTTACGCTGCATGATGTCTCTTTCGGGTCTTTCAAGACCGAGAGCAAGAGCAGGAATACTGTCTGTTACGAGGTTGATGAAAAGAAGATGAACGGGTTTGAGAATTGTGAAGTTAAGAATTGTTGCGGTGAAGATTGAAAGAACTTCCGAAAGGTTTGAGCCGAGAAGGAACTGAATAGCCTTTCTGATGTTATCGTAAATTCTTCTGCCTTCTGAAACTGCGGCAACGATTGTTGCAAAGTTATCGTCTGCAAGAACCATGTCTGCAACGTTCTTTGTAACGTCTGTACCTGTAATACCCATACCGACACCGATATCGGCGTTCTTGATTGAGGGAGCATCGTTAACGCCGTCTCCTGTCATAGCGGTAATCATACCCTTTGCACGCCATGCGTTAACAATTCTTGTTTTGTGTTCGGGCTGAACACGAGCATAAACTCTGAATTCGGTTACTCTTTCAGCGAAATCTTCATCGCTGATTTCATCGAGCTGAGCGCCTGTGATAGCGCTTGAAGCATCTTCGATGATGCCGAGCTGCATTGCGATTGCAACCGCCGTATCCTTATGGTCGCCTGTAATCATGATGGGAGTGATACCTGCGGAACGGCATTCTTCGATAGCTGCCTTTACTTCGGGACGGGCAGGGTCAATCATACCTGTGAGACCGATAAAAATAAGGTTGTTTTCAAGTGCCTCGGGAGCAAAATCGGCAGGAGCCGAATCATAATCTCTGTATGCAACGGCAAGAACACGGAGAGCCTGATCAGCCATTCTCTTGTTATCTGCAAGAACAGCAGCCTTAACATCCTCTGTGAAAGGAACAACTTCGCCGTTGATGAGGGCATGAGTGCATCTCTTGAGGAGCTCGTCGGGAGCACCCTTTGTATACTGAACGATGCCGTCAGCAGTCTTGTGAACGGTTGACATCATCTTTCTGCCTGAATCGAAGGGAGCTTCGCCGATTCTGGGAGCATTTGCAACAAGGTCATTCTTGTGCATCTTAAGTGCATAAGCATAGCCTACGAGTGCTGCTTCGGTGGGTTCGCCTGTAACTTCGCCGTTTTCGTCGATTTCAGCGTCACAGCAAAGAGCCATTGCCTTTGCGATGAGAGCTTCGTTGTCGCCGTAATGGTCAACAACAGTCATCTTGTTCTGAGTAAGAGTACCTGTTTTATCGGAACAGATTATCTGTGCACAGCCGAGAGTTTCAACTGCGGTAAGCTTTCTGATGATAGCGTTCTTCTTTGACATATTTGTAACGCCGATTGAAAGTACGATTGTAACAACGGCAACAAGGCCTTCGGGGATAGCCGCAACAGCAAGCGAAACGGCAACCATGAAGCTTTCAAGGAAGATGTTGAAGCTTACGCCTTCGCCGAAATATGCCATAATCATCTGGTATGCGAGAAGTACAACGCAGATACCGAGAACGAGTTTTGTGAGGATTTTTGAAAGCTGAGCAAGCTTTATCTGAAGAGGAGTCTGACCTTCTTCTGCCTGTGCGATTGCGTCTGCAATCTTACCCATTTCCGTGTCCATACCTGTTGCAACAACAACAGCTTTACCTCGGCCGTAAACGAGAGTTGAGCC
>JAZRTQ010000092.1:0-22190 GCA_045652165.1 Acutalibacteraceae bacterium | reverse complement strand
GAAACTTTTGCTTCAATAGCGATAAAAGAAGATATAAAAACCGTAATAATCCGAATGAGAAATGTGCCTGCACTTGATGCAACGGCAATGCGTTCGCTTTTTGATATTCTTGAAACCTGCAAGAAATCAGACATAACTCTTATACTTTCACACACAAACGAACAGCCTCTTTCGGTTATGAAAAAAGCAGGCTTTTATGATGAGGCGGGAGCACAGAATTTCCTGCCCAACATCGATGAAGCACTTGCGTATGCGGAAAAACTTAATAAATAAAACAAAAAGCATCGGCAGATTTCTGCCGATGCTTTTTGTTAATCCTCAAGAATTGCTCTTTTATATTTTTCAAGAAGTCTGCGTGCGATTTCAACAGTATTGCCGTCTGTAGGGGGCTCGGGGTCGGTTGTTGAAAGCCATTTCTTTTCGAATTCAGCATAGCTCTTATAGAACTGATTGCCTGCATAGATATTTCTTTCGCAGTGCTGTTTTCTTGTTGTTGTTGAGAATTTTCTTCTCTTGGGGAATTCATAGGCAAGTCTCTCAAAGAAGCTCTGCCAACGCTTTGAATAATATGTTTTGATAAGTCCGCCCCATTCTTTCCACGCATAGTCATAGTTTACCGTGTTGCCGATGGGACCCCATAATGTTATCTGGGTCAGAAGATTAAGCTCAAAATTCTGCTTGTCTTTATCGCTTAATGCAAGATCGCCTGCTTCTTTAAGATGCTGCCAGAGAGTAAGCTCGGGGCGTGTTTGCAGAAGTTCATCAAGCTCTTCGCAAATTCTGAGGAAAGCGTTTGATGAACGCTCAAAAACGCTTACATCTTTATTGTTATAACCATACATAACCTTGTCATAGAGGTTTGATGCGTAGTTGCTCAAAACCTGACGCACAAGGTCGCAGGCGTCGTATGCAAAGCCGTCTTTGGTTGCTTCTGCAGAACTGAGAAGAAGCTGAGCCGCTTTATAAAGAACTTTGTTATCGTAGCGAAGCTCACGGAAATCATTCGGTGCTGTGTGGCGAAGCTCCGTTGCGGGTCTTGCACAGATTACCGAGCCTGTTTCTCTGCCTACACATTTTTCGTTGTAACAGCTTTCGTAAAGTGCAAGCATAGCGTCAACAAGGCATTTTTCTTTGCTTCCGTAGCGGCGGTAAGCATAGTTGCGAAGCCAGCCTTCAAGTTCAACGGGCTTATCCTCGGTTATCATCTGAAATGCAAGGTCATAATAGAGAGGATTCTGGAAAATACCCTCCATAAAAAGACCTGTGCCGCAGCAGTTTTCAGCATTGCACTGATAATATGCATTATCGGCAAGAGCCTTGATGCTGCCGTGAAGAGTGTTTCTGTCGCCGAAATTGTGAAGATTGCCGAGCACGAAATCATAACCCCAGAATTCTTCTGTTACTCCGTGTTTGCTGCCGTCGATATCAAGAATAAGAAGTCTTTCTTTAGGAACAGATTTAACAATCTGCTCGCGGAGAGACCAGCTCTGCATAACCCATACCGAATCAGGGTCAAAATCCTTATACATATTGTCGATAGCTCTGCCAACCTTCCAGAGATAGCTTGAAGTTTTTATTGAAGGTTCGTTTTCGTGGAACGGGTCGCAGGCATAATAATGATATGCACCGAAAAGCTGACGCTGTTTTTCAAGGAGTGCCATACCGAATTTTCTGAAAATGGGGTCTGTGGGGTCAAGCTGGAATGTGATGGGGAAATTGCACCACGAGGGAATCATACGCAGCTTAACCTTATTAAAAAGTTTTGTTATTGTTTTGGGAACGCTGCCCGCAAAGCCCTGCTGAATGGGTGTCATTCCGAGTTCAACTTCGCGCTCAATAATCTTTTTGCCGAGTTCAAGGCGGCTTTCGATATATTTAACATCGGAGAGGCTGAAGTAGCCTGAGATATTTGTCATAAGCTGCCACGGCCAGAAAGCAGGGCCCGAAATATATGAAAGGGCACCTGTTTCACTGTAGGTGAAATCACGCATTGTGTAGTACCAGACAGCCTCACTGCCGACAACGCTCAAAGGCATATTTATGCCGTTCATTGCCATAAAGTCAATTTCTTTTTCCCAGTCTTCCCATTTCCAGAAAGCAAATGAATAGCCGAGAGTGCAGTAATTCATATATGCACGGTGCTTCTGCGAAATAACCTTTTCAAGTTTTCCGTCAAAGAGGGGAGCGGTGGAAACTGAAATTTCACGGTTGCCGCAATGAGAGATGTTGACTCCGCAATATGTTTTAAGATATGCATAATAACCCATAGCCTGGCTTATCTTGCAATCGCCGCAAATAACTATTTTGCCGTTCTCGCAGAAAACTTCATATGTGTTTTTGCCGTCTGCGCTCGGAATATCGCGCAGTTCAAACATATCAGCAATTTCAGGGGTGTTTCTTAAAATAAGATTTTTCATCAAACAAACCTCTTTTTTTAGTCTATACAAAATTTATTATACAGTAAAATAACGTAACAAGCAAGAAGTTTTGACAAAATAGCAAAAAGAAAGAAACTTTGTTTAAAAATCTATCATAAAAATCTTGTTTTAAAAAAATAATGCTTTACAGTTTGTGAAAAATAAAGTAAAATATATGATAGCGTAATTTGAGTTAGTGCGGGCTTTTGCAGAAAACTCGGATTTTTCGTAACATAATTTTATTGAGGCGGTGTTTTTTATGCAACCGGTTTATAAACGAATTCTCCTTAAACTCAGCGGTGAAGTGCTGGCAGGAGAAAAGGGCCACGGTTTTGATTTTGATACTATCAATTCCGTTTGCTCCGCAGTAAGCGAAATAACAAAGCTCGGTGTTGAGGTTGGTCTTGTTGTTGGCGGCGGAAACTTCTGGAGAGGCCGTTCGGGCGGAAATATGGACAGAACAAGAGCAGACCATATCGGTATGCTTGCAACGGTTATGAATTCTCTTGCTCTTGCGGATTCTCTTGAGCAATACGGCATTCCCGTAAGAGTTCAGAGTGCTATCGAAATGAAGCAGATTGCCGAAACATATATCAGAAACAAGGCAGTGCGTCATCTTGAAAAGGGCAGAGTTGTTATTTTTGCAAGCGGCACGGGCAATCCTTTCTTCTCAACCGATACCTGTGCGGCGCTCAGAGCAGCTGAAATTAAAGCTGATATCATTCTTAAGGCAACAAACGTTGACGGCGTTTTTGATAAGGACCCCAACAAATTTGCGGATGCAGTCAAATACGATGTTGTAACACACAGCGAGGTGCTCGAAAAGAACCTCAAGGTTATGGATTCAACGGCAGCTTCACTTTGCCGTGACAATAATATTCCCATTCTTGTTTTCAACCTTGAAGACCCGCAGAATATTATCAGAGCGGTTCTCGGCGAAAACATCGGCACAATAGTTAAGGAGGGCTAAACCTATGCAAACATTATTAAAATCACTTGAAGAAAAAATGAGCAAAACCGTAAGCGTTCTCAACAACGAATATTCATCGCTCAGAGCGGGCAGAGCAAGCGCTGCTGTTCTTGATAAGGTAAGAGTTGACTATTACGGAACTCCCACTCCCGTTAATCAGATGGCTGCAATTTCAGTTTCAGAAGCAAGAATTCTCACAATTCAGCCTTGGGATGCTTCGTCACTCGGTGCAATTGAAAAGGCTATTCTTGCATCTGAAATCGGCATCAATCCTCAGAATGACGGCAAAATCATCCGCCTTGTGTTCCCTCAGCTTACTGAAGAACGCCGCAAAGAGCTTGGCAAGGATGTTAAGAAAATGGCTGAAGATTCAAAGGTTGCTATCCGTTCAATAAGAAGAGACGGAATCGATAAGGCAAAGAAGATGCAGAAAGATTCCGAGATAACAGAAGACGACCTTAAGGTTGCAGAAAAGAAAATCCAGGATATCACCGATAAGTTTACCAAGGAAATTGATAAGCTTGCAGAAGCAAAAGAAAAGGATATTATGGAAATCTAACTTGTTTACACCGGCAGAAGGCACTCTTGCCTTCTGCCGTTCGGAGTATTTAAGATGACAGAAGAAATGCTTAAAAATATAACTTTGCCCCGCCATATAGGCATTATTATGGACGGAAACGGCAGATGGGCAAAGCAGAGAGGTCTTGAAAGAAGTGAAGGGCACAAGGCAGGTGCAAACACTTTCAGGGCTATATGTGACTATGCTGCAGAAATCGGTCTTGAGTGCGTAACATTTTACGCTTTTTCAACCGAGAATTGGAAAAGACCTGAAAAAGAGGTTGCGGCAATAATGAACCTTTTCAGAGATTATCTCTGCGAGGCTCACGACAGAGAAGAAGAAAATGAGCAGAAGGGCTTCCGTATCCGCTATATCGGCGAGAGAGAGGGACTTCCTTCAGATATTATAAAGCTTATTGATTCTCTTGAAAAAAACACGGCAGATAAAAGCTCAACGGTGGTTAATATTGCTGTTAATTACGGCGGAAGAAATGAAATTCTTCATGCGGTTAAGGAACTCGCAAAAAAAGTTGAAACGGGTGAACTTAAAGCTGAAGATATAGACTTGAAAAATATAGACGATAATTTATTTACCGCAGGTTTGCCTGATCCTGATCTTATAATCAGACCCAGCGGTGAATACCGTCTTTCAAACTTCCTTATCTGGCAGGCGGCATATTCCGAATTCTGGTTTTCGGATATACTCTGGCCTGATTTCACAACGGATGATCTGGATAAGGCAATTATAGATTATTGCAAAAGAAACAGACGCTTCGGCGGAGTCTGATTTGCAAAATTTTAAAGAAAAGCGAGATAAGATTATGAAAACTCGAATTATAACGGGACTTCTGGCAGCATTATTTGCGATAGGACTGCTTGTTCTCATCGGCTTTGGCTACGCAAGCCTTCTCAGCCCGGTTGTGTCAATATTCTCGGCAATTGCCGTTAACGAGATAATGAGGGTAACAAAGTGTCAAAACAAAGTTCTTACAGCTTGCGCTGTAGGCTTTTCCGCTTTTGTTACTCCGTATATTGCATTTGATTTTCAAAAATATATGCCTGTTCCGACATCGGCTATATTGACTGTGTATGTTCTTGTAATGCTTATTGTTATGCTTAAATGGTATGACAAAACAAAATTTGAAAATGTGGCATTTGCTCTTTTCGGTTCAATTGCAATTCCTTCAGCCATATCATTTCTTTTCAAAGTTATAAATATGGGTGAGGAAAATCCCGATATTTTCCAGCGTTCTCATATTGTTTTTTTAATTCTTATCGCAATGTTTGCCGCATGGCTTACCGACACTTTTGCATATTTCTTCGGAAGCAGATTCGGAAAGCATAAGCTTGCTCCCAAAATAAGCCCCAAGAAATCTGTTGAAGGTGCAGTTGCGGGTGTTATCGGAACAACAGTTGTTATCGTAATAACTTATTTTATCTGCGATAAATTTTTCTTCCATCTTGATACCATTAATGTGTTTATGGTTATTATTGCAAGCATTATAATGTGTGTTATGGGTATGCTCGGCGACCTTTCTGCCTCGGTTATCAAAAGAAACTACGGCGAGAAAGATTTCGGAACTCTTTTCCCCGGTCACGGCGGTGTGCTTGACAGAATAGACAGTTTCCTCTTTGCGGCACCCACACTTTATTTGCTTACGGAAATTTTCTTAATTATTAACAAGAGGTAGATTATTATGACACAAACCCTTGCCGTTCTCGGTTCAACAGGTTCAATAGGTGTTCAGGCGCTTGAGGTTGCAGAACTCTGCGGTTTCAAAGTGAAAACACTTACAGCAAATTCAAGAACCGATATTCTTGAGGAGCAAATCAGAAAGTTTGCACCCGAAACGGTTGCCGTTGCAGACGAAAAAGCGGCGTCAGATTTAAAAATCAGGGTTGCCGATACCGCAACAAAAGTGTTGTCGGGCAAATCGGGTGTTGAGGAATGTGCGGTTTGCGGTGCCGATACCGTGCTCAACAGTATCGTCGGTATTGCGGGTCTTGCACCAACTCTTGCGGCTATAAATGCGGGCAGCAAAATTGCCCTTGCGAATAAAGAAACCCTTGTTGCAGGCGGAAAGCTTGTGCTTGAAGCGGCAAAAAACAAAGGCGTTGATATTCTTCCCGTAGACAGCGAGCATTCGGCAATTTTTCAGTCAATGCAGGGCTGCCCGGATACAAAACAGATAAAAAGACTTATTCTGACTGCCTCGGGCGGGCCTTTCTTCGGAAAAACAAGAGAAGAGCTTGAAAAGGTTACCGTTGAGCAGGCTTTGAAGCACCCCAACTGGAGTATGGGTGCAAAAATAACCATCGATTCCGCTACAATGATGAACAAGGGTCTTGAGCTTATTGAGGCGGCGTGGCTTTTCGGAATGGAAGCAAAGGATATTGATATTCTTGTTCACCGTCAGAGCATAGTTCATTCTCTTGTTGAATATGCGGATAATTCGGTTATTGCGCAGCTCGGAGTTCCCGATATGAGAATACCCATTCAGTATGCACTGACCTATCCCGACAGATTTGAAAGTCCCGTTAAGCAGCTTGATCTTGCGGCAGCTGCAACACTTACTTTTGAAAATCCGGATTATGAAACATTTTCCTGCATAAACTTATGCAGAAGAGCTTTTGAAAAGGGCGGACTTTATCCCGCAGCAGTTAATGCCGCCAACGAAAAAGCAAATGAACTTTTCAGAAACGGAAAAATCGGTTTCCTTGATATTGCCTGTGCTGTTGAGGCGGCACTTGAAAATGCACCGAAAAAGGATGAGTTTACCCTTTCGGAAGTTTTTGAAACCGACAGTTTAATGCGAGATCAGACAGAAAGGCTGTTTATATGAAAGCTATAACACTTATGACTGCGGCTCAACTTTGGGGAAAAGCATGGCCGATTCTTTTGGCAATATTCTTTTTCGGGATGATAGTTTTCTTCCACGAGCTCGGTCATTTCACCTTTGCAAAGCTTTTTAAAGTCAAAATAAATGAGTTCGCAATGGGTATGGGCCCCACTCTTCTGAAATTCAAAAAAGGCGAAACAAAATATGCGGTAAGACTTTTTCCCATCGGCGGTTTTGTGAGCATGGAGGGTGAAGACGAAAGCAGCGATAACGAAAGAGCTTTTTGCAATAAGCCTGCGTGGCAGAGATTTATAATCATTGCGGCTGGAGGAATTGTTAATCTTATTCTCGGTGTTCTGATAGTTGCAATTATGCTTTGTCAGAGCGAATTAATCGGTCTTACCGAGATTCATTCCTTTGAAGAAAATGCCGTAAGCTCGCAGTACGGCTTGCAGGCGGGGGATGAAATTAAGCGGATTAACGGAAAAAGAGTTTTTTCCGAATACGACCTCGGATTTCTTATGGCGAGAGATAAAGACGGCATTATTGATTTTGTTGTTGAAAGAAACGGCGAAACGGTAAATCTTGATGCAGTTAAATTTCAAACTGTAACAAGAGAGGTAAACGGCAAAGAAACGCTTACCATTGTTTACGATTTTATAATAAGAGGTGTTGAGCCGTCATTCAAAACGGTTGTTCCCAATGCAATAGCGGAATCAGTTTCAATAGGCAGAGTTGTTTGGGTAAGCCTTGTTGATTTGGTAACGGGTCAGTTCGGTCTGAGCGACCTTTCGGGTCCTATAGGAACGGTTTCTTATATTGCCGATGCGGCGCAAACCGCAACGCAGGAAACCGATTACACAATGCTTCTTATGATGATGGCACTCATAACAATAAACATCGGAATGTTTAACCTACTGCCTCTTCCCGCACTTGACGGCGGCAGACTGTTTTTCGTGCTTATCGAAATGATATTCAGAAAGCCCGTGCCCAAGAAATATGAGGGCTGGGTTCACGCAGTAGGGCTTGCACTTCTTATGGTGCTTATGGTGGTTATATCGTTCAGCGATATTATGAATTTAATCAGAAAATAAAGGCGGTGAAATAAATGGAAAGACGCAACAGCCGAAAGGTTAAGGTTGGCAATATTTTTATCGGCGGCGGTGAAAGAATCTCCGTTCAGTCAATGCTCAACAAGCCTGCTTCGGATATTGAAGCAAGTGTGAAACAAGCAATTGAGCTTGAAAAAGCGGGCTGTGAAATAATCAGAGCGGCGGTGCCCGATAAAGAAGCGGTTAAGCTTATTGAAAAGCTTAAAGAAAATGTAACGGTTCCCATTGTTGCGGATATTCATTTTGATTACCGTCTGGCACTCGGCAGTCTTGATGCGGGTGTTGATAAAATAAGAATAAACCCCGGCAATATCGGCTCGGATGAAAGAGTAAAAGAGGTTGCAAAGGCTTGCCTTAAAAAGCAGGTGCCCATAAGAATCGGAGTTAATTCGGGCTCGCTTGAAAAGGAAATCCTTGCAAAATACGGAGCACCAACCGCAGAAGCTTTGGTTGAGAGCGCTCTTCATCACGCCTCTTTGCTCGAAAAATTTGATTTTAACGATATTGTAATTTCAATTAAATCTTCAAATGTTCAGACAATGGTGAAAGCCTATGAGCTTATTGCAGAGAGGTGCGATTATCCGCTTCACCTCGGAGTAACCGAAGCGGGCACTCACAATATGGCTCTGATAAAATCATCAATCGGAATAGGTTCGCTTCTTCTAAAAGGAATAGGCGACACAATAAGAGTTTCAATGACCGATGATCCTGTTAAAGAGGTTGAAGCGGGATTCGATATTCTTAAAGCGGCGGGTGTTAAAACCGATTGCCCCGACCTTGTTTCGTGCCCCACCTGCGGAAGAACAAAAATTGACCTTATTTCTCTTGCAACCGAGGTTGAAAACAGATTAAGAGCCTGCACAAAACCGATTAAAGTAGCGGTTATGGGCTGTGCCGTAAACGGTCCGGGCGAAGCAAGAGAGGCGGATATAGGCATCGCAGGCGGCGACGGCTGTGCGCTCATATTTAAAAAAGGCGAAATAATCTGCAAGGTGCCTGAAAATGAGGCGGTTGACAGATTAATGAAGGAAATAGACAACATATAGGGCAGGAATTCTGCCCTTTCTTATTCAAAGGAGCAGAAAATGCAAAGCAATTCAATTCTTGATTTTATAGGTGTATGCCTAAATGATACGTTGCGGGAAATTCTCGGCAACGGCAAGGTTATTCAAATCAACCTTGATGAAAATGAAAACAAACTCGAAATGTCCGTGCGTTTCGATATGTACATAGAAGACAGATTTATCCTTGACGCGCAGTCTGCAGTTAAAAATGTTATGGGACTTACCAAGGTTATAATCAAAGCGTTTTATCCCTCAGCGTCATTTGGCGAGAAGTGCAAGGATATGCTCATAAGAACACTGAAAGAAAATATTGCGGCGGCAAACGGATTCCTTGAAAATGCAGAATTCGTTTTTGATTCGGAAACCCTTTCAATCAATGTTTTTGACGGTGCATCTCTGCTCAAAGAGGCCGATGCCGAAAAAATTCTTTCTTCATTTATCAAAGAGCGTTTTGATGTTGATGTTTCTGTTAACATAAGCGGTGAAAGCGATGTTAAAATCGATTCTCCCGAATATGTTCAGATGCAGGCGGAGAATCTTAAAATAGAAATGCCCAAAGAAGAAGCGCCCAAGCCTAAAAAGGCGGTCAGGGAATATGATGATTTACCGATTTCTCTCACAAACGCAAAGGTGCTTTACGGAAACGCAATCAAGTCAAAGCCCGTTTCATTAAGCGGTGTTTCCATTGAAGACGGCAATGTTACCGTATGGGGCAATATTTTCGGTCTTGATATCCGTGACACCAAAGACGGAAAATGGAAAATAATTAATTTCAACATAACAGACCGCACCAATTCATATGCGGTAAAGATTTTTGAAGCTGCAGCAAACAGCGAAGCGCTTGTTAAGAATATAGGTGACGGCAAAACCGTTATGATAAGAGGCCACGTTGAATACGACGATTATATCAAGAGCGTATGCATCAAGGCTAATTCCGTTATGCTCATTGAAGAGCTTGAAAAGAAGGATACTGCAGAAGAAAAGCGTGTTGAACTTCATATGCATACAAATATGTCTGCTATGGACGGTATGACAAGTGCAAAGAAGCTTGTTAAGCGTGCCGCAAAATGGGGTCATAAAGCAGTTGCCATAACCGACCACGGTGTTGTGCAGGCATTCCCCGAAGCTGCCGCGGCGGCAAAGGATAACGGAATAAAGGTTATCTACGGTATGGAAGCTTATTATGTTGACGATTCAGTAACAGCTTTCAACGGCAATACCGATATGCCTTTCGACGGAACCTTTGTTGTTTTTGATGTTGAAACAACGGGACTTCGTACCGGTGTGGACAAGCTCACCGAAATCGGTGCCGTAAAATATGTTGACGGTGCGGAAAGAGGCAGATTCCAGACCTTTGTTAATCCTGAAAGACCCATTCCTCAAAAAATAATTGAGCTTACGGGCATTGATAACCGTATGGTTGCAAATGCCCCCAAAGAGGATGAGGCAATAAGAAAATTCTTTGAATTCTGCGGTGAAGATGCCGTTCTTGTTGCTCATAACGCAACATTTGACACCGATGTTATGAAATCTTCGTGCAGAAGATGCGGAATTGATTACAACTATTCTCATATTGATACTCTTGTTATGGCTCAATGCCTCATAACAGATATTAAAAACTATAAGCTTGATACAATTTCAAATTATTTCAAGCTTCCGAAGTTTGACCATCACAGAGCAGATGAAGATGCGGGTGCTCTTGCGGGAATTTTTGAAAAGCTTATTGCGCTTGCAAAAGAGCAGGGCATAGAGAATGTTTCGCAGATGAATGAAAAGCTTAAGGTTGACCCCCGAAAGCTTCCAACTCATCATATGATAATTCTTGCGAAAAACAATGTTGGTCTTAAGCATCTCTATCAGCTTATAACAAAATCAAATCTTGAATATTTTTACCGTCATCCCAGAGTGCCCAAGAGTGAACTTCTTGCTCACCGTGAGGGCCTTATTGTCGGCAGTGCCTGCGAAGCGGGTCAGCTTTATCAGGCAGTTTATGCGGGCAAGCCTTATCAGAAGCTTAAAGAGCTTGCTAGTATTTATGACTATATTGAAATTCAGCCCAACGGCAACAATCAGTTTATGATAAGAAACGGTCTTGTTTCGGGTGAAGAAGAGCTTAACGAAATCAACCGTCAGCTTATTCATCTTGCCGATGAGCTCGGTCTGCCTGTTTGCGCAACGGGTGACGTTCACTTTATGAATGAGGATGATAAGGTTTTCAGAGAAATCCTTATGACGGGTCAGGGCTTCAGCGATGCGGCTGACCAGGCACCTCTCTATCTTAAAACAACCGATGAAATGCTTGCCGATTTTGCATATCTCGGCGAGGATACCGCTTATGAGGTTGTTGTTAAAAATCCCAATATGATAGCCGATATGTGTGAAGAAATTCTTCCCATTCCCAAGGGCACTTATCCGCCCAAAATTCCGGGCTCGGATGAAGAACTTCGCAAAATCTGCTATGACAGAATGGAAGATTACTATGGCGCTCCGCTTCCCGAATATATAAGGGAAAGACTTGATAAAGAGCTTGAATCTATTATCAAAAACGGATTTGCCGTTCTTTATATCATTGCGCAGAAGCTTGTCTGGAACTCAATGGCCAACGGATATTATGTCGGTTCCAGAGGTTCGGTTGGTTCGTCTTTCGTTGCTTTTGCGGCAGGTATATCCGAGGTTAATCCGCTTGTTCCTCACTATATCTGCGAAGAATGCAAACACAGCGAGTTTTTCTATAAAGGTGAGTTCGGCTCGGGCTATGATATGCCGCCCAAAGATTGTCCCGTTTGCGGCAAAAAAGATATGCACCGTGACGGTCACGATATTCCGTTTGAAACTTTCCTTGGTTTCTACGGCGATAAACAGCCTGATATTGACCTTAACTTCTCGGGTGAGTATCAGTTCTATGCTCACAGATACACAGAAGAGCTCTTCGGTAAGAGCCACGTTTTCAAAGCGGGAACAATCGGCACTCTTGCAGATAAAACCGCATTCGGTTTTGTTAAAAAATGGGTTGAAGAAAAAGGAATTGATGTTTCGAGAGCTGAAATGGACAGACTTGTTCAGGGCTGTGTCGGCGTTAAAAGAACAACGGGTCAACACCCGGGCGGAATGGTTGTTGTGCCCGGTGATATGGATGCCGAGGATTTCACGCCCATTCAGCATCCTGCAGATGCCGCTGATTCCGTTCACAGAACAACTCATTTCGATTTCCATTCGCTTCACGATACAATTCTTAAGCTTGATAACCTCGGCCACGATGTTCCCACTCTTTATAAGCATCTTAAGGATATGACGGGAATTGACGTTATGGAGGTCGATGTTTGTGACCCGAAGCTTTATGAGCTTTTGACAAGTCCTGAGCCTCTCGGTGTTACGGCAGAAGATATCGACTGCGAAACAGGAACTCTCTCTCTTCCCGAACTCGGAACAAATTTCGTGCGTCAGATGCTTATTGAATCTCAGCCGAAAAACTTCTCTGATATGCTTCAAATTTCGGGTCTTTCACACGGTACCGACGTTTGGATAGGCAATGCGCAGGATCTGATTAAAAACGGAACCTGTACCATTTCGGAAGTTATCGGAACCCGTGATAACATTATGGTTTACCTTATCAACAAGGGCGTTGAAAAGGGTATGGCATTCAAAATTATGGAAATTGTGCGAAAGGGTAAGGCAACATCGCTTCTTACCGATGAACACAAGAAAGAAATGCTTGACCACGATGTTCCCCAATGGTATCTCGATTCCTGTATGAAGATTAAATATATGTTCCCCAAGGCTCACGCCGCGGCTTATGTTAGTGCGGCAATGCGTCTTGCGTGGTTCAAGCTTTATAAACCCGTTGAATATTACGCAACCTTTATGACGGTTCGAGGCGAAGATATTGACACCGCAACCGTTCTTAAGGGCAGGGGTGCCGTTAAGGCAAAAATGGAAGAAATAAAGCATAAAATGGCAATCAAAACTGCAACTCCCAAGGAAGAAGGCACTTACACTTCGCTTCAGGTTATCAACGAAATGATGGCGAGAGGTGTTGAAGTGCTTCCGATAGATATTTACAAATCAACCGCAAACCGTTATGTTATTGAAGACGGAAAGATTCGTTTGCCGTTCTCTGCAATAGCAGGTTGCGGCGGTGCGGCGGCACAGGGTCTTGAAGATGCAAGAAACGACGGCGGCGGAGAGTTTATTTCCGTTGAGGATTTGCAGCTTCGTTCAGGCGTTTCAAAATCGATTATAACCGCACTTGAAGAGGGCGGGGCACTTGAAGCTCTTCCCAAAACAACACAGCTCAGTTTCTTTTGATTGGAGTAAAAAATGAAGAAGCCAAAACTTCCTTTATACCAGCGTGCGTGGTATAAGCTTGATAATGCGGGTAAGGTTTATCCGGGACAGAACACATCATCTTTTTCGAGTGTTTACCGAATTTCGATTTCACTTAAAGAAAAGGTTGATCCGAAGCTTCTTGAAAAAGCTCTGGAGCTTACTCTTCCGCGATTCCCGAGCTTTGATGTAAGAATGAAAAACGGATTTTTCTGGCATTATCTTGAAAAAAATCCGAACGGGGCACCGCCCGTTATGCCCGATATAGCAAATCCTTGCCTGAGAATCAAATGGAAAGAAAATAACGGTTATCTTTTCAGAGTTTTCTATTATGAGAAAAGAATATCCGTTGAGTTTTATCATGCTCTGGCAGACGGTTACGGCGCATCAAGGTTTTTTATGACTCTTGTTGCAGTGTATCTTCGCCTGACAGGCATTGATATTCCTCACGGCGAAAGCGTTCTTGATATAAATGAAACACCTCACCATACCGAGCACGAGGATTCATATTTAAAGAATGTCAATTCCAAAGCAAAGGCAAAAAGAATAGAAAAATTTGCTTATAATTTTAAAGGTAAAAGGCTTCCGAAACACTTCTTTAATGTAACAACGGGCTATATTCCCGTTTCGGTGCTCAAAGAAAAGGCGGCGGAATACGGAGTTACAATAACCGAATATATAGCGGCTGTTCTGCTCTGGGTTATGTATAATCTTCAGAAAGAAGAGAAAAGAATAAAAGAAAAACCCGTGGGTGTTCAGATTCCCGTTAATGTGCGAAAGTTTTTTGACAGCGAAACACTTCGTAACTTTATGCTTTGCTATGCATTTCAGATAGACCCGAATATGGGCGAATATACTTTCCCTGAAATAGTTAAGCAAGTGTCGCTTTATCTTCGCTTTATAAATAATGAAAAAGAACTTCAGGCAATGATGAATTCCAATACGGCAATTGAAAGAAATCCGATAATGAAAATTCTTCCTTCGGTGCTTAAGGATTTTGGTATTGGTGTTGTTTATAAATTTGCGGGCGAAAAGAGCACAAGTTCAATAATCTCAAACATCGGTGTTGTTAAGATACCAAAGGAAATGGAGCCTCATGTTGAAAAGTTTATGTTTATGATGGGTCCCGGTATGGTTAATGCGGCGCGATGTGTTGCGGTTTCAATGAACGGAACCTTTGCACTCAGTATTTCAAATATTTATGAAAGCACTCTTGTGCAGAAAGAAATATTCACAACTCTTGTAAAATTCGGTATACCCGTAAAAATCGAAAGTAACAGACATTCTATAATGGGAGGCGATAAATAATGTCATATTGTGTAAACTGCGGAGTGGAGCTTGAAAAAGGTTGCCCCGCTTGTCCGCTTTGCGATACTCCTGTTATTAATCCGAAAGAGGTCGAAAAAGCGCCTGATATTCCAGCATATCCCGAGATAGTAAGAATACCAAAAGCAACCCAGAAAAGATTTACGGTATTTGTTGTTTCAATGGTAATGCTTTTGCCGAATATTGTTCTTACAGTTCTTGACCTGATGTTCTGGGAAAACGGAATGACAACTATTATTCTGGGTGCAAGCATTGTTGTATGGCTTTGGTTTTTGTTCCCGATGCTGTGGAAAAAGCCTATACCCGCTGTTCTTTTGGGAATAGATGCTTTGGCACTTATCGGATTTCTGAAGTTTTGCAGTCTTAAAACAACAACATCGCCTGGCTGGTTCAATTCCCTTGTGCTTCCCGTTGTTATAACATTATGGGCGATATGCAATGTGTTTATTTTCTGGCTTAAAAAACCGAGAAGCAAAACAGCGAAATCAATAGCAACAATTATTGCAATTAATATATTGTCCTTTGTTGTGGAAGTGAGCCTTAATATGTTTTATATGGGTAAGCTTCAGGTCGGATTTTCTCTTGTTGTTGCGGCCTGTTCAGTTCCGCTTATAATATTCTTTATAGTTCTTGTTAAAAGCAGAAGGCTCAGGGCTTGGGTAAGCCGTAAGTTCTTTGTATAATGAAAGGATAATGTCATATGAAAAAATATATTATTCCCGCATTGCTCGGTGCGGCAGCTGTTGCAACTGCGGTTAAAGCAGCTTTATATGTTTCCGAAAAAAGAGAGATACCTGCTCCTACAAAAGAAAATGTTGATGAAAAGAGAGCGCAGGAGCATCTTTCAAAAGCTATTTCAATTCCCACTATAAGCTATCCCGATAAAGCGGATATTGATTTCAGCAAGTTTGATGAATTTCACGCTTTCCTTGAAGAGGCATATCCCCTTATTCATAAAAATCTTAAAAAAGAAGTTATTCAGGAAGCAAGTCTTATGTATCTCTGGAAGGGAACAAGAGACGATCTTGAGCCTATAGCTTTGCTTGCTCATCAGGATGTTGTTCCCATTTCGGAAGGCACAGAGCAGGACTGGACTTATGCACCTTTCAGCGGACATAATGACGGTGAATTTATCTGGGGCAGAGGCGCTCTTGATATGAAAAATCATCTTATCGGTGTTATGGATGCTGTTGAAACTCTTCTTGAAGAAGGATTTCAGCCTGAAAGAGATGTTTATCTTCTTTTCGGTCAGGATGAAGAGGTTGTTGCATCTGAACTTGGCGGAGCAAAGAGCATTATGAATACTCTTAAAGAAAGAGGAATTCATCTTGACAGCGTTCTTGATGAGGGCGGTGCAATAATTCCCGTTAACATTAAGGGTATTCTTAACGATAAGGAGCTTATCGGTGTTGGTGTTGCTGAAAAAGGATATACCGATTTTGAAATAACAGTTAATTCAAAGGGTGGTCATTCTTCACAGCCTCCCGTTCATTCGGGCCTCGGAGAGCTTGCTGATGTTATAAAAGATCTTGAAAATCATCAGTTCAAATCTGAACTTATGCCGTTTGTTAAAGATCTTTTCTCAAATATCGGAAGAAACTGCACATATCCCGCAAGACTTGTTATGTGTAACCTTGACCTTCTTCAGCCTGTGCTTAAGTTTGCAATGACAAAGATTCCCGTAGCGGCTTGCCTTGTTAGAACAACAACGGCTGTTACAATGGCTCAGGGCAGCCCCGCGGCAAATGTTCTTCCCCAGAAATCGAGCATTACCGTTAACTTCAGGCAGATGCCCGGCACAACGGTTAAGGATGTTGAAAACCATATCCGTAAGGTTTGCAGAAACAAGGATATTGAAGTTAAGATTCTCAAAGCAAAAGAAGCTTCAAAGTTTTCACCCACAGATTCAAGAGCATTTAAGATTATTGAAGAAATCTGTATGCAGGATAATAAAAACAGCATCGTTGCTCCCTATCTTGTTATGGGCGGAACGGATGCCTGCTATTATGAACCCATCTGTGAAAATATTTATCGCTATGCACCCTATAAGGTAAGCATCTCACTTCTTCGTTGCACTCACGGAACAAACGAGAGAATTCCCGTTGATGCAGTTGCACCGGGTGTTGCATTCTTCAAGAAATATATCAGAAGGGCTTCTGCTGAATAATATGAATATTCTTATTGCGCCCGATAGCTTTAAAGGCACGCTGACCGCAAACGAAGTTTGCGATATTATCGGGCAGGCTTTTGCCGACATAATAAAAGAGAATATAAATATAACAAAGCTCCCCGCTGCCGACGGCGGCGAGGGGCTTTGCTCTTGTTTTGAAAAAATTTGCAAAGGCAAGCGGATCTCTGCTCGGGTAAGCGGCGTTTTCGGAGAAAAAATGATGGCTGATTATTTTATGCTTTCCGATAAAACGGCTGTTATTGAAATGGCGGCTTGTGCAGGTTTGCCTCTTGCGGGCGAAAATAAAAACCCCGAAACCGCAACAACATTCGGTGTTGGTGAGCTGATAAAGGATGCTGTAAGCAACGGCGCAAAAGCTGTTTTGCTCGGTCTCGGAGGAAGTGCAACCAATGATTTCGGCATAGGTATGGCATCTGCTCTCGGTTGGAAGTTCCTTGATGAAAACGGAAACACGGTTGAGCCGATTGGCAAAAATCTTATTGAAATCAAAAAAATAATTCCGCCTGAAAATCCGATAAGGATTCCCGTAACCGCGGCTTGCGATGTTGATAATCCGCTTTACGGCGAAAACGGAGCCGCATTTGTTTTTGCTCCGCAGAAGGGTGCGGATGAAAATATGGTCAAACGCCTTGATGAGGGCTTGCGCAATATATCGGATGTGTTAATTGATACATTAAATATAAATGTATCCGAAATAAAAGGTGCGGGTGCCGCTGGCGGAATGGGCGGCGGTGCGGTTGTTTTTCTTGATGCGGAGCTTAAAAGAGGAATCGATATAATTCTTGATAAAGCTGATTTTGATGAAAAGGCGAGCGAAGCTGACCTTGTTGTAACGGGCGAGGGCAGACTTGATTTTCAGAGTGTAAACGGAAAGGTTATTTCGGGCGTTGCTCTGCGTGCATCGGCACTCGGCAAAAAGGTTATTGCAATTTGCGGAAGCAGAGGAAACGGTGCGGAAAACATTAAAAAATGCGGAGTTTCCGAGATGTATTTTGCAACCGAGGGTGAAAAACCTTTTGACGAAATTTTGAAAAATTGCAGATACGATTTATATAATGCATCGGTTGAAGCAGCAAAATTCCAAATAAAAAATTGAAAAATCGGTAATTTATCACGGCGGATTATTCCGCCGTTTTTTTATTGAGCAACTGCACAAATTAGTAGTGCTTTGCAAAACGCAAAGCAAAATTTGAAGCACGGAGGTGAATGATGAAGAGTTTATTCAGAACCCTGAGCATAATTCTTTCGGTTTTCTGCGTGTTTGTTTTTTCAGCAGTTGCTTACGGTGAATCTGCTCTGCCGAATGAAATAAGCATAACAGAAAACGAATCTCCTGTTTTCGGGGTGATTTATTCAGCGTCAGAAAACGGCAAAACCGTTTCGGCGGCAGCCGACGGCAGCCTGAGTGAAAGTTATAATTCTCACGTAAATGCTTTAAAGATTTTTCCCGTTAAGGATATAAAAATCAATATAACCAAAAGGCGGTATGTGGGAATAGGCGGCGATATCTTCGGTATCAAGCTTTATACCAAAGGTGTTATCGTTGCGGGAGTTGACAGCGTTGCAACCTCATCGGGTAACATTGACCCGGCGGTTAATGCAGGGCTTAAATGCGGTGACGTTATAACTCATATTGACGGTAATGAGGTTTTGAATGCACAGCAGCTGAATAAAGCTATTGAGGGCAGCAACGGCGAAAAACTTTCGCTTAAGGTTGACAGAAGCGGTGCAAGTCTGGAGCTTGCATTAACTCCGCAGATGTCGGTTAACGGAAAATACAAAGCAGGTCTTTGGGTTCGAGATAGCTCCGCAGGCATAGGAACAATAACTTTTTATGATGATGCGGCGGGAATATTTGCGGGTCTCGGGCACGGGGTCTGCGATGTTGATACGGGAAAAATCATGCCGCTGTCAGACGGAGAAGCGGTTAAAGCAAAGGTAAACGGTTTTTACAAAAGCTCTGCCGGCAATCCGGGTGAACTGTGCGGTGTGTTTTCGTCAGTCACTTTGGGCAAGCTTCTTTATAACGGCGACAGCGGTGTTTACGGAAAACTCAATCAGCCTTCAAACGCAAAGCTTGTGCCGGTTGCGCTTGAGAGTGAGGTAAAAACAGGCAAGGCGCAGATTCTTGTAACCGTTGATGAAAACGGACCTCAGTATTATGATGTTGAAATAACAAAGCTGTATTCATCCGAAAACTACGCAACCCGAAATATGATAATAAAAGTAACAGATTCAAGGCTGCTTGAAAAAACGGGCGGAATACTTCAGGGCTTCAGCGGCAGTCCCATTATTCAGGATTCAATGCTTGTTGGTGCGGTGACCCACGTTTTTATTAACGATACCGTGCAGGGCTACGGAATTTTTGCCGAAACAATGCTTAAAACGGCAGACAGCCTCGCAGTTGAGGGAAAAGCGGCGGCATAAAAAGTCGAACAGAGCAAATTCTTATCGGAATGTGCGAAATAAAATTCCCAAAAAATGGTTGGTAATTATTGACAAATTTACCAATTTATGGTAACATCTTCGTGAACTAAGGAAGACGGACTCTGAAGTCCGAAAAAAGCGGAGGTAAAAACCATGAGAAAAATTTTGAAAGTAATGCTGACCGAGGACGGAGGAGAAACCTTGCACGAGCTTGCAGGAATTCTGCGTTCAAAAAATTGCGAGATATCAACTGTCGGAAAAGACGGCACATTGATTATTGAAAAACTTCAGCAGGGCGAAATTCCTGATGTTATCCTGATGGACGGATTTATGCCGAGGCTTGATGCTCTTGGAGTTCTCAGAGAAATGGATTCGATGAGATTTGAAAAAAGACCTATGGTTATGGTGCTTTCAAGCACCGATAACCAGCGTTTTGAAAGCGAGGTTCTGGCAAGCGGAGCGGATTATTACTTTTTAAAACCGTATAATCCCTCTATGCTTGCCGAAAGAATCGTTCAGTTTGCGAGCATCCATAATGCATCGTCGCCTAACGGGGTTAAGGATCTGGATGTTGTTGTTTCGCAGATAATGCATCAGATAGGAGTGCCTGCTCATATCAGGGGCTATCAGTATCTTCGCGAAGCTATCATTCTTTCGGTTAAGGATAGCGAGATGATAAGTTCGGTAACAAAAATTCTTTATCCAACCGTTGCAAAAACCTTTAAAACAACTCCGTCAAGAGTTGAAAGAGCAATTCGCCACGCAATTGAGGTTGCGTGGGACAGAGGCGATGTTGATGTGCTCAGCTCATATTTCGGCTACACGATTCAAAATGAAAGAGGTAAGCCTACTAACAGCGAGTTTATTGCAATGATAAGCGATAACCTTAAGCTTCAAATGAAAACAGTATAAAAAAAGGCGGCAGAGAGCTGAACTCTCTGCCGCTGATTTTAGTTATATATAAACGAAGATATCAGAAATATTATTGAAAAAGAACTTTATTAAAGGATAGATATTGATAGAGAAAAACGGGACTTTAAAAACTTTATCATCAACGTTGCTTGAAAGAATCTCCGTTCGGAGGGTAACATTATATCCGTCAATGTTATAGGGATGTTCCATAAATTTAAGTTCGTCTCCGATAAAATAGGCTTTAATGATTAATTCTTCATCATATTCATTCACGGATAAGAACTCTTCAACATAGTACGAATGAGAGTATAAAGTTGTTTCATAGCTTTGCAAAAATTTGCTTTCTTCTGAGGAATCAGGAGTTAAGAGTGCATCGAAATCAAATCCTTCAGCAGGTGTTTTTATGTGAATAAAAGGAAATTTTGGTAAGTAAGCAAAAAAAGTATCATCATAAATGATAAACTTAACATCCAAATTGTTGATTTTTGAAGTGAAAGTGATTTTTTCACCTTTAATGTGTGCTTCTTGAAGCAATTCCATATAACCCATATTATCCAAAACCATATATTGTTTTACTGAAAGTCCGTTTTCGGGGTCAAAGTTTTCTGCAGACCACTTACCCAGTCTGGTGCTTTCGTTTGCTGAAGCACTTACAGAAAAAAACAAAAGTGCCATAATGAATGCAAGAAATGCAGATTTCAGAACTTTTTTCATAATCTATCACCTCTTTTGCTTTATGCTATTTTAAGAATCGAAAGAATAAGACCGGTGAGAATGGGTGAAAGGTCAAATGCACCTGAAGGAACATCGAAGTAGCTGTCATCAACATCAAATGTGATGTTATCAAAATATGTGTACTGAACTGAAAGAGTCTGTGAATTTGTAACCTTAATGAACTTAAGTGTTTCGCCCTCAAAATAGAATTTTGTTGTTACAAATTCTCTGTCATTATACTCTTCAACATAATATTTTTTGCCGTCAACAGTTTCTTCATAGCTGTCGATATACTGAATGAAGCTCTGTGTGAGATTTGCACCCTCTTTAACAAGAGTCCAGATGTCGGCATCCTTAAGCGGATTTTCTTCAAGTTTTACATAGAACAAAGGAAGAGTGGGTGAATAAGCGTAAATTCCGTCGTCTGAAACAATAACCTTAACTTTTAAAAATCCTGCATTGTATTCATATGCGATAGTGTCGCCTTTAACAGCGATGGTGTTTGTTATTGTTGCGGGCATAAAACCGAAAAGCATTGTCTGTCCTGAACGGAGAGTTACCGAAAGTTCAGTTGCGGTTTCAATCTTATCGAGAAGAGCATCTGCTTTGGGAGTTGTTGCCGCAAAAGCATTTACAGAAAACAAAGAAACGAGCATAATGATAGTTGCAAGAGCAGCGCTTAAAAATCTTTTCATAGGAAAAACCTCCTTTTTTTTACATAATAACATATTTTTATTCATTTTTCAATATTTAATCAATAAGAGTGGAAATAACCGAATTTGAAACCAGAAAACCGTTCACGGTGAGCGAAATTTTTTCTTCGTCAACCGTTAAAAGTTCGTGTTTTTCAAGCTCTTTTGCTTTGCTGATAAGTTTGTTGGGAACAGAATGTCCGAAACGCTCTTTGAATTTTCTGAAATTCAAGCCCTCGGCAAGTCTGAGATTAAGCATAATATATTCTTCTTCATATCCGCCTTTGCCGTCATCAACGGGCAAAATACCGTTTATGAAATCGTTTGTGTTTCTTTCGTAATAAAATCTTTTTCCGTTAACAAATGAATGCGCCGATGCGCCAAGGCCAAGATATTCTTCGCAATGCCAATATTTAAGATTATGTTTGCTTTCATAACCCGGAATAGAAAAATTTGAGATTTCATATTGTTTGAAACCGTATTCGGTCAGGCGGAAAACGGTTTGCAAATAAAAATCGCAGGTTTTATCTTCATCGGGAATGTTGAGGAGGTCTTTCTTTTTATAAAACGGTGTGCCCTCTTCGATTTTCAGCATATAAGCGCTGATGTGTTTTGCTCCCGAGTTTTTGCAGAAGTTTATTGAA
>JAZRTQ010000091.1:0-13773 GCA_045652165.1 Acutalibacteraceae bacterium | reverse complement strand
GACAAGCCGTAATTTTTTTATTTTCTGTTTGCAACCTTGGGCGGAACTGCCGCCTTTTTGCGGTTGGGATTTCTCTCTATAAGGGGTGCAACGCCGTCATTAACGCAATTTGAAGTTATGCAAACCCTTTCAATAGTCTGGTCGGAAGGTGCCTCATACATAATCGGCATAAGAACACTTTCAACAATCGAACGCAGACCTCTTGCACCTGTTTTCTTTTCAAGAGTTTTTTCTGCAATAGCTTCAAGAGCAGCTTCGTCAAAATCAAGTTCAACATCATCAATAGCAAAAAGCTCGCGATACTGCTTTGTGAGTGCATTTTTAGGCTGTGAAAGAATCTTAACCAAAGAATCCTTATCAAGCTCAGTAAGACTTGTTATAACGGGAAGTCTGCCCACAAGCTCGGGAATAATTCCGAATTTAACCAAATCCTGCTGAATTACCTTTGAATAAAGATTTTCTTTTGCAAGCTCGCTCTTGCTTCTTACGGGTGCTTCGAATCCAAGAGCCGAACCGCCTATTCTTTTCTCAACGATCTGCTCAATGCCGTCAAATGCACCGCCGCAGATGAAAAGTATATTTGAAGTGTCTATCTGAATGAATTCCTGCTGGGGATGCTTTCTGCCGCCCTGAGGTGGAACATTTGCAACTGTTCCTTCAATTATCTTGAGAAGTGCCTGCTGAACGCCTTCACCGCTTACATCTCTTGTTATAGAGGGATTTTCGCTCTTGCGTGCAATCTTATCTATTTCATCAACATAGATAATGCCTCTTTCGGCACGCTCTATATCGAAATCAGCAGCCTGAATAATGCGAAGAAGAATGTTTTCAACATCTTCGCCGACATAGCCCGCTTCGGTAAGAGTTGTTGCATCTGCAATAGCAAACGGAACATCAAGAATTCTTGCAAGAGTCTGTGCCAGCATTGTTTTGCCGACACCTGTGGGGCCAAGCATCAGAATATTACTCTTCTGAATTTCAACATCGCCGTTTCTTCTTGCCGCAATTCTTTTATAATGATTATAAACTGCTACGCTGAGGGTTATCTTTGCACTTTCCTGACCAATTACATATTCATCAAGCAATGCCTTGATTTCCTTGGGCTTGGGAAGTGCATCTGTATCCAAGCCTGCATTTCTCATCGAAGGCTCGGATTCTATAATTGAATTGCAAAGCTCTATACATTCATTACATATATAAACATTCGGGCCTGCAATCAGTTTGCCAACCTGATCCTGTGATTTTTTGCAAAACGAGCACAAAAGCACGGATTTCTCTCGTCTGTCATCGTTTCTGGGCATATTTTGCCTCCTTAACAGCCTTATCTGTGAGCAATAACCTTATCAACAAGGCCGTATTCCATTGCCTGCTCAGCGGTAAGGAAATTATCTCTTTCTGTATCTCTTGCGATTTCTTCAATAGATTTACCTGTGTTTTCCGCAAGGATTTTATTAAGCTTTTCTCTTGTTTTTAGAATATGCTCTGCAGCAATCTGAATTTCTGTTGCCTGACCCTTTGCACCGCCGAGAGGCTGATGAATCATAACCTCGCTGTTGGGAAGAGCATATCTCTTTCCCTTGGCTCCCGATGAAAGGAGGAATGCACCCATAGATGCCGCCATACCCATACAGATTGTTGAAACATCACACTTGATATACTGCATGGTGTCATAAATAGCCATACCTGCGGTAACTGAGCCGCCGGGGCTGTTGATATAAAGACTGATGTCTTTTTCAGCATCCTGACCTTCAAGGTAAAGGAGCTGTGCAATAACAATGCTTGCGGTTGCGTCATTGACTTCATCGGAAAGCATAATAATTCTGTCATTCAAAAGACGGGAAAAAATATCATATGAACGCTCTCCGCGGTTTGTCTGTTCAACAACATAAGGTACCAATGCCATTTAAATCAAATCCTTTCTCCGCAATAAAAATTTGTTCTTTTAAAAAATTACGGAATAAACCGGCGATTAACACCGGTTTATTCCATCGCTCAATTTTAAGTATAGTACGCTTTCTGAAAAATTATTCAGCAGCTTCCTCTTTCTTTGCAGCAGCCTTCTTGGTTGTTGTTTTCTTTGCTGCGGGCTTCTTTGCAGGAGCTTCAGCCTCTTCGCCTTCTGCTGCTTTCTTTGTTGTTTTCTTTGCTGCAGTCTTCTTTGCTGCGGGCTTCTTAGCCTTTGCACTGTCAAGAACAACCTTGATAGCATCCTGCTTTGCAAGCTCTGCTGCAACTGTTGCTTCGGGAACAAGTTCCTTAATCTTTGCAACATCAAGCTGATACATATCAGCCATCTTCTGATATTCTTCGTTGATAGCTTCTTCTGAAGCCTTGATGCCTTCGAGTTCGATAATCTTTTCAACTGCAAGGTCAATCTTAACTTCTGAAACTGCACGCTCTCTCATCTGGCTCTCGAAGGTTGCCTTATCCATGCCCATATACATAAGATATGTGTCAAGGTCAATACCCTGCTGGCCAACTCTCTGTGCAAAAGAATTGATATCATCCTGAGCTTTGTTATCAAACATGCACTCGGGAATTTCGCCTTCAACATTTTCGCAAAGAGCTTCGATAACTGCATCTTCGAATGCACGCTGTGCGCTCTCGCTCTTTCTGTTGAGAATATCTTCTTCAACGCCCTTCTTGAGCTCTTCAACTGTTTCGTATTCGCCCATATCCTTTGCGAATTCATCATCAAGCTCGGGAAGTTCCTTAACCTTGATTTCGTGAAGCTTAATTTTAAAAACTGCATCCTTTGAAGCAAGCTCGGGAGCATACTCTGCGGGGAATGTTACGTTAACATCAAACTCTTCACCGATTGAGTGACCGATAATCTGCTCTTCAAAACCGGGGATGAATGAACCTGAACCGATTGTGAGGCTGTATTTTTCTGCCTTGCCGCCATCGAATGCAACACCGTCTACAAAGCCTTCAAAGTCGATAACTGTGATGTCACCGTCTTTTGCTGCTCTGTCGTCAACATCAACCATTCTTGCGCCTCTTTCAAGCATATGCTCGATTTCGTGGTCGATTTCTTCTTTTGTAACTGTTGCTTCGGTCTTTTCTGCGGTAAGACCCTTGTATGCTTTAAGTGTGATTTCAGGCTTAACTGTTACGTTGAATGACATAACAACGCCTTCTTCTTTGCTCATTGACTTAACGTCAACATCCTTGGGCTGGTCAACGGGATCGATGCCTGCCTCTTCATATGCAGCCTGAACTGCTTCGGGGAAAACGATTTCAAGAGCATCCTCAAAGAATACTTCCTTGCCGTAAAGCTTCTCGATCATCTGAAGAGGAGCCTTGCCCTTACGGAAGCCGGGGATAACGATTGACTTTCTCTGATTGAGATAAGCCTTCTGGATTGCAGCTCTGAAATCCTCTGCTGAAATTGAAATTTCAACTGCATAAATGTTGGTTTCTGTTTTGTTTGCTGATACTAAGCTCATTTGAATTCCTCCGTTTGCTATTTTAACGCGTAAATTATAGCAAATAATTTTTTAAATTTCTATATATATTTATATTTTCTTATATTGTGTGCATTTTCACATAAAATTTCCAAAACTTTTGGTTATAATGACAAATTTTCAGGCACATGAGCAGGGCAAAAACCCAAAAAATCGCTTGAAATCAATGAAAATTTAATTCCGTCGGATTCTCCCGTGAACGCTGTTGCGTGGGAATACGAATGAAGATGACCGTAATAACATCTCTTTATCCCCTCTTCAACAAGCACATTATAAATCTCATCGCATTTCTGCGTTTGGTTTATGGGCGGATAATGAAGAAAAACAACCGGCTCAAGTCCCGTTTCTTTAGCGGCAGCTATTGACATTTTAAGCCTGCCCGCTTCCCTCAAAACAACCTTTTTATCCGCATCTGTTTCCGCATCAAAAAACCAACCTCTTGTGCCGCAAACGGCAATGTTTCCGACCGCATATGCGTTATTAAAAAGGATGCTCAAAGATTCGAGAGAATGTTTTTTGAAAAAGTCATCTGATTTTTTCTTGGTTGCCCACCAATAATCGTGATTACCTTTAAGAATTATTTTTTTGCCGGGCAGAGAATCCAGAAATTTAAAATCCTCATATCCTTCGTCCAGATTCATACACCAGGATATATCGCCCGCGAGCACAACCGTATCATCTTCGCTCACAAGTCTTTCCCAATTATTTTTCAAACGCTGTTCATAATCTTTCCAGCCGTTGAAAATATTCATTGACTTGCCCGTAGCAATTGAAAGATGCGGATCTCCGATTGCAAAAAGAGCCATAGACATATCCTTTCCAAAAATAATTGTGTTCAAACCGTTCATAATATCATTACGGAGTTATTCCGAAAAAACTAAAAGGAGAACAGTTATGGACAAAGAAATAAGCGAGATTACCTGTTTTGCAAAAAACTGCGTTTATCATCAGGGCGATACAGCCTGCACAGCAAGCTCAATTGAAGTTGGCAATTCATCCGCGTGCAAGAGCGGCGAAACACAGTGCTCAACATTCAAAATGAACCCCAATTGCTCCGATAACCGCTGCTGCAATTAAATTCCGAGCATATCAAAAACAACCTGCTCCATGCTGTCCTTTGAGCAGCAACCGTTGAATCTCACAGCCTTATCTCTGAGATTTGCAAGCTGCTCGGGGCAGCTTTTGCCCGTTACGCTTGCAAGACGCTCAACCATTTCAAATTCGTCAAGACCGTCGTTTGCACCGTCAACAGCATCAAGCACAGCCGCGCTGAACTTGAAGGGACTTGCAGTTGAAGCGATAACAGCGGGAGTGTTGTCGCCGCTTTCTGCTTTGTAATCATAGTATACCTTAACTGCAACTGCTGTATGTGTATCGCAAAGATATCCTTTTTCATTGAAAATCTTTGAAATGGTTTCTTTTGTTTCTTTATCATCGCAGCAACCTGCCGCAAACTGAGCTTTGATGCTTTCAAGAGTTTCTGCATCAACTTCATACTTGCCTTCTGCAGAAAGCTTACTCATCCAGTCGCAAACCTTTTCGCTGCCTGCAACAGAACAAAGAAGTCTTTCAAGGTTGCTTGAAATGAGAATATCCATTGAAGGTGAAATTGTTGTGAAGAATTCACGGTTTCTGTTATAAACACCGGTTGTAAGGAACTCGGTAAGAACAGAGTTGCTGTTTGATGCACAGATAAGCTTCTTTATGGGAAGACCCATTTCCTTTGCATAATATGCGGCAAGGATGTTGCCGAAGTTACCTGTAGGAACAACAACATTAATCTCGTCACCTGCTTTGATTTCGCCGTTTGCAAGCAAATCACAGTAAGCCGAGAAATAATAAACAATCTGAGGAACAAGTCTGCCCCAGTTAATTGAGTTTGCAGAAGAAAATGCCTTTCCGTTTTCAGCAAGCTTTGCAGCTATTGCCTTATCGGTAAAGATTTTCTTAACACCGCTCTGCGCATCATCAAAGTTACCTTCGATTGCACAAACCGAAACGTTGTTGCCCTCCTGAGTGCACATCTGAAGCTTCTGCATGGGGCTTACACCGTCGCTGGGATAGAAAACAAGGATTCTTGTGTTTTCAACATCCTTGAAGCCTTCAAGAGCAGCCTTACCCGTATCACCAGATGTTGCAACAAGAATAACAATTTCAGTTCCCTTTGCAGCCTTACCGCTTGCAACTGTAAGAAGTCGGGGAAGAATCTGAAGAGCCATATCCTTGAAAGCGCAGGTGGGTCCTTTGAAAAGCTCAAGAATATGAACGCCATCCTCTAACTTTGCAAGAGGGGCAACCTTTTTATCTGAAAAACCGGTTTCATAAGCTCCTCTTACGCATCCGTCAAGCTCTTCTGCGGTAAAATCGGTGAGGAAAAGAGAAAGTATTGACTTTGCTCTGCCGATATAATCGAGAGAAGCCAGCTTTTCAATTTCACCGAGTGAAACTGCAGGAAGAGTTTCAGGCACAAAAAGTCCTCCCTCTGCGGAAATACCCTTTGTTATTGCCTGAGAAGCGCTTACCTTGATTTCGGGATTTCTGGTACTTACATAATTCATCAAAATCATCCTTTGATTAAAATAATTCAAATTATTATATCATAATATTTACAATTTGTAAAATGTTTTATTTAAAATAAAAGTTAAATCTTTGGCGTTGAAACAACTTTTATTCTTATACCGTTATATCAGAATGGCTCTGAACTGAATTTTATAACAAATTTATCGTAAAGTTATCTAACTTTACAAATTGAATAATTTTTATTGTTTTTGCTAAAAAGCAAAGTGACTCTCAATAACACTTATAACTTTAATCCGCTATATATCAAGGTTTTCAGAGCTTTATATATATCTTTTATCAGTTTTGTGAAATCTGATGTTTCTTTTCGTTTTCTTGGTGTGTCTGTAAAGCTATTTTGCTTTACAAATGTTGCAATTGATTTGCTCTAACCGTTGAAAGCATTCTCAATATAATTTATTTTTGAGAGCGTATTATCATCATTCAGATACACTTCACAAACATCAAATTGCATTTCTCCGCTGAATTTTGAGTATGAAACATAATACTGTGCGGTAAGATACATTTTCTTCTGCTTTGCTTCATCAACCGCTTCCATCGGTCTTGACTTCGTTGAAATATTTCTCGCCTTAACTTCAACAAAATATACTTTTCCGTTTTTTGATGCTATAAGGTCAATTTCGCCGAAACGGCAGGAATAGTTCGAGTTAAGAATTTCATAGCCGCGGTCACGCAGATATCTTGCGGAATATATTTCGCCCCAAGCGCCTGATTTGTTTTTTATCATTACTTTTCACCCGTAAAGCTTTTGAGGAAAGATAAACGGTGATGCTCGGAAATTCCGTGCTCTGTGAGCATTTCATAGTGAAGTTTTGTGCCGTAACCCTTATGCTTTGAGAAACAGTACTGCGGCATTTCCTTATCCAGCTCAAGCATATATCTGTCTCTGCTTACTTTTGCAAGAATTGATGCCGCCGCAACAGAAGGGCTTTTGGCATCGCCTTTTATTATTGTTTCGCCGTCTATTGAAAGGGCGGGCATTCTGTTGCCGTCAACGAGCGCGTAATCCGCAGGAATATCAAGACCTTCAACAGCTTTTTTCATTGCAGAAAATGTTGCCTGAAGAATATTGATTTCATCAATAACCTTCTCATCTTCGCTTGCAATTGAGTAACTGATTGCTTTTTCTTTGATTATATCAAAAAGTGCATCTCTTTTCTTTTCGGAAAGCTTTTTTGAATCGTTAAGACCTTCTATTTCGCAGCCTTCGGGCAGAATAACTGCCGCTGCAAAAACAGGGCCTGCAAGAGGACCTCTGCCCGCTTCATCAACACCGCAAACCGCTTTAAATCCTTTTAAAGCCGCATTTTTTTCATATGTATAATCCATATTTCCTCCTAAAACTAATGCTGCATCAAAATGACGCAGCATAGATAATTATCAAAGAAACTGTTTGTCTATAACCTCATTAAGTATATCATAAAGATACTGAAGGCTGAAATCTGATGTTTTGCTCAAAACTCCGTGTTTTGAAGCAAGCTCTTCGTTATAATCAGAAAGAGGATAAATTCTTACATTAGAAAAATTATATCCGTAATGGGTAACAACGCCTGAAAACTTAACATTTTCGAGAGTTATTTCACCCGATGCATTATTCTTTACAACCTCAAAATTAAGCATACCGCCAAGCATTCTCGGGCCCCTGTTTTGCGCAGAAATAAAGTTTCCGAGCGAATATGCAACAAGAGTTTTTCTGCCGTCATTATTAACGATATATTCAACGGGCTGAATAACATGGGGATGTGTTCCTATTATAACATCCGCACCCCAGGAAGCAAGCTTTTCTGCAAGAGTTTTCTGCGCATCGGTGGGTTCGTGGGTATATTCATTTCCCCAATGTGCATTAACAATAACAATATCCGCCGTTTCTCTTGCTTTCATTATTCTTTGCTGAAGCACATTTTCATCTGCCGCACGCATAAGAATAACTTCAGTATCGCTGGGCAAGCTCAAGCCGTTTGTTGATTCGGTAAAACCGAGATATGCAATCTTAACTCCGTTAACCTCATTCATGGGAATATTGGCAAAATCATCGCTGTTAAGATATGCGCCTGTTGTTATTGCCTTCTTTTCTTTCCAGAAATTTATGGCTGAAATCAAACCTTTTTCACCGCAGTCAACAGAATGGTTTGTTGCAATGTTGAACACATCAAAACCGATATCAAGCATCTCTTCACCGACTTCAACGGGCGAATTGAACTGCGGATAGCTTGAAACGTTATGTTCTGTTGAAATAATGGTTTCCTGATTAAGTATTGCCACATCGGGGCTTTCAATCAAAGACGCAACCTTTTCATAATCATATGAAAAATCATAACCGTTGCTTGTTCTTGCCGCCGCCTGATTATAAATTGTATCGTGAATAAGATTATCGCCAACCGCAACAAAACTTACCCTTGAAAAAAGTTCCTGCTGAGAGGTTGTTGTTTCGGGGTCTGCTCCGGGCTTTGCGTTGCTGCTTATTCCCAATCCGTCATTCTTTCCGAAAAACATTACCGCAAGCGCAATAACATCAATCACAAGCACAACAGCAAGAAATATCGCCATTTTCTTTCTCATTCTTATTCTCCTTTTTCGGAGTTTAATCCAGCGTTATTTTGCCGAGTTTGCCGCTTCTGTATTCATCAAGAAGCATTACCGCGGCTCTTTCCGTATCATATTCGCCTTTTCTTAAAAGCATTCCTCTTTTTGCCGCTATCATTTCAAGCAAAACGTAAGGCTCTTCTATATCTTCAAAATCTGATATTTTATATCTGTCCGCAAGGCGGTCGGGATAGTTTTTCTGCATAACAACAAGCAAGCGCACAGCAATCTCCTGCGCATCAAGGATTTCATCCTTGACAGAGCCTATAAAAGCAAGCTTGAAACCCACTTCAGGGTCTTCGAATTTTGGCCAGAGCACACCGGGAGTATCAAGAAGCTCTATGCCCGAGCCTATTGCAAACCACTGGTTGCTTCGTGTTACGCCGGGCTTGTCCGCAACCTTTGCACGGTTTTTGCCTGCCATACGGTTAATAAACGAGGATTTTCCCGTATTGGGAATTCCCACAACCATAACTCTCAAAGCCTTGCCGCCCATACCTTTTTCGGTATTGGCTTTTATTTTTTCTTTAAGCAGTTCTCTTACCGCACCCTGAAATTTTTCAAGACCTTTTCCGCTTCGGCAATCAACGGGCAGAGCAACTATTCCTTTAGCTTCAAGCTCCTTGATTTTTCTTGCAGTTGCCTTATCATCTGCAAGGTCACATTTATTGAGCAAAACTATTCTGGGCTTTGCTCCAACTATTTCATCAAGTTCGGGGTTTCTGCTGCTTTCGGGTATTCTTGCATCAACAATTTCACACACGGCATCAACCAAAGAAAGACTTTCTTTAATAAGTCTTCTGGTTTTTGCCATATGCCCCGGAAACCATTGAACAACTAAATTCTCATTCATAATTACTCTATCTCAAAATCTCCGAAAGGCATCATTCTGAAAAGTGCCTTTCCCATAATATATTCTTCTCTTATAAATCCGACTCTGCTGTCACGGCTGTCGGTTGAACGGTTTCTGTTATCTCCCATAACAAAAACATAGCCTTCAGGAACCGTTACGGGCTGATAAAAGCTCTCTCTGTCGTGAGTCGGCTCTGCAATATACGGTTCATCAAGTGCAACGCCGTCAACATAAACAATGCCTGCATTAAAATCAATATCAACCGTCTGACCCTCTGTTGCAATTATTCTTTTAACAAGAACATCCTCAACATCGTTAGGCTGGCATGTAACAACAATATCACCGTATTCGGGTTCGTCAATATAAGCTGAAAGAATTATTCTGTCACCGTTGCGGAGTGTGGGATACATTGAGTTTCCAACTACACCCACCGTTCTGAAAATAAAGACAAATGACACCGCAACCGCTATAACAGAAGTTGCAATGATTGAAACAAAATCATAAATACCGTTGCTTTTTCCTTTGACGGTTTTATTTTCTTCTGTCATCAGTATCACTTCCTTGTTAATTAATATCATAAATATCCCAATCAGTTGTGGGATAAAATCTGAACAATGCTTTTCCAAGCACATAGTGAACATCTATCATACCTATCTTGCTTGAACGGCTGTCAAGAGAATCGTTTCTGTTATCCCCCATAACAAAAATTTTGTCTTTTCCTACGGTTACGGGGAACACAACATCATAGCCAAGTGTGGTTTTATCGGCTATATAAGGTTCATATATTTCTTCACCGTTAACAAAAACCTTTCCTTCGTCAAAATCAATATCCACCGTGTCGCCTTCAACACCTATAACTCTTTTTATTATCGGCACATTTCTTTCCCAAGGCTGGTTAACAACCACGATATCTCCTCGTTCAAGATTTACGGTTATTCCCGAAACTGCAAGCCAATCTCCGTTTTGAAGAGTGTTATTCATTGAATCGCCGTCAACACCGACAACTCTGAAAGCAAGCGCAAAAATCAGAAATACGGTTATAATAGCGCCTTTAAGCGAGTCACAAGCATCATAAATAACGGACGCAAAGGTGCTGATTTTCTTTTCGTTTTCAAATTCAACCCAGAATTCTTCAATTTTTCTCACAAGCACACCCCTTCCGTTGATATTATGTAATAAAATAATATAGATAACAATAAAGGTGTAACAACCGAAAAATTGTTACACCCTCAATGTCAATTATCTGATCTCTTCCTTAACCTTAGCAGCCTTACCAACTCTGTCTCTGAGGTAGTAGAGCTTGCTTCTGCGTACACGGCCGTGTCTTACAACTTCAACCTTAGCAACGTTGGGAGAATGAACAGGGAATACTCTTTCAACACCAACACCGTATGAAAGACGACGAACTGTGAAGGTCTTTGAAACGCCTGAGCCCTTGATAGCGATAATTGTGCCTTCGAAGAGCTGAATTCTTTCTTTGTCACCTTCGCGAATCTTTACGTGAACCTTAACGGTATCACCGATTTCAATTGCGGGAACTTCGGATTTGAGTGAATCCTGTGCAATGAGTTTGAGTGCATCCATTTTAATTTTCCTCCAAATTTTTTCAGATGTTCGTAACTGCCTGCAGAAAGAGGAACACCCGCTTTAATGTTATAAGCATTAAACCCCGTCTTTTGAATGACGGCACAAATGCGAATAGTATATTACCATATTATTTTAAATAATGCAAGTGTTTTTTTGACTTTTTGAAAAATAATTTTTGTTATTCAAAAACCGAAAGGTCTTCGCAGAGAAGTTTGGTTCTTGAAATAGTATTTTTCTCAGGTTCTGCCGCAAATTCCGCAAAAAGAGCATTCATAAGCAGGTCTGCATTAAGGTTAACAGAGTTACCCGCCGCAAGAATCGTTTTAGTTTCAACCGTATTGCCGTTTGCTCTGCATTCAAAAGAACGAATCATTTCGCAAAGGTTAACTGTTTTTATTCCCCTCTTGCTTCTTTTTTCTGCGTTGAGAATGCCCGATTCAATAACGCTTTCTGCTCCCGCAGCAAATCCGATTGCTTCGCCTTCGCTTGAAAATTCAGTTATTATTTCATATTCTGCCGCCGCAATCTCGTTGGATTTGCATTTCGGTTCGCAAACATCAACAATGCTTATTCCCTCAGGCATAACCGCATTCAGTCTGTTTTTTATCTCGTCAAATGACATATCGTCATTTTCAATGCGGATATCCATAGGCTCTCTTTTGCCCTCCTGACCGAGAGGAAGAGGCATAAGGAAGGTCATATACGGATGGGGGTTAAATCCCTCGGTATACCAAAGGGGAATTTCCGCTCTTCTTACGGCACGGGTCATACAACGGTTCATATCAAGATGTGATATGTAAATTGCCAGACCGCTTTTCTCAAACCATATTCTGGCTGATTTCATTGCACACACCCCCGTTAAGTCTGTTTGCACCGCAGCCCGCACATTTCTCGCGGCAGCTTGCGGTTGTTTCTCCCTTATGAGATTTTTTGCTCTCGTTCACAAGGAATTTTTTGGTTACACCGTAGTCCATATGATCCCACGGAAGAATTTCTTCATAATCACGCTTTCTTGCTGTATAGAAGAACGGATCAATTCCGAGTTCTTCAAATGCTTCAAGCCATTTTTCTTTATCGAGATGCTCTTCCCAACCGTCAAACTTACAACCCTTTTTCCATGCAAGCTCGATAACATCGGCAAGTCGGCGGTCGCCTCTTGCGAAAACGCCTTCAAGGAAGCTGGTCCAGGGCACATGGCGGGAAACGCTTACCTTTCGGGTTTTTACGCAGGAGATAAGGTAATTCTGCTTATCAATAAGCACATCGGGTTTATCCTGAGGCTCCCATTGGAATGGGGTGAAAGGCTTCGGAACAAGCGATGCAACGCTTACACTTACGCTCACGCTCTTGCCCTTGGGCTTGTTTTCGTTCTTATAATACTCATCAACAACCGCTTGAGCAAGATTTGCAATGCCCGCAATATCCTCTTCGGTTTCAGTGGGCAAACCAATCATAAAATAAAGCTTAACCGCAGTCCAACCGCCCGAAAAAGCCTGTGCGGCAGTCGTGAGAACTTCTTTTTCGGTTATGTTTTTATTGATAACATCGCGAAGTCTTTGTGTGCCCGCTTCTGGAGCAAAAGTAAGACCGCTTCTTCTTACGGCATTGAGTTGTTCCATAAGCTCTTTCGGGAAATTATCCGCGCGAAGAGAAGGCAGAGCGATGTTGATTTTTTCCTCTATTGTCCACGGAAGCATATTTCTGATAAGGGTTTCAAGACCTCTGTAGTCACTTGTGCTCAGCGAGCAAAGCGAAATTTCATCATAACCCGTTTTATCGCAAATTGAACGGCACTGCGCTTCAACTGCGGCGGGAGATTTTTCGCGCAAGGGTCGGTTTATAAAACCTGCCTGACAGAAACGGCATCCTCTTATGCAGCCTCTGAAAATCTCAACAGTTGTTCTGTCGTGAACAACTTCGAGAAACGGAACAACAAAATCAGAGGGTGAATACATTGAATCAAGGTCAGCGACATTTCTTTTTTCAACCTTTTCAGGTGCACCGCAGGTTGCGGTTACGGATTTAACCGTATTATCTTCGTTATATTCAACTTCGTAAAGAGAGGGAACATAAACGCCTTTTATCTGCGCCGCCGCTTCAAGGAATTCTTTTTTTGTTGCATTTTTAGCCTTGTATTCTTTGAGCAAATCAACAAGCTCAACGGTTACCTCTTCGCCGTCGCCGGGAAGTGTTATATCAAAGAATTCCGCCATAGGCTCTGCATTACAAACGCAGGTGCCGCCCGCAATGACAATGGGGGTAAGCGAAGTTCTGTCTTTTGACCTTACGGGAATGCCCGCCAGATCGAGCATATTGAGCACATTAGTGTAGCTCAATTCATACTGCATTGTGAAACCGATAAGGTCAAAATCGGCAATGCAATCGCCGCTTTCAAGGGCGTAAAGCGGAATATTGTTTTCACGCATCACCTTTTCCATATCAACATCGGGGGCAAAAACTCTTTCGCACCATGCATCTTCACGGGCATTCACAAGACCGTAAAGAATCTTCATTCCGAGATGCGACATTCCGATTTCATATGTATCGGGGAAGCAGAATGCATAGCGGATATCAACCGAATTTTTATCTTTTATAACACTGTTAAGTTCTCCGCCCGTATATCTGCCGGGCTTCTGAACTTTAGGCAGAAATTTTTCTATTTCTTTGGGATACATAGACTTTCTCCTAACAAAATTTTATATATCT
>JAZRTQ010000090.1:0-6869 GCA_045652165.1 Acutalibacteraceae bacterium | reverse complement strand
ACCATTTTTTCAACCGCTTTGACATCCACTCCCCAATCGGAAGCAAGAGGAGCTCTGCGGATTTTTACGCCGAAATATTCAGCACCCTTATCCCACGCAACGTGAGCAGTTTCGGGAATAATCATTTCGGGCTTTTTGATGCCTTTTGAGCGACCAAGATCCCTATATGTTTTAACCGCAAGCATACAGCTTTCGGTTCCGCAGGAAGTCATAACACCGCAGGCTTCATCGTCAACGTGAAAAAGGCGTGCGGTAAATTTCAGAACATCCTTTTCAAGCCTTTTAAGGCTCTTGAACGCTGTTGGATTAAGTCCGTTTGCCGAAAAATACTTTGCATAAGCCTTTTCAAGAAACTGTGTGTATTCCTCATTGAGATAATAAACAAGGCTCCAGGTTTTTGCCTCTTTATAGTTAGGGTCGTCTTTGCCGAAAGAATCAAGCTCGGCAAGAATTTCTTCAAAAGGTCTGCCGTTATCGGGTGCACAACCAATCATCTTAATATCTCCTTTTTAAAAGCCGCCATTTTTGAATGACGGCTTCAATAACTTAAAATTGTAAGTTTTCAAAAAGCCAATATGCGCCTATACCGAGATAATTACCGATTGCATAACCGATAATTCCCGTTGCAAGACCGGAAACCAACGCAGCGTTGTTTTTGAGTGAGGTTGCAACAACGGGCACAAAGGGCGGAGAGCAGATTGCCGAAACAGAGGTTATAAGCATTGTATCGGAATCTATTTTTGCTATTTTGCAAAGCAATGCGTGAAGAATCATACTGCCGAAAATCGAGCAGACAATATAGATAAGAATTGTGTAATTTATGTTTATAAACTTTGAAATATCGGACATTGTTGCTACGGTGAAGCAGAAAACATAAATTATATACATTCCCGCCTGTGAAGTTCTTTTTATGCTTCTTACAGGTTTGAAGAAAGAGCAGGCAATGGAAAGCGTTGTTATGAGAAGAATTGTAACCGCAGTTTCATAACCCTTCACGAAGGTGCCTGCAACATAAGAAATTCCGACAATCACTGCTGAAAGAAGGACTGCAAGACAAATTTTACCGAATACCGCAGGCTCAAAAAATCCCTTATATGAGGTTTCGGAATCGGTTGTTACAGTTTCGCCGTCAACCGAGATATTCTTATCTCCTTCAAAAGGCTTAAGCCCGAAAATCTTTATAAGCACCTTTCTTGCACCTGAAGTTACAAGAAGCATATAGAAGATGGAAATAACCATATCATAAGTGTTGAAAATTGTGAATGTTGTTTCATCAACACCTATTGCGGTTTTGATTGAAGCAATATTCGGAGTGCCGCCGGTGTAAACACCGATAGCAAGACCCGCATACTTGGGTGCTTCGGGATTATCTTTAAATACCAGCTGAAGAATAAAAACAACTACCGCTATCGACAACACCGCAAGAAGCATACATATGATGCCTTTCTTTGCTGTTTTTACCCATTTCTTGATATCTACCGAAAAAAGAATAAGCGGCAAAGCAAGACAGATGCTGACATCCTGCATCGTTGTCTGGATTCCCGAAAAGCTTTCGGGCAGAATTCCTATATTACCTACAAGAATACCGAGCAGGTAGCATATAAGCACAATTCCTATTTTCTCAACTGCTTTGAATCTGTTGTTAAGCCAGATTATCGGAGCAGGAACAAGAAGAAAAAGTATTGCAATAAGAATATTCAAAATATTACCCCCGTTTTTTCACTTATTTAAGTGACTCGCGAACATTGGAGAAGAAGTATTCCTTGCGTTCTTCGTTATCAATAACCTTTACGGGCTTAACCTGATTGAGATTTGCGCCCTTTGCTCTGAGAACCTTTTCACGGTAATCCTCATATGTGCCGTTACGGAGGAATTTAACCTCGCAATGACCAAGAGCACCGTTTCTGATAAGCGGAGGAACAAGAACGTTTGTTGCGCAAAGATGCTTTTCAAATATCTCCGCATAACGGGCACAATCGCTGTCGGGAACATTATTGCTCATAGGCTCAATAAGGATAACATAATGACCGGGTGAAGTTGAACGGTCGGGATAAATGCAGTAGCCCGCAAAATCCTCGCCCACTTCGCTTGAAAGGTCATTGATAAGCAAATCAAATGCTCTCTGGTTAATCTTTTCGCCGCTGATATTGGCAATCTGATTTCTTCTGTATTGGAACTGAATTGTGGGAGACTGCTTATAGAAGCCTGTTACCTTAACAACGTCTTCAATTCTGTAGCGATAGAAACCGCTCATATTTGTAACAACAAGCTCATAATCCTTGCCCACTTCAACTTCGCTCATGGTAAGCGGTCTTGAATCCTCGGGAGCATCCACGGGAAGAAATTCATAAAAACCGTTCTGAGGAAGAATAACGTAGTCTGCAGAGTTAAACTCAATGGGAACAGCCATAAGACCTTCAGATGCAGCATAACCAACATAGTGAAGAGGCATTTCTTCACCAAGATAACGGCGGAGCTTTTTCTGATAGAAAGCAAGGTTGCCTGTGCCCAAGCCGTACATCCAACCGCATTTGGGCCAGATTCTGGGAATGATAGCTTCTTCGTCAAATCCCTTGCGGAATTCTGCACGAAGCTCTTCCGCTCTCTTGGGGTCGGGCTTGCACTTCTTAAGAAGCTTCTTTCTTACATCGGGAGGACAAACTATGCTTTCGTTGATCGTTCCCTTTTCGATATCATCGCAAAGCATTTCCCAGTTTTCTTCCATATATTTGAACATAGATTCAGCCATTGTGATGAATACGGTTCCGATATAGCTTACACCTTTATTGGGAAGAGCGAAACGGAGCTTCATATAATGCATATCCATCGGTTCAAGAGTTTCGGGGAACATAACCTCTTTGGGTGATGTTACGAAAAATCTTGTGAAAGGCTTGAGATAAAGCATGGGAATTGCGGCAAGACCGCTGGCATTTCTGTTGCAAGGCAGCTTGTGGCTGAGAACCTCAATTGTTAAAAGACCTTTCTGAGGAGGAACCTTTTTGCCCTGAGCCTTATAATATTTGTGTGCACAGCCAACGGGTGCGCTGAAGCTGAAGCACTGACAGCACCAGGTTGACCAGCCCGACATAGGAACAAGCTTTGATTTGCCGGTGCTTCCCGATGACTCTGCAAACTTAAGCGGCATTCTCTTTGTGAGAACATTTCTTTCGCCCTTATATGCAATTCTTTCAATATAATCTGCATAATCGGGATACCATGAATACGGAACTATGTTCTGATAATCTTCAATAGATTTAACATCCTTGAAGTTATGCTTTTTTCCGTATTCGGTATTTTTGCCCTGTCGCATAAGATATTTAAGATTCTTTTCCTGCTGTTTAATTGCTCTTGACGAATAGAAAGCAAGCTTTGCGTGCTCCATTCTTCCGAGCATTACGCTGAAATTAACAAGCATCTGATTAAAATGTTTGTTCATTTTTGAACCTCCCGTTCTATATAATCAAAATTATTTATTCTCAGGCTTTTTCTCGTTAAAAATAAGCCATTTGCAAGCCGCAAAATTAACAAATCCCATAATAAAAGTAACAAAAAACTTTGAAACGGTGATTATCATATCCTCGCCCATTGAATTGAGGAGAGTTTCGGACGCGGTCATAAGCTCAACCGAAAGCTCGATAAGCTCGGTTGTTGAAAACATAAACACAGCAATAAGAACCGCAAAAAGAGGGATAATCTTAAGGATATTCTTTTTGCTGTGAAAAACCCAGAAATAATTCACAAAAAATCTGACAAAGAAAAATACGGTTACAGCCACCGCATTTGCAACGGCAATCACTCCGAACTTTTCCGATATCCATAAACCGTCAAACAGTTTAATAAGCGGTGTTATTGAAAGGCTTTCAAGAATTGTTACAACAAAACCCATTGCAAAATTTTTAACAAGCTGAATAACTGTTTGTTTATTTTCTGCTTTTTTTTGAGCCAAATAATCACCGCCTAAAAAATATCGCTATAACACCAATTTTAATTTTCTATCCCGACAAGTTTACCACAAATTCGCCCTTTAGTCAACGATTAATACCTTTAATATCTATACAATTGAATTAATTTGTCCGATTTTAGTGAGTAATTTTCAAAAAAATCACCTTTAAAATCATAAACTTGAGAATAAAAAAACGATATACAGCAAAAAATACTGCCAAACGAACTTTTTGGGAGGTTTTATTTATGCTCAAAAAAATTATTGCAGTTATCACCGTTTCTGTTATGGTTGCGGGGCTTCTGACCGCTTGCGGCAGAATGGATAACGGAAAAATTGACCAAACCGATAATAACGGCACAATCAATACAGTAAAAGAAATACGATATCTTAATTTCAAGCCCGAAATTGCAGAGGTTTATGAGAGAATCGCCGATGCTTATGAAAAAGAAACGGGAGTTAAAGTTATTGTTGAAACTGCCGCTTCGGGCACCTACGAATCAACACTTACTGCCAGAATGGCAACAAAAGAGGCACCAACAATTTTTCAGATTAACGGCCCCATAGGCTACACATCGTGGTCCGAATACTGCGCAGACCTTAAAGATACCGAGCTTTATAAACATCTTAAAGATAAATCGCTTGCAATCACTTCGGGCGATGCCGTTTACGGCATTCCTTATGTTGTTGAAGGCTACGGAATAATTTACAACAAGAAAATTCTTGATAAATATTTTGCTCTTGAAACCAAAGGCACAGATTTTTCATCTGCAGAGCAAATCAATAATTTCAAAAGTCTGAAAGCCCTTGTTGAGGATATGCAGGCTCATAAATCAGAGCTTGGAATTGAAGGCGTTTTCGCATCAACATCACTCAAAACAGGCGAAGACTGGCGCTGGCAGACTCACCTTATGAATATTCCCCTCTCAATAGAATTTGAAGAAAAGAAAGTTGATTTCACGGGCGATAAATACAAAACCATTGATTTCACTTATTCGGATAACTATAAAAATATTTTTGACCTTTATACCAACAACTCAACAACCGACAAAAAGCAGCTCGGCACGATTGATGTTACCTCATCGATGGCGGAATTTGCGCTTGGCAAATGTGCAATGGTGCAAAACGGAAACTGGGGCGCTTCACAGATTCTGGGTGTCAGCGGCAATACCGTAAATGCTGATGATATTAAATTTCTTCCTATTTATACGGGAATCAAAGGTGAAGAAAATCACGGAATAAGCATCGGCACAGAAAACTATTTCTGCATTAATTCAAAGGCTTCTTCAGCAGAGCAAAAGGCTGCCGCAGATTTTCTTTATTGGCTTTTCAGCTCCGATGCGGGCAAAAAATTCGTTGTTGAAGAACTCGGTTTCATTGCACCTTTTGACACATTTACCGAAGAAGAAACTCCCAACGACCCTCTTGCGAGAGAAGTTGTCAGATGGATGAACAACAAAAATGTTAAAAATATTCCTTGGAATTTCACGGTATTCCCCAGCCAGAATTTCAAAGAAGGCTTCGGAAATTCTCTTCTTAAATATGCCCAGGGCTCAATGAACTGGAATGATGTTAAATCAAAGGTTGTTTCAGACTGGAAATCCGAATTCGGCTCATAAATCGGAGTTGATAAAATGCAAAAATCCCTGAAAAAGTATTTTCCCGTTTTTGTTCTTCCGACCCTCGCCGCTTTCACGCTGTCTTTCATTGCTCCGTTCATTATGGGTGCATATCTTTCTTTTACGGAATTCAAGGTTGTTAACGAAAGCAAGTGGGTAGGACTTGCAAACTATATCAAAATCTTTACAAGCGACAAAACCTTTCTTGATTCCCTTTGGCTGACGGTTAAATTCACGGCAGTTTCTATCGTCACAATAAATATAATTGCATTCACCTTTGCTTTGCTTTTAACCAAAGGAATCAAGGGCACAAATTTTTTCAGAACGGTTTTCTTTATGCCTAATCTTATAGGCGGCATAGTTCTGGGTCATATATGGAGTCTTATAATCAACGGCGTTCTCGGTTATTTCGGAGTTGATATAACCTATAAAGCGGAATACGGATTCTGGGGATTGGTGGTTCTTATGAACTGGCAGCTCATCGGATATATGATGATTATTTATATAGCAGGCATTCAGAATATACCCGGTGAGCTGAACGAAGCGGCGTCAATCGACGGCGCTTCAAAGGTTCAGACACTTTTTAATGTAACAATCCCGATGGTTATGCCGTCGGTAACAATCTGCGCATTTCTGACTCTTACCAATTCATTCAAGCTTTTTGACCAGAACCTTGCCCTTAACGGTAAGAATCCCGAAACATCCTTGCTTGCCCTTGATATTTACAAAACCTTTTATGACCACACGGGTCTGAAACTCGGGCAATGGCACGGAATGGGGCAGGCAAAAGCAGTTATATTCTTTCTGCTTGTTGCCCTGATAGCATTTATTCAGTTGAAATTAACAAAACAGCAGGAGGTTGAGCATTAATGAACGGCAAAAAATCCTTTTCTCAATCTCTTGTTTTTATTGTTCTTTTTATTCTTGCCGTTGTTTTTCTTGCTCCGGTTTTTGTTGTTCTTATAAATGCATTCAAAGGGAATTTTTATATTTCCGAAGCACCGTTTTCTTTGCCTTCCGGCAAAACCTTTGCGGGATTGGATAATTTCATCAAAGGGTTTACTCAGTCCGACTTTGGTAAAGCGCTTGCGAACTCCGCTTTAATAACTGTTTTTTCGGTTGCGGGAATAGTTTTGTTAACATCAATGACCGCCTGGTATATAGTGCGTGTAAAAAACAAGTTAACAAAAGTGCTCTATTATCTGTTTGTTTTCAGTATGATTGTTCCGTTTCAGATGGTTATGTATACAATGACATATTTTGCTTTTGAACTGGGGCTGAACAATCAGTTAGGAATAGTATTTATTTAT
>JAZRTQ010000089.1:0-2884 GCA_045652165.1 Acutalibacteraceae bacterium | reverse complement strand
AGAAAACATTTCGGGGAAATGTTTTTAGCCCGTCGAGCCGATCCGAGGGAAAGTTAAGCACAAGCAACCGAAAGTCGAGCATAAAGGAAAAGAAAACATCTTGCACCCTAACTCTCCGCCAGAAAAGATACCGCAGTTGATACAATCGTGTCAACTGTGGTATTGTTATTTTTAAGAAGTCACTATTTATTTACTGTCGCTCTACCATTAAAACACCATATTTCGTTAAACGGCTGAAAATGAATATTTTCACTTTATAGAATCAAGAATTTCTTGAGCATTTTCTACATCACACACTTCATATTCCCAATCATACCCATTACCATCGGTTAAAACAGTTACACTGTTGTCCGTTTCACAGATAAATGTTTCGTGCCAACCATCATTTACCCAGTTGATATCAACGCCCGACGAAAAATCACCTGAATAAACCCCCTCTTGCACATAGGTATCATTGGTGCCAAAATACACAACCTCTTTTGTATCCTCATCAAACATATAGTACAAATCATAACTACTCATATCTCTTAAAAAAGCTTTTTCATACTTAGTTATTGGAAGCACTGTTGTGGTGGTTGCCATATCCGTTGTACTTGATTCTTTGGTGGGTGGATCAGTCGGCTCAACTGTAGTTGTTATAGCTACTTCAGATGTTTCTTGAGGTGCCAATAAAGTAATGCCTAATTTTTCGTCATCTGGATAGTAATAAAGATTTAACGAAAAACCTCCACTATTGTATGCGTAATAAGTATCCCCACCACCACTTGTATCTTTGTCATATCCAAAATCAATACACTGGTTTCTATATTCTTTATATTCGGCATAAGAAACATTATAAATACTAACACTCAAATGATCGTCATAATCCAGTCCGATTGTGCCATAGGTTAACGGCGGTTCAGGAATGTATTCGTGCATTTCCAATATGTTCCACTCAAAATCTTCGGGCTCATCTTCATAAGAAGGTGCTATACCATTATACAGGGAGAAATAAGGAACAATCAAGACAAACGCAAGTATTGCCGTTATGATATGCATGCCCTTGAACTTCTCTTTAATCACTTGTATTCCCATTAAATAAGAAGCAATACAAAGCACCCCGATTACTATCGCAATAAAGCCAGACAATATACTGTTGTCATTAAAACTGACCAAGCAAAACAGAACACTTAGTACGGTTACAATAACAAGCATTACACCCATAAAGCTTTTTCTAAACTTACGGATTTCGTTGGCTTTTTTCTGTTCTTGTGCAATCTTGTTGTCGTGTTGCATACGTTCACGCTCGAGCTGCTGTTTTCCCATTTCAATATCTCTATGGGTTTTCTGTCTTATTCTTTCTACCGTGACAGCATCACTTTCAACAATCAACTCTTTCGAGCCACAAAACGGACAAACTAAAACGGGACGTTCATCATCGACAATCATTGTTCCATTACAACTCTTACAATGAATAGAATAGGTTTGTATTTGCGACGTTTCAACTACCTCACTACCACATTGGGTGCAGAACTTTGTGTTGTTCGAATATTCAATACCACATTTGTTACACTTTTTCATTTTACCACCTCCGACTATATATTGAAATGGATTTGTAATTTCGATTATACTTTATGGCATTGTTTTTTTCAATATATTTCGTCAAAAGAACGAAAAACTTGACTGTTAAATAGTAAATTGCATCAAGTAATCTACCGTTAGCCAGATTAAAGAGCATAGCAACACTAGTTGCTATGCTCTTTAAGTTTACAAGTAAGATTAAGGGATTCGAAAGGGCGTTAAGAAAACGCTTCGAGTTCGGTATTGTTATTTTCAAAATAATATATTATACTGTATACATCACCTTAAAAAGGAAAAAAGTTTATGAAAAATCTTACAACAGAACAAATAATAAATGCCGATTTCAAAATCTGCGGCACTCCGATTTTAAAGCCGTTCAACGGTTCAATTGTTGTTGCCGACCCTTCAATGCTTACTCCCGATAACAGCCACGACGGTAAATGGCATATGTTTTTTCACACAACTTTCGGGGTTTATCATTTCATAAGCGATGACGGTGTTGATTTCAAAAAGGTGAGCAAAATTGCAAACCGTGCAATGCGACCCAACATCAATTTTATTGACGGCACATATTATCTTTTTTACGAAAGAACCAGACCTCTGATTATGAATGCGCTCAATGTGGTTAATGCGGTTGCGTGGAAATCGGAAATTTTTGTTATTGAGAGCAAGGATCTGATAAGTTGGTCGGAGCCGAAGCCTGTAATAACATCTGCAAACGGTTTCGAGAAAAGTGACAGAGGCAGTTCAATTTCAAATCCGTTTCTGATTCGCGAAAACGGAAAAAACCGCATTTATTTTTCCTGCGGTCTTACCTTTATAAAAGACTGCGGATTCTGTGAGCCGACTTACATATGCTGTGCCGAAAGCGATAACATGGCAGACGGTTATAACTGCGCTCAGAATCCGATTATTTCGCCCGATAAGGAAAATCCGTACCTCAATCTTTGCAGCGGATGCCTTAAAGTTTATAAGCTGAAAGACGGATATATCGGCATACAGAACGGAATTTATGAAAAAGACGGTCACAGCCATTCTGCAATTATTCTTCTTTCATCAGCAGACGGACTTTCGTTTAAGTTTGAAAAAATACTTGTTGAGCCTGCAGTTATTGACGGAAAGGACTGGATGAAGCAGTTTGTTTATGCAAGCCACCTTGTAAGGTACGGCAATACGCTCCGCATTTATTTCAACGCCCGTGATGATGCAAATCCAATCAAAGGCAGAGAGTGCATAGGTTATGCACAAGCGGAGATTTGACGGTTTTTCTTGAATAATAAGTTGTAATTTGCTATAATAATTTTTAGTTTGAAAATAAAGGAAT
>JAZRTQ010000088.1:0-2912 GCA_045652165.1 Acutalibacteraceae bacterium | reverse complement strand
TTCTATTCATTCGTAAGAAAAACAATCAACAGCTTTGTCACGGGTATTCTCGGATATTCAATGTATTTCTTCGGATATGACACAACCAACCCCGATTACGCTTCACTTACAAACACCGCAGAATTCGGTATCAGACTTATCGTAAGCTGGCTCCCCACAATTTTTGCAATTCTTTCACTCGTTCTTCTCTTCACATTCAAAATGAAGAAACGCGACCACGAAATCATTCAGTCTGTTATTGCTCAGAAGCACGAAACAGGCACCTGCGAAATCTCGGGCAGCGATAAAAAGCGTCTTGAGCAGATTGCAGGTCACAAATGGGAAGATATGTGGATAGGACAGGGCTCCGTTAACCGCAAACTTGAAGAACTTTCAAATATTTAATTCAACTTTTAGGAGAACCTATGGCAGTTTCAAAAGAAAACATAAGAAATTTTTGTATTATTGCTCATATAGACCACGGCAAATCAACCCTTGCCGACAGATTGCTTGAAAAAACCAAGTCGGTTGCCCTGCGTGATATGACTGCACAGCTTCTTGACAAGATGGATCTTGAACGCGAAAGAGGAATCACGATCAAGGCTCACGCAGTTAAGCTCGACTACACAGCCGCAGACGGCAAAGAATATGTGCTCAACCTTATTGACACTCCGGGTCACGTTGACTTCAACTATGAGGTTTCCCGTTCGCTTGCAGCGTGCGAAGGCGCAGTTCTTATCGTTGACGCTTCTCAGGGCGTTGAAGCGCAGACACTCGCAAACACCTATCTTGCGCTTGACCACGACCTTGAGCTTGTTCCCGTTATCAACAAAATCGACCTTCCCTCTGCAGACCCCGACAGAGTTTCCGCAGAGGTTGAAGATGTTATCGGCCTTGATTGCTCCGATGCTCCCAGAGTTTCCGCCAAAACTGGTCAGAATGTTGAACAGGTTCTTGAACAGATTGTTGCCCAGATACCCGCTCCCAAAGCAGATGACACTCTCCCCTGCCGTGCACTTATTTTTGACTCGGTTTATGACAGCTATAAAGGTGTTATCGTTTATGTAAGAGTTAAAGAGGGCAAAATCAAGCCCGGTGACACATTGAGAATGATGGCAACGGGAGCAGAATTCACCGTTGTTGAAACGGGATATATGCGTGCAACAATCCCCGAGCCCTGCAAAGAGCTCACCGCGGGCGAGGTTGGCTACATCACAGCTTCAATAAAAACCGTTGGCGACGCAAGAGTGGGTGATACTGTAACAACAGTTGAAAACCCCGCTTCAGAGCCTCTCCCCGGCTACCGTAAGGTTAACCCGATGGTTTATTGCGGCGTTTATCCCGCAGACGGTGCAGACTACGAAAATCTTCGTGACGCACTCGAAAAGCTTCAGCTTAACGATGCCGCCCTCACCTTTGAACCTGAAACATCAGGTGCTCTCGGCTTCGGTTTCCGTTGCGGTTTCCTCGGTCTTTTGCATCTTGAAATCATTCAGGAAAGACTTGAAAGAGAATATGACCTTGACCTTGTAACAACAATTCCGAGTGTTATTTATAAAATCAATCTTACCGACGGATCTCAGGTTGAAATTGATAACCCCACGCATTATCCCGACCCCGCGGTTATCGCATCCTGCGAGGAACCCTTCACAAATGCCCATATCTATGCTCCCACAGAATATGTCGGTACGATTATGGACCTTTGTCAGGACAGACGCGGTATTTTTGTTAATATGGATTACATCACACCCGAACGTGTTGATATTCATTATGAGCTTCCCCTTAACGAGATTATTTACGATTTCTTCGATTCACTCAAATCAAGAACAAGAGGCTACGCTTCATTTGACTATGAGATTTCTGATTACAGAAAATCAAATCTTGTTAAGCTCGATGTGCTTCTCAACGGCGATATCGTTGACGCACTTTCATTCATAATCCATTCCGAAAAAGCTTATTCAAAGGCAAGAAAGATTGCCGAAAAGCTTAAGGAGCATATTCCCCGCCAGATGTTTGAAATTCCCATTCAGATTGGTATCGGCGGCAAGATTATAGCAAGAGAAACCGTTAAGGCTATGAGAAAAGACGTTCTTGCAAAATGCTACGGCGGTGACATCACAAGAAAGAAAAAACTGCTTGAAAAGCAGAAAGAAGGCAAAAAGAGAATGCGCCACTTCGGTACTGTTGAGGTTCCGCAGGAAGCATTTATGGCAGTTCTCAAGCTTGACGATAACAATTAACTTTACGGGCGGCCTATTGGGGTCGCCCAAACTTTTAGGTGATATTATGAAACCTATCGGATTATATCTTCATATTCCGTTTTGTAACGGCAAATGCCCCTATTGCGATTTTTATTCAATCACACCGAGCGGAAATATTATTGATAAATATACTGATGCGCTATGCCGTGAAATTGAAAAAACCGATTATATTTTCGATACAGTTTATTTCGGCGGCGGCACTCCGTCACAGCTTGGCAGCGATAACATCGCCAAAATAATGAAGCACATAAATCGCTCATCCGATTGCGAAGCAACTCTTGAATGCAACCCGTCGGATACGGGCAGAGAAAACTCTGCCTTCGATTTTGAAAAAGTTGCAGCAAGCGGAATAAACAGAATATCAATGGGTCTGCAAAGTGCAAACAACAGCGAGAGAGCCTCCCTCGGCCGAAAAAGCGGATGCAAAGAGGTTGAAACCTCAATAGAAAGAATTCATTCGGCAGGTATAAACAATATTTCGCTTGACCTTATGCTCGGCATTCCCGACCAGACAGCAGAAAGCCTTGATAATTCAATAAACTTCTGCAAAAACTCGGGAGCAAAACACATCAGCGCTTATATGCTGAAAATCGAAGAGGGCACACCGTTTTATAAAAAGAAAGACCTCCTCAACATTCCCGATGAAGATAAAACCTGCGATTTTTATTTGCA
>JAZRTQ010000087.1:0-25051 GCA_045652165.1 Acutalibacteraceae bacterium | reverse complement strand
CGGGAAGATAGGTCGACGCCGACACTTTTTTTATTTTGCCTTAATAGCTCAGTCGGTAGAGCACGCGGCTGTTAACCGCGGTGTCACAGGTTCGAGTCCTGTTTGAGGCGCCACCTTAAACCACCCAATAGGGTGGTTTTTATTTTTATTTTGGATTATTTGTATTGTCTTGTTCCGCATTCAGATTATTTTCTTAATTTGTTGACATTTATGTGCTTGTGATATATAATATTTCTGATAAAATTTTATAGGAGTGTGTAAATATGCCCTTAGTAAATGCAAAAGAAATGCTTACAAAAGCAAAGGCAGGCCACTATGCTGTTGGTCAGTTCAATATCAATAACCTTGAATGGACAAAGTCAATTCTTCTTACTGCACAGGAAATGAATTCTCCTGTTATCCTTGGTGTATCTGAAGGTGCAGGTAAATATATGTGCGGCTATAAGACCGTTGTTGGTATGGTTGAAGGTATGATCGATTACCTCAACATCACTGTTCCCGTTGCTCTTCACCTTGACCACGGTTCATATGAAGGCGCAAAGGCTTGCATTGAAGCAGGCTTCAGCTCAATCATGTTCGACGGTTCACATTATCCCATAGATGAAAACATCGCAAAGACAAAGGAATTAGTTGCAATTTGCGAAGAAAAAGGTCTTTCAATCGAAGCTGAAGTTGGTTCAATCGGCGGTGAGGAAGACGGCGTTGTTGGTGCAGGCGAATGTGCAGATCCTAACGAATGCAAGATGATTGCTGACCTTGGCGTTACAATGCTTGCAGCAGGTATCGGTAATATCCACGGTAAATATCCTGAAAACTGGGCAGGTCTTTCATTTGATACCCTTGCAGCAGTTCAGGAAAAGACAGGCACAATGCCTCTCGTTCTTCATGGCGGCACAGGTATCCCTGCTGAAATGATTCAGAAGGCTATTTCACTCGGTGTTTCAAAGATCAATGTTAACACAGAATGCCAGCTTGCATTCCAGGAAGCAACAAGAAAGTATATCGAAGACGGCAAAGACCTTCAGGGTAAGGGCTTTGACCCCAGAAAGCTTCTTGCTCCAGGTGCAGAAGCAATCAAGGCTTGCGTAAGAGAAAAGATTGAACTCTTCGGTTCAGCTAACAAAGCATAATTTTTATACTTGATAAAACTTAAACCACCCGACAGGGTGGTTTTTGTATTTTATAATTAATGATTCATTGTAATTTTACTTTGTATGTGTTATAATAACGATGTTCGATTTTATTAATAACATAAAGAGAGAATTTATATGAAAAAATCAAATGCTTTTGCACTTATTCCTATCGGGGTGTTTGTTGCAATTTATCTTACACTCGGAATATTATTTGAATATGTTATGAAAATTCCGATGGGATTTTACAATGTACCCGTTGTTGTTGCTTTTCTGGTGGCTTTGCTGGTAGCGGTTATCCAGACCCGCAAAGTTCCCCTTGATAAAAAGTTTGAAATAATGGGGCAGGGAGTCGGCGATAAAAACATCATCACGATGCTTATTATTTTTCTTCTTGCAGGTATTTTTGTTGGTGTTGTCGGCAGAAGCTCTGCGGAAAGCGTTGCTTATTTTATGCTTTCAATTACACCGCCGCGTTTTGCAGTTGTTGTTTTATTCCTGATAAGTTGTTTCGTTTCAACCGCAATGGGAACATCTGTCGGAACTATTACACTCATCACGCCGATTGCGGTTGCGGTTTCTGCATCTTCGGGCTTTTCGCTTCCGCTTTGCGTTGGTACGGTTATTGGCGGTGCAATGTTTGGCGATAACCTTTCATTTATTTCGGACACAACCATTGCTGCTTGCAACGGTCAGGGCTGCAAAATGAAAGATAAATTCCGCACCAATATTGCAATAGTTATTCCTGCAGCTATAGTTACTCTTATTTTAACTTATATTCTTTCTGTTAACTCCGAAATTCCTGAAAGAATAAGCAAAGAATATAATCTGATTCAGATAATTCCGTATGTGCTTGTGCTTATAAGCGGAATAATCGGCATAAATGTTTTTGTGACATTGTTAATAGGCATTGTTTCAGGCAGTATCATTATCCTTGCAACCGGAAATTCAACATTCCCTGAATTGCTTTCGGGAATGGGCTCGGGTGCATCAGGAATGTTTGAAACAGCTATGGTTGCGGTGCTTGTTGCGGCGCTTTGTGCACTTATAAAACATAACGGTGGATTTGAGGCTTTGCTTCAGGGAATTCGCAGAGTGTTTAAAGGCAGAAAGGGCGGACAGCTCGGAATCGGCTTACTCGTTGGACTTATGGACGTTGCAACGGCAAACAATACGGTTGCAATTGTTATGGCAAACCCGATTGCATCTGAAATGGCAAAGGATTTTGAGATTTCGCCAAGAAAAACTGCTTCAATTCTTGATACTTTCTCTTGCATATCACAAGGTTTTTTGCCCTATGGCGCACAGATACTTGTTGCGCTTTCAGCGGTGAGTACATTGGGCTATGAACTGACGGCTTTTGAAACAATCAGATTTCTTCTTTATCCTATGATACTTCTTATCAGTTCGCTTGTTTTTATTTTCCTTGTTCCCGAAAAGAAAGTGTGATAATATTAATTATATTCGGAGGTTTGTTTATGAAAAAAGCATTCAAAAAAGCAATATCAATTCTGCTCATTGCCGTTATGATTTTCGGTACAGCACCCCTTGCGGGATTCATCGGTCTTGATTTGCCTGAAATTAATCTTTTCAGCACCAAAGCAGAGGCGGCAACAGACGGATATTACTCATATTCTGTTTCCAACGGCGAAGCAAAAATAACAGGAGCTGATAAATCAATCAGCGGAGATGTTGTGATTCCTTCAACTCTCGGCGGTTATCCCGTAACAAGAATAGGAATAATGACGTTTTATGGTCGAACAAGCGTCGAAAGCATAGTGATTCCCGATAGTGTAACAAGTATAGATGGGATAGCGTTCGCTTATTGCTCAAGCCTCAAAAGCGTAACAATCGGTAAAGGTGTAACAAGCATAGAGATTATGGCTTTCGCATTTTGCCCAAACCTTAAAAGCATAACGGTAGATTCAGACAATACTGCATTTTCAAGTGATGAAAACGGAATATTGTTTAATAAAGATAAAACAAAAATAATACAGTATCCTACTGCTGACACAAGAAAAAGTTATGTAATCTCCGATAGCGTAACCGACATAGGTTGGGGAGCATTTGCTTTTTGCAAGAACCTTGAAAATTTAACAATCGGCAAGGGTGTTGCAAACATTGAATCGGCTGCATTCTCCGGTTGCACAAATCTTAAGAGTATTATAATTCCCAAAAGCATAACAGTAATCGGCTCAGATGTTTTTCCCAGCTGTGATAATATCAGGGATATTTACTATGAAGGTTCAAAAGCTGATTGGAAAAAAGTCGGAATAGGTTCAAATAACGGTACTCTCGCAACAGCAAAGGTTCATTATAACTACAGAAACAGCGGCGGCTCAACGGGAAGTCCCGATAACACACCCGCTTATGACTCATCTGTTCTTGATACCTACCTTATGCCCACACCTACCGAAACAATAATCAGCTACGGTGATTCAATCATTCTTCATATTGACCCGTCGAAGATTCCCGAGGGTGGCAAGGTTGAATGGTATCCGTCAAACGGCAATTTCAAACATTCCGTATCTTCATTCGGAACAACCTGCACAATCACTCCCGAAAAGTCAGGTGATACAACATTCACAGCTATCGTTTATGATGCTGATGGCAATATTGTTTCAGCAGATAATCAGGAAATGACTTCAAAAGCAGGCTTTTTTGATAAGTTTGTTGCATTCTTCAGAAAACTTTTCGGTGCAACAAAAATTATTCCCCAGGCATTCAAATCTGAATATTAATATTTCTCAGAACAACAGATTTTTATATTTAAAAATCTGTTGTTTTTTTTTCGGAAAAATGCTACCATATATTTGATTATATATATAAGGATGATATGATGGGTAAGCTTATTTCAACTCCGACAGAAATTTACGGAAGAACAGTAAAAAACAGGGTTCTTTTTCAGCCTATGGAGGGCTGTGACGGAACTTTTGCAGGTGATATAGACACTCTCACAAGGCGCAGATATCTTCGCTTCGTTGAGGGTGCACCGGGTATAATCTGGTTTGAGGCAACAGCTGTATGCAATGAGGGCAGAGCGAATCCGCGTCAGCTTTATATAAACGAGGAAACCGTTGGCGGATTCAAGGCGATAGTAAGCGAAGTGAAGGCAAAATCAATGGAGCTTCACGGCTTTGAACCCCTTGTTATCGTTCAGCTTACTCACAGCGGCAGATACAGCAAACCCAACGGCACTCCTGAGCCGATAGTTGCATATCGCAACGAAGTCTGGGAAAAAGGAAAAGAAAATCAGCCTTTTGTTGTTGCAAGCGATGAGTATCTGAGCACAATTCCGAATATGTACGCAAAGGCGGCGAAGCTTGCTCTTGAAGCGGGCTTTGACGGTATGGATGTCAAGTGTTGCCACGGTTATCTTTTTAATGAATTTTTGAGTGCATATAACCGCGAGGGCGTATATGGCGGAAGTCTTGAAAACAGAACAAGACTTTATTTCGATTGTATAGATGCTGTAAAAAATGAGGTTGAAGATAAAGCGTTTGTTACAACCAGACTTAATGCCTGTGACTGTTTCCCTTACGGCTACGGTTTCGGTGTTGACAAATCAAACGAAATTGATTTAGCGGAAACAAAGGCTGTTATTGCAAAGCTTCAGGAAAAAGGAATTGAGCTTATTAATATTACCATCGGAAATCCTTATCTTATTCCGCATATCAACAGACCTTATCTTGCAGATACACCTGAAGATGGCAATATCGGAATGAAAAGGGTTTACGATGTTACAAAAGAAATCACATCAGCTTTTCCTGAAACAAAATTTGTTGTGTCAGCATTGACATACGAGGGAGAAAATGCAGTTGATTATGCTGAAAAACTTCTTGATGAAGGAGTCGGCAATTTTGCAGGTTTCGGCAGAATGATTTTTGCATATCCCACTTTTTATAAAGATTATCTTGAAAACGGTTGCCTTGATAAATCAAAGGTCTGCATTAAGTGCAGCAAATGTTCTCAACTTATGAGAGCGGGCACGGTTTCAGGATGTGTTATAAGAGATAACGAATGTTATATGCCGTTTTATAAAGAGTTTGTTATGAAGAAATAAGGAGAAAATTATGGTTGCAGTTGTAACTGGTGGAAGCAGAGGCATAGGCAAGGCTGTTGCTGAAGAATTGCTGAAAAAAGATTTTACGGTTATTGTTACCGCAAGAAGCAAAAACAGCGAAACAGAAGAAATGGAAAAGCAATATGCCGATAAAATTCTTTTCGTTCCTTGCGATATTTCCGAGCCTGAAAGCAGAAAAAATCTGGTAAGCTATGTTGAAAATAATTTCGGCAAGCTTGATTTGCTTGTGAATAACGCAGGTGTTGCTCCGAAAGAAAGAAAGGATATTCTTGAAATCACTCCCGATGATTTTGATTATCTTACCGATATAAATCTTAAAGGTACATTTTTTATGACCCAGGAATTGGCTCCTTTACTTATTAAAAACGAAAAATCAAGAATTGTTAATATATCGTCAATGTCAGCCTATACCGCATCTGTCAACAGAGGTGAGTATTGCATTTCAAAAGCGGGAATTTCTATGATAACAAAGCTTTTTGCGGCAAGACTTGCGGAATACGGAGTCAGCGTTATTGAGATAAGACCGGGCATAATCGAAACAGATATGACAAGCAAGGTTAAAGAAAAATATAAAAAACTAATTGCAGAGGGAATAACACCCATAAACCGAATGGGAAAACCCGAAGATGTGGCGAAATGTGTTGTTTCAATTGCAGAGGGTAACTTTGATTTTTGCACAGGTACGGTAATTGACTGTGACGGCGGCTTTAATGTGAGGCGTTTATGAGAAAGATTTATAAAGCTGTTGTGATAGGCAGCGGCGCAGCGGCATACAGCTGCGCAGATTGGTTTTTTAAAGAAGGAACAGAAGATATTGCAATAGTAACCGAAAACCGTTTTTCGGGCACATCACGAAACACAGGAAGCGACAAACAGACATATTATAAACTTTCAATGGACGGTTTTACTGCCGACAGCCCTTATAAAATGGCAACGGATATGTTTTCGAGTGGGTCCTGTGACGGCAGAAAAATGTATCTTGAAGCGGTCAACAGTCAGAAATGTTTTTTGAGGCTTTGTGAATACGGAGTAGGTTTTCCGACTGATGAATTCGGCGGATATCCCGGATATAAAACCGATCACGATGACACGGTAAGAGCAACTTCCGTTGGACCTCTCACATCAAAGATGATGACTGAAAAACTTGAAAAAGTTGTTCTTGAGAAAAATAAAACAACTCTTCTGGATGATAAACTCGTAATAAAAATCCTTGTGCATAGTAACAAAGCTTACGGCGTAAGGGTTTTGGATTTGATAACAAATAAAGAAGAAAACATATTCGCAGAAAATATAATCTGCGCAACAGGTGCTCCCGCTTGCATTTATGAGGATTCGGTTTATCCTTTATCACAGCACGGAATGACAGGTGTGCTCATCGAAGCGGGAGTCAGACTTTGCAACTTTACTCAATGGCAATACGGAATGGCTTCCGTAGATTTCAGATGGAATGTATCGGGCAGTTATATGCAGGTTGTTCCGAGATTTGTAAGTGTTGATGAAAACAGTGAAGAACGCGAATTTTTGAGTGATTATTTTGATGATATATTTGAAGCTTATAATTTTGTTTTCCTCAAAGGATATCAATGGCCGTTTTCTTATGCAAGAGCAAACGAGAGTTCGAAGATAGATTTTGCGGTGCACAGCGAAATGCTGAAGGGCAGAAAGGTTTATCTTGATTACAGAAAGAACCCCGAAGGCTTTTCTTTCGAAAAATTAAGCGATGAAGCAAGGGATTATTTAACTGCTGCACAGTCTGTTGCGGCAACTCCCATAGAAAGACTCCGAAAGCTCAACAGCAAAGCTATAGATGTTTATCTTCGCCAGGGAATCGATATTTCATCGGATATGCTCCGCATTGCCGTTTGTGCCCAGCATAATAACGGCGGAGTTTATACCGATAATAACTTTCAGTCAGATATAGAAGGGCTTTATGTTATCGGTGAGGCATCAGGTTCTTTCGGCCTTGCAAGACCCGGCGGTTCAGCGCTGAACGATACGCAGATCAGCGGACTTGTTTGCGCAAAACATATAAAAAACAAAAAATCAGAAGGCTTTGATGAAAACATTTCAAATGTTTTTGAGGATGAAAAAACAACAGATCTTATAATTGATGCAAATGTGAATTATTCTTCATTCAGAAGAAAAATGAGTCAGGTTGCATCTTTTAAAAGAGATTATGAGGGCTGTGTCAGACTTCTTGGTGAAATAAGTGAGGCATTGGCTTCATATCCTGTGAGGCACGCAGGTCTTTATGATTATTATCGCGATAAAGATATGCTTATATGTATGAAAGCTCTTCTTGAAGCTATGGTTTCGGAGCTTCCGGAAACGGGAAGCCGCGGAGGTGCGGTTTTTATAAAAGACGGTGTTACTGCAGAAGAAAATCTTTATTACAGAGATTTTATGACAGTTACGGGTAAGGGTAAAACCGAATATATCAGGGTTTCTCCCGTGCCGTTTGAGCAGAAACCGTTTGAATTATATTTAAATGGATTAGATGAAAACAATATGTAAGGAGAAGAAATATGACGGGCAACAGAAAAATTGATATAAAGCGTGCGACCAACAGAGAAATTCTCGCATTTTCGCTTTTACCGCTTGGCTTTTTCTTTATTGATTGCACGGTTTACACGGTAATCAATTTTTATATGACCGATGTTCTTAAGCTGAGTATGGGTCTTGTGTCAATTGTTCTTTTGGGAACAAAGGCATGGGATGCTATCAATGATCCTATTATGGGTCAGATAGTTGAAAGAACAAGAACAAAGTGGGGTAAATGCAGACCCTATCTTTTATGGATTTCAATTCCTTTCGCAATAACAACTGCGCTTCTTTTCTTGCCCGTAAAATTCCCTGAAAGTTGGAATATTATAACAAAAGACGGAACCAACCTCGGTAATGCCGGTAATTTTATCTATATGCTTATTATGTATATGGTTTATATAACTGCATTTACCGCTATGGAAATACCCAGAAACAGTCTTACTCCGCTTGTTTTTCCGCAAAAGGATCTGAGAGTCAGAGCTGTTTCAATTTCAAGCACGGTTGGTTCACTCGGAACTATACTTCCTTCCGTTCTTATCTGGACAATGGCAGGACTTCTCGGCAACGGCAAAAAAGATATGACAGATATGGGCTATTTCTGGTCTGCCGCTGTTTTTGCTTTTGTAGGTGCGGCTATTATGATGGGATCGTTCTTTGGTATCAAAGAAAAAGTTTACATACCCCCGAAAAAGGAAAAATCCTCAAAAAATATCAGAACGATCTTCAAAGACAAGAGAATAGCAATGCTTCTTATTGCCGCATTTTTTAACGGTATGATAAATATCGGTGCTATTTTCCTTTCTTATTTTGCAAGGTGGAATTGCATAGGTATCCTGCCTATGGAAAAAATCAACCTTTTCATTGAGGGCGTTGTAGGCAAGAATCCCAACATTGATGCCGTTGCAATTCTCCCGACTCTTCTTTCTGTTATGAGCGGTGCGGCATATATGCTTTCAATGCTTATTGTTCCTCCTCTTCTGAGAAAATTATCAAAGAAACAGCTCTGGATATGCACTTCATTTATCGGTGCGGCGGCAAATATTCTTGTTTATATAACAGGTATATATCTTGTTCCTTATAACACTATTCCCGGATTCATTTTATATGCGGTGCTCCGTTTCTTCACTAATTTCCCGATGGGTATGAGCACGGTTCTTCTTGTTTCGATTATTGCTGATGTTACCGACAGCGTTGAAATGGAAAAGGGCGACAGAATCGAAGCAACCGTTTATTCGTTCAAGGGCTTGCTTTATAAAATGTCTGCCGCAATTTTCAATGTTGTTGTGCTTCAGATTATTAATCACCTTGGCTATAATTCCGAGAAAATGGAAATCATTACCGAAAGTGTTACAAAGCCCCTTATAACTTCAACAACTCAGGCAAGCATAATTGACGGAGTGAACTACACAACACTTCTTAACGGCATTTTCTTTATGCTGACCGTTGCGGGCGCTGTTGGTCTTATTCTTCAGGCAATTCCTATGATATTCTTCAAATTTGATGAAGATGAAATGGATGAAAAGCTTCAGCAATACAGAAAAGAAAAAGAACTTCAGCTTGAAGCTGCGGCTTCAGAGGTGCAATGATGAATAATTTCAAACTTGGTCTTTGCAGCGTTACATTCAGAAAAAAGAGTGTTGAAGAAGTTGTTCAGGCAGCCCGAAAAGCGGGCGTAAGTTTCATTGAATGGGGCTCAGATGTTCACGTCAGAACGCTTGAAGATGCCTGCAAGGTTAAAAAATTATGTGATGATTCGGATATAAAAATCAGTTCTTACGGAAGCTATTTCAACTGCATTGAATATGACGGAATCAAATGGAGCGAAATCTGCAGAATTGCAAAAGAAATGGGTGCCGGATCAATCAGGGTGTGGCTTGGTAAAAAGAACAGCGAAATAACAAGCGAAGATGAATATAAAATTCTTCTTTCAAACACAGAAAAGATGTGTGATATCGCTTCGGAATATAATCTGCTTGTATGCCCCGAATGTCATGACAACACCTTCAATAACAATACGGATGCGATTCTGAAATTTATCAGAGAGCTTAATAAAGATAATTTTAAAACTTATTTTCAGTCAAGATACTTCAGATTTGAATATGATATGGACAGAATAGACAGAACTTATGATTATATCAAAGATGTTCATGTTTCTTACCGTGATCTGAAAAAAGAACAGATTTTCAGAAAAAAAGATAAGAATTATCTTGATAAATTGCTGAAAAAACTGAAGTCAAAAGAATTCAACGGTATTATTATGGTTGAATTTGTTTCGCACGACAGTGAAAAAATTTTCCTTAAAGATGTTCAGAAACTTAAAAGTTATTAAGCCGAGCGGCGTTGCTTGACTGAAACAAAGGAGAACCCAAAATGAATTTTAATAAAGCCCTTGAACTTTATTCTGCTCAACCAACAAAAGAAAAACTTTATGAGGTTGCAGATTTACTCTTGAAAGAAATGACCCTTAAAGAAAAAATAAGAATTCTTCAGGGACACGCTCTTGGGGTAACTGCTAAAAACTTCCTGAAAAACGGCAGATTTTATAACGGAGAAGCTTATCCTGCAGGCGGTTGCAAACGCCTTGGTATACCGCCGGTTATGTTTACAGACGGTCCCCGCGGAATTGTTATGGGTAAGTGTACCTGTTTCCCTGTTTCTATGCTCCGCGGTGCAAGCTTTGACGATGAACTTGAATATCGGATAGGTGAGGTTTTTGCAAAGGAAGCTTCGGCTCTTGATGCAAATCTTTTTGCGGGTGTTTGTATAAATCTTCTTCGTAATCCGATGTGGGGAAGAGCGCAGGAAACTTACGGCGAAGACCCTTATCTTCTCGGAAGAATGGGCGTTGCTCTGACAAAAGCAATGCAGGATAACGGTATAATTGCCTGCCCGAAGCATTATGCACTCAACAGCATTGAAGACCTTCGCTTTTCTGCCAATGCAATTGCTGACGAAAGAACACTTCACGAGGTTTATCTGCCTCATTTCAAAAAGTGTATTGATGCAGGCGCAATGTCCATAATGGGTGCTTATAACAAGGTTAACGGCACTTATGCTTGCGAAAACAAAGAGCTTCTTACCGATATACTTCACGATAAATGGGGATTTGACGGATTCTCGCTTTCAGACTTCTTCTACGGAATTTATGATGCCGCAAGAAGCCTTAAAGCCGGTATGGATATGGAGATGCCTTATATCTTCCGTTATGCAGCTCTCGGATACAGACTTAAAAAGGGCGATATAACTGAAAAGGATATTGATACTTCAGTAGCAAGGGTGCTCAGAGCGCTCATTTCTACTTTGCCCAAACATAAAAAACAGCCTGAATCAGTTATTCTTTCAAAAGAACATATTGCCCTTGCAAGAGAAGCGGCAACCAAAGGTATGGTTCTTCTGAAAAACGAAAACAAAGTTTTGCCGATGAAAGAAGGCAAGAAAATCGCGGTTGTAGGCAGATATGCAAACAAACGAAACACAGGTGACCACGGAAGCAGTAATGTTTTCAGCCCCTATGCAATTACGCCCTATGAAGGCTTGAAAAACCGTTTTGGTGAAGAAAATGTGTCTGTTTATAACGGCTCGAACTGCAAAGATGCCGTAAAAGCTGCGAAAAAATGCGATTATATAGTTGTTTGTGTCGGCAGTGATTGGCTTCAGGAAGGTGAATTCCTTGTTAATCTCGGCAATGTCAAGAAAAAGCCCAAAGGTTCGGGCGGTGACAGAGCTGATCTGAGAATTCCCGAAGAAGATGTAACATTGATAAAGGCTCTTTCAGCTCTCGGAAAGAAACTGGTTGTCAATATTATGGGCGGAAGTGCTTATATCATCAAAGATTGGATTGACTGCGCCAACGCAGTTGTTATGTCTTTTTACAGCGGTCTGGAGGGCGGTAACGCTCTTGCAGATATCATCAGCGGTGATGTTAATCCCGGCGGCAAATTGCCGTTTACAATAGCAAACAAAGCTGAAGATTATCCGTCATTCCTCCATCTTGGAGTAAAGAATAAAGATATAGAATACGGATATTATCACGGCTACACTTTGCTTGAGAAAAATGGCATCAAGGCACATTATCCGTTCGGTTTTGGTTTGTCTTATACCCGATTTGAAATTTCAGATATTTCTTGTATCAATGAAAACGGTATGATAAAAGTTTCAGCCCGTCTTGCGAACAAGGGCGATTTTGACGGTGACGAGGTTGTGCAGGTTTATATCGGCAGTGAAAATAAAGAAAAAGACAGACCGGTAAAAGTTCTCAAGGGCTTCAGACGAGTGAGCGCAGGCAAGGGAGAAACCGTTGGTTTTGAAGTGGATGTTGATGTTAATGACATCAGATTTTATTGCCCTGAAACCGAAGAATGGGAGCTTGATGAAAAATATTCGGTATATGTCGGAATCGACAGCGAAAGCGCAATAAAGGTTGCTCAAATAAGTTTTTAAGAGGTGGCGCCGATGAAAAAAAGTCCGTATTCTCCTGATGAATTTATGTCAGGACTTTATAACAAACTTAAAGCAGAGCCTTATAAAAATGCGGTTTGCTATGAAGATGCGGTTGAAATAAGCAACAGCATAAAAGAAAAAGCGAGAGAACTTTTTTCTCTTGAAAAGCTGGTTTCTTTGAATGGCGAAGAAAAGCTTATCCCCGTTGGCAAAGCTCTTGATTATCCGGACTATACTCTGAAAAAATATTCCGTTGAAATCTGCAACGGACTCAACAGTCTTGTCTATGTTCTTGAACCCAAACATGCCAAAAAGAAAACCAACGGAGTTGTTGCTCTTTGCGGTCACGGTTATGGGGTCAGACAAATACTTAACATATCAAAAAGAGGCGGCAAAAAGAGATTTAATTATATTGATAATTATCAGAAAAATTTTGCGGTTGAGCTTGTCAAAAGAGGATGTACGGTTATTGCACCTGAACTTTTCGGGTTTGGTGAAGCAAGACTTAACCGTGATTTAATCAAACCTTTTTATATAAGCTCTTGCGATGAACTTTCTCATCATCTTCTGCCGTTCGGTCTGACAACGGCATCGCTCAGAGTTTATCAGGCTCTGGTTTGTGCAAAAATTTTAAGGGCAATGGAAACTGTTGATGAAAATAAGGTTTCTGTTATGGGTATTTCGGGCGGTGGTCTGACCGCGCTTTATGCATCTGTTCTTGATGAGAGCATATATAAAACCGTTGTCTGCGGATATGTCAACACTTTTAAAGACAGCATTCTGTCTATGTGGCATTGCCCAGATAATTATATTCCTCATATTCTTGAGGTTGGCGAAATATATGATTTTGCATCAGCTCTCGCACCGAAAGAACTATTTATTGAGTCGGGAGATAAAGATAAATTATTCCCGATTTCAGCAAGCAGGTTTGCTCACGAAAACATAAAGAAGGTTTATTCTCTTATGGGTGCAGAAGAAAAACTTCATATTGATGTTTTTGGGGGCAAGCACTCTGTTTGCGGAAGAAAATCCTTTGATTGGATTTCGGAATAATAAAATAAAAAAAACACGGTGATTTCTTTTGAAAATCACCGTGTTTTTTTATTATTTAACAGGTTCGAGAGTTATCATAATCTCTGCATTCTTAACATTTTCAAGCTTAACAGTGAGCTTGTTTATATCTTCATATGTTTCATCATATTCCCATTCGCCTTTGAGTCTTTCCGTTTTCATAACAGAAAAAACTCCGTCGGAATGAGATGTTGCTTTAAGCTGTTTTTCGCCGATAGTAAGAATTGCTGTTTTGCCGTCTTCGGAAATCTCAATGTCCGCTTTGGTATGCATAAACCAATAAATATCACTTTTGATAAAACATTTTATGTTATCGGTTATTTTAAGGGATGATTTGCCGTTATAAAGCTCAAAGCTTCTTTCAACATCTGTTGCTCCGTTCATACGGTAAGCATCGGTCATATCAAGGATTGCTTTTCCACCGTCTTCGGTTTCTTCAAAGTCGGTGAACTTGCTTTCTGCCAACACATATTGGTCATCAAGAGTCATATCGGGGTTGATAACAAGGGTGTTTTGTCCCTCGGAACGCTTTGAATAGTTCTTCCATCTTCCTCCCGCAGGGGTGTTAAGGAAATATCCGGGAGCATCATAGAGACCGGGACCTAATTCCTCCGCCCAATGTTCGCCCATTGAGTCGAACACAAAAGTACCTATGTCAAGGTCGCCGTGATTAATGAAGTTATAACCGCCCTTGATTCCTGCAAAGGTAGCGTTTTTATCAAGATAAGCGCTTCTCATCAGAACCATATCCTGACCGACATCGGATTTAAGGTTAAGGTTGAGAGGTTCTGCCGAAAAATCTGCAGTTTCGGCGGTGTAGCTTCTGTTATACCAAAGAAGTGAAAGAGCATCTTCTCTTCCGCTTCCGTTTTTCTCTGCGTTTTCGGATGCATCGGCAACAAAGGCTTCGGGTTCATCCCATATCTGATAGCAGGCGAGAAGAGGAGAATCATATTGCGATGCATACCAATGAAGAGCAGGGGAGAAACACATTCTGTTTTTATTATCGCCAAAGTTGAAAACGCTTGTGGGTGTGGTGATATAAACAGGGAATTTGCCAAGCTCTTTAAAGCCGCTGATTTCGCTTATACCGAAATCTGTGTCAAAAAAGTTTTTCGATGTGGCAACAAAATAAACTATCGAGTTCATACCCGACTGGCTGTAGCCCGGGCCTTCCGCGTAAACGCCGTCTGGAGTGAAGTTTTCAAAGGCTATGGGCATATTTTTATAGCACATTGAAAGAAATTCTGCGGCACTTTCGGTATCGTAATCAAAAAATGTCATGCACGCAATGCCGATTCCGCTGTAGCATATGCTGTTCCAGTTGTTTTTTGACCAGGTGAACCAATGGTTATCGTTCAGGGCGGAGCTTATTGCATAATTCCATACTTTTTCTTTGAGGGTAGCCTTGATATCTTCGCCAAGATAATCATAAAACCAGTCATATCCGATGGAAACGGCAAGAGCCATTTCAGCGGTTGCAAGAAAATGAGAGGTGCACCAATCATCATAGCTGCAAACCTTTTCAAGCTCTGATTTTGCTCTTTCAGCATATTTCACATCACCTGTTATCTGCCAGGCATAGCCTAAAATCACCATTCGGTTAATAACTTCGCGTGAAATCGGCAGTATGCTGTCTTCCTCATCAAGCACATAGTCCATAGGAGGATAAAGGCTTGTATCAAGCAAAGCCTGTGCATTTGCAAAAACATAATCCGTCAGTTTCTTTGTGTAGTCGGAAAAGTTTCCCGAATTATATTCTTCTCTTGCGGTGTCAAAATCGGTTTCGCTTGCAAGAATAAAGGGATGTTTGCGGCTTGCATTTTCATTTAAAGCTGTTTCAAGCTCTTTTTCGTCGGGATAATCAGGATTTCTGTCAAGACTTATATAGTCCAGACCAACCTTAACCATATCGGGAATTACTGCGAAATACGGGATAATATCGGTTATGCCAAGCGTAATAACGAGCACTATGGAAACTATAATTCCCAATAAAGCTTTTTTACCTTTTTTCATATTAATTCCGTCCTTATAAAGTGTTTCAAAAACAATTATATTTTCAGTATATCATTTTGAATTTTTATAAGCAACATTTAGTTTTGTTTTTGCTTTATTTTATTGACACTACAGCTCATTTGATGTAATATATCTGTATTATGTTCAAAGGAGTACAGTTATGGAAAAGAAACTTGTAGTTGCCAATATAGGTATGAAATTCGGTATGTCACACGTTGAGGGTGCAATGAGCTACGGCGCTGAAATTGCGGCGATTTGTGACTGCAATGAAGAAAATCTTCGTTTTGCCGGTGAAAGATATAATATCCCTGAAGAAAAATGGGTAACTGATTATATGGATATTGTAAACAACAAAGAAATCGATGTTGTTACCGTTGCAATTCCCGATCAGCAGCATAAAAAGGTTGCCTGCGATTTGCTTCGTTCAGGCAAACACGTGCTTTGCGAAAAGCCCCTTGCTCTCACAAGAGAGGATATTGAGGAAATAGTTAAGGCTGCCGATGAATCAGGCTGCAAGTTTATGGTAGGACAGATTTGCAGATTCACTCCTTCTTTTGAAAAGGCAAAGGAAATTATCGATGCAGGCACAATCGGTGAGCTTTATTTTGTTGAATCCGAATATGCACACGATTATATGTTAATACAGGAACCCTGGCGTTGCGATCCCAAAAGACACGGCGTAATCGGCGGCGGTTGCCATGCAGTTGACCTTCTTCGTTGGCTTGCAGGTGATCCTGTGGAAGTTTTCGCTTACGGCACACATAAGCTTTTACCTCACGTTGCTTATGACGATGCAACAATTGCGATTATGAAATTTGATGATAACCTTGCAGGTAAGGTTTTTGTTTCAACAGGTTGCAAGCGTGATTACACAATGCGTACCGTTATTTACGGCACAAAGGGCACAATTATCTGCGATAACACTTCTCCCACATTGACACTCTTCACCGTTGACGAAAAGCAGATTACAAAGGAACCCGAAACAATAGCAGTTGAAGTTAACAACCACAATGCCGTAAAGGAATTTGAGGTTTTTGCAGATGCAATTATTAACAATAAACCCGTTGCTACAGATGCACGCGAGGGTGCAAAAACTGTTGAGGTTTGCCTTGCAATAGTTGAGGCGGCAACAACAGGCAAAATTGTTAAGCCGAATTATAATTTTTAATTCTAAAACCCGAAGATTTTTTCTTCGGGTTATTTTTTGTTTACTTTTTTGTCAAAAGAAACTATAATAAAGAAAAAAACAAAATCGGCGGTGGAAAAATGAGTAAAGAAATGCAGAGAACATATATCCCTTTTAAGGATTGGAAAGAAAAATCAAAACAAACCGAATATACCGAACCAACCCCCTTGCTTTCACCCGACGGCAAATTGCTTGCCAAAGGCTGGGCAAGAAAATATCTGTTTGATTATAACCGTGACTATGTAAAAACAGGTATAATGAGCCGTAAGGAATGGGATTTCTTCACAATTTTTGATGATGAAATGCAGATTCTTGTCAGTTTTGCGAATATAAATTTAGGCGGTTATGTTGGTGCAAAATTGCTTAATTTAAAAACGGGCGAGGTCATCTGCGATTCAATGCAGTATTTCCTTGGTGCGAACAAACACGTTTCGCATTCAAAGCCTGATGCACCGTGCAGATTTGCGGATAAAATCGGAAAAACCGAGTTTGATTTCAACACAAAAGAAACAGAAAGAACTCTTTGGTATAAAGGTAAATATAAAGGAAAAGATGTTGAAGTTAATGCAACTATGGATATTCCTGAGGGTCTTGAGGCAATAACAACAATTTTTCCGTTTGACGGCGATGACACCAAGTATTTTATGACCACAAAACAGATTTGTATGCCCTGCGAAGGCAAATTTGTTTTCGGCGATTATGTTTATGAATTTTCAAAAGACAAAGCATTCTGCTCTCTTGACTGGGGCAGAGTGAATACCGTTCATAAAATGGTTTGGTATTGGGGCAACGGCAGCCAGTACATAACCGATGCAAACGGCGAAAAACATCTTCTCGGTTTTGAAATAACCTGGGCAATCGGTAACGAAAGCAATGCAACCGAAACCTGCATTTTCTATGACGGAAAGATACATAAAATCGGAGCAGTTGACGTTGAAAAATTCCCCAAGGGCAGATTCCTTGAGGAGTGGAAGTTTATCTCCGAAGACGGCAGATTCAATATGACAATGAAGCCAACCCTGGATAACCACACGGATGTTGATTTCAAGATTGGCAGAATGAATTGCCATCAGGTTTACGGTATCTGGAACGGAGATGTAACCCTTGATGACGGAACCAAGATTGAAATAAAAGATTTGTTTACTTTCTGCGAATATGTTGAAAACAGGTGGTAATAAGGAGTGAACTTCTTTGAAAAAATCTGCGGCAATAATTGCAGGATTGTCGTCATATCTTGCGGTTACAGCAGGGGCATATATGCCGTTTGTGATAAGTGATGCACGAAAGGAATTTAATGATAAATGCGAATATCTGCTCATTCTCGGCGGTGATATAATCGGAGAAGAAACTCCAAGCCCCCAGCTTCTTGACAGAATGAGGGCGGCGGCTGAATACCTTATTGAGAATCCCGATGTTATTGCCGTTGCGTGCGGAGGCTGTTTCAGAAAAGAGCAAAAGAAATCCGAAGCTGAAATTATAGCGAATTATCTTGTTGAAAAAGGAATTGCAAAAGAAAGAATTCTTTTGGAAGATAAATCAACAACAACATTTGAAAATTTTGAATTCGGAACGCAGATTATAAAATCAAACGCACAAAAGGAACTTGACGATATTAAAATTGCATTTTTATCATCAAGCTATCATATTCACAGAGCTTCGGTTATTGCGAAAATGAGCGGAATAAAAAACTGCGGACGCGTTTCTTGCCAGACTCCCGGCTCGGATTTTAAAAGATTTGCAAGAGAATATATCGTTGCTTATGAATTGGCATATAAATTCTTGAAAAAATAACGTCAAAATCCGGATTTTTTATTTTTTATTGTATTTATAAAAATAATATGTTACAATATTTGACCGTAAATGAATTTTTGGAGTGATATTATGCAAATATTATCTTATGTGCTCAGCCTTTTGGGTCTGGCATCAATGATAGCTGCTTCCTTAATCAAAGGTCAGAATATGAAGAAAATTCTTTTCTTTGTTTTTTGCGGCAATATTCTTGTTGCGTTAAGTTATATTTTCGGCGGAAGCGGAATCAACGGCGCGGCATCGTGTTTCCTCGGCGGCGCGCAGGCGATAATCAATTATTTCTTTGATTCCAAGAATAAGCCTCTTCCCAAGTGGCTTGTTGCGATTTATGCAATTTCTTTTGTTGCCCTTAATCTTGCTGTCGGCGGCTTCTCTGCTGTTGGCTTAATCGCAATTATTGCATCGCTCTCATTTATTTTGTGCATAGGTCAGAAGAACGGTGCAAAATACAGATTCTGGACTATTGTAAATAATGTTCTCTGGTGTGTGTATGATATTTTCTCGAAATCATTCGGAGCGCTTGCGACACACATACCCTTGATGATATTCACTATTGTGGGAATGATAATCCACGACAAAAAGAAATCAAAATGATTAAACCCAAATTACAAAGGAGTGTCTTAAATGAGTATAAGAATCGGAATTATGGGTTACGGAAATCTCGGCAGGGGAATAGAATGCGCTGTTAAGAAGAATCCCGATATGGAAGTTGTTGCGGTTTTTTCAAGAAGAAATCCCGAAACAGTTAAAATCCTTTCTGAAAACGCAAAGGTTTATTCAGCTGATGAAGTTCTGAATTTTAAAGATAAAATTGACGTGCTTATTCTTTGCGGCGGAAGCGCAACCGACCTTCCTTTGCAGACACCTGAATATGCCGCAAACTTCAATGTTGTTGACAGCTTTGATACCCACGCAAAAATTCCCGAGCATTTTGCAAATGTTGATAAGGCGGCGAAAGATGGCGGAAATGTTGCCGTTATTTCTTGCGGATGGGATCCCGGTATGTTCTCGCTCAGCAGACTTTATGCCAATGCAATTCTGCCTGACGGCAATGATTACACATTCTGGGGCAAGGGTGTAAGCCAGGGTCACTCAGATGCGATTCGCAGAATTGAGGGAGTTGTTGATGCAAAGCAGTATACAATTCCTGTTGATGAGTCTCTTGAGGCAGTAAGAAGCGGTTCAAATCCCGAGCTTTCAGCAAGAGATAAGCATATCAGAGAATGCTTTGTTGTTGCGGCAGAGGGTGCTGATAAAGCAAAAATCGAAAATGAAATCAAAACAATGCCCAACTATTTTGCGGATTATAACACTATAGTTCATTTTATCAGCAAAGAAGAGCTTGACCGTGACCACAGCGGAATTCCTCACGGCGGCTTTGTTATCAGAACCGGAAAAAGCGGTTGGAATGATGAACATTCCCATGTTATTGAATATAGCCTTAAGCTTGATTCAAACCCCGAATTTACCGCAGGCGTTATTGCTGCTTGTGCACGTGCAGCTTACCGTATGAAGGCAGACGGTGCAAGCGGCTGCAAAACAATGTTTGATATTGCTCCCGCTTATCTTATTTCAATGAGCAACGAAGAAATCAGAGCAAAAATGCTTTAAAAAACAAGACCCGTTATGCTTTAAATATAACGGGTCTTTTATTTAATTGACCTGTATCGGGTTATATGTTATAATTTGGGTATAGAAAATTGTCGGAGGGATAATTTTGAAAAAGTTACTTTCTCTTATACTTGCTTTTGTAATGGCGCTTTCAGTTTGTAATATTGCGTTCGCTCAAAGCGCAAATGTTGACTCAAAAGACACCGTAACAGGATTTACCGATGAGGATTTTCTCTCTGCAAAAGGCAGAAAAATCTTTAACCGAAAAGGTGAAAAGATAAGACTCAAGGGTGTAAACCTCGGCTCCTGGATGATTTGGGAGGATTGGCTCAGCCCCTATGAAGAAGCAACTGACCATTATGATATCATAACCAAGCTCACCGAGCGCTTCGGCGAAGAAAAAGCCTATGAGCTTATGGATATTTATATGGATAATTGGATAACGGAATATGACCTTGATTTAATCAAGGAGATGGGCTTTAACAGCGTGCGTGTTCCGTTCTGGTTCAGAAATTTCTATTATGACGATAACGGCAGAAAAATCCTTGATGAAAACGGAGAATGGGATTTTTCAAGGCTCGACTGGGTAGTTTCAGAGTGTTCCGAAAGAGAGCTTTATGTTGTTCTTGATATGCACGGTGCGGTAGGTTATCAGGGTGATGCTGCCCATAGCGGCAAAAAAGGCTCCTGCGCTCTTTATGATGACACAGAGCAGGGCGAAAGATACAGAGAGCTTACCGATGAACTCTGGACCGCCATTGCAACCAGATTCAGGGATGAACCTGCTGTTGCGATGTATGACTTGCTCAATGAACCTATGTGTGAAGTTCCTGCGGATGAATTTGAACGCAGAAAAAACAATGAATTTATTTATGAGCGCCTTTATAATACGGTCAGAGCTGTTGACGAAAACCATATTATAACAATGGAAAGCATCTGGTCGGCATTGGCATTGCCGAATTCACTTTTAAAGGGCTGGAAAAATGTTGTTTATCAGGTTCATCTTTATGATACAACAAATATGTCTTTCAATTTTATGGCGTTTCTTCCCTGGCTGTTTTTCTTTAATGTCCCGATGATGATGGGCGAATTTTATCCTCACGATAAAACAACATGGGAAAATTGTTTTAACACACTTGATATACTTAACTATAACTGGTTCCTCTGGACTTATAAAGCATCAGGTAACGGAATGTGGAGCTCGGAATGGTGCTTGAGAGGAAGTAAAGACGGCTTCCACAGAGCAAAAATAGAAACCGACAGCTATGAAGAAATTGCCCGCAAGTGGGGAGAATGTATTCAGACTCAGAATGGATTTCAGGACACAGGACATTTTGATAATAATGTCAAGGAAAATCTTTGACATAATAAAAAGGCTTGCACCGATGGCGCAAGCCTTTGATATTTTCAGTGTTGAATTATACTTTGAAGTTAACAGCCTGGTCGCCCTGTTCGTTTGAGCCGAATTCATAGTCTTTGCCGGGGAGAATAGCATTGAGGATGATACCTGCAAGAGCACCTACAGCAAGACCTGAAAGACTGATTGTGATTGAGCCAACGGGAATCTGAATTGCACCTGCGTAGTTAACGCCGATTGAAAGAACAAGAATGATAGCTGCAATGATAACATTTCTTGTGTTTTCAAAGTTAACTTTGTTTTCAACAACATTGCGAACACCAACTGCTGAAATCATACCGTAGAGAACGAGTGAAGCGCCGCCGATTGTTGCTGTGGGCATAAGGCTTACGAGTGCTGCAAACTTGGGTGAGAATGAGAAGAAAACAGCAAGGTAAGCAGCGATTCTTACAACCTTGGGGTCAAATACTTTTGAAAGAGAAAGAACACCGGTGTTTTCGCCGTAAGTTGTGTTTGCGGGAGCACCGAAGAGAGAAGCAAGAATGGTTGCAAGACCGTCACCGAGAAGAGTTCTGTGAAGACCGGGTGATGCAATGTAATTCTTCTTGCAGGTTGAGCTGATAGCTGAAATGTCGCCGATGTGCTCAACCATAGTTGCAAGAGCGATGGGCATAATTGTTACAATAGCAGTAACAACGAGGTTTTTGTCAAAGTCACCTGAGAAAAGTCCGAAAACAGTATCCTTCATCTGGAAGGGGAGGCCAACCCAAGCGGCATCTTTGAAAGCCTGAAGCTTTGCAGCATCAAGAGTTTCCATAGCGCCTGTGAAGTGAAGAATAACTGCAACTGCGGATGAACCGAGAACGCCGAGCATAATGGGGATAATCTTTATCATACCCTTGCCCCAGATGTTGCAACCGATAACAATTGCGATAGCAATAACAGCAACAAGCCAGTTTGCAGAGCAGTTGCTGATAGCACTTGATGAAAGTGTAAGACCGATAGCAATGATGATAGGACCTGTAACGATAGGCGGGAAGAATTTCATAACTTTCTTTGCACCGAAAGCTTTGATGAGAGCTGCAAGAACAAGATAAAGAACACCTGCACAAGCAACACCGACGCAAGCATAGGGAAGAAGGCTGAAATCGGGATTTCCTGCTTCATCAGCACCAATCTGAGTGATAGCTGCATAACCGCCGATAAAAGCAAAGGAAGAACCGAGGAAAGCGGGAACCTTGCCTTTAGTGAGAAGATGGAAAAGAAGAGTGCCTAAGCCTGCGAAAAGAAGAGTTGCCGAAACGCTCAAGCCTGTGAGAGCAGGAACAAGAACAGTTGCACCGAACATTGCAAACATATGCTGGATGCCGAGCACAGCCATTTTGGGATAACCCAACTGTTTGGCATCATAGATGCCTTCGCCTAAGTCGAATTTTTTCTTTGACATTTTTAAACCTCCAGATTGTTTATTGAATTATGCATTCACATTGAAGAATGCTTTTTTCCTGTTTTAACAGAAAATGCGACCTTGTCTGCCGACAAGATCGCATAAATAATACAGGTTAAAACTGCTTTTCTGTATAATCATCTTATCGGCATCCTAACCCCGCACCGAAGATTGGTTTTACTGTCTATACATTATCACATTGCAAACTGTTTGTAAAGACTTTTTTTGATATATTCCGACAAGATTATTTTGCCTCAGAAAGAAGCTTTTCAGTTATTTCTGCGGCGCATTTAACGAGTTCACCGCATGGGCGTTTTGCATAATATTTTGCAGTTCTTTCTTCGGGGATCGGCGGTGAATTTTTTTCCGAAAGCCCCAGAAGCTCGCGACATATGATGGAGCCGTTTTCTTCTTTGAATTCATTTGCCGCTTTTTGAATAACAGAATAGAGCTCGGCTTTTTTTGCGGAGTCTTTAACATCGGAATAAGCAAATTTGTTTGAAAGCACCATTGTCATTCCGCTTACTGCGCCGCAAACCTCACGCAGTCTGCCAAAGCCGCCGCCGAAACCTGCAGAAACTTTTAATGCGGTTTCTTTGTCAAAACCCGTTTCTTCGCAGAATGCGCAGAAAACCGCCTGACTGCAATTGCAGCCGCTTTCAAAAAGCTCTTTTGCAATATCACCTTTACTCATATTACTCACCAATTATAAATCTGTTCAGGATTCTTGAAGATATCTTCAAGTCTTAAAATAAAGGGAAGAACATCGCCGAAGTCAACCGCTCTGTGGTCAAACACAAGATCAATAGGCATTTCAACACCGATTCCGACATAGTCGTTGCCGTTTTTATCCTGTTTGATAACAGGCTTTTTGTTTGCCGCAGCCATACAGCAAACAAACACCTGAGGCGGAATAATCGAAAGAAGAGCAACTCTGCCGGGAACGCCTCTTGTGAGTGAACCGATGTTTGAAATTGTAACTGTGCCCTGCTTGATATCCTCTTTTGTGAGTCTGTCAGATTCGGGAATTTTATAATAATCCTTTTTAGCCTGACCGGAAAGTGTTTTTATCTTATGTTTACCTGTTTTTGCACCGATAAGACGGTAAATTGCATTCTTGATTTTACCTTTTTTCAGCTTTTCAAGAGTGTCGTTGAGAGAAACGGAAAACATAACCTCTGTAAGGTCTGTGTTGCCGATTTTTCGGCTTACATCAGCTATATACTCAGTAAGTTCAACAAGATTCTTGTTTCCGATATCGTGAAGATTAATTGTCATCATTTCACCGTTGGGAAGAATCCAGGTCATACCTGCGTGGATTTCATCAAACTCTTTGATGCAGCCTCTTACGAGCTTTCGGTTGAATTTGATATGAGCATTAAGCTGGGGTGCAGCCTTGAATGCTTCGGTAAGAGCCTTGAGCATTACTGTGTTAACAGTAAGCTTGATGGGGAATTTGCCTGAAGCATTGAGTTCCTTGACAGTATCAAGAAATTTTGAAACTTCAGGTTCATAAATATAGGAAATATGAGGGATTGTTTCCCAGCTTTCGGAAGTCATATTTGCAACAATTTTTCTTTGAATTCCGAAATGTGTTTCTTTTGTAACTTTCATTTTTGGTCTCCTTTACAGGGCTTTATACAAATTCAATATAGCATATCAGAAACCAAACTTAATTCTTATTGAGAATTAAAAATAATTTAACAAAAAATGCATAATTTTTACATAACACTTCCCAAAGAATATGAAATATGATATACTTTTCATCAGATAATTTTTCCGAAAGGGATATTGATATAATGAAGAAACTGTTACCTTATTTGAAAGGCAGCCGCACTCAATGTGTTCTTGCGCCGCTTTTTAAAATGTTTGAGGCTATTCTTGAGCTTTTTGTGCCTCTTGTTATTGCAAATATAATTGATACGGGCATAGGCTCGGGCGATAAGGGATACATAATTAAAATGTGTGTTATTCTTATCGTTCTTGGTGCTGTGGGTCTTGCTTTTTCAATAACAGCGCAGTTTTTTGCCGCGCAGGCATCTGTAGCTTTCGTTAAAAGACTTAAGCACGCTCTTTTCAAGCATATCGGAAAGCTTTCCTATTCTCAGCTTGATTCGCAAGGAACATCAACTCTTATAGCGAGAATGACAAGTGATATGGACAGCGTTCAGAACGGTCTGAATCTGACTCTCCGTTTGCTTCTGCGCTCACCGTTTGTTGTTTTGGGCGCAATGGTTATGGCGTTTACCGTTGATGCAAAGGCGGCAGTAACATTTGTTATTCTTATTCCGCTTCTTTCGGCGGTTGTGTTCGGAATTCTCTTTTCTTGTGTTCCGCTTTATAAAAAAGTCCGTTC
>JAZRTQ010000086.1:0-3470 GCA_045652165.1 Acutalibacteraceae bacterium | reverse complement strand
AAGGTATCTGCGGCATTCTTCTTTGGCTTTTTCCAGATCAAGGTCAAGATAATTTCCGCATTCTTTTCTTGTGTTGCCGAAAACCTCGCCCTCATAAGCTATGATATCAGCAAGAATTTTCTTCGTTATTTCAAGAATTTTCGCGTTATCCGCATTTCTTACAAGCAGATAAAATCCCGTTCTGCATCCCATGGGTCCGAAATAAATAACATCATCCGAAATCTCTGAATTACGAACAAAGGTTGCAAACATATGCTCAACGGAATGTGCGGTTGTTGTGTCCATAAAATCGCCGCCGTTGGGTATTCTTGTTCTCATATCATAGGTTGTTATATCGCCGTCTATTCTTGAAACATAGATGCCCTCTGTTAAAAGGTCGTGGTCAACGGTAAAGCTTGTTATTCTGTTCATTTTTTCTTTCCTTTCTTCTTTTAATCAGCGCAATCATTAATGACCAGAGCGGTAAAATATAAAGAAAAACCGCGGCAAACATTGATGCATTGGGTGCTCCCGCCGAAGTAAGCGGAACAGAGCCCGCTATCGACCACGGTACAAGCGGAGAAATAACAACCGCCGTGTTTTCAAGATTTATTGCCGCCTTTTCTTTGTCTTTTTCATTGCCTTCGCAAAGCTGATGAGTAAGAATTATCGCAAGTGTCTGGTTGCAGGCTATAAGCGAAGTCAGAGCCGATGTGATGAGAGTTGCACCGGTCGGCGTTGCTTTTTCGCTCAGCTTTTCAATCTTTGATTTAAGCGAATTCAGCAGACCCGTTGCGGCAAATATGCCCGAATATGCCGAAGAAATGCAGACTATTGCAGTTGCGTTGAGCATTGAAACAAGTCCGCCGCCGTTCATCATATGGCTCAAATCCGCATTTTTTGCTTCAAATCCCATTATAACGGTTTTCAGGAATTCCGTAATTTCAACATTCTGAACAGTAACGGAAATAATCATTGCCGAAACAAGGCTTGCAAGCATCGCATATCTTGTTTTGATTTTCAGAAGTGAAAAAACAAGAATCACAACCGCAGGAATAACCGAAAACCAATGAAGACTGAATTCCTTTGCAAACATTGTTTTGAGGTCGGGGGCTTCGCCGCCGCCGCCTGCAAAAAATCCGAGAATCAGATAAACCACACACGAAATCATTGCGGGGATAAATGCCGTGCGGAACATATTTTTGATGTTCTTGAAAATATCGGTTTTGGTAAGCTCCGAAATAAGCAGAGCACTTGTTGAAACGGGCGAGCATCTGTCGCCGAAAAGCGAGCCTGCAAGCATTGCACCGCCAACCATAACGGGATTCATTCCCATTGATTTTGCCATCGTCATACAGATAACGCCCATTGTTGCCGAAGTACCGAACGATGTTCCCATAAGAAACGAAACAAGGCAGTTGAGCAAAAATGTCATCAGCACAAAAATTTCGGGAGTTATAAAATCAATCGCCGAACAGATAATGAATGAAATCGTACCGCTTGCACGCCACGAAGCAGTGAGCAAGCCGATGAGCAAAAAGTTTATAAGAATGTTTTTTGAGGTTTTTATGCCGTCAAAAATCATTTTGAATATCGCCTTGAACGAGTGCTTCTTTATTTTGGCGTAGCTGACAAAAACAATCAGCCCCGCCACAAGTGCATAAAGCACGGATGCATCAAGAACGATGCACACCGTCAACGCAAGGCAAAAAAGAGATAATGTAAGAATTTCCATATATTCACCCGCATAAAAAAATCCAATGCAGATTATATACCATCCCCGCTTATTTTTCAAGCTATTTTGCTTTTAACCGCATAAACCCGCATTTTTCTTCCCAATATGTAAATAGTTACTAAAAACGCAAACTAAATTTTATATATATTTTCTTAAAAATATATGGAAATTTGTTTTTCTTTCTGTTATAATCATTAGTGGTTCAGTCTGTGTATTGCAGAAAAACCGCTTAATTTGTTTATAATTATTTATGGAGGTAGATACCAATGGCTTACAAGTATGTTTATTTGTTCTCCGAAGGTGACGCTTCAATGCGTAACACTCTCGGCGGTAAGGGTGCTAACCTTGCTGAAATGACAAAAATCGGTCTTCCCGTTCCTCAGGGCTTCACAATTTCAACTGAAGCTTGCACAAAGTACTATGAAGACGGCAAGAAGATCAACGATGAAATCCAGGCTCAGATCATGGAATACATCGTTAAGATGGAAGAAATCACCGGCAAGAAGTTCGGCGACAAGGAGAATCCTCTCCTCGTTTCAGTTCGTTCAGGTGCTCGTGCATCAATGCCCGGTATGATGGACACTATCCTCAACCTCGGTCTTAATGAAGAAGTTGTAGAAGCTATCTCAGCTAAGAGCGGCAACCCCCGTTGGGCTTGGGACTGCTACAGAAGATTCATTCAGATGTACTCCGACGTTGTTATGGAAGTTGGTAAGAAGTACTTTGAAGAACTCATCGACGAAATGAAGGAAGCTAAGGGCGTAACTCAGGACGTTGATCTTACAGCTGATGACCTCAAGACTCTTGCTGGTCAGTTCAAGGCTGAATACAAGAACAAGATCGGTAAGGATTTCCCCTCCGATCCCAAAGAGCAGCTTATGGGCGCTGTTGAGGCTGTTTTCCGTTCATGGGACAACCCCCGTGCAAACGTTTACCGTCGTGACAACGATATTCCCTATTCATGGGGTACAGCTGTTAACGTTCAGATGATGGCTTTCGGTAACATGGGCGACAACTGCGGTACAGGTGTTGCTTTCACTCGTGACCCCGCAACAGGCGAAAAGGGTCTTATGGGTGAGTTCCTCACAAATGCACAGGGTGAAGACGTTGTTGCCGGCGTTCGTACTCCGATGCCCATCGCAGAAATGGCTCAGAAGTTCCCCGCAGCTTTCGAAGAATTCAACAAAGTTTGCGGTATTCTTGAAGACCACTACAGAGATATGCAGGATATGGAATTCACCGTTGAAGACGGTAAGCTCTATATGCTCCAGACAAGAAACGGTAAGAGAACAGCTAAGGCTGCTCTTAAGATCGCTTGTGACCTCGTTGACGAAGGCATGATCGATAAGAAGCAGGCTGTTGCTATGATCGATCCCAGAAACCTTGACACTCTTCTTCATCCCCAGTTCGATGCAAAGGCTCTCAAGGCTGCTACTCCCGCTGGTAAGGGTCTCGGCGCATCACCCGGTGCTGCTTGCGGTAAGGTTGTATTCACAGCTGAAGACGCTGTTGAATGGAACGAAAAGGGCGAGAAGGTTGTTCTTGTTCGTCTTGAAACATCACCCGAAGATATCACAGGTATGAAGGCTGCTCAGGGTATCCTCACAGTTCGTGGCGGTATGACTTCACACGCAGCTGTTGTTGCTCGCGGTATGGGTACTTGCTGTGTATCAGGTTGCGGCGAAATCAACATGGACGAAGAAAACAAGAAGTTCACTCTTGCAGGCAAGACCTACAACGAAGGTGACTATATTTC
>JAZRTQ010000085.1:0-19297 GCA_045652165.1 Acutalibacteraceae bacterium | reverse complement strand
GATTAAAGAAATTAAACAGTCACCATTTGATGCTTTGATTTCTTTGTGCAATACTTTTTTTACGAAAACAATCAAATCATCAGAAAAATCAAATGCGGAAACGGTTGTATTGTCAGTTAAAACAAAACCGGTTACAGATTTATCGGTAAATATTTTTACAGGCTGAGGAATCAGTTTGAACATAAGATAAGCCTCCGATTAAATAAACAATATTATATCATATAAATATCCTTTTTTTCAATACCGGTTCAACCTAAAAACATTTAAAAAGTTCACAATTTGTTATCTGGACTTCCGTGCAGAATGACGGTATAGTAATTGCACACGATATGAAAATTTACAATAGAAAATAACAAAAAGTGAAATACTAAATAAAAAAGCACTAAAACAATGGTAAACCCATCGTTTTAGTGCCACATTAGAATAATAACCGCCCCAAATAGTCGTTTTAATTCTAAAAAAACAAACTGGACTTTGAAATCAAAGTCCAGTCATCGTGGCAAAGATGGACGGTTTTGATACAACTCAAAACTTTTTACCATCTTTGCAACAAAACCCCGGTTTCGAAAGCAATTTTTACCACGCACTTAATAAAGGTGTCAAAATACACCTACCATTGGTTTAGTTGGGGAGAAATCAACCGTTAGTAGAGTAAAAAGCAAATGCTAAACTCTTATTTATCGTAATTTTCGCTGAGTTTCTTTAACAAAGTCTTTCGCTGACATAACTCCACCTCATTATAAATGGTAATTAAATCTTGTATAAATAAATTATAGCATTTTATAATAATAAATCAACAGAAAAATCTACTGACAAAAGGAGAATAAATAATGACAGGAAGTTTACAAGAGAAGAGTGGCAAATATTATGTTAAAAATCTTTTTCTGTTTTATAACTAACAAACTTTCAGCCTAGATATTGACAACCTATGAGTCCATATATATAATAAAGATGAACGATATGTGAACTGTATTAGAAACTTGGCAGCTATACAAGAGTTGCAAAGAGAATGAGACGAAGCCCCGATACGGTTTCACGTCACGTTCAAACATACGAAGCGGCAGTTCGTGCGGCAGGATATGTTATGAGTGCTGAATGGGAGAAATAATAATGGATGAGAAAATTCTCGTAAAAAGTTTTAAACGCAATTTCGACACCAAAAAATGGATTGTAATTTGGGGGGGTTTTACACTTGTTTATTTTATAAAAAATATAATTGAGGGTAGTTTTTTGGCAGCTGCTATTACTCTTGCCCTTTTTTCTGTGATTGGTGTTATTGCGTTTATCCCTTTTTATCTTGTAAATTCAAACGAAATGACAGTTACTGATAAAAGAATTTATGGCAAGGTGCTTTTCGGAAAACGCGTTGATCTACCTATTGATTCAGTTTCTGCTGTTTCTACATCCCGTATGTTTAAAGGTGTTTCTGTTTCAACATCTTCAGGTAGAATCACTTTCCATGGGATGAAGAATGCAGATGAGATTTATTCAGCAATAAATCGTTTGCTGATTGAAAGGCAGGATTTGGCAAGAGTAGCATCCAAACCTGAAATTATTGTTGAATCCCAAACTGATGAAGTTGATAAACTTATGAAATATAAAAATCTTCTTGAACAAGGTGTGATCACCCAAGAAGAATTTGACGCAAAGAAAAAACAGATATTAGGCTTATAATGAATTCGACCTCACCTTGCGTGAGGTCATTTTTTATGGAATAAAACTTGACAGTTCTTAAAACTCGAAAAAAGATTAAATTTTTGATATAATAAATATAGAAAGTGAAAGATAAATGAAATTTGTATCTGACACCTGATTTAAAATCGTTTTATTCAGAAAACACGAAACATTTCCATAAAAGGTTAAAAAATCAAGTTGATTGCTTTTTAGAATTTTTTAGAACTTGGGCAAAATGAAGTAAATCGATAAAAGAAGAAAACCGTTGAAAACTTAATGTTTTCAACGGTTTAGATGGTACGGATAATCATAACACAAGTTGTTCTCCGGCTATACATATTCTATACTTCGTGCTCTAATATATTTCCTCAGATACGGAGGAATACATAATGTCAAATATCATTGAAGATTTCTATTACGGAAACATTGAGTCGCAGGCATTGAATTCCGAATTGTCAGGTAAGTTAAGCAAGAAATTGAACACACTTACTGAAAAGGAAGAACATCTCACAGCAAAACTAACCGATGAAGATAAAGAGATGTTCATTAACTATGTAAATACATACAATGAGTTTTTGAGTTTAAGCAATTCAGACAGCTTTATATCAGGTTTCAGACTCGGTGCTAAATTTACATATGACACATTTGTTACTGAATGAAAGGAAGGTACAGTTATGAATAAATCATCATTTGAGCAGAACGATGGAACTTATAGAATGGTTGGCGATTACAGAATACCTAATATCACATTACCTGCCGAAGCAAGCAAACCACTCGGCTTATGGGGACTGAAACGAAAAGATTATCTAATGAAACATAAACGAGTTCAGTTCAACATTATGCTTATGAATGGCACATTGTGGAATCATCTTGCAGAGGTTGATGAACAAGCAGCAGATATGTTCTCTCGGCTGGTAGAACAGATGAAAGTTAATGAGGATGTAACGGAACAACTAAAAGCAGATGACCAAATGCAATGGGTTGCCCGAATGAATAACATTGAATCGAGAGCAAAAGAATTTGTTTTGAGCGACTTAATATTCACATAAAAAGATGTGCGGTGAGAATTCATGTCATCACCGCACATCTTTTCTTTATTGCCAACAAGAGAAAAACTCCCGTAATACATTACATATTACGAGAGCCTTTATTCATCTTGATATCACATTTTTTCTTGAGCAATATATCCGTGTGCTTCAAGAGAATTCTGGATTCTTTCCAGGATTTCTTCTGATTCAGCACGCACCGTATGATAATGATAACCGCCTGTTATGTTCATAAGCTCGGTGGATTTACCGCTTCTTACTCCCTCAATAAACTGTTTTATATGAAGAGTTGAAAAGATGTTCAGCGGTGCAGTCATTTTGCCGTAAACCTTGTGCCATACGAAAACATCAACCACCGTTCCGCCGAGATTCACAATGGTGGTCAGTTCATCTTCTGTTTCTTCTGTTGTATGATACACTTTGAAAACACGCTCTTTTAAAGGTGATTTCTGAATAATATATCCGTTATGGGTAGAGAGAATATCGTTTCCCGAGCCTTTAAGCACGGTTATATCCTGAACAATAATCTGTCTTGACACTCCGAATTCTTCGGAAAGTTTACCGCCCGATATTGCTTCGTTTGATGATAACAACAAGTTAACAATTGCTTTTCTTCTGTCAGCGGCTTTCATTAATTCACCTCATTATATTGCGTGTAAATTTTTAAGCGAGAGGTCAAGAATAGGAGAAGAGTGTGTGAGCGCTCCGCTTGATATATAGTTTACACCAATACGGGTGAGTTTTGCAACATTTTCTTTTGTAACATTTCCGCTGCACTCTGTTTCAGCTTTGCCTTTGCAGAGTTCAACGGCTTTTGTCATATCCTCAACGCTCATATTATCGAGCATAATGATATCGGCACCTGCTTCGAGCGCTTCTTTCAGCATTTCAAGATTTTCAACTTCAATTTCAATTTTACGGACAAACGGAGCATACTCCTTTGCCATTGCAACAGCTTGCTTTACACCGCCTGCGGCACCGATGTGATTATCCTTGAGAAGAATGCCGTCGCTGAGATTAAAGCGGTGATTATATCCGCCTCCAACCTTAACTGCGTACTTTTCAAACACACGCATACCGGGGGTAGTTTTTCGGGTGTCGAGAAGTTTGGTGTTTGTTCCTTCAAGCATATCAGCAATGGTGCGAGTGTATGTTGCGATACCGCTCATACGCTGTAAATAGTTGAGTGCAGTTCTTTCTCCTGAAAGCAGAACACGGATATCACCACGGATAACACCGAGTTTCTGCCCGTTTTTAACCTTGTCACCGTCATTAACGGAAAATTCAACTTTTGTGTCTGCATCAAGAAGTTCAAATACTCTTTTGAACACATCAAGACCTGCTATTATGCCGTCCTCTTTGCAAATAAGTTCGACCTCGCCAAGCTGATACTGACGCATAACAGAGTTTGTGGAAATATCCTCGCTCGTAATATCTTCTTTGAGTGCATTTAAAATAAGGTCATCTGCGTTTAATTTCATAGTAATATTATTCATGGCTGTTTCTCTCCTTTTCGATAGCTGCTAAAACTGATTCTTTATATTTTTCTGCATATCCGTCATACTGACGGGAATCTATAATAACTTCGTTTTGAGGTTCGGTTTCTGTATAATTGTTTGTAATGTGACTTGCTGCTCTTTTGGCAAAAACAAGACTTTCAAGCAGTGAATTGCTCGCTAATCTGTTTCTGCCGTGAACACCGTTGCATGCAGTTTCTCCGACTGCATATAAACGCTCCATAGAAGTTTTGCTGTATCGGTCAACATCAATTCCGCCCATAAAGTAATGCTGTGACGGCACAACGGGAATCGGCTCTTTTGTTACATCATAGCCTTCATCAAGACAATGCTGATAAATATTCGGGAAGTGACTATTTATTTCTTCTTCGGGAATCGGAGCCATAGAAAGCCAGACGTGTTCGCTGCCTTCCTTTTTCATTTCATCAAATATCGCTTTAGCAACAACGTCACGAGGCAAAAGCTCATTGACAAATCTTTCACCCTTGGAATTGAGAAGTATCGCACCTTCACCACGAACCGACTCGGAAATCAGAAATTCCCGACCGTGCTTTTTAGTGTAAAGTGTTGTCGGGTGAATCTGTATGTAGTCAATATGCTGAAGTTTGATATCATATTTGAGAGCAAGTGCAAGAGCATCACCCGTCAGGTGACGGTAGTTGGTGGAATGCTTGAACAAACCTCCGATTCCGCCCGTTGCAAGCACGGTATAATCTGCGGTTATGCCGATATATTCACCGTTTTTATCGTGTCCGATAATACCGTAACAGATATTGCCCTCGCAAATCAGATCCACCATTGTAAAGTTTTCTATGAGTGTTATATTGGGTCTGTTTCTTGCGGTTTCAAGCAGATGAGATGTGATTTCCTTGCCCGTTTCATCTTCGTGGAAAAGAATTCTCGGCTTTGAGTGTGCGCCCTCACGGGTATATGTGAAGGCTTCTCCGTCCTTTTCAAAACGAACACCGAATGAAACAAGGTCACCGATTATCTCCTGAGAGGAGCGAATCATAATCTCGACGGAATCGGGATTATTTTCATAGTGACCCGCTTTCATTGTGTCCTCAAAAAAAGATTTGTAATCTTCTTCGTTACGGAGAACGCAGATACCGCCCTGAGCAAGAAACGAATCGCTTTTTGGTGCTTCGTTTTTGGTAACCACCGTTATTTTTTTGTCTTGTGGCATATTCAATGCGCAGTAAAGACCTGCAACGCCGCAACCTACTATTATAATATCTGTATTCATTTTAATTTGCAAGCTCCAACATTTTTTCAAGCGGTAAAAGAGCACCCATACGAACCGTATCCTCAACAATAACTTCTTTATCTTCGTTCTGCAGAACCGACAAAACAGCTTCAAGTGTGTTCAGCTTCATATCGGCACAGCACGGATGAGGATTCGGATAATAAAACTTTTTATCGGGGTTATCCGTAACCAACTTATAGTTCACACCATCTTCGGTACAGATAATAAACTCATTCACATCACTCTGCTTTGCATAAGCGATAATATCTGCTGTGCTTCCGATATAATCGGACAGTTTCAGAATTTCAGGTTCACATTCGGGATGTGACAAAACAATTGCATGAGGATATTTTTCTTTTACTGCCATGAGCTGCTCCGCTGCGATTTTTGCGTGAATCGGGCAACAGCCGTTGTTTGTAATTATATTCTTTTCGGAAACCTGTTCAGCAACAAATCTGCCGAGATTCTTATCGGGAATAAAGAAAATATTTTTATTAGGCAGTGACTTAACGATTTTTACCGCATTCGAGGAAGTAACGCAAACATCGCTCTGGCATTTGAGCTTTGCATCTGAATTTATATAGCAAACAACAGCAAGGTCATCATATTTTTTGCGCATTTCATCAATAATACCGTCAGCTACCATATGAGCCATAGCACAGTCAGCGGTAAGGTCAGGCATCAGCACCTTTTTATCGGGATTGAGAATTTTTGCACTTTCACCCATAAAATATACACCGCAGAAAACAATGATATCCGCCTTGCTTTGCTTTGCAATTTTTGCAAGATAAAAAGAGTCACCTACGTAATCAGCTATCTCCTGCACTTCAGAAGGAGCATAATAATGAGCAAGAATAACTGCATTTTTTCCTTTTTTCAGTTGTTCAATCCGATTCTTCATCTGTGTTTTCCTCGTTATCAACAAAATGTCTTTACAAATTTTAGCACTAACATTTACATCTGTCAACTTATCTGTAAACACAAAATGGTAGATTATTACTAAATACGCACTTGTCATTTTGTTAATATTCAACAACCCCCTGGTGATTGCAAAGAGATCATTAGTCACAAACTGATTTTTACGGCATAATTATTTCTAAAAACACAATTCAGGTGCAACGGAATTTAATATCTGCTGCACCTGAGTTTCTTTTTCTGCTTCTGCTTTTTCTGTGGGGTATCAGGGGTAAAAATCCCTGAATTTCGGATTTGTACGTACAAATCCATTGCTCGCTAAGACAAATGCCACAAATTTTTTGATGGTCATATTTTTTACCGATTAACAACAATTAACCCATCTCGATTTATATATGTTGAAATTTATGATATTGCTATGATATAATTATTACGTAAGAGATTGGATTTGTCTGTGAGATTTTAAGGAGGTTTTGATTATGGATGAAAACAAGAAACAAACTAACGCCAATAGAATAATTGTTATAGTTCTTGCCGTTTTTCTTGTTTTAGGTGCTATCAAATTCGGAACACTTACAGATGATGTAAAAAAGCTCAAAAGTCAAAACTCCAATCTTGATTCAGAAATTCAAATGTTAAGAAATGAAATAAACTCTATTTATAATAACGTTGATAAACAATTAAAAGAAGAAGCAAGTCTTATATCCGGTGTTGACTTTTCTATCGGAGATCCGAGCGAAGATATGAAAAGTGTAAAACTTTCTTTAACCGTTGTTCCTAAAATGATTACTGATGATATGGAACTATCTGTTACGGTGGATGGAGTTACAGCTCCGTTATCAAGACACGAAAGCGAGTTCACAGGGACTATTGATGTAGGCTTGTTTGTTGACTACAATCAATGGCCGTTGCTCACTATTAAATCAGAAGAAGGAACAAAAACTGAATACTTGGATGATATAGATGTTTCATATATGTTTACTCGTCATTTACCCGCCTTGGAAGCTGATATGTCTGCATCATCCGAATTAAGCAACGGAAAATTACAGATTGATGCTGGTTTTAGAATTTCTTCAAAACCAGCTTATGGAAAAGCACCTATTACATTCACATCATTTATACTCGTTGAAGAAGTGAACGGCAAAGAAATCAGCAGAAAAGATATTACTGATGAAGTTCGCAAATCAGGTGAAGTTTATAACACACAATATATTAAATCTTTTGAAGTGGCTCACGGTGATGAACTGAAAGTATATGTTATTGCCGAAGATTCACTTGGTTATATTCATAAAACGCTTGCTCACTATTGGATTGAATCCGAAAATGGAGCTCAAGCTGAAACCGTATTCGGCGGTGAAACAATTTTCGATAAAGACGGAAATCTGCTTTATGGAGATGACTCGCTTTGGAGGTAAACTATGATGTATAAATACGAATACGAAACTGTCAGTTGTGATTTTGGCGGTTGGGGTTTAGGCTCGGGTAACATTTATTCGATTGAAGATTATCGCTCAATAATTAATAAACGAGCCGAGCAAGGCTGGAGATATGTTGGATATATCCCCACAAAACAGCGTGGTACGGGTCACACTCAGGAATTAGATTTAATTTTTGAAAAAGAGATATAAACTTATGGATATAAAATCATTCAAGAAAACGAAAATAGACTTGTCCCTTTTAGGGTTTGATATGAACGGTGATTTTGAGCTTTATTACTGCACACCTAAGAAAGCAAAAATTCTTGCGGCTTCAGGTGTTGACGGTATTCACTACTGCACTATTCCGCAGTTTGGTGAAATAATCTTTGCCGTAAGTCCGATGAATTTCGGTGACTGTGTTCATCCTATCGCACGGTGCTTTGAAGATTTACTCCGTTTGCTCCTGCATTGCGGAGATATTGCCGCTTTGGAACAGTGTTATGCCTGGGATGAAGAGCAATACAAAGCATTTCTTATAGACTATCCCGCAACAGAAAAGCAACGGGCAGTTTTAGATGAAATTAAAATCAAGTGTGGTCTTGAACCGATTTCGGATTCATTCGCTTATGTTAAAGAACTGCAAACCGAATTTGATTTATCTCAGATTCCGTACACCGAAGATTACTATGACCCTGAAATGAATGTAGCAGCTCCTGAAGTGCCGACAGAATGGGCGATATATTTTGAGCATGGCTTTGGGAACAAAAATGCCAAAGGCAAACCGGGAGAAGAAATTGTTTTAAACAAAACTTTTTCTTGGGGCGATGAGATATGGCACATTCCTGCTGTTTATTCTTGCTCAAAAGGTTTGGTTGTTGATTTCTGTATTGAGATACAACCCGAAAAAGAAAAAGCATATCTTGATAAATGGTATCCCGTTTTTACAAAAGATGAAAATATCAGTAACGAACTCCAAGAACAAATTGAACAAGAAAATCCGATAGATATAAATTTCAGAACTCATTTACAAGTTAACGGAAAACCTGTTATCGCTAAACACGGCAACGCTATTCAATGGATTCCTGAAAGCTGTCTGCCTGACGGAGTAAGAAGCGAAAGAGAAGCCAAAGAGGTAATCAGGCATTACGGTTTGGATGAAACAAAGGTTTGGTCTTTTCAGCGTTGGTCATTTCCTTGGACATCAAAAAGAAAACCTGAAATCAAAACTATCAGCATAAAGTTGGAACGTGATCCTGTTGCAATTCAAGGTATTCATTTCAAAAATCCTTCTGTCGGTGATGTGATTTCTTTTGTTCATCCCATTCAAAATACAGAACACAAATTAACTGTTCTTGCTTATGAGAAACAAGAATTCCCACGCCAAGGATTTCAGCACGAAGAATATGAATTTCCAACACTTCACACAGCTATGACTTACACCTTGGAGCCTGAATTGTCGGGAAGAAACTTCCAAGTTCGGGATTGTCTTCAGAATGAACAGCCTAAACGCAAACCCCGTAATCAGTTTGAGCCACAAGCAAGTTATGATGCTTGTGCCATTGCGATTATCGGAGGCGCAGACGGTCCGACTTCGTTTTTTGTTTCGGCAGGTCAGAATTTAGAACAACATTGTGCTTCATCAGCATTGAGATTTGAATATGCTGATGATATTGAATGGAAGATTGTGTTCCGTGAAAAACTGATGGAAGATATTGAAATTGAATTATTGTAAAAATTCAGACAAGAAAAATCCGAGGTCATATAAACCTCGGATTTTTTGTTTATGTGTCTAATACAAAGAGTTCTTCTACTGTTGTATTCAAATATCGTGCAAGTTTCATTGCCAATTCAAGAGTCGGGTTATACTTGTCATTCTCAATAGCAATGATTGTTTGTCGGGATACGTTTAATGCTTCAGCCAAATCCTCTTGTCTGTATCCGTGTTGCTTTCGTAATTCTTTTATTCTGTTTGTCATGGCTTTACCACCGAAAGAACTATAATGCTTCCAATTGTAATAATAACTGCAGCGACAGCAAAGCATATTAAAATTGTTTTTAATAACGGTGAAGTTTTGGGAGATTCTTCATCATCCTTGACTGCATTGTGCGTCATAATAAGCTGCGAAAAAATTTGGATGCACGATGCCGCGGCAAGCAGGAAACAAGGAAAAGGATTTAATTCAGAATGAAAGGCGTAAACTTTATATGATTCGTATAAAGTCCAAACAAATAAAGCAAACAAAAGAAAAACAAGGGCGTTTCGCTGTGCTTTGAAAGCAATATGCTGTTCCATTTCATCCATTTTGTGAAATCCTAATTTTTTGAAAAGTTTTTTCATATTGACACCTCCAAAAAGTAAAGAACTCTTTACATTCTTATTATATGGATTTCAGAAATAAATGTCAAGAAGTTTTAACATTTTTCTTTTGTTGAAAAATTCATATTTATATGATACGATTTTATTGGGAATAACTGTATCAAATATTTCTATGGAGGTGTTTTATGGGCGTAATCGGTTTACAAATGACAGATAACAGAATATCGTCTGATTGGTGGAGAAAGGTCATTGAGCATTTTGTTAATGTTGGAGATGCTTTTGAAATCAGATGTTGGAAAGAAGAACTTGACGAAATCCTTCAAGCATCTCTGTATGGTAATCCTACGGAAGATAAGAACGAGGTTTCTGTTAAAGGTGTAGTTTCTGCAAAACTTCTTGCAGAGCTTTTGTCAGAAGAACCGAGTGATAAAAGCATATATAACAAGATGACAAAGTATTTCACAATAAATGTTGAAAACGATAAATGCTTCTTCTGCAGTGCTCACTACGGTACAGAAATGTATTTGGAAAGAGTATCTGACGAGGATATTTTGTTTTTTGAAAGTGTAGTTAATCAATATGATGATTGCTTTAGTGTGAGTATTGAAAAAGAATAAACATCAATTTGACAAAGGAGTGTTTTGCTATGAAAACTGGTCTAATAGTAAAATTGAAAAATATTTTCATGTATATTACTTTAATTTGGTCGTCTGTTATGTTAGCGGTATATTTAGTCGTTCTTTTTGAGATACCTTTATTTGCTTGGATTAGTTATCTGCCTTTAGGCGAAGAGTTTTGTGAATTATTATCCCTTTTGATGTTTTTAGGCATATGGATAGTTCCTGTTCTTTATATTATAACAATATTTCTTATGATTTTTGTCCGAAAAAAATTAAAAGAAGATAGTCAAAACAAAAGAATATCTGTATCTGTGATAATATTGCCAATATGTCTTGCGGTTTTAATGTTGTTAACTAATTTCATGGAACTTTTGGCATAAACAAATGTGTTTGTGCACGTTAAATTCCAATTTGACAAAGGAGTGTGATTGCATGAAAAAGATTACATACATATTATCAATAATAACCTGTATTTGTTGGGCTTTTGTTCTTTTGATGTTTATCAATCCGGTTGTTGTTGGATATGATGATGGTATAGGTTTTTTTGTTGAGTTTATATGTATTATACTAACGGTTATAACGATAGTTTCTTGGGTGGGTTTTGGAATCACCAAAAGGTGAAAAAGATATGCAGAAAAAAGGAATGTGATTGTATGAAAAAGAAAGCTGTTTTAACCGTAACCGTTTTAATGGTTATCCTTGCGGTATTCGGCATTTCAATATTATTCCCTTACTACTCATCTGTTATAAAATCAAACTGGGGAATATCACTTCCTGTCAAAGCGGTATTAACTGAAACATACGAAAAAGATTCCGGTGCAAGTTTTCATGGTGACGGTGTCCGATACCACGTTTTTTCATACAAGTATGAGGACTATATTAATTTGATGTTTGCTTGGACACCCAACGAACATAAAACCAATTTCTACCCGACAACCCGTGAAGCGGCTGAAGTATGGCTTGATGAAATTGATGTTCCTTCGGATGAAAGACCTGATTATTCAAAATGTTACTCTTGGAGTAAATCACAAGACGATAACAGTGAAATCATATTTTTCTGGGATAATAATTTGAATAAGCTTTATATCGTTGAGAATTTTATTTAACCAAGGTTTTGGTATATATTAAAAAAAGGAGTTATTGTATGAGTGCATGCAGATTTATAGCTTCAGACATAGTTTTGCCTGAGTTTGCACCATCGCAGGATTATCCGTTTCATATAAATTTAGATGAAGGGACAATATATGACGGAGGTGCGGATGACAATTACTTCTTGAATACCTTTGCAGATGTAAAGGACTACACTGACAAGAATTATGGTGTTTATCTTGAATGGGACTATACCGAAGGCAGAGCAAAACAAATCATTGAATACATAAAAAATGCTTTGCAGAAATCGAATAGCATTGAGTTTTGGCTCGTATGGTTGGATTATTACGAATTTGAGAACAGACCTTTTATTCACAGAAAAACTATCTCCATTGACGAACTGACCACAGAGCATATCAAGGAGATTGACAATGCTGTGATTTGGAATAATCCCGATAAAATTTATCCCGAAAGACCGTCATTCTATTGTCTGACAATAACACGATAAAAAATAAAGGAGGCAGTTTTGAGATGAAATCTAAAAGATTCAGTAACGTTCTTACGATGATACTCTGTACCGTAATGGTGGTTATGATTTTTCCCATAACTGCCAGTGCGGATATGGGGCCGAAATCATCTGTTCGCATTATATTTGAGAATATGGGTAATGAACTTTGCTACGGCACATTGCTTTCGCAACAAAGGACAACCGGTCCTGCAAGTGTTTGGGACGGTAGTGATGAATTTGCTCGTCACAATGAAAATGAAAACTATGCTAATGAAACTTTTGATTACAAAACTTGGAAAGCGTTTGTGGGATATAAAGATGTTGACGGTTATTACTTTCTGCAAGAAGGTTGGAAAGTAAGCGAAACCAAAAAGATCGAGTGGACATATTATCCACCCAATTCATTTAAAATACTTCTCTATTATCCTGAAACAGAAACTTTCGTTGTCAGTGGAATTTACGAAAAATATGCTTTTGATACTTACTACACCGTTGATATGAACGGTATCAATATCGGTTCGGTAAACTATAATGAGGCACTGAGTACGGATGAGCGAATTGAAGCTTATCGCTCTTATAACTACCGTGTGGAAATAGTTTCTCTTATTGCCCGTATTCTTATAACCATAGCAATAGAAATGGTTATCGCATTACTCTTCGGATTCAGAAAAAAGAATCAGCTCTTATTGCTCATTGTGGTAAATACCGCAACACAGATTCTTCTGAATGTACTTCTGAATATCATTAACTATCATTCGGGTGAATTAGCATTCGTTGTTTTCTATGTTCTCTTAGAAATTGTAGTGTTCGTTATCGAAGCAATGCTGTATAGCAGAATTCTGAAAAAGAACAGCGATAATCCGAAACAAAAATGGTTCTATTGGCTTTATGCTCTTATTGCAAACGCTGTGTCCTTTGGCGCAGGAATTGTAATTGCACAAATACTTCCCGGAATATTTTAAAACGTTTTAGAAACTCAAATTGTTTTCGGAAAGGAGCCTAAACTATGAAGAAAAAGATTTTAAAGACTGTTGTAGTTATTATTTCAATTGCACTTGTTATTGGAGTTTGTGTTATTGTGAATGCCTTTGTTGGAAATCCGATATCAAAACACATTGCAACCAGCACAGCTGAAAAACATCTTGAAGAAAAATATAGTGACAGAGATTTCGAAATTGAAAAAGTTATCTATAATCTTAAAGATGGAAATTATCACGCTTTCATTAAATCTCCGAGCAGCATAGACAGTCACTTTACTATATTGATTGATATGTGGGGCAGCTTAAAAATCGACAATTATGAGGACAGCGTTCTTACAGGATGGAACACAGCAAACAGACTTGGAAATGAATACAGAGAAAAGGTCAATGAAATTTTAGATAGCCAATCGTTTCCGTATGCTGTAGATATAGGATTTGGAGATATAGAGTTTATTCCTACAGATTATGCAAACGATCCTTCTGTTCCCGATTATGCAATAATCATTGAAGATTTAAAGCTTGATGGAGAATATGACATAAACGAGCTTGGCTCAAAGGCAGGTAAACTCACCATCTATATTGATGATGAAACTGTTTCTTATGAGCGTTTAGCAGAGTTGATTCTTGAAGTCAAAAAAATATTCGACGATGCCAAAGTAAAGTTTTATGCTTTGGATTTTGTACTTGAATATCCAAAAGATGAGAACGGCACAATAAAAGAAGGTCGCGTGGAAGTAAGAGATTTCTTATATGCCGACATCTATGAAGAAGATATGATTGAACGAGTCAAAGCTTCTGATGAAGCTGCTAATGCATATTACGCCGAACAGGATGCTGAAAAGTATCTTGATGAACAGAAATAAATATTTTGTTTTGCCTTCCCGATTTTCGGGAGGGCATTTTTTATTGTCGGAAAGTATTTTTGAAATTAGGGTGTGCAAAAGTGCCTTCTAATTCCAAACAAGTGAAGGGTGTTTGCAAAGTGACAGCAAATCTGCCGTCAACTCACCGAGAACTCAGAATATTTTTGAAATGATGACATCACTTCCGCCGTCAAATATAATTTGAAAATTTTTGCAGAGCCTATTGACAAACAAATGTTCTGTGTGGTATAGTAAGTTAAATTTAAATTTGACAATTGAATAACGATGTAATTGATTGCGGATATGAGTCCGCCCAAAGCCGGCGATATGCTAAGAGAAATTTATCGCACTCCTCACCTTTGTTGATACTGTACGTGGCGAATGCTTCAGGTGATGCGGGATTAGAAAACAGTATGCCTTTGAGATTATTTTAAATTTCAAAGCCGTTACATAAGACATCATTTGTAAAAGCGAGAGCAATGCTCCCGCCGATTGATGCTGTCTGTGTGACGGCTTTTTTGTTTTGCTCAAATTTATTTTAGAACTGTAGAAATTGTAGAAATCAAATTGGAGAGTGTTTGATTTAACTCTGTATCGTTTCAAAAATTTCTGTCGGATGAAACTTTCTTTTTACAGTTGTTCACCTATGAATAATCTTAAAAAAAGCCGCCTTTTGAAAAAATATTTTTTTAGAAAGGAGGTTTATGTTTTGAAAACAGGTTTGAAGAAATCTCAAAAGACAACGGAGATATTTTTTGATGAAGCAAGTCCGATTATCACGGTGTTAACCTACAACACGTATTTGAAAAATCGTCTGTCGGCATATTCTGAAAAGCATCCCGACTTGTGCAAGTTGGTTGACGACTCCGAAGACGGAAGACTGATGTTTGAGATTGAGAAAGGAAGATTTTGTTTCAGACTCACAGAGCCATATAGTAATGAACGACGCTCTGCTGCAAGTGAGTTTGCGAAGAAACAAAAACATAAGTTGCGAAACCGCAACAGTAAAAATTAAATGGCATCTGTCTTAGCGAGCAATGGATTTGTATATTCAAATCCGCTTGCCAAGACTTTCTATGCCGTGTCATCAGTCTCAGCAAGCACTGAATTTGTAGCCACAAAAGGCTTGTTTCGACTATTCGTCTCAACAAGCACTGAATCTGTACGGACAAGTTCGCTTGTCAGGGAGAACTCCCTGAAACCCTTAAAGAAAAATATTAAAGCAAAGGAAGGATTATTTTTATGAAAGTATTTGAAACTAAAGTAACAATGGACAATGTAAAAATTAATTTGATTAAACCGATGACCAACTCTCCGTTCACCGTTAAGGAGGATGAAGATATGCAGAAGCTTCGAGAGAGCATCAGTCAGTTCGGTTTACTCAGCCCGATTGTCATTAGACAACTGCCCGACACAAATGAATATGAGATTGTCTGTGGCAACCGCCGTCTGCAAATTCTCAATGAGCTCGGTTACGAAACCGTACCCGTTCTCATCAATAACTTATCCGATGATGAAGCGTTGGTTGCGATGATTGATTCCAATCTCTGCCACCGTGAACATATCTTGCCGAGTGAAAAAGGTATCGCCTACAAATTGAAACTTGATGCAATGAAGCATCAGGGGTATCGCACTGATTTGGATGAGCCAACTTCTGCAACAGTGTTGCAGAAGTTAAAGGGTGAAACGTCAATTCAAAAGTTATCCGAGCAAAGCGGTGATAGTCGAGAAACAATCCGTCACTATATCCGTCTGACATACCTTATCTCTGAACTACTTAACCTCGTTGATGAAAACAGAATTGCTATGCGACCTGCGGTTGAGCTTTCATATCTGACACACGAAGAACAGCAAATGGTTTATGCGATGTATGACAGCGATGAGGTAACACCCTCATACTCACAAGCACAACGTATGCGTAAACTTTCAGAAGAAGGTGAACTGAATCAAGATAAGCTGTTTGAAATTTTATCTGTACCCAAACCCAATCAAAAGCCTATGCTAAAATTATCTGTTGAGCGATTGAGAAGTATCGCACCAAAGGTTAACGAAGCTGAACTCGAAAACTTTGTCATCAAGGCTTGTGATTATTATTACAGACATCTTATGAAAGTGAGAGGCAGGGATTCAAGATGAGAAGCTTTTGGAGAAAATTAAAATTACGATTAATTGAAACGATAAGCAACACCCGTGCTGAATTAAAACTCAACAAGGGTGATGATACAAATGAATATGTCATCAACGGTGTCCGCTATATTGTTTCAACCCGATTCAGTAAAACAGAAAACAAAACTATGAAAGAAAAATTATCAGAATTTATCGGAGGAGATTTTGCACATTTGACAACCACCAAGGATACTAATACAATCAACACAGAATATGTAAATTCGACTGCCGGAGAAAGGAGGACAAATGCAGTCAGATAACTATGGCATCATCGCCATCTATTGCCGCCTGTCCCGTGACGACGGTACAGACAAGGAGAGTAACTCCATTGCCAATCAGAAGAAATTGCTTTCTCAGAAGGCAAAAGACCTGAAGCTGACCAATACCAAGTTCTATGTTGATGACGGTTATACGGGAACTAATTTCAACCGTCCGGGTTTTCAGGCAATGCTTGAAGATATTGAAATGGGATATGTAACTACCGTAATGGTGAAAGACTTATCCCGTCTCGGCAGAGATTATGTTTCGGTAGGTCACTATACGGACAACTTCTTCCCTGAACACAACATCAGATTCATAGCAGTCAACGATTTGGTTGACAGTAATGACGGTGACAATGAAATTGCACCGTTCAAAAATATTATGAACGAGATGTATGCAAGAGATATTTCAAGAAAAGTCCGTTGCTCATACCGTATAAGAGGTAATCTCGGAGAACCTTTATCTCAACCGCCTTATGGATATATGAAAGACCCGAACAACAAAAAGAAATGGATTGTTGATACGGAAGCGGCGGAAGTGGTTAAAAGAATTTTTGCAATGTGTATTGATGGCAAGGGAAATGAAACAATCGCCCGAATATTGCAGGAAAGCAAAGTGCTGGTACCTATGGCATATTGGCAGAGCAAAGGTCTTAAGAAAGGTGGAAAGAAAACACAGCTCAACCCGTACAAGTGGAATAAATCAACTGTTCAAAAAATACTCGCACAGCAGGAATACTGCGGTGATATTATCAACTTCAAGACTTATTCCAAAAACTTCAAAAATAAAACAAGACTTCTTAATCCCGAAGAAAGTTGGAAGATATTTAAGGATGTTCACGAACATATCATTGACAGAGGCACTTTTGAAACTGTTCAGAAAATGAATGGGAAGGCAAAACGCAGAGCCCCCAACCCCAAACATGCCGAAAAGAATATGTTTTGCGGCTTGTTATACTGTTCCGATTGCGGCAGTCCTTTGTGGTTTAATGTCAATCATCCGAACACCGACATCAAGTATTTTATGTGTTCAAACTACAAAGGTCGCAGAGGCACTTGCGATGATACGCACTATGTCAGAGCAGATTCTTTGGAGCAAATTATGATGCTTGAGCTGAGAAGTCTTGCAAGTTTTCTTGCCGAGGATGAACAAGCCTTTGTGGATATACTCGAAGCCAAGACCAACAAAAACATAATCAATCAGCAGAAGTTTCTTGAAACCAGTATTGATAAAGCGATTGCGAGAACAAAAGAGGTTGCTGTGATGTATGAAAAGCTATTTGAAAAGCACATCAACGGAATTGTAAATGAAGAAAGCTTTATGCAGCTCTCACAGAAGTATGAAGCAGAGCGAGATGAACTGAAAGTTAAAATCAAGCAATACCGTGATGAACTTGCCGAAACGGAAAACCTGCGAACAAGCAAAGAACAGTTCACAACGGCTGTCCGTAAATTTATGCAGATGGAAACACTTACACCTGCACTTTTGAACGAACTGGTTGAGAAGATTGAGGTTTACTCCATAGAGGGTAAGGGGAAAAACAGAACGCAAAGAATTATTATTCATTACCGCTTTTTCGGAGTGATTGAAAAACCCTTTAAAGAGGAAAACGTAGTCCTTGAAGCACGACAAGGCGTAGCCGTTGAATATCTCACGGCATAACAAAAAAGAGCAGGCTACAAACCTGCTCGATACATAACAATATATTAAATTAACTATGAGGAAATGTAAAAAAAGAAAAGTGAGTGTTCACTTGTGTTATGAACACTCACTTTGGTCCGAGTGGCGAGACTTGAACTCACGGCCTCTTGACCCCCAGTCAAGCGCGCTCCCAACTGCGCCACACCCGGATATTCTGTTTTGCGGGGTTCTGTTCAACCCAGCGAATGCTATTATATCACAGAAAAATAAAATGTCAAGCATATTTTGCAAAAAAGTTATAAAAATAAAAAGTTAATTTTAAAAATTGTGGCATTTGTCACTTGACTTCATTCTTTTCTAAACATATAATATAGGTAACCTGACACAAAGACTTATTGTCCGACTGAAAGGTGCTGAACATACAACAGAACGGATTATGATTTGTATTGCCGCACCTTTATGCAGGTGCGGCATATTTTATTTCGGAGGTTTTTATGGAAACAAGAGTTGCCGTTATGGGTATTATTGTAGAAAATAAAGAATCAACAGAAGAATTGAATTCTGTTCTTCACACTTACGGGGAATACATTGTTGGCAGAATGGGAATTCCTTATCCCAAGAAAAATATAAATATTATAAGCGTTGCCATTGATGCCCCTCAAGATACAATTTCAGCTCTTTCGGGAAAAATCGGAAAGATTGACGGAATAAGCGTTAAAACCGCATATTCAAATGTGATAAGCAATGAATAAAATTTATAATCTCATTGAAAAACTTGATAAATTTCATTCGCTGACAGTTGAGGAATATGCATTTCTGATTGAAAATTTCAGCAAGGAAGCCGCCGAACTTCTTGCAGAAAAGGCTGTTACGGCACGCAAAGAGATATACGGTGACAAAGTATTCATCAGAGGGCTTGTTGAAATAAGCAATATCTGCAAAAACGATTGCATATACTGCGGAATACGCCGCTCAAATTCGGCTTGTGAGCGATACAGACTGACGGCGGAACAAATTCTTGAATGCTGCAACGAGG
>JAZRTQ010000084.1:0-24698 GCA_045652165.1 Acutalibacteraceae bacterium | reverse complement strand
ACGGCATTATGTTGCAATTCAGCAATGGTTCAATATTGACGAAAATACTCCCGACCCGTTTTATTCCTGCATTTTTGACCCCGACACAAGCGAATGCTGTTCCTGGTCTATTTTTAAAGATAATCATATTATTTTCGGCGGTGCTTATGAGCCCGAGCATTGCAGAGAACGTTTTGAGGCACAGAAAAATAAAATGAAAAATTTCGGGCTTGTGTTGGGTGAACCGATTAAAACCGAGGCGTGTATGGTGCTACGCCCATCTTCACCCGCAAGCTTCTGCACGGGTAAAAACGGAATTTTTCTTATCGGAGAAGCAGCAGGATTTATCAGCCCCAGCTCATTTGAAGGAATAAGCAGCGCAATAAACAGTGCGGTTGCTTTAACCGATGCAATTAAGCACGGCGGCAATATCCAGAGACATTACAGTAAAAATGTTACCGCTCTGAAAGCAAAGCTTTTTCTCAAAAACATTAAATGCCCGTTTATGTACAATCCTCTTCTTCGCAAAATTGTTATGAAAACGGGTGTTTCATCGCTCAAACTCAATTGACAATAACACAAAACAGTAGTATTATATATTTTTGGAAAGTAAATTCTCTTAAACGGAGGAAAATTATGAACAGATACGAAAGTGCAAAAAAGCTTTATGCCGATTTCGGTATTGACACCGAAAAAGCAATAGAAAAGCTTTCCGATATCACTATTTCAATTCATTGCTGGCAGGGCGATGATGTTGGCGGATTTGACAGCGATGACGCTCTTTCAGGCGGCATTCAGACAACCGGCAACTATCCCGGCAAAGCAAGAACTCCCGATGAGCTTATGGCTGACATTGATAAAGCTTTCAGTCTCATCCCCGGCAAAAAGAAACTTAACCTTCACGCAAGCTATACGATTTTTGACGGTGCAAAGGCAGACCGCGACGCACTCAAGCCCGAACATTTCAAAAAATGGGTTGATTTTGCAAAAGAAAGAGGAATGGGCATTGATTTTAACCCCACCTTCTTCTCACATCCTATGGTAAAAGACGGTCTTACCCTCTCATCTCCCGATGAAGAAACCCGCAAATTCTGGGTTGAGCACGGCAAACGCTGCATTGAAATTTCGGATTATTTCGCAAAAGAAACAGGCATCCCCTGCGTTATGAACATCTGGATTCCTGACGGATACAAGGACATTCCCGCAGACCGACTTTCACCCAGACTCCGTTTCAAGAAATCTCTTGATGAAATTCTTTCGGTGCCCTACGATAAAAATATGGTTTTCGTAACGCTCGAATCCAAGGTTTTCGGCATCGGTCTTGAAAGCTATACCGTTGGTTCTGCAGAATTCTGCCTGAGCTATTCAACAAAGAACGGCATCGTTCCTCTTATGGATAACGGCCACTATCACCCCACAGAGCTTGTTTCGGATAAAATCTCCTCTCTGCTTGCATTCAACGAAAAAATCGCGCTTCACATAACAAGAGGCGTTCGTTGGGACAGTGACCACGTTGTTCTTCTTGATGACGAAACAAAAGAAATCGCAAAAGAAATCGTAAGAAATGACGCTCTTGACAGAGTGTTCATTGCAACGGACTATTTTGATGCATCAATCAACCGCATCAGCGCTTGGGTAACAGGCGTAAGAAGTGTGCAGAAAGCTCTTCTCAATGCACTTCTTGAGCCTTCAAAAGCAATGAAAGAGCTTCAGGATAAAGCGGATTTCACATCGCTTATGGTTCTCGGCGAAGAAATTAAAACTCTTCCCCTCGGCGATATCTGGAACGAATATCTTGAAAGACAGAATGTTGAAGCAAATTATCTTAACATAATAAAAGAATATGAAGAAAAGGTTTTGGTGAACAGAATATGAAAAACATAATGGATGCACCCTTTGTTAAGGGCATGATGAAAACAACAGCAAATATGTACCGTATGGGCTGGGACGAAAGAAACGGCGGCAACATCAGCATGATGCTTGAAAATGATGAAGTTGCGGAATATCTTGACATTAACGCTCCCATCAGAACAATTGAAATGGGCTTTGATGCAAGCGTGCTCGTTGGCAAAATCTTCATCGTTACGGGTACAGGCAAATATTTCAAGAACATTGAAGATGACCCCGAAAACAACCTCGGCATTATCAAGATTGCAGAAAACGGAACAACAGCAGAGCTTCTCTGGGGCTACAGCGACGGCGGCAGACCCACAAGCGAGCTTCCTGCTCACCTTATGAGCCACATTTCAAGACTCAGCAAAAACCCTGAAAACAGAGTTATTATGCACAGCCATCCCACAAACACTCTTGCAATGACTTATGTTCACGAGCTCAGCGAAAAGAAATTCACTCATTCACTTTGGGAAATGTGCACCGAATGCATGGTTGTTTTCCCCGACGGTATCGGTATTCTTCCCTGGATGGTTTGCGGCACCAATGAAATCGGTATTGCAACCGCAGAGAAAATGAAGGAATTCAGACTCGTTGTTTGGGGTCAGCACGGCATTTACGGCTGCGGCAAAGACCTTGACGAAGCTTTCGGTCTTATCGAAACAGTTGAAAAAGCTGCTCAGCTTTATATGATGACCGCTCACCTTCCCAGAGTTAACACAATCACAGACCCCGACCTTGTTGAAATTGTTAAAGCATTCAAACTTGAGGATGTTTACAGAAGAGATTTCCTTAATCTTTAATTAAATTAACGGCTGTTACCGATTTGGTAACAGCCGTTTTTTAATACTGTTCAATTGCCTTTTTTGCCGTTTCAATAAATTCATCAACAACGTTCTGCGGTGAAATTATTTTCATATCGGCACCAAAATTCATAATCCAGGTTAAGAAAAGCGGACTCACCGCAACTTTTACCGTTACCGAAAAATGTTCATCATCAACAGGTGTCATTATAACATCGGTTCCGAAACGGTCAATGATAACTCCTGCAAGAGAATTTTTGCATTGCAGGGTAACAAATTCATCTCTGCCGCCGTACATACCGAAGGTTTTCTTGGAATAAAGAGCCATATCAAAGTTTTCAAACATTTCCGCGCCCTCTCTTTTATCGGAAAGAACGGTTATATTCATCATTTTGTCAACACGGTAATGCTTGATTTTTTCAGCTTCGGCATCGTAGGCAATCATATAATAATTTTCGTCATCCCAGGTCAATGCCCACGGGCTTACAACATAACGCTTACCGCCGTGGCGGAGCACCTTTTCCTTTTTCTCGTTCCAATCAAAATATTTAAAGGTTATCTGCGAATCCCTGATTATTGCATCGTGAATGTAATCAACTATATAATAAATGCTTTCATTCATTGTTTTTATTCTGTTTGCAACAAAAACCTGGCGGTGAAGCTTGCGTGCATCGTTAATGCTTGCAAAGCCCTCAATTTTTTTAATAAGCTCGGTGCTCTTTTTGTGGGTTATGAACTTTGAAGCCTGTACCGCATCAACCAGAAGCTTAAGCTCAGGCAGTTCAAATTCACGGTTTGCAACATAATATCCCACCGTTTTGCCGTGCTTTTTTTCAACATCTATGCCGAAAACACGAAGTGCCTCAAAATCGTCATAAAGGCTCTTTCTTTCTGCGGTTACACCGTATTCGGATAATGCCTCAATTATCTCTGCAAGAGAAAGCGCGTTTTCATCATCTGTGCGTTCAAACAGAATTTTTGCAAGATAAAGAATTTTCAGTTTCTGGTTTGATGATTTTGCCAAAAGTTTCACCAACCTTTTTATTGTTTAACTTTTTCCTTGTCTCCTACAAAAAGAGGATTTTCGGGCGAACAAATTTCAATTGCTTTGGGAAGAACAGAAATATGAACATCCTTATGGTCTCCGCCGTATTCGCCGTCAAGAGTCCAGTTACAGGGCTTATCAAATGTAAGCTTTATGTTTGATGTTTTAAAATAGAGCAGAGTGTCGCCGTCATAATCTCTGCGTTTGATTTTTTCAATCATTGAAAAAGCATCGGTTGCTCTTTTGAGTCTTCTTACAAGAAGAACTTCAAAAACGCCGTCATCAAGTCTTACATCGTTTTCGTCATACTTGAACAGTCCCGCAACAGAGGTTGAGTTTGAAATTGCTCCGAAGAAGAAATCATCCTCGATAACACCGTCGTCGTGCTCAATTTTAATGCGAATAGGCTTCACCTCTTTAAGAAGAGGAATCATCTGTCTGAAAATTCCGTCGATAAAATATGCACTTCTGCCAAATTTATTCTTAAGCTTCTGTGATGTTGCATATGAAAGCTTTGCGGCAGGACCGAATGAAGCAACATAGGTAAAAAATCTGTTATTAAAAAGTCCTATATCGTAGCCGTTTGTGTGCCCGTCAATAATCAAATCGGTTGCTTTGCCGATGTTACCTGTGGGTATTCCGAGGGTTGCCGCAAGGTCATTTGTTGAACCTGCGGGGATATAGCCTACGGGCACTCTTCTGGGCAGCTGCATAACGCCGTTGATTGTTTCGTTAAGAGTTCCGTCACCGCCGCAACACACAACAATATCATTATCGTCTATGCAATTTTTAACAATATTTGTTGCATCTCCGGGGCAGGTTGTTGTTTTGACATCAAACTCATAGTCTTCGCCCGAAAATTTGTCAACTATATCAAATGTGCCTGCTCTGGATTTGTTTCTGCCTGCACAAGGGTTTACTATCAGTAAAACTTTTCTTTTATCGCTCATATTTGCTCCTTCATTTTCTCTTTCAGCAAAATTTTGTTTATTATAACATTAAAATATGAACAAATCAATACAAAAAGCGGAAGTCACAAGACCTCCGCTTTTCATCATTCATTTTCAGTTTTTACCGCAGGCGTAATCTTTCCGTCATCAAGAATGGTTACGCCCTGAGGCTCATAGCTTTCAACTCTGTCAAACAAAGCTCTTGCGTCTTTACCCGTCAGGAGCCTTGTTTCGCAATTCTGCTGTTTGAGAGGAAGAATTGAAATTTCGGAATTGAGGCTTCGGTCAAGCTCTATTGTTATAACGCAGGAATCAAGATTCTTGCTGTTAAACCAGAAATTGCCCACGCTGTAAACAATCGGTTTTCCGTTATAGAATTCCATTCCCTGCAAGCAATGAGTGTGTCCGCCGATAACGGCATCAACGCCCGCATCAATATATTTTCTTGCCATTTCTGTTTGGGCTGTTTCAAGCTTTGTGCTGTTTTCGGTGCCCCAATGAACATATGCGATAAGATAATCGCATTGTGATTTTGCATATTCAACAGCTTTCAGAAAATTCTCGCTGTTATATGTGCCCATAACGCCGGGAGCATTATAATCGGCAATTGGAGTGAACGGAACTTTTTCAGCACGACTTGCGGCAACGATACCAACCTTGCATCCGTTGATAACAAAGAAATGCCCCTCTGCCGCTTCGCCGAGATTCATTCCCGCACCAACATACGGCATTCCCGCTTCATCAAGCACCGCCATTGTGTCCTTGAATCCGATTTCGCCATAATCGTAAACGTGATTATTGGCAAGCGAAACAATATCCGCGCCCATATCCTTAAGCAGATTAACCGTTGACGGGTCTGCCTGGAATGTCCAGGTTTTTCCTGAAAGAGGTGTTCCCCGCTTGCCGTAAGTAAACTCGTTGTTGATTAAGAAAACATCGCTTGTTCTTAAGTAATTAACTGTTTCGGCATCAATGCAATTAAGCACTCCGCCCTTTACTCTTGCGTGATACATAGGGTTAAAATCGGGATCAAACAGAATATCCCCGACCAAAGAAACTGTAAAGGTATCCTTGCCGTTATCCCCGAAATAAGAAATATTTTCAGCTTCAATTGTTCCGTTAAGCAAATCTTTCATTACATTATAGCTGAAGCCAGCTTTTTCGAGCCATATTTCATCGGAATAATTTCCGTTTTCAATTTCAGCAACAAGATCCTTGGTAACATCTTTACCGATAACTGTTTCAAGAAATGCCGCCGTCATATTGCATCTTGCGGCAACTGCAACCGTATATGCCGCTTTATCATAGTCATACGGCGGCTCTGCAAGCCCCGTAAATGCTTTTACCGCCTGCTCATTGCTTATTCTGCAGCCCGATAACGGCATTATCAAAATAACTGCCGCCAGAACTGCGGCAACAATTTTTCTCATTTAATCCAACAACTCCCGTAATCTGATAATATCTGTCAGCTCCGCGCTGACTTCTTTCATATATTCCAATATTTTTTCATCTCTGATTAAGTATCTTGCCGCTTTCTTGACATTTTTGATAAATGAGGGATCAAGCGGTTTTTCGCTTCTTGCAAGAGGACACATTGTTGCTCTCGGATCAAAAACAACCTTGATTCTTATCTTGTTATCCTCTTCAAAAACAAGCGGAAAAAGAGGAAAAATTCTGCACGCAAGAGGTCTTTCTCTTCTGTCGCATTCTCCCGAGCAGGTAACCATGGGATAACCGTAGTTCCCTTCGGTTTCGCAAACCTCAAAACCATCCTTGTTTGCGAACAATTCCTCTTCATATGGGTAAAGCCACATACCTTTACAGTCACCTCTGCAGCACAGTCCGTCGCACAGTCTGCCGCAGTTATAATAACCAAGCGGAGTTTCGTGATATAAAAGGGAATACGCCTCTTTTAAAGCTTTATTTTCAGGTAAATTCATATCGTTTCCTCATTGTAAATTTTTATCATTCGTTCGTAAAGCTTTTCAGCTTTACAGCTCTGCTGTCATTTTTCTTTTCCGTATGCAAAAAAATCTTATGTTTCAAGTGCATATATCAATAATAACCATATTCGCTAAAAATATCAAGTTTTTTTTGAAATGTCTTTATTTCTTTCGTATAATATGGTATATTATTAATATTATTTTTATGCGAGGTAATACCCTGATGAAAAGACAAAGCGGTGTTTTAATGCACATTTCTTCGCTCTACGGAGATTATTCAATCGGTAATTTCGGTAAAAACGCAAAAGAATTTATTGATTATCTTGTTGAGCTCGGTTTTTCGGTATGGCAGGTGCTCCCTTTCACCGTTACCGATGAATACAATTCACCATATAAATCTTTTTCCGCTTTCGGCGGCAACCCCTATTTTATTGACCCCGAAATACTTTTTGAAAAAGGATATATTTCAAAAGAAGACCTTGACTCCTGCCGTCAGGAAACACCGTATTCTGCAGAATATAAAAGACTCGGCAAAGAAAGAATGGCAATCCTTCGTAAAGCATATCTCAATTGCGATAAAAAAGAGGAAATTTCGGAATTTATAAATAATCATCCCCGACTTGAAGCTTTCTGCCGTTTTATGACTCTGCGTGAGCAAAACGGCTTTATTCCCTGGCAAAAATGGGAAACAAATGAAGTAAGCGATTTTGAAACTCTCGGAACATGGCAATTTATACAGTATGAATTTTTTGCACAGTGGGCAGAAATCAAGAAATACGCCAACTCAAAAGGCGTAAGTATAATCGGCGATATTCCCATTTATGTTTCGGATGACAGCTGTGACGTCTGGGAAAACAAAGAGCTTTTTCAGGTTAACGAAAAAGGCTACCCCTCAAGAGTTGCGGGTGTTCCCCCCGATTATTTTGCCGAGGACGGTCAGCTTTGGGGCAATCCGCTTTATGATTGGGATGAGCTTGAAAAAGATAACTTCGGCTGGTGGAAAGAAAGAATTGACCACGCTCTTGAAATGTTTGACGGCGTAAGAATAGACCATTTCAGAGCTGTTGAAGCATATTGGTCTGTTGATGCAACAGAAACCACAGCAAGAAACGGCATCTGGGTAAAAGGTCCCGGAATGAAGCTTGTGAATGCAATTAAAGAAGGTCACGAAGATAAACTGATTATCGCTGAAGACCTTGGCGATATTACCGATGAGGTGCGTGAGCTTGTTGAGGAAAGCGGATTCCCCGGAATGAGGGTTTTTCAGTTCGGTTTTCTTGACGGAAACGACAGCATACATATGCCTCATAATTATATTAAAAATTCGGTTGCCTACTCGGGCACTCATGATAACAACACCCTTTTCGGTTATCTTTGGGAAAGCGACGATAATGTAAGAAACAGAACGCTTGAATACTGCGGCTTTGGCGGCGGAGATTGGGGCGGTGCTTCCCCTCTGCTTCTACGCTCGGTTTTCGCAAGCGTAAGCGACCTTGCAATTATTCCCGTTCAGGATTTGCTGATGTATGGCTCAGATACCCGCATCAACACTCCGGGTGTTGCAGACGGAAACTGGAGCTACAGAGTGACAAAAGACCAGCTTATGAATGCAGACAAAGAATTTTTTAAATCACTCAACAGAATTTATAAAAGATAAGGAAATAAAATGAACAGTTTTTTTGAAATCAGCGATAAAATAAAAACAGCTTCTGATGAAGCGCTTTTGAAAGCAAAAGAAAAGTTTAATGAAATTGACGAAATAACAGAATATAATCAGCAGAAGGTGCTCGCCTCATTTATCAGAAACTGCGTGAGCGAAGCTGATTTTTCGGGCACAACGGGTTACGGATACGGCGACAGAGGCAGAGAAAAGCTCGACAGAATTTATGCCGAAGCATTCGGTGCAGAGGATGCAATAGTGCGCCACAGCTTCACCTGCGGTACCCACACACTTGCAGTTGCTCTTTTCGGTGTTCTTCGCCCCGGCGACACAATGCTCTGCGTTACCGGCACACCCTATGACACCATTCACAGCGTTATCGGATTAAGCGGCGAAGGTATGGGTTCACTCAAGGATTTCGGAGTAAAATACGCCCAGGTTGACCTTGACGAAGAAGGCAGACCCGATATTGAAGCAATAAAAAAAGCGGTTGAAACAAAGCCCAGAATGGTTTATATTCAGCGTTCAAGAGGCTACAGTCTCCGCCCCACACTCTCTGTTGCAGAAATCGGCGAGATTGCAAAAGCAGTTAAATCCGTAAGCCCCGAAACCGTTATTATGGTTGATAATTGCTACGGTGAATTTGTTGAAAAAATCGAGCCTGTTCAGGTTGGTGCAGACCTTATGGCAGGTTCCCTTATAAAGAATGCAGGCGGTGCAATCGCCCGCACAGGCGGCTATATTGCAGGCAAAACAGAGCTTGTTGAGCTTTGCGCTTACAGAGCAACAACCCCCGGTCTGGGCAAAGAGGTCGGCTGCTCACTTGATGAAAACAGAAATATGTTTATGGGCATTTTTAATGCGCCTCACGTTGTTGGCGAAGCGCTCAAAACAGCAGTTTACACCGCAGCAATGTTTGAAAATTTCGGCTTTAATGTTACTCCGACAAGCAGCGAAAGCCGCCACGATATTATTCAGGCTCTCTGCCTTGAAAACCCCGAAAGGCTTATTGCTTTCTGCCGCGGAATCCAGTCGGGCGCTCCCGTTGATTCTCACCTCACACCCGAACCCTGGGATATGCCGGGTTACGACAGCCAGGTTATTATGGCGGCAGGCGCATTTATTATGGGCTCTTCAATTGAGCTTTCTGCAGATGCACCTCTTCGCGAGCCTTTTGCAGTCTGGCTTCAGGGCGGAATAAACTTCCATTCTGCAAAAACTGCGGTTATGCTTGCCGCACAAAAGCTTGAAAAGGACGGTTTGCTTTAATGGAATATAACGGAATAAGCAGAGATTCGCTCTTTATGCTTGCCGATAACCGATTCAGAAACTCAAAGGCATATTATGAAGAGCATAAAGAAGAACTGAAAGCGGGCGTTACCGTTCCTCTTCGTCAGATTGCAGGCATTATCGGCGAAGAACTGCTTTCGGTTGACCCTCTTATGAACACCATTCCCACAAAAATGGTTTCAAGAATCCGCAGAGATACACGGTATACCCACGATAAATCTCTCTACCGCGAAAATATGTGGATAATGTTTATGCGACCTAAACACGAGTGGAGAGGTTACCCTTGTATGTGGTTTGAAGTTTCTCCCACGCAATATTCAATGGGTGTAGGTTTCTACGGCGATGAAGCGGGACTTCTTGAAACATACCGCAAAAATCTTCGCGAAAGACCCGATGAATTCAAAAAAGCGGCTGAAAAGTGCATAAAAAGCGGTTCTGTTTTCTTTAACCGAAAATATAAAAGACCTTTCCCCGGATGTCCCGAAGGACTTGAGGAATACTATAATGCAAAAGATGTTGGGTTCATCACTTTCTCGGGAGAACTCAAAGACCTTGAAAACGAAGGAATTATCAAAATAATAAGAGAAGTTTTTAAAGCATATACACCAATGTATAAATTTCTTCTCTCGGTATCCGACGAATATTTTTCAAAGGAGAAATAACAATGGATTATCTGCATTTTAAAAGTGGCAGCGATATCCGTGGTTTTGCTTTGGGTGATGAAACAAATCCTCTTTATATGAGCGATGAAATGGTTATGCGGGCAAGTGCCGCATTTGCTCTCTGGCTCAAAAGAAAAACAAACAAAGATAGGCTTTATGTTTCCGTTGGTCACGACAGCCGCCTTTCTGCAGAAAGGATAAAAAATGCAGTTATAAAAGCTCTTGTTTCAAACGGAGTAAGTGTTGCGGACTGCGGTTTAAGTTCAACCCCCGCAATGTTTATGACAACCGTTGAAATGGGATGTGACGGTGCGGTGCAGATAACTGCAAGCCACCACCCAAAAGACAGAAACGGACTTAAATTTTTCACCCGTGACGGAGGACTTGACTCTTGCGATATAGCTGATATTCTTTCTTCTGCCGCAGAAATTGAAAATCCGCTCGGAGAATATGACGCAGATTGCGTTAAATGCGATTTTATGAAGAAGTATTCCGAAATTCTTCGTGAAATGATAATAAACGGCGTTGACAGCAAAGACGACCGTCTTCACCCGCTTAAGGGAATGAAAATAGTTGTTGATGCAGGCAACGGTGCAGGCGGATTTTATGCGTATGACGTTTTAAAGCCTCTTGGTGCTGATATTGAAGGCAGTATTTTTCTTGAACCCGACGGCAATTTCCCGAATCACGCGCCAAATCCCGAAAACGCAGAAGCAATGAAATGCATATCAAAAGCAACCGCAGATTCAAATGCGGATTTCGGCGTTATCTTTGATACCGATGTTGACAGAGCGGCATGCGTAGGTAAAGGCGGATTTGAAATTAACAGAAACCGTCTTGTTGCTCTTGCTTCAAAGGTTGCTCTTAATTCCTGCAAAAGCGGAACGATTGTTACCGACAGCGTAACCTCCGACGGCCTTGCAGAATTTATAAAAGAAAACGGCGGAAACCATCTTCGTTTCAAAAGAGGCTACCGCAATGTTATAAATAAACAGTTGGAACTCACCGAAAAAGGTATCCCCTGCCCGCTTGCAATGGAAACCTCCGGTCACGCCGCATTTGCTGAAAACTATTTTCTTGATGACGGCGCTTATCTTATCACAAAGCTGATAATTGAAGCTGCCTCCCTTGCAAAGGCAGGCAAAACCCTTGACGATTTAATCGGCACTCTGCGTGAACCCGCAGAAGAAAAAGAGCTTCGATTCAAAATTCTTTGCGATAACTTCAAGCCCGAGGGTGAAAAGATTATTTCATTGTTTGAAGAAGCCTGCAGTTCTCACGCAGAATGGCAAGCCTGCGATGATAATTATGAAGGAATAAGAATAAATGCCGATAAAGACCACGGCAACGGTTGGTTCCTGCTTCGTTTGAGCGTTCACGACCCGATTATTGTTCTCAATGCTGAGAGCAATGAAAAGGGCGGAATTTCAGAAATGATGAAAGAAATTTATGAGGTTATTTCAAAGGCTGATAATATTGATTTGCTTGATATTTCGGCTCTTGAAGCCTTAATATAAATAAAGGAGAATAAAAATGATTGACAAAATTATTGCCGCATTCTTTTCACTTGTTACCTTCGTGCTCTCGATTTTCTACACACCCACTCCCGTAACTCCCGTTAACCCTGAAGCTCTTCCCGAAGCAAAGCTTGAACAGAGCGTAACCGTTATGACATATAACATTTATATGGGCGGAACGGGCGAAAAGGCTCCCGAAAACAGAGCCCCTCTTGTTAAGCAGAATGTTGAAAAGTATAACCCCGATTCATTCGGAATGCAGGAGGTTACCGAAGAATGGTATGAAATTCTTAAAACAACATTCCCCGATTACGGATATATCGGCAAGGGCAGAGCCAGAGACTTCGGCGGCGAAGCAAGCCCCATCTTCTATAAAAAAGATAAATATGAACTTGTTGACGGCGGAACTTTCTGGCTTTCAAAAACACCTGATAAGCCTTCAAGGGGTTGGGACGCAATGTTCAACAGAGTTTGCACATATGCCGTTCTGAAAGATAAGGCAACCGGTTTTACATATGCTCACTTCAACGCTCATTTCGACCATCTCGGAGTTATTGCAAGGCAGGAATCCGTTGCGGTTGTTACAAAGAAGATTTCCGAAATCGCTCCCGATATGCCCGTTGTTTTCACGGGTGACCTCAATGAAAATATGGAAAGCGAAATGTATGCATCCGTTGTTTCAAGTGGCTTTGCCGATGCAAGAGTGCTCTCGGGCTCCGCTGATAATGACGGCACATTCCACGGTTATTCCGACCTTACAACAAAAGCACTTCCCATCGACTTTATTTTTGCAAATGCTTATGTTAAATCCGCAAGCAATTATGCCGTTGACCGCAATAAGCTTAACGGAATTTACCCCTCAGACCATCATCCCGTTGCTGCAACCCTTGTTCTTTTTAACTGAAAGGAGATAAATTATGTATTTCAAATTAATGCAGGCAATAGTTGCCATTATAACAGCTGTTATATCTATGATCGCTCCTCAAACACCCTCGCAGGGTGTTACCCCGAGCACCCCTCCCGTTAATGTTAATCCCAATCCGATTGCGGAAGCTGCAAGCACGCAGGATGTTAAAATAATGTCATATAACCTCAAAATCAGCGGTGACGGATTGAGAGCCGTTGAAAAAAGAGCAGTTCACATTATTAACACCATCAAAGAAAAGGCACCCGATTCTCTCGGCGTTCAGGAAGCGGACAAGAACTGGGTTGATACCCTTGCCGCAGGTCTTTCAGACTATGCACATATTGAAAAATACAGAGATGACGGCATTACAGAGGGCGAATCAAGCGCAATTTTCTATCTTAAAGATAAATATAATCTCGTTGATTCAGGTCATTTCTGGCTTTCGGAAACTCCCGATGAGCCTTCAACCGGCTGGGATGCCGCTTGCCCCAGAATCTGTTCATATGCAATTCTTGAAAACAAAGAAACCGGTTTTGTATATGCACATTTCAACGTTCATTTTGATCACGTTGGCAATGTTGCACAGGCTGAATCCGTTTCTCTTATCACCGCAAAAATTGCCGAAATTGCGCCCGATATTCCCGTTGTATTAACAGGCGACTTCAATGTTCCCGAAGGCTCGGATAACTACAACGCACTTGTTGATGCAGGTCTTAAGGATACAAAGTATCTTGCCGAAAAATATGACAATCACTCAACATATCACGGTTATCACGTTGTTTATCCCTCAACAAAGCCCATTGATTTTATTTTCACAAACGGCTATGTTTCATCGGTAAAATCAAGCAAAATTGATTCAGGCTTCATTGACCATATTCTTGCTTCAGACCATTTCCCCGTTACCGTAGAAATGACACTTTTCAACGGAGGTGTAAATTAATGTTCAGAATTCTCTCTTTCAATGTTCTCTGCGCAGGCAAAGACCACAGATGGTGGGAAAACCGTGTGCCTCTTGTTTGCAGTATCATTAAAGAATACAAGCCCTCTTCATTCGGTGTTCAGGAAGCTCATTGGGAATGGATGCAGGCTCTTTACGAAAATCTTCCCGAATATGATTATGTTGGTGTCGGCAGAGATGACGGCGATAAAGACGGCGAATTTTCTGCTGTTTTCTATCTTAAAGACGAATTCACCGCAAGCGAAAGCGGAAACTTCTGGCTTTCAGAAACTCCTGATAAGCCCTCAAAAGGCTGGGATGCCGCTTGCATAAGAATCGCAACATATGTTAAACTTACACACAAAGAAAGCGGTAAATCATATATCCATTTCAACACTCATCTTGACCATGTTGGTGCAATGGCGCAGATTAACGGCGTTAAAATGATTCAGGAAAAGGCCGCATCATTCGGCTCTCTTCCCGTTGTTTGCACTGGCGATTTCAATGTTTTCCAGGATTCGGAATGCTACAATATTATGATAAGCGCAAATATGGGTGACGCAAGAAAAATGGCTCCCGACACCGATGATTGCTACACATTCCACGGATTCACACCCGAAAAATACCACGAAATTATTGACTTTGTTTTCGTTGACAAAGCAACTGTTAAACCCGTTAACTTCAAGGTTATCAACAAACTTATTGACGGCGAATTCTATTCAGACCATTTCGCGGTTTATGCAGATATAGAGTTGATTTAACAAACAAAAAATCAGCAGAGATTTTAACCTCTGCTGATTTTTTTTATTTGTCATATTTATGATTTTTTATAACATTCTTTGCAATATAAATCGGTCTGTTTTTGGTTTGAATATAAGTTCTCGCGATATATTCACCTATAATTCCGAGACCGCAAAGCTGCAGACCGCCTATCAAAAGAATAAGCACAACTATTGTTGCATAGCCCGCAACGGCAATGCCGAAGAAAAGCTTCTGAATAACAACAATAACAAGATAAACGATTGATAAAAACGAACTGAACAAGCCTATTAATGTTGCAATTCTGAGGGGTGCGGTTGTGAAAGCAAGAATTCCCTCAAGCGCATATTTAAAGAGCTTTTTAAACGACCATTTTGAGGTGCCCGTTGCTCTTTCTTCAACCTCATAGGGAATAAACTTTGTGTTAAATCCAACCCAAGAGAAAAGACCTTTTGAAAACCTGAAGTATTCATCCATTGAAAGAATGGCTTCAACCATAGGTCTGCGGAAGGTTCGGAAATCGCTTGCACCCTGAATAAATTCGGTATCGGAAAATTTATTGATAAGCTTATAGAAACTGTTTTTAAAGAAAACAAGCAGTTTGCTTTCTTTTCTTTCTTCCTGATAAGCTGCAACGCAATCATATTCAGGTTCATTATCAAGCATATTAACCATATCAAGAGCAATTGATGGTCTTTGCTGAAGATCGGCATCGATTATTGTTACATAATCGCCCTCACTCTCTTTGAGACCCGCATACATTGCAGATTCTTTTCCGAAATTTCTTGAAAAGTTTACTATTTTAACGGGAATATCCCCCGCGCAGAGCTTTTGCAGTTCTTTAAAAGTTCCGTCCTTACTGCCGTCATTGACAAAAACAATTTCATAATCGAAATCTGCCGATGAAAAATCGCTCTTTACTGCATCATAAAACAAAGAAACATTTTTTTCTTCGTTATAGCACGGAACAACAAGTGAAAGCTTCATAAAAATCTTCCTTTAACTTAGATTTTTGCCGCTTTTTTAATATCCTCAACTCTGTCTGTCTTTTCCCAGGGAAGGTCAATATCTGTTCTGCCGATATGACCGAGAGCTGCAACCTGTCTGTAGATAGGTCTTCTCAGGTCAAGAGCTTTTATGATACCTGCGGGGCTGAGGTCAAACAGTTCGTTAACAATTGCCGAAATCTCTGTGTCGGCAATTTTGCCTGTGCCGAAAGTATCAACAAAAACAGATACGGGCTGTTCAACACCGATTGCATAAGCAAGCTCAACCTCGCACTTTGAAGCAAGACCTGCCGCAACAATATTCTTTGCAACATAACGGGCTGCATATGCAGCTGAACGGTCAACCTTTGTGGGGTCTTTGCCGCTGAAAGCACCGCCGCCGTGACGAGCATATCCGCCGTATGTATCAACAATAATTTTTCTGCCTGTAAGACCGCTGTCGCCCTGAGGGCCGCCGGTTACAAATCTGCCGGTGGGATTGATATGATATTTTGTGTTTTCATCAAGCATATCAGCGGGAAGAGTTGTTTTGATAACCTTCTCAATGATGTCTTCTCTGATTTGTTCAAGAGTAACATCTGCAGCGTGCTGTGAAGAAATAACAACGGTATCAATTCTTACGGGTCTGTGGTTTTCATCATATTCAACGGTAACCTGGCTCTTTCCGTCAGGACGAAGATAACCGAGAACACCGTTCTTTCTTACCTCTGTAAGCTTTGCACAAAGCTTATGAGCAAGTGAAATGGGAAGGGGCATAAGTTCGGGAGTTTCATCACAAGCAAAACCAAACATCATACCCTGGTCGCCTGCGCCGAGCTTATCAACACCCATTGCGATATCGCCTGACTGTTTATCAAGAGCAGTCATAACTGCGCAAGTATTGCAATCGAAACCGTATTCAGCATTATTATAACCGATATCATCGATAACTTCCCTTGCAATTTTGGGAATATCAAGCTCTGCAGTAGTTGTAATTTCACCCATTACAAGAACCATACCGGTTGTGCAGCAGGTTTCGCAAGCAACTCTGCCCATAGGGTCCTGTGCCAGAATAGCATCAAGAACCGCATCCGAAATCTGGTCACAGATTTTATCGGGATGACCGCCTGTTACCGATTCCGATGTAAATAGATAGTTTGCCATATTCTTTACCTCTTTATTTTGTATTATCAACAAAAGTCCTGAAAAAAGCCCGCTTGAAGGAGTCTTCAGCGGGCGAAAACACCTTATTTTCCGGCTTTACGCCGCAGGATTTAGCACCTTGCATAACACAGGTTGCCGGGCTTCAAAGGGCCTGTCCCTCTGCCTCTCTTAATAAGGACATATTCTATTGACAGTTTATTATATAATAAGAGTCGTATTTTGTCAATACTTAATCAAGCACTTCAAAAAGATCTTCGGTGCGTTCAATTATAAATTCTGCCTTGTGCTCTTCGAGCACGCTTCTGTCGCGGAAGCCCCAGGTAACACCGATGCAAGGAATGCCCGCATTATGTGCAGTCATGCAGTCAACCTCGGAATCGCCCACATAAACGGCATTTTCTTTTGAAACGCCAAGCTTTTCGAGTGCAAGCCATACGCCGTCGGGCTCGGGCTTCTGTGCAACGCCGTCAATCTGACCGATGATAACATCAATCTTATCGCCGAAGAAACTGCGGATAATTTCAATTGCCGCATCCTGAATTTTATTGGTTACAACCGCAGTTTTATATCCCTTTTCCTTAACTTTGGCAAGCATTTCTTTTATGCCTGCATAGGGTGCTGTTTTATTTTGTGAATTGCCTTTATAGTGCTCTTTGAATATTGCAAGGCAATCCGCACCGATTTCTTCGCTTGTGCCCTCGGGTACGCTTAAATCAACAAGTCTTTTTACTCCGTTACCAACAAATGAACGGATTTCATCAAGGTTTCTTGCGGGGAAATTATATTTTGCAAGTGCAAAATTAACGCTGTCCATCAAATCGTCAAGCGTATCAATCAAAGTGCCGTCAAGGTCAAAAACTATTCCTTCAATTTTCATATTTACTCCCGAAAAACCGCGCCGTTTAAAACAGCACGGTTTTATTATTTAATCATTTTTAAATTTATCAAAAAAGCTGGTCTTTTTCTGATTTGAGCCGATGGGTGCTCCCCTCTTTACTCCAAGCTCTTTTTCAAGCTCTGCAAGCAAATCTCTCTGCTTCTGAGTGAGGTTTTTGGGCGTATCAACAATAATACGAACAAGCTGGTCGCCTCTGCCTCTGCCGTTAAGAATCTGGATACCCTTGCCCTTAAGGCTGAATACCGCACCCGACTGTGTGCCCGCAGGCAAATCGAATTTAACATCGCCGTCAAGAGTGGGGATTCTGAGATTATCGCCGAGCGCCGCCTGAGTGAAGCTGATGTGCTGTTCAAGCCATACATTATAACCGTCACGCTCAAAATGGGGATGAGGTCTTACAAAAACCGCAACCTTAAGGTCGCCCTTGGGACCGCCGTTTACGCCCGCATTGCCCGCACCGCTGATATTGAACACCTGTCTGTCATCAATACCTGCGGGTATGTTAACTTCAACAGTTGCCTTGTTTGAAACTCTGCCCGTACCGCGGCATTTCTGGCAGGGATTTTCAATTACGCTGCCTTTACCCTGACATTTCGGGCAGGATTTCTGCGAAGAAATAACGCCGAAAGCTGTTCTCTGCTGAACATTAACATATCCTCTGCCGCCGCAATCGGGGCAGGTTTTGGGCGAAGAGCCCGCTTTTGCACCGGAGCCGTGGCACTCCGAGCAACTGTCAACACGGTTGATTTCAACCGTGCGTTTACAGCCCTTTGCCGCTTCCTCAAAGGATATGGTAACTCTTGTCTGAACATCCTCGCCTCTTCTGGGGCCGTTGGGGTTAGACTGTCTGCCGCCTCCGAAACCGCCGCCGAAGAATGAGCCAAAAATATCACCAAGGTCAAAATCGAAGCCGCCGCCTCCGAAACCGCCGCCAAAGCCGCCACCGCCTGCGCCGTAATTCGGGTCAACACCTGCGTGACCAAATTGGTCATAGCGTGCTTTTTTATCTGCGTCAGAAAGAACCTCGTAAGCCTCGTTTGCCTCTTTGAATTTAGCCTCAGCCTCAGCATTATCCGGATTCAAATCCGGATGATACTGTTTAGCTTTTTTTCTGTATGCTTTTTTGATTTCATCATCCGAAGCGCCTTTCTGAACCCCAAGCACTTCATAATAATCTCGCTTATCTGCCACGGAAAATACTCCTTTTTATCTGAAAGAAAAATTACTGGTTGTCATCAGCATCGGTGTAGTTTGCTTCTGTGTAGCCTTCTGCACCGGGTGCACCGCCCTGAGCCTGTGCAGCTTCCTGAGCAGCCTTATAAAGCTTTTCGGAAACCTCATAGAACTTCTGTGTAAGCTCTTCCTGCTTTGATTTGATAAGGTTCATATCCTCTCCCTTGAGAGCTTCTTTGAGTGCATCAACCTTTTCATTGAGCGCTGCCTTTTCGTCATCGCTGAACTTATCGCCCTCTTCGCTGAGGAGCTTTTCGCACTGATAAACCATCTGGTCTGCAGCGTTTCTTGTGTCAACATCCTCACGGCGCTGCTTATCTTCCTGTGCAAAACGCTCTGCTTCTTCAACAGCCTTTTCGATGTCCTCTTTGGACATATTGGTTGATGAAGTGATGGAGATTGACTGTTCTTTCTGTGTGCCGAGGTCTTTTGCTGAAACGTGAACGATGCCGTTAGCGTCGATATCAAATGTTACTTCAATCTGAGGAACGCCTCTGCGTGCGGGAAGAATACCGTCAAGGTGGAAGATGCCGAGAGTTTTATTATCTTTTGCAAATTCTCTTTCGCCCTGAAGAACATGAACCTCAACTGAAGGCTGGTTATCTGCTGCTGTTGAGAAAATCTGGCTCTTCTTAACGGGAATTGTTGTGTTTCTGTCGATAATCTTTGTGTTAATACCGCCCATTGTTTCGATACCGAGTGAAAGCGGAGTAACGTCAAGAAGGAGAAGACCTGTTACTTCGCCGCCGAGAACACCTGCCTGAAGAGCAGCACCCATAGCAACGCACTCATCGGGGTTGATGCCCTTGAAAGGCTCTGTGCGCATAAACTTCTTGATTGCTTCCTGAACTGCGGGAATTCTTGAAGAACCGCCAACCATAAGAACCTTGTGGATTTCTGAAGGCTTAAGACCTGAATCGCTCATTGCCTGACGAACAGGAGCCATTGTTGCTTCAACAAGGTCATTTGTGAGTTCATTGAACTTTGCTCTTGTGAGAGTCATTTCAAGGTGCTTGGGACCTGTTGCATCAGCAGTAATGAAAGGAAGGCTGATGTTTGAAGTTGTTACGCCTGAAAGCTCAATCTTTGCTTTTTCTGCAGCTTCCTTAAGACGCTGCATAGCCATTTTGTCGCCGCGAAGGTCGATGCCCTGCTCTGCTTTGAAGCCGTCTGCAAGCCAATCGATAACTCTCTGGTCGAAATCGTCACCGCCGAGACGGTTGTTACCTGCTGTTGCAAGAACTTCCTGAACGCCGTCACCCATTTCGATGATTGAAACGTCGAATGTGCCGCCGCCAAGGTCATAAACCATAACCTTCTGGTCTGTTTCTTTATCGATGCCGTAAGCAAGAGCTGCTGCTGTGGGTTCGTTGATAATTCTCTTTACTTCAAGACCTGCAATTTTACCTGCGTCCTTTGTTGCCTGACGCTGTGAGTCAGTGAAATATGCGGGAACGGTGATAACAGCTTCTGTTACCTTATCGCCGAGGTATGCTTCTGCATCAGCCTTAAGCTTCTGAAGAATCATAGCGGAGATTTCCTGCGGTGTATACTTCTTATCGTCGATTGCTACCTTATAATCGGTACCCATCTGTCTTTTGATTGAAGCAACGGTTTTGTCGGGGTTTGTGATAGCCTGTCTTTTTGCAACCTGACCAACCATTCTTTCACCTGTTTTGCCGAAAGCAACAACAGAGGGAGTTGTTCTTGCACCTTCTGCGTTAGCAATAACAACGGGTTCGCCGCCTTCGATAACTGCTACGCATGAGTTTGTTGTACCAAGGTCAATACCTATAATCTTTGCCATGTTTAGTTTCCTCCTAATATTTAAAGAAAAATTATTTATGAATTTGCAACTTTGACAACAGCTTCTCTGATTATTCTGTCGCCAAGTTTATAGCCTTTTGAAAACACATCTGCGATAACGTTTTCGCCGAGAGTGTCATCCTGAACGCTCATTACAGCATTGTGAATGTTGGGGTCGAAAGCATCGCCGATTTCGCCAAAGCTTTCAACGCCGTTTTTGGTGAGAATTTCTTTGAACTGATTAAAAATAAGTTCAATGCCCTTTTTATAATCCTCAAGATTTGCATCACTATTGTTTGCTGCTCTGTCAAAATTATCCAGAACGGGAAGAAGCTCTTTATATACTTCTGCCTGCGAGGAAGTGTAAATATCCTGCTTTTCTTTCTGTGAACGTCTGCGGAAATTATCATATTCCGCACAGATTCTTAAAAACTGGTCGTTCTTTTCATTAAGTGCTTTTTCAAGCTGTTCTTCCTTGCTCTCCTGTGCGGGAGCTTCGGTTTTGATTTCCTCTTCGGGAGTTGCGTTGGTTTCTTTATCCTTTTTCATCTCTGATTCCTTTCTATTCCTCAAGAGCCTGAGTTATCATTCTGCCTACAAGGTCGGTAAGATATTTTATGCCGGGAATTATATTTTCATAATCCATTCTGGTGGGGCCGATAACGCCTATCGTTCCCGCATCCGCACCGTTAACGGAATATTTTGCAACAATAACGCTTGAATTTTCAAGCTGACGGTAAATATTTTCTTTCCCGATTTTAACATTCAGCGGGTCTTTGCCCTCGCTGATAACTGCAGAAAGCGGTTCCTTTTTGCTGAAGAAATCAAGAAGTTCAACAGCATCGCTTCCGTAGCCCTTATGAGCAAAAAGATTTGAACTGCCGCCAATCATTATTCTTGAATCTGCTGTGCTTCTTGCAAGTTCGCAAACCGCCGCCATAAGAGGAAGCATTGCAAAGGCATCCGCATCAACGGAAGCCGCAACCGTCTGCATTGAAACAACATTTATTTCGCTTGCGGGTTTACCGATAATATATGATTTTACGATATTGTAAAATTCCTGGAATATCTTTGCATTCAGTTCGCAATCCAGCCTGCACAGTCTGCTTTTGAGAATACCGTTTGAGGTAAGAAGCACCAGCATTGCCGAATGAACGCCGACGGGAACAAGCTCAATTTTTGAAATTGTTACCGAATCACCGCCCGGAGTGCTTGAAACGCAGGCACACTTTGTCAGGTCAGCGAGTATCTCACCCGCCTGAACAATTATCTTCTCGGGGTCACCAACGGCAGTTGAAATTCCCGCATCAATAAGTCTGCGGTTAATCTCATCAATTTCGCGGGGCTTCATAAGATTATCAACATAATATCTGTAGCCCTTCTGCGAAGGCACTCTGCCAGCCGAGGTATGAGGCTGTTCAAGGTATCCGAGAGCGGAAAGCTCGCTCATTTCGTTTCGCACCGTTGCGGAAGAAACCGACATTCCGGTTAAAGCGATAAGTTCTTTTGAACCCACAGGCTCGCCCGTTTTGATATATTGCTCAACAACCGAGGCAAGTATATGCTTTTTTCTTTCACTCAGTTCCGACACCTTTCACACCTGCCTTTCCAACGGAGTGCTAATTTTAGCACTCGGAAGCTTTGAGTGCTAACTGCAGTTATTACTATACCCAATTTATCCTCATTTGTCAATAATTTAATTGTAAACACTTTGTTAAAATGTGATTATTTTCCTGTGAACAAAGCAAAAGCAGCCTTGCGGCTGCTATTTTATTTCTTTATCGGTTTTTTACTTAAATGCAACAATATATCAAGCTTATCCATAGCTCTTTCAAAAATCTCTGCGAGGACTATTGTTAATGCAAAGCTTGCCGCCGTGAAAAGAACGGGGTTTTCGTTTGCTCCGAAATATGAAAGTATCATCATCGGTATTCTTTGCAGAATATAAATTCCGAAAACTCTTTTGCCGAACCATTGCAAAACCTTGTTGTTGATGCTGATTCTCATTGAAGCAAAAACAATCAGCAATGCAAAAACAAGCGCCTCAGCAATGAAATACCATCTGTTACCGCCTGATGCGGAATATGCATTGCGAAGCAGAATGAACGCCGCAACTGTTACGGCTAATGAAACCAACCATTTCCAAAAGCTCGGAAGAATATTTTTATCAATATGTGACTTTGCAAGTGCATACCACATACCGAGCGGGTAACACATAATTGTGTCATACCACCAATATTCGGTTCCTTTGAATTCTTTTATAAGAAGCACCGCCGCAAATGAAAGAACCGTCATTATCGCAGTACCGAAAACCATTTTCTTTTTGGCGAATATAAAAACGGCAAAGGTAAGAAGATAAAGAATGATAATATCAAATATAAACCAGACGCTGTTGCCAACCCCGTCAAGACCTATCAAAGAAAGCAAAAGTTTCTCAACGCTGTAGTTTTTGCCGAGTGCAAGACCCGTTACATAGAAAATAAGCACGGCAATATCGAAATGCAAAAGCACCTTCAAAGCCCTTTGGGTGGGCAAGGTTTTTGCGTAGCCGTCTTTATTTTTAAGCCCGAGCGAAACACCGTAGCCTGAATAGAAAAGAAAAGCAACAACCATAAGCTGACCCAGGAAAGACATAAAATCTTTATACGGTGCGTTCATTGCGGAATTATCAAGAGTTACATACTGTCTGACGTGAGATAAAAGCACGATAACAACAAATATACCCTTTATTGAACCCGTTTTTTGCGGTGACATATAGTCTTCAAAACCGTTTTTACCGCTTACGCGAATGCCCCAAAGGCACATAACGGCAAGCATTGCAACAAAAATTATCATAGCAAAACCTCCTGATTGATTTAATATATCATATTATATAAATGCCGTCAACAAACATCTTGACCTATTAAATATTATTTGGTATTATATTTAAGTATATATCTAAAAGGAGGAGTATTTTTGGGTATCGGAAATAAAATCAAAGATGCAGTTGGCATTGAAGGCAATACCTGGGAATATATAAGGCCCATTATAGGCTATAACACAGCCTGCATAACAACAGGTGGCGTTACCAATCCGCTTAATATGTATCATCAGCAATTCCTTAACTTCGTTGAAGGAATGGATACAAGATTAACGGGCACAATAAGCACAATAGGCGGCGTTATTGACGCGGTAACCGACCTTACAATGGGCTTTATTACCGACAGAACAAAATCACGCTTCGGTAAGCACAGAGTATGGCTTATTGTTGGTTTGCCCATTCTTCTTGTCGGCTATTTTATGAAGTGGTATTCATTCGGAATTTCCGGCACGGGAAATATGACCGCACTGTTTATCTATTATCTTATGGCTTCGCTTATTTACAGCACGGGCTATACAATGATAAACATTCCTCACGTTGCGATGCTTCCCGCCGTTGCACCAAAATATTTTGAAAGAACACAGTATAAAATAGTTGAATACATATTCAATATGTTCGGTATGTTCCCCTCGTTCATTTTTATGAGTGTTGTTCTCGGCGGAACAAATATGAACAATCCCTCACCCGATGACAGAGGCAAATATCTGATGTGCGGTATTGTATTCGTTATTTACTTCTGCTGGTCACCGCTTGTTACTTTCTTCACAACAAAAGAAAAGAGCTCGCTCGACCTCAAGAACCCGCCCATTGATTTTATGTATTTCATCAGGGAATATATTCAGGTTTTCAAAAACAAAGCATTCAGACAGTATTTCCTTATCAATATGTTCTACGGTTTCTCGAAGAGCTTTTACAGCTATTCAGACCAGTTCTTTATCCGAAGCATAGCCGATAAATACAGCCATTTCAGCGTACTCAACACGGTTGGCGGTGCGGCTGAAATCGCTGGCGGACCCTTCAACTATTTCCTTGTTCGTTATATGGATAAGCGCACCTGCGGATTTATTATGGCTCCCCTTATGATTGCAGGTCTTCTCATAAACGGCTTTGTAACTCCCGCAACCCCCGTTTTTGTTATTTATCTTTCAACAATTCTTTATAACTTCGGCTTCTCAGGTCCCGGCTTCGTTATCAACAACATCCAGCCAGACGTTACCGATGTTGACGAGCTTATCACAGGCCGCCGCCGTGAAGGTGTTATAACAACTTTCTATTCATTCGTAAGAAAAACAATCAACAGCTTTGTCACGGGTATTCTCGGATATTCAATGTATTTCTTCGGATATGACACAACCAACCCCGATTACGCTTCACTTACAAACACCGCAGAATTCGGTATCAGACTTATC
>JAZRTQ010000083.1:0-27600 GCA_045652165.1 Acutalibacteraceae bacterium | reverse complement strand
TACTCTCAAAAAAATTTTTCAAGGGTTTTGTTCTTTTTCTTCGTTGTTTAATTTTCAATGTGCGGCACCCTGTCTTGCGGGTGCTCGAATAATATATCACACCACCATCCAATTGTCAACACCTTTTTTATCCTTTTTATTGCCTTGTTGTCAACTATGCCGTGTGTTTAGTGTAAGGGGTAACTAAACGAGCCTATGCTTTGCATAGACTCGTTATTCAGGTATGTTGTTTTGTTTTGCAGGTATTATTCAGCGTTTTGTTCTTCGCTATTCTTCTTTTTGGCACCTACTACTCCCCACGCAGCAATTGCTACGAATGCTGTTGCACATATCACACCGGCGATGCTTTTATACTTGTTGCCTGAAGTAATATTAATTCTTGCCGTTGAGATTTCCGAATGAGTTTCTGTCTGAGCGGTTATTGTCTCTGTACTGATTACAGGTACGGTTACAATAACCTGCGAAATTATTACTTCCTTTTCATAAATATATACACTCGGTGAATGTACTTCGGTTTTCTTTTCTGACTTTGTGGTTTTCTCTGATTCTTTTGTTGTTTTCTTTTTGGTGGTTGTGGCTTTGACCGTTGATTCTTTTGTTGATTTTTCGGTTGTTGTTTTCTTGGGCTTGGTTGTTTTGGGTTCTTCTGTCGTCAACAAATCAGGATTATATGCAGGGTCAGAATTATCTTCTGTTGGAGAAAAATGTCTTTCTGTTGTTTCAGTATAGCTTTCATTTACAAGCGTGAAATCATAAATATTTGAGGGAACTCCCTGATAATCTATAAATCTTACACTGCACAAAGTTTTTTTCGGAACACCGTATTTCATTCCTACTCTTATCTCGCAAGTGCCGCCGTTATTCCCATCAATATACATTGCTCCGCTTACTTCATATTTATCTATATCTTCGTTTAAAGGACTGTTTGCCATATTGAGCACATACGACGGAGAATTTTCAACAGAAAGAGAAACACCTGCCAATGTGTTACCCTGTTCAAGATTCGGATCAAGGAATGTGAAACAAAGATATATCGCATACTCTTCAGGTGCAAACTTAACCTTTACTGCACCGAAATTCACCGAACTGTTACTTTCACCGCTGAAAAGCTTATATGCCGTTGCGCTGTCCCATTCGGTGCCCTGATTATTACCGTCAATATTAACTCCAAAGGCCGTGAAACAAGAAACAAATATTAAAACTGCCGAAATAGCAAAACCTACAACTCTTTTCATAAACCTCACCGTTACAGAAATTTGTAAGATTATATCATAATAGAAAATATTCTGCAATAATAATGCTCGTTATATTTCGGCTTGACATCAAAATATTCGGATAGTAATATATAAATGTTATTAATATAAAAGGAGCATACATTATGCCTTATCTTTTTGCACATTTTAAAGAAAAAATAACACCCGACGGTGAGCAGGTTTATTTTGCACTCAGCAAAGACGGTTTCAACTGGAAGCAGGTTAACGGCGGAGAGCCCGTTCTGACAAGCACAATCGGAGAAAAGGGGTGCCGCGACATTGAAGTTCTGCGACTCAAAAGCGGCGGATTTGTTGTTCTGACAACCGACCTTTCAATCGCATACAGAATGGACGAGAACTATCAGGTTAACTGGAAAGAGGTTAACTCAACGGGAAGCAAGTGCCTTTGTATGTGGAAATCTGATGACCTTATAAACTTCTCCGAGCAAAAGAGAATATATTTCGGCAGAGATGATTTCGGCTGTTTATGGGCACCCGAAACAATCTATGACGAAATCAATGATGAATATATGATCCACTGGGGTTCAACCGTTAAGGAAGACAACTACACTCATATGTCAATTTATTGCTGCACAACAAAGGATTTTGAAAGCTTTTCGGAACCGAAGCTTTTCTTTACCAAAGACAATGAAGTTCTTGACACTCATATAAGAAAATTCGGCGACACATATCATATGTTTTATAAGAACGCCGAACATCCTCCGATGAATATGCACGCAACATCAAAAAATCTATACGGACCGTATGAGCACGACAAAGCCTTTGAGGATTATATGGCAACATTCGTAAAGCCCGGTTCATATGAAGGCGCAACAACTTTTGTTCTTCCCGACGGTCGCTGGTGTCTGATGCTCGATTTCTTCGGATGCGAAAAATCAAAGATGGGCTATGTTCCGTTCGTTTCAAAGGAGCCCGGTAACAGCAATTTCACGAGAGCAACCGAAGAATTTTCATTCCCCTACGGCTTCAAACACGGCGGTGTTGTTGAGATAACAGACGAAGAATATAATAAAATTGAAAAATATTATAAATAAGAAAAAGCACTCTGCTCAAACGAAGCAGAGTGCTTGAATTTTTATCAGAATATTTTAATTATGATTTTGAACATATTGCTGATGTAGGTAACGATAAGCTTTGCGATATCGCTTATTCTTGCAAAAATATTCGCCGTTGCAACATCCTTGCCTGTTATTCCGTAGCCGGGAATGGAGCCGTTGTTATCGGGAACACCGTCATCATCAAGAACAAATTCATAAAGAAGCGGTGAAACAAGAGCAATAAGGAAATATTCAATTGCACTTACACCGCCGAAAACGGCTGTGCAAAGCTTTGTTATTCCTTCTGCAATTCCATTGTCGATGCCGATTTTTTCAAGAAGGAAGTTTGCCGCGCCGAGAAGGGTTTCATCTGCAATCGCTGCAAGGTCATCACGAAGAAGAAGCGCAACAGCTCTGAGGAAAATTGTTACCTCTTTACTGTCGAGAGGATAGTTTTCGCCGCCTTCATAGTGAGCGGCAACAAGCTGGGTTGCAACATCCCATATGTTTTCATAATCGCTGTCGGGAATATCAATGTTATATCCCTTTGCGAGCTCCTGGATTCCGCCTTCTCCGTAAAGAGGATCTTCAAGAATCTTATTAAGTCCGCCAACAGCTGTATTAACAAGATTATAGAAAGGCTGACCCTCTTCAAGTCCGATTGCTTCCATTTTGAGGTCGCGACCGAGACGGTACTGAATACCGCACTTGAGATACTCCTTGGCATAAGCTGAATTGAAGTTTTCATTCATAAGAGCAATATGCTCTTCTGTATAGCCTGAAACGGTTGATGTGAGGGCATCAACATCAATCTTTTCTATAGCTTTTGCTTCATATTTGATTTCTTCATCATTTACGGTGAACATTCTGAATTCTGCGGGATACATAGTAAGTGATGTTGTTGCGAAATCATAGATTTTATTGCCGAGTGTGCTTGTATATACAGCGGCATCGCTGCAATGCTCATGACCTGTAAACACAAGCTTTATGCCTGCGTTTGCAAATTTGTTTGCGGTTGAAAGATGATTTCTTATGATGAAGTTTCTGCTGAGAATCCTCTGCACAGGCAGATGGTCAAGAAGATTATGGTGCATCATAAGAATGGGATATTTTCCGTCTGCATAAGCTTTTTTTGCTTCGTTTATAACCCAGTTAACCTTGTCTTTGGTCATACCGTCTTCTGTTGACTTGCTGGGATCACAGCTGTCAAGCGCAATAAGGCGATAATTACCGGGAAGATTTGCGGTGTATGAGCAGGTGCTTTCATCAACATAAAGAGCTTCATCATATCCGAATGCCCAATATATTTCTTTGAAATCTTTATATGTTACATCGTTTTCGCCCGCACCGTTATCGTGATTGCCGTTGATAACATAAATAGGTTTGCCTGTTTCGGCTTCAAATTTTTTAAACTTTTCGGCAACATCGAGATGCTGCTGACGGATTATTTTGCCGTCGTTTGCAATGTCACCGGGAATAAGAACAAATTTACAGTCCGAATCTTCCGCACACTGACGAAGGAACTCATCAATGATAAATCCGCTTTCATTTTCCATTGCCGCTCTGCGGTTTGCATTCCACATAACAGGCTCATAGGGAATATTAACCTCAAGTTCCTCGAGCGGTTCAACATAATGAAGGTCTGATGCAACGGCAAATTTAACGCTGTCATCTTCCTGCGCAAAGCCCACGCTTACGCAAGAGAAAACAAGAACTGCCGCAAGAACAAAGCTTATAATCTTTTTCATACTCTTCTCCTTTGGTTTTATGTTAGAAATTTTAGCAAAAAACAGTAACAATGTCAACCGATATCATATATTCAAATCCTCATCCTTAAATAAACACTCATTTCGTTTTCACCGCGATTTCCCCAACGGTAATACGGAATGAGCTTTATTTTCACTTTTTCTTCCTGCGGCTCGCTCCACTCTTCATAAAGCAAATCGCTTTCTTTTTCTCTGAAACCGTTTGCAACAATAAAATCTCTGTCGAAATCAAAATCAGGCTTTCTGCTGATTTTAAGCATCTGCAGATTCTTGCCGTTATCAACTTCTTCCGCACAGTAAACAAACGGACCTTTGGTTACTGCAATTTTATCGGTATTTGCTCTCACTCTGTTTGAGCATTTTATGATTCTGGGCTTCATTCCGAAATTAAGATGAACTTCCGTTTCTTCGGATATATTGATATATGCATAACCGTCTTTAACCCAAACCGTTTTACCGAAATCAAGCTCGACACTCCATTTTGGGAGTCTCAGGGCAAACACAAATTCTCTTTTTGGATTGATTTTAATTGTAACTTTTCCATCCTGCGGATAGGTTGATGATATTTCAATATCGGCTTTATCTGTTTCTATGTATGAACCGATATATTGATGAAGAAATACGGTGGTTTCATTTTCGGTAAAGCAATATTCACCCACAGATGAAATAAGTCTTGCAAGGTTAGGCGGACAGCAGGCACAGCCAAACCATTTCTGACGCACGGGTTTAACGTGGCGTTTCCTTGAATCCTTATGCGATGCTTCAGGAAGAACTTCAAGAGGATTTACATAAAAAAAGCTTTTTCCATCCTCTGCCATTCCCGCAAGCACCGTATTGTAAAGCGCTCTTTCAACTGCATCCGCAATATCTGCATCGGGCGAAATTTCGAGCATTCTTCTTGCAAAAAACATCAGACCGATTGATGCACAGGTTTCGCTGTAAGCAAGGTCATTCGGTAAATCATAATCAAATGAAAAAGCTTCACCGTCAACCGTTGCGCCGATTCCACCCGTTATATACATTTTTCTGTTTATTATGTTATCAATAATCTTACAGCAGGCAGTATACAGTTCATCATCTTCAAAGCGTTTTGCAACATCCGCCATTCCGCTGTAAAGATAAACGCCTCTTACCGCGTGACCCACCGCCTCGTGCTGATGCCTGGGTTCGCAGTGTGCCTGATTATAATGGTAATTATCATAAACAGTTTTTCTGCCCAGAACAACATCGTAATAATACGGCTTTTTACCTCTTTCATTAATAAAGAACGCCGCCGTATCAAGATATTTTCTGTTTTCAGTTACATCATAAAGCTTAACAAGCGCCATCTCGGCAATTTCGTGACCCGGATAACCTTTGATTTTATCTTCACCGAAGGTTTCGCATATAAGGTCAGCAAACCGGCAAGCCGCATCAAGCAGCTTTCGTTTGCCGGTTGCATTATAATAGCTTACCGCCGCTTCGGCAAGATGTCCGAAGCAATAAAGCTCGTGAAAATCCTTGAGGTTTTCAAAGATATTTTCACGGTTGTTGATTATATACAGGGTATCAAGATATCCGTTTTCAAGCTGTGCTGCACAAACAAGCTCTATAAGCTCATCCGCTTTTCTTTCAAGTTCCGCATCTGATTTGTTAATCAGAGAAAAGCCAACCGCCTCCAACCATTTATAAACATCGCTATCCTGAAACACCCAGCCGTGAAACGCCATTTCATCTGCATTATCATTGGAATAGCACCATTTATCCGTCGGGAACACAGGCGTTTCGCCGCCGTTTTTTATTGTTTCAACAACCTTGCCTGCCTTGATAAAGTTTTCTGTTGCATAGCTTTTTTCGGCACCCTCTATTCTGTCGTGCAAAGCTTCATACTGATACGGAATAACCTCATTTCTTACCAGCTCAATCTTTTGGTTCCAGAAAGGATCGTTGATTTTTATTTTATTTGAAGAAATATGACTTGAAAATACTTTTGCATTCATATAGCCAACACTCCACGGAAACTTATTTCTTTCATTTTATCACAGCCTGAATTTTTTGTATAGTAAAAAATAATAAGATTGTAAAATTATCAGGAATATGGTATTATTGTTTAAATTTATATTTATGGAGCGTATGCTATGATAAAAAACGCAAAAGATGCCGGCGCAGACAACTTAACCCCGTCTGTTCCGCAGTATTTTTCATGGATAAACAACACAAATGAGGGTTCAACGGAAGAACACACCCTTATAAACCTTGACTTTTTCAAATACCTGAAAGACACCTACGGTATGCAGATCAAGATATACGCATGGGATGCAGGTAATTTTGACGGTGCAAGCGAGGGCTACGGTAATCTTAACGGCGAAAAATTCCGCAGTCAGTATCCCGAGGAATATAAAAATGTTGCCGAAAAAGCGGCGGAACTGGGCATTCGCTTCGGTTTATGGGGCAGCCCTGACGGCTACGGCGACACACCCGAAGAAGAAAAGGAAAGATTTGATTTCTTTGTTCATCTTTGCAGAGATTATAATTTTGCCCTTTTCAAGCTCGACGGTGTTTGCGGCAGACTGCGTCCCGAAAAGGCGGGAGTTTTTGCAAAAATGCTTGAAGAATGCCGAAAGTATTCGCCCGACCTTGTTGTGCTTAATCACCGACTTGAGTTCTATGAAGCAGAAAAGCACATCACAACATATCTCTGGAATGGTGACGAAACCTATGTTGATGTTCTCACCTGCAACAAGCAAACCGCAATGCACCACAGAGGCTTTATGTTCACGAGAGGTCACACCGATAACCTTGAAAGACTTGCAGAAGACCACGGAGTCTGCATTTCTTCAAATGTTGATTATTTTGAAGATGAGCTGATTTACCAGGCATTTAACCGTTCGCTTATTCTTGCCCCCGAAATCTACGGCAACCCTTGGTTTATGCGTGATGATGAGCTTCCTAAACTTGCAAGAATATATAATCTGCACGCAAGAAACGCAGAAATTCTTGTTAACGGAATGATTTTGCCCGAAAGCTACGGCGAAAATGCCGTTTCAAGAGGCAGCAAAACCAAGAAATTTATTTCAACAGGCAACAACACCTGGGAAACCAAAACGGTTAAAATAAAAATCGGCAAAGAAACGGGAATCGAAACCGAATCACCCATTGAAGTCAATATTCACCATCCTTATGAAAAGCATCTCGGCATATTCAAGTGCGGCGATAAAGTTGAAATTGAGCTGATGCCGTTCAGAGCAACACTCATTGAACTTGCCGTTTCCGAAGAAGCCGAACCTATGCTTATAAACTGCGAATATGAAATCGTTAAAGAAAAAGCTGACGGAACACCCGTTGAAGTTAAACTTCTTAAATGCGGTTCAGAGGATATTCTGCTTCGCAAAAACGGCGAAGAAAGCTTCTTTATGAAAGGTAACGAGTGCGATATAAAAGAATTCGCTCCCGTTTTCCTGGGTGAGCTAACCGATTCAACCAGAAACCCCGCAAACGGCGAAGAACTTTATGAGACGGCAATGTTTGCAATAAACAATGACGCTCTCGAAAAAAGAACCATACTCCGTTCGGGTGAAACAAAAATTCCGCAGGTCAAAGCCGCAAGAGATGCCTTTTTTGCCCAGGAGCATTATAAGCTCCGTGGCTGTGAAAATGCCAATATGTTTGACGGTAAAGATGACACGTTTTACGATTCACAAAGTAAAACCTATTGCGATGAAAATATCCGCATAAACGGCGGCTGTCTTCGAGTTGACTTAGGCAAAGAAATTGAATGCGACAGCGTTGAAATCGACTTTTTCTCTGCTGATTACACAACAAGAGAAGTTGAAGAGCAAAAGGTTGCTCTCACCGCAGAATACGGCACCGCACTTTCTGAATGGAAATGCTCAAAGCTTGTTGAATTATCGGTTAAAAAAGATGATTTCACGGCAAAGATAATTAAATTCACTGCTCACACCACCTATGATTTGCCAGGCAAAATATTAACCGCATCATACGGCATCGGCAATAAAATCAGATATCTTCGCATTGACAATCCCGTTGACAGAATCTATGCGGTAAGGTTTATCAAAGACGGCAAAGAAATAAAGCTTGATAATCCGAAAGCAAACAATCTTCAGGCTCATTACCGCCACAAAAAAATCAGAAAAGCTCTTTGCGGAGAATTCACCCTCCCCGAATATAAGGCGGGTTCAAAGCTGACCGTTGCTGCAAACGGAACTTACGGCGATGAATGCCTTTACTGCGTTGCCGAAATCAAAAATAAGCTTTCAGGTTTCCCCGAAAGAGCACCCGATTACAAAGCAAACCAATGGGAACATTATGTTAGCCGTTCGGATAAAAACAATACATTCTTTATGGAGCTTCCCGATGGTCTTGAGGGAGAAAAGATAAAGATTTATGCTCTGTTTACTCAGGACAGAAAATCCGAAGACGCGGTTTGCAATGTATATATTTCTCCCAAGCATTGATTTTTTGATTGACTGATTAAAAATATTAGTATATAATAGAGAACAAATTTTTATAGGAGTTGAATTTATGAGCGAAAAACGCAGCAGCTTTACCGGTAAAATCGGTTTTGTGCTTGCCGCCGCAGGTTCAGCGGTTGGTCTTGGCAACATATGGCGTTTCCCCTATCTTGCGGCAAAATACGGTGGAGGTATTTTCCTTCTCGTTTATCTTATTCTTGCAGTAACTTTCGGTTTTGCACTTATGTGCGGCGAAATTGCACTCGGAAGAAAAACAGGTCAGAGTGCAATCGGTGCATTCAAAACACTTAACAAAAAATATTCATTCATCGGCGTACTTGCCTCAGTTATCCCCGCAATAATCCTCCCCTATTATTCGGTTATCGGCGGCTGGGTAAGCAAATATCTTTTTGCTTTTGTTTCGGGCGGTGCCGCTGATGCTGCGGCAGACGGCTATTTTGAATCTTTTATTGCAAAGCCCGTTGAGCCTATCGGCTGGTTCCTTCTTTTCATCGGATTAACAGCGTTGATTGTTCTTCTCGGCGTTGAAAAGGGCGTTGAGAAGGTAAGCAAGGTAATGATGCCCGTTCTCGTTGTGCTCACTCTTTTTGTTGCAATCTATGCAATGTTTATGCCCGGAGCAATGGAAGGTGTTAAATATTATATAACTCCCGATTTCAGCAGATTCTCGGCAACAACCGTTCTTGCGGCAATGGGTCAACTTTTCTATTCGATGTCGCTTGCAATGGGCATTATGATTACATACGGCTCATATATGAAGAAAGATGTTAACCTTGAAAAATCCGTAAGACAGATTGAGATTTTCGATACAGGCATCGCTTTCCTTGCAGGTCTTATGATTATCCCTGCTGTTTTTGCTTTCTCGGGCGGCGACGAAACCGCTCTCGGAAAAGGCCCCGGCCTTATGTTCATCACTCTTCCCAAGGTTTTTGAAAGCATGAAGGGCGGTCAGTTTATCGGCGCATTATTCTTCCTTCTTGTTCTTTTCGCAGCTCTCACATCTTCCATTTCTCTTATGGAAACCGTTGTTTCAATCGTCAGGGACAAGCTTGGCTGGGGAAGAAAAACCACCTGCTTTGCGGTTCTTGCATTCAGCATCATTCTCGGACTTCCCTCATCACTCGGCTTTGGTGTATGGAGCGGAATAAGCCTTAACGGAATGAGTATTCTTGATATGTTTGATTTCTTCAGCAACAGCATTCTGATGCCCATCGTTGCTCTTCTCACCTGCATATTTATCGGCTATGTTATAAAGCCTAAGGCTCTTATTGAAGAAATTGAAACAGGCGCTCATTTCAAAGCAAAAACACTCTTTACTGTTGTTATAAAATATATTGCTCCCATATGCATCGTGCTCATTCTTATTTCATCGGTTCTTGATGCACTCGGAATAATGAAAATCTAAATCATAAAAAGTTAACCTCCGAAATCCGTTTGGATTTCGGAGGTTATTTTTATTTTGCAATTCTTTCTGAATCATATACAACATCTATGCTTTTTTTGAAAAGCATAAAATCATATTGGGGACGCCAGCTGTTGCCTGTTTTAACTTTCTCTTTAAATTCATCCTCTGAAAAAGCAACATTAATCTGCGCAACGCCTTTGAGATTATCACCGTCTTTATAAACAGTATCCCAGAATGCATGATGTCCGATAAATGTTACGCTTTCGGGAATATAAACATAAGTCATTGCCTGATTATAGCTGAATGCATCCGAACCGATATATTCAAGACCTTCGGGAAGTGAGAGATATACCTCTCCGAGAGCATCTTCCGATGTGAAATGTGAATCGGATATTACGGCATCGGTCTTGTAGCTGTAAACATTTTCAAGCAGCGGAATTTCAAAAAATCCGAGAGTTTCAATTGCTTCAACGCCTTCAGGAAGATAAACATTTTTCATATTTGCATAATTGAAGCAAAGCTGACCGATTCGTTTAACCGTTGAAGGCACAACAAAAGTTAAAACATCATTCACATACTGACCGTAATTTGCATCTTCGGGCGCAGGCTCTATTCTGAATCCGCTTTCATCATACTTTGCATAGCCGTATTTTTCAGCAAGATATGTGTCGTGGTCGCAGGGGCGGAAAATAATAACCGTTTTATCTTTATTATAGAGAACACCGTCGATATCGCAATAATTCGGATTGTTTTCATCAACCTCTATCTGCTGCAACGCCCAACAGGAATAGAATGCTTTGGGGTCAACAAAAGTAACATCTTTGCCGATATTTATAACCTTAACCTTTTCATCGCAGTTGAGTGCATATGCGCCAACCGATGATATCTTTTTGGTTTCGTCTTTTATGATTCTGAAATTCGTGTTAACGTCAGGATTTTCTCTGTCATATTCAACGCTTGAAACAAAATCGATATCAAGAGTTGTTATATATCCCGTATTGCTGAATTTTTCAAACTCATAGCCTGCCTGCGTCTGCTTATATTCAAAGGTATCTTTCTGCACGGTTCTTACGCTGAAGTAACAAGAAATTGAAACAGCCACTATAATTACCAGAGCAAAGATAACCTTTTTTATTCCAAAATGCTTATAGGGCTTATTGATATGCGGAGCCGCAAGACCTTCAACCCGGTAAGTCCATATTTCATCTTCGGGAATATCGAGATGTATGGGTTCTTCAATAACGATTTTCTTTTCTTTTTTACTCATACATTTTCACCCCTTATCCCTGGTATCCGCCTGAAACGGATACGCCTTCTTCTTTAGCATTCTTTTCAGTTACTTCTGCACGGCGTTTGAGAACTTCCATAACCATATTCTGCTTTTTGCTGTCATAATCCCAGAACAGATACGGAATAGTCATAAGGAAGAATCCTATAACGTCAACAATGAGCGGAATAACAATAATGTTTCTTCTTGAATCATCAATAAAGAGGACATCCCAGTTGCTGTTAAAGCCGTATTTGAGAAGCATAAGAGGAATGATAAGACCAACAAAAGAGGTTATGGGACCTGTGAACCAACCGAAAACACCTGAAAAGCTTTCAAGACGTTCACCCGAAAGATACATCTGATAATCGCCGATACGAACATTCATATCGTGACCCGCAGTTGTGGGCACGGTTTTTGTCATTTCCATAAAGAACAGAACAACAACGCATATTGTTCCGCAAAGAGTGAGATTATCGCCGCAGAACCACATTGCAGCGGCAATAAGTGCATTACCGATCGCCCTTGTCAACTGATAGAAAACCATAATCTGCTTATATGAGAATCTCTTGAGGAAATATGGTGAAAGCAGATCGGGCGGGGTGCCTGCAAACGAAATAAGCATAACCAAAAGGCTATACGGCAGACCGCTTAAGCGGAAGGTGTAGAAATAAAGAATAGTTACAAACGGAAGCATACCGTTACCGAGAGAATCGATAAGACCCACTATTGTATTGATAAGCAGATACTTATTATGAAGCACTCCGAACATACCGTCCCAGAACTTAATCTGAACCTTTTTCTCAACGGGAGGCTGCGGAATTCTTTCCTTGACTCTGCCTGCAAAAAACATTGTGAGCGCTGCAAGGGCACAGAATGTTATGGGAATAACATATCTGTAAACATTAATATCCGCCCATTCATATCGGAGCGAGCCTATAACCGCAGGAATAATTATTCCTACAATCGTGTTCAGGAAGTGAGAAAGTTTTACGGGATAGCTTCGCACAAGAATTCTTTCCTGAAGATTGGGGCTGATGCTTCTTGTGCAAATTTCCATGTTGTTTGCAAATCCGAAAACATTGTAAGATGCAAAAAGCAAGTTTGCAACCCATACTCTTGTTGCAACATCGGGAATGTTATAAACAGGAAGCCAACCGATAAGGATTACCATTATGCACTTGGGCACAACATCGCAATAGAGCGAATACTTATATCTGCCGTATTTCGGAAGCAGCTTTTTACGCCAGAAAATGTTTCTTGCGCCTACCCAGCCTGTATAAAGAAAATGAGTGCCGAATGTTTTGAAACATGCCGTGGCGTTCATTCCTTCAAGACCGTTAAGATATGTAATAAATGAGCTGGTTTGATTAAACAAAAGCGAATAATCAAACAGTATAGTGGATATGCCAAACAGCATCATTGCAACATATACACCGTAGAATTTTCTCTCGGTCTTTTTGGGAAGAAATCCGAGATTATCGCATACAAACCACCACATAAGTGCTGAAATATAGCCGAGCGGCATATTCAGAATACTGATTACCGAGAATGTGAGATACGGTAATTTATAGTGGTGCATAATAAGATAGCACGATGAGAAAAAGCCGATATATTCAAGCACTTTAGAGCCTGAATAGTTACTGCCTACTGCCAGAAAAACATCTTTATACTCCTTATAAGGCACATATTTGCCCTCTGCAGGAGTGTTCCAATGAGTTTTGATTTCCGTGAACAGCGACTGCGCTTTGCCAAGCAGCTTGCTCATTTATATCATTCCTCCTCTTATTATTTTGCAGCGGGAACTTCCATCACCAAATCGGTAAGCGGGAAGGAGCAGCAAGGATGAATGCAACCGAATTTGAAATCCGCAAGACGGCGGTATTCAAGATGCTTGGGAACATAAACCTTGCCTGAGATAAGATGCGAATGGCAGAAACCGCATTCGCCGCTTCGGCAGCGTGCGGGAGCCGAAATACCGTTCTTTTCAAGAATCTGCATAACGGAATCTGCAGAGTTACCCTCAACGGTATATGTTTTATCCTGAATTGTAACTGTGATTTTAACTTTTTCGGGAACACCTGCGGGATAATCGGGCTGTGAAGCGGGATTATGGAATTCACCGAACATTTCGTGACGGATATATTTCTTTTCAAGATTAAGCTTTTCAAGCTCCTTATCAACAAAAGCATACATCTGCTGGGGTCCGCAGAGGAACACCGAATAAGGCTCATTTTCGGGAGCATATTTTTTGATAAGCTCTGCAGTAATAAAGCCCTTTTCAATTCCTTCCGAAGCCTGTGCATCATCACCGCTGAGAACGTGAACAACCTTTATTTTATCGCACTTCTTTGCTAATGCTTCAAGCTCCTCGCGGAAAAGGATATTATCATAATTTCTGCTTCCGTAAAGAAGAGTCATTTCAAAATCTTCATCGCCGTCTGCAATTGCATTCGCCATTGAAACAAACGGTGTTATGCCGCTGCCGCCTGCAAGGCAGATAACCTTTTCTGCATCACGCAGAGGCTGATATTCAAAATTGCCCGAGGGCGCAGAAACTTCAACGCTTGTTCCTTCTGTCCACGTGTCGAAAATATAGCGTGACATAAGTCCGCCCTCAACAAGTTTAATTGTAAGAACATATCTGCCCTCAAGAGAATCTTTGGGAGAAGATGAAATTGAATATGCTCTTGTTACGGGCATATCATTGATAGTTTCAAAAACTGTAAGATATTTACCTGCGCCGAAATAAGCAAGAGCTTTTGTTCCCTTTGTTTCATCAGGAACAAGAACAAAGCTTTTGCAATCTTCAGACATCACTTTAACTTCTGCAACCTTAAGATACTGGCGCTTGGGATGAAGTGCCTTTGCAAGAGCCATAGCCTGGTCGGGTATTTCGGGCATTTCAGCTTTTGCATTTTCAAATGTTGCCTGTCTGTTTGAAAGCAACGAGAAAAAGTTTTTAGCTTTTAATGATTTGATTTTGCTTGCCATCTTATTTGCCCTCCTTGAATTTCTTAACGGTCAGATTACCTGCTTTTTCGCCCGTATAATATGCACAGCCGTAACCGTCACCGCGCTCCTGAGATGCACCGCAGAAAAGGAAGTTATCAAACGGCTGATCCTTGCCAAACTGAACTGTACGGGGAATCATGCTGTCCCACTTTTCGAGCATATAACCGTAGGGAGTGCCCCAAGGTGTATTAAGATAACGGGCAAATGTGGGCGGAAGGGCAATTTCAATTTCTTCAATATAAGGTGTTATGGAAATATTGAGAGCCTTTTCGCAGGTTTCAATCATATCCTTTGCAACCTTTGTTTTAAACTTCTTATAATCCTGAGGCTTAATATCTTTCATTACATCGCCGAAGGTCATTGTTGTTAAGAAAAGCTGGCTTGTTCCCTCAGGAGTACAATCGGGAATAATTTCGTTAAGGCAGTTGATGATGCAATAACCGCTGAAATAATCCTGTGCCGCATCATACTGCTTATCGGAATCTGAATCGGGAGCGATAAATACCGAATAATCGGTAATGCCAAGCTCTTCTTTTGTTTTATTCATACCAAGATAAACTGTTGTGAGCGTGCAAGCAATCTTTCTGGAATTGAGCATCTTAAGCTGCTTTTCGGGAATATCTTTCTTTTCGAACAAATCGTTCCATACTGCGTTTGGTGAAGAGTTGCAGATGAAATATTTGCCGTAAACTTCTTTCTCACCGTTTATAACCACGCCTGCAGGCTTGCCGTCTTTCATAATTACTTTTGTAACTTCTGAATTATACCATATGTCACCGCCGTTATCGCGGATAACCTTATCGATTGCAAGGCTCATTTCGTGGCTTCTGAGGTGAGGAATGCCCGTGCCGCTCTTAACATAGCTATGAAGAACGCACATATAATACAAAAAGTCAAACTGCGATGCAGGCGAGCCCATATAGCACCAATAAGTATTGAAAATATCCTGTGCCTTCTTTGGCATACCGAGAGCATCAAGTCCCTCTTTGAGCGTATGGGATGCCATTCTCATAATATCGGGCACATCCTTGAGAACGCTCGGAATCTTTCCGGGATTGTCAAGGCATTCAAATGCCTCGAACATACGGACTGAAAGGTCAAACGCCGCCATACAGCTTTCATATGAACCGGGAACAAGCTCATCAAGCTTTCTTGCGAAATTTTCAAAGCCAACGGGCATACGTGCATCAACGGTAACTAAAACACCGTCTTCGTTCACAAAAGCGTCCTTATCCCCTTCTTTTGCAGGAACGATGAGACGGAAGGTTGAATCGTGCTTGCGCCAATCGCAATCGGCACCGAAACGGTTAAACATATCCTCAATTGAGCCTACCTCTTCGGGAGTACCGATACCTGCAAGTTCGTGAAGCGAGGGTTCAAACTCAAATCTGCCTCTCACAAAAGATGTGGCGGAGCCACCGGGAATGTTGTGTCTTTCAAGCAAAAGAGTTGAAAGTCCTGCCTTTGCACAGGTTGCGGCAGCAGCAAGTCCGCCGTTACCTGCACCTATAATAATCACATCATAGTTTTTCATTGTTCAACCTCCGTATTTTCAGCAGGCTTTGTTGCCTGATTCTTTTTCTTTTGTCTTATGCTCATAAATACTGCCGCCGCAATTGCAAATACAAGAGCGGGAAGTGCATAAAGATATGATAACGGGTTAGTCAAATCTCCTTTTGTTCCGAAAAGAGTCCAGAGTGCGTTAAGCACAAGCATACCGAGATTTGCCGCAACAAAATATTTTCCGAAAGGTATTTTAAGAGCACCGAAAATAAGACTGCTCAGGTCTGAAGGGATAAAGCCGCCTGCTTTGAAAATAAGTACAACGGAAAACGAATTTTCATCTGCAAAACTGTCAAGCTTCTGAATAGCCTTGAATCTGCCTTTGAGGGCATCAACCATATCGGAGCCTGTGAATCTGCCGAGAAAATAAGGCAAAATCAAACTGCACGCCGTTGCAATGAAGTTAACGAGAAATGCCGTTAAATAATCGTCAAAAACAATTCCTGAAAGCACATAAAGCACCGCGGGCGGAAATATAAGCGCAAAGGATTTCACAATGCTGAAACCGATAATAATAATAAGTGCCACCGTGAGAGTGCCGCCGGTAAGATATTGTGTGAGGGCATCAACATTTTTGATTGATATGTTGTTCTTCTTCAAAAAAACCACACAAACAACAACCATTGCAAGCATAAACGCAAAAGAAATAATCTGTAAAACTTTTATGAGCTTGCCGTATTGCTTTCCTGTTTTGTTTTCAGCCATATTCCGCCTCCTGAACATTATATTTAGTTTAATTATACCTACCATATTATTCAAAGTCAACAAAAAATCCGACGGAATATTCCGTCGGATTAATAAATTTAACCGTTGAGTTCTTTTTCAAGCATTGCTCTGATAACATCGGGTGAACCGGTGCCGCGAAGCTCCTTCATAATGCTTCCGAAGAGAGCCTGCAATGCCTTTGTTTTGCCGCCCTTATAATCGGCAACAATCTTTTCGTTTTCTGCAATAACCTTTCGAACGGTTTCAAGAATGAAGCCGTCATCAACCTTGGCATTGAGCGAATTTTCTTCGCAGTATTTATCAACATCAACATCGTTTTCAAACACTGCAGAAAGAACCTTTTTACCTGCCGCACGGGTAATTTCTCCGCTTTCAACAAGCTCGATGATTCTGCCGAGCTTTGATGCATCAATATCAAGAGATGAAAGTTCAAGACGCTTCATCTGACCCATACATTCAGTAAGAATCCAGCTTGCAACAACCTTGGGGCTTCTGCCCATTGCAACAACAGCATCAAACATATCCGAAAGCTTTCTGTCTGATGAAAGAACGGATGCTTCTTTTGTTGCAATGCCCATTTCTTCATAAAGAGAAGTTTTCTCATCTGCAGTTGCAGGCATACTTGCTTTTATTTCTGCAAGCCATTCATCGTCAATTATGATGGGCATAAGGTTCGGATCGGGGAAATAACGGTAATCAGCCGCAGTTTCCTTATTACGCATGGGGAATGTGCGTCTCTTTACATCATCCCAACGGCGTGTTTCCTGAACAAGCATTTCAGTATGACGCTCAATAGCATCAATATGGCGAACTTTTTCAAACTCAATTGCATCCTTGATTTCGGAAAGCGAGCTCATATTCTTGATTTCCGAACGAACGCCGAGTTCATTTGAGCCTTCGGGACGAACGGAAATGTTAACGTCACATCTCATCGCACCCTCTTCGCATTCGGAAATGCCTGCAAACTGAAGGCTTGACTTAAGCTTTTTGAGATATGCAATAACTTCTTCCGATGAACGGAAGTCGGGCTTGCTTACGATTTCAATAAGAGGCACGCTTGTGCGGTTGTAATCAACGAATGATGTGTTTGTTGCTTCATCGTGAACAAGTTTACCCGCATCTTCTTCAACGTGAATCTGCTTGATTCCGATTGTTCTTTCTCCAATCTGTACACTGCCGTTAACGCAGATGGGGTTGAACCACTGTGTTATCTGATATGCGCAGGGAAGGTCGGGATAATAATAGCTCTTCTTATCAAAGGTTGTGTACTGATTGATGTGGCAGTTAAGCATAAAACCTGCTTTAACCGCAAGCTCAATTGCGTGTTTATTGGTTACGGGAAGCATACCGGGCATACCGCTGCAGGCAGGGCATACGCAGTCATTGGGCTCCTTGGGGCTTGAATGTCCGCCGCAGGAGCAGAATAATTTTGAATCGGTGGAAAGTTCAACGTGAGTTTCCAAACCTATAACAAGTTCGTATTTCATTATTTACACCTCCACACTTTTTGCGATGCTGAGAAGAACGCTCTCTTTATATGAATCCGCAATAAGCTGAACACCCTTTGTTACCATTGCGGGCATACCCGTAATTGAGGGAATTGCGGTATAAAGGCTTTCTTCATATACTTTTTCGAAAGCTTCAAGAGCATCATAGGGCTTGTAGCTTACCTGTGAGCAAGCGGGAGCAAGAATTGCATCGTATTTTGCAAGCACTTCTCTTACCTTATCGCAAACAACACGGCGGATACGGAGTGATTTATCATAGCACTTCTCATACTTTGCCTTTGCAAGCACATCCGAGCCGTAAATAATGGTTGCCTTTGCAAGGAAGCCCATTGCTTCTGAACGACTCTTCACATAAAGCTCGTCAATATTTTTATAATCTGCGGCTCTGTAGCCGTATTTAACACCGTCAAATCTTGAAAGATTGTTGGTTGTTTCTGCTGCCATAAGAATCTGCCAGGCAGTTTTTGCCTGATTAACAATATCAAGAGAAATTGTTTCAACAACTGCACCAATCTTCTTAAGACTTTCAGCATATGCATCGATATTTGCTTTAACCTCTGCACTTGCGGAATCATAAAGCTCTTTTACGATGCAGATTTTCATTGCCGAAACATCTTCGCTTGTTGAATATTCATATTTTTCTGCGGGAAGGCTTGTGCCGTCCTTGCTGTCGTGACCTGCAATAACGGTAAGAATTTCCTTAACGCTTTCTGCATCTGCAGCAGTAACGCCAATCTGCTCACCCGAGCAAGCACAAGCTATAACACCGTAGCGAGAAACGGTGCCGTATGTGGGCTTTATGAAATCAACACCCGATACTGCTGCCGCACGGCGGGGTGCACCGTTAAGGTCAACATTGAGTGCCGCCTTAACCTTACCCTCGGCAACAAGAGTTGCCGCCGCACCTGCAAGATTTCCGTTTTCTGTTGCGGGTTCGAAATATGAGGTTTCGCCCATAAGGTCAAGACCGAATTCACCAACATTTGTTTTGCCTGAAACAGCATAACCTGCCTTTTCAAGCCTTTCAACTGCTTCCGCACTGAAAAGAGGCTTGAAGTTTTCAAGCATTTTTGAACCTGCTGTTGCAGGAACACCTTTAACAAGAATTGTATCGTCTACGGCAATTTTACCTGCCGCATTTATTTCATTAATATAAAACACTTTCAGCACCTCACTTTACGAGTCTGGGAACCTGCCAGCTGTCTTCTGTGCTCTGAGGAGCACCTTCAAGCAGGTCTTTGCGTGCAAACGGCTGATTTCTTGAGTCGTTTCTCAAAACATTGGTCATGGGCATAACATAAACCATTGCTTCAACATCGTCTGTTGCTGTCTTTTCAAGTTCTGCTTCATTTTTGCCCATATTATCAAGGATTTTCTGCATTGCCTTCTTTTCGTCTGAACCGAATGAAAGCTCGTTTACGCTTTCAAGCTCCTTGAACCATTTTTCTTTGGTCATAACGCCGCCCTTTGCGGAATTAACTGTTGCGGCAAATGCGGAATCATCACCTTCCGAACCTGAAACTTCAACTGCACCGCCCTTGCCTCTGATTGCAACATTTGCTTCAAAGAGCTGAAGTTCTGTTACAACACCGGGTGCACCGAGCATCTGATCCTGTGCGGTACCGTCAAGCGGGAATGCGATAACGTCTCTGATGGTTTCTGTGTCTGCAAGAAGCATTATGATTCTGTCAACACCGGGCGCCATACCTGCGTGAGGAGGAGCACCAAACTGGAATGCGTTATAAAGAGCGCTGAATCTCTTTTCAACCTCTTCCTCGCTGTAGCCTGCGATTTCAAAGGCTTTTCTCATAATTTCGGGGCTGTGGTTTCTTACCGCACCCGAAGCAAGCTCAATGCCGTTACATACAAGGTCATACTGATATGCAAGAATTTCTGTGGGGTCCATTGTTTCAAGAGCTTCAAGACCGCCCTGAGGCATTGAGAACGGATTGTGAGTGAATATAATCTTATCTGTTGTTTCATCACGTTCATACATCGGGAAATCAACAACAAAGCAGAATTCAAATGAATCTTTATTGATAAGCTCAAGCTCTTCACCGAGCCAGGTGCGGATAACGCCCGCATTCTTATCTGCAACATCGGAAATACCGTCGCAGATAAAGAAGATTGTTTCGCCTTCTTTAACACCTGTAAGCTCAACAATTTCTTTCTTTTCTTCCTCGGTCATAACCTTGGAAATGGGGTCATCCTTGAAGCCGTAATTTGCGGCATCAAGAAGAGTGATATGAGCAAGACCCGCCATCTTTGCCTGCTTTGTTGCAAAAGCAAGTGACTTATCAAAGAACCATCTTTCGTTCTTGCAGGGTGCAACAATTGCTCTTACATATTTATTCATAAAGGGCTTGAAATTAACTCTCTTGAATAAATCGGTAACATCGCAGATGATAAGGGGGTTGCGAAGGTCGGGCTTATCCGAGCCGTATTTTGCCATTGACTCTGCATAGGGAATGCGTCTGAAAGGAGAAGCTGTAACTTTCTTATCAGAGAATGTTCTGAATATATCGCTTACTACGCTTTCGCAAACCTCAAGAACTTCATCCTGAGTTGAGAAAGCCATTTCAAAGTCGAGCTGATAGAATTCGCCGGGTGAACGGTCTGCACGGGCATCCTCATCTCTGAAGCAGGGAGCAATCTGATAATACTTATCAAATCCCGACACCATAAGAAGCTGCTTGAACTGTTGGGGTGCCTGGGGAAGAGCATAGAACTTGCCCGGGTGCTTACGGCTGGGAACAAGGAAGTCTCTTGCGCCCTCGGGTGAAGAAGCTGTGAGAATGGGAGTCTGGATATCAAGGAATCCCCTCTCCTCCATAAGCTTTCTCATATGACCGATAACCTTTGAACGGAGAAGAATATTATTATGCAAAGCGGGATTTCTCAAATCGAGGAATCTGTGCTTAAGACGCAGATTTTCATTGGTATCGTTTGAGCCGATTTCAAAAGGCAGCTCTCTTGTGCAGGTGCCGAGCACCTTGAGAGAATCCGCAACAAGCTCAACAAGACCTGTATCGATTTTGGGGTTAACGGTATTTTCATCACGCTTCGTTACCGTACCGTGAACGGAAATAACCGTTTCTTTGCTCACACCCTTGAGGGCATCTTCGTCGTGAACAACAACCTGTGTCACACCTGTTTCGTCACGCAAATCAACAAAGAGAACGCCGCCGTGGTCACGGATAACGTCAACCCAGCCTGCGAGCTCAACAATCTGACCGATATGAGATTCTCTTATTTCATTGCAACGGTGAGTTCTGTACATAATATTTTCCTCCATTACATTATGGTATAACAAACAAAAAGTCCCGAGAATTATTCAAAATAATTCTCGGGACGAGTAATTTAACCCGCGGTGCCACCCGTAATTGATACTTAAATAAAATATCCTCTTTTTTTATTAAAATGTGGGTTTACCGGGCGAAGTGTTGCCGCGCTTACTACTCCTCCGAGGTGCACTTTCAGCCTATGATGCACCATCTCTTTCGGGCTTTCCACAAAAGGCGGGTCTTCACTTGGAAAAGATTATATCAAAAAAACAATTTAATGTCAACAAAATATTTAATAAATATCTTCTTTTTATTATATACGGTTTTTGTTGAAATTGTTCTTTTTGAAATATCTCATTGCAAAAATCAGAACTGCCGTTCCCAGAATCGGGAACAAGGAAATAACAAGCATACCTGCTTTAAGTCCTATTTGTTCTGCTGCAAGATTCATCGTTGCTCCGAGCTGTGACGCATAATCGGTTGCCGCAACCTTATCAACAACAATTCCGAGAAGCTGCGGTGCAACGGATGCCCCGAGGTCGCCGCTTGCCGCCATAAGCGCATAAGCCGCAACGCCGAGACCCGGCAGATTTTCTTCCATCATAATAAGCGTTCCGGGCCAGAGCATAGCGGTGAAAAGGCCCGTAAGTATGCAAGCAGCAAAAGCAAAAATAACATTTGTTGAGAAGCCTGCAACAAGATAGCATACTGCTGCACCTATCATACCGACGAGAAGAACTCTCATTATATTTTTACCGAATTTTGCATATGTTATTCTGGCAATTCCCAAAAGAATTGCAAACATTGCCATTCCGAGAATATCACCGAATGTTTTATCTATATGCAAAGCGTTTTCCATATATGTTGAAACCCAGTTGGACATCGTGTTTTCCGCGCAGCTTCCGAAAAAGATTGAAGCCACGCAGATTGCAAGGGCAAGAGCTCTTCTGCCCGTGCCTTTTTCCGCTTTATTTTCTTCCGATGCACCCATTTCAGGCATCGGAGAAACGAAGAAAAGAACAGACGCCAAAATCGGGAGCAAAGCCCAGAAAACGGTGAGATACATCCAATTTTCTGCGCCGAATATTCTAAGAAACAGAGTGCTTATAACAACAACGGTGAAAACACCGAAAGCATAAAGCGAATGAAGAAGACTCATATCCTTCTGCGGATTATCTGACGGAATTGCCGCAATAACGGGGCTTAAAAGCACCTCTGAAAGACCTGCGGAAACAGAAAAAAGCACGGTTCCTATAAGCAGACCGATATAAACATTCTGCGGAAAAAGTGTTGGCGAAAAAGCATAAATCAACATACCTGCTGATGTTATAAGCGGCATTATTCTTACAACCTTTTTTATATTGAAATGCTTTGAAAACGCCGTAAAAATAAGGTCAACGATAAGCTGGGTGCAAAAATTTGTCAGAACCAGCGTACCGAGAAGAGTGTATGAAATGCCATACATATCCTGAAGCGATGCAAAAAGCAACGGCGGCAGACTGAATATTGACGACATTGTAAAATATGCCGAATAGCAGGCAAGTTTAGTTCGTTTGAAATTTTTATTGTTCATATTTTGCTCCATTTACCTTAAATGTTATTCAAAATAAATTGCACCGCTCTGTGCAAAAATCAACGGCGGCAAATCCATTCCCTTTTGCTCGGGAATTCTTGACGCAATTGCAATATCGTGGATTTTGCTGTATATAAATCCGGGCTCAAAAACAACATGAGCGCAAATAAATCCTTCTTTTTTCACGGGCAAAGTAACAGAATAATCCTCTGTCTTTTTTGCTGTGTATGAGAAGCATTCTCCATCACGGTCAAAAACAATCAGTTTATGTTTTCTGTGAAGCTTTTTAACATTGATTGTAATGCTTGTATCATCGGTAAGTTTGACAGTATCGCCCAAAACAGAATCACCGCTGACAATATCAATAAACGTTGTGCCTACATCAAAACATATTGTTGTTCGACCCTTGACAATGGCATCAAGAATATCTTCGGGAGAAGATGATTTTGCATAAACATATGTAACCGGCCAGGTCAGAAGATTAGTCACAACATAATCCCTGTGGTAATCGCTTCCGCCTACAACGGGAAGTTTATGACCGCTGCGAAGCTGTTCATGCCACCATTCTGTGCATTCAAGATTATCATAATGGGTAGGAGAATTCCAAACCTCAAGAACATCAACATCCGCCGCATTCTTTTCCCATCTCCAGGGGCACTGCTTGCAATGAGGATGGTTCATACAGATAACGGCTCCGCGTCTTTTCGCCTCATTCTTGACACGCAGAAAATCATCATAGGTTTCGCAGGTTTCAAAATCTTCAGCATCAATAACATCCCTGATGCCCCACATATTGCAATGGCCGCCGTCTTTTGACAGTTCTGTGCCGTAAATAAGAGTTAACCCTTCAACTTCAGGAAACTCTTTGCAGATAACGTTGTGGTCAGTCATTATAAGAAAATCCAGTTTGTTCTTTTTGGCTTTCACTATCAGCTGTTCCAGACTTAATCCGCCATCGGAAGCTGTTGAATGGCAATGAGTAACACCGACATACCATTTATAGCTCATTTTTTCAATCCCCTTGCATCTTAAAATTTATTTTAATTGCTGATTTCAACCATCTGATGAATATCAACCTTCGGAACAACAAATTCCGTTCTTCCGTTTTCATAAGAAAACTCAAGCTTTTCGCCCGAGGGAACAAGTGAAATTCCCGAAGGCTTTTCGCTGCACTTTATGCTGCATTTTATATTATAAAGAGGAACTGTGTCCTCAATAATCTCCGTGCTTTCACCTCTTACGGTTGTGTGTGCAAAAAGAAGGTGTAAAATATTTCTCTTTTCTTTTTCCTGATGTGTATAAGTAACAACCGCTCTGTCAGGAATATCGGCAAAAAGGGTTATATCATCACCCAGCATCTTTTCTGCAACATAGGTGAACAGTTCTTTAAAGCAAAGATGTCCGTGGCGTGCATATGCGCTGAAAATATCCCATCCGATATAAGCAACATTACCGTTTATCACTGCAGCAGGGAAGCTTTCTTCGGGATTATTGGGTGTGTGAACGTGTGAGCAGAAATGCTCTGCAGTTCTGTTGAAATAAGGATTCTGCATATATGCAACAATTTCGCCGCCAGCAGCCTCAATTTTATTGAAATTGCAACGCATAACATATTCCGTTGCTCCGTTTACGGTTTCAAAAGCAGGAATAAAATAGGTTGGGTTAAACTCATTTTCTCCGATATATTTTGCGCCCGCATTGAGGAAAAACCTGCCGTTTTTAACCAGTGCCTCACCTGTTGCAATAACCTTTCCGCCGTTATTTACATAAGCTTTGATTTTTTCAATAACTTCATCGGGAATTCCCGCAACATCGGGAAGAACAAGCATTTTATAGGCAGAAAAATCCATTGTGCAATCAATAAAATCATAAAGATAATTATTTTCGAGCATCATTCGGTTTGCACCGATATCCGCCTTCACATCGCGATTGCCTGTTATTGATTCGGCACTCAGAACCGCTATATCCGCAATGTTAACCGCTCCGTTAATCCATGGTTCTCTTTCTTCTATATGCGCATATGCCTTTCCGATAAGTTTATATGTTGACATATTCATTTCGCCAAGCGGATGAAGCTGATCTCCTATTGAACAGCCCGCACCGTTAGCCACACTCAATGCGGTTTCATAAATGAGTGCATTGGGATGCTTGAATCCTCCGAATTCTCCCCAGCTGTGATGAAATTTACCTGTCATTCCGAGATAATCTTTATTTTTCAAAGTTCTTACATATGCCGCCGAAAGCGGAAAATGGTCATATCCCCATCCGCCTGTGGGAAGGCTTTCAAGTTCAAGGTGAGTATTGGCTTCAATAAAATCATAATCACCTTTGGGAATGTGTCCGCTGTTATGGAAAACCGTTGCGGTGTCGCTGTATTTTCTTACCGCGGCATTGGTTGCCTCAAAATAGTTATTGAGAACCTTCATCGCAAATTTATTAAGATCTTCTTTACTTTCCTCATTCATTCCGAGAGCTTTTCTGTCTGCAACACATTTTTCACAATAGCAGATTCTCGGTGCAATAATATCGAGGAAAATGCCGCAGGGGTTATATTTCTGCATTACCTCTTCAATTTGTCCGCAAAGAAAATCAAGATAGCCCGTGTTAAAGCAAAGAGTGTGAAAATGAACTTCCTTTTCAAATTCTTCCTGCTCTTTTGCATCAGGTGAGGGATGCCATCTCCACTCGGGGCGTTTCACAAATTCCTTTTCATCATAGCCTGCCGAAATATAAACAGGTGCATTGACATCAATCTCTTTGCAGGCATCAAGCTGTGCACCGAGCAAATCAAAATCAAGCTCGGGATGCATTTCATTTGCATTTGTGGGGTGATACGACCAACCGTGATGGCACTTTGAAAAAACAGTTATTGAATTAACGTGACCTGCCTTAAGAGCACTCTGAAACTGTTCTTTGGAAAATTTTTTGCCGACGGGCAAAAGTTCGCTTGTATGAAAATCAAGATGAACCTGTCTGTTTCTGAGCATAGTTTTCACTTCTCCAATACCTCATATTAATTCTGATTATAATATAAAAAAATAAAAATGTAAATCCGTTTAACAATAAAAACCATTCGCTGATGCGAATGGTTTTTGATTTCAGATTTTATCCGTTGAAACGATTCAGAAAAACTAAAGCTATCATCACAAAATGGGGGTAACTACAGGTTTCCCGTCTTTATCCAACAGAACCGTCAAACCGCCTGCATAGCCACTCATAATATGCAGATAATTAACTCCCGTTTCTTTATCAACCCAAATTTCGACCGCGCCCATCCCCTGACTGTATGTTTTTTCAAATCTTTTTTCTTTACCCATAATAATCATCTCCAAAATTCAGCTGTTCTTTTCTTAAAGTTTCGCTGTTGCTGTCTGTAAAAACAATTTCAATATTTTCATCATTAAAAACATAACCGCAACCTGCAAAATATACAGGCTTCTTCTTTTTAATTGTACTGCCGATTACGACGGGGCAAATGCTGCCGTTATTATTCCATGCAGTATTTTCGGGATAATAGATATTGAGTTCGTGCGCATGACCGCAAATCATAACTTCAGGTTTTATATTTTCTCTGAGAAGCTTTGACCATTCGGCAAAAATATCCTGCTCAATGTCAAACGGAGCCTGATATCTGTGAACAAAAGCATTATGAGAGATAACAAGTCTGTGTTTGACTCCCTCTGCTTCGTATTCGCTTTCTTTGTTTTCAATTATATTTTTCAGAAAATCTGACTGACGTTCTCTGAAAACATGACAGGCAACGGTGTGACCGTATTCTTCGTGGTCATCGCTCTTATCTTCACCGCAGTCAAGCAGAATTCCCCAGATATTTCCGAGGCGGAAGCTGTAATACGTGTTGCCCAGATGAGTAGGTGTATAGTCCGCAAACTTCTCAGCAAAATTACCCCTTAAATCGTGGTTTCCCCTTGAGAAGATTATAGGTTTTTCACCTTTTGTTAAACGGGAACCGATTACATATATGTTCATAAAATTTGCAGGGTTACTGCTGTCCTCGATAACATCACCGTTTAAAATCAGAAAATCAATGTTACCAAAAGTTTCTGCAGCTTTTATCGGCTCTTCAATATTGTTGTGGGCATCAGCGATATGGTATGCTCTGATGTTGCTTTCGGGAATGGGGTAAAATTTATATGTTTTTTCAATCACCTTTTTTGTTTTCGAAAAGTATGCTTTTCTTATGATAATGGGTCGGATGCAAATCGTATATTCTTTGGCTTTATCAAGCTCATCGGCAGGAACTTCAACCTTATGTATTTTACTCCTTGAACACATAATTCCGTTTGATTCGTCATAATAAAATTTATCGCCAACCTTAACAAAGAAAAGGCAGGATTTTTCGCAGGGCATCATAATCTGATAGTATTTGTCAACAACAAAAACTGCAGGGGTATGTTTAAAATATCTACTCATATAAAAATCTCCTTGCAACAAAATTTTATTATTTGAGATAATTTTACCACATCTTATAAGAAATTACAATCGGATGCGGGTCAATTCCGTATGTCGAAGGGCAACTTCGTTTTTTGTCCGCAAGCGGAATGAAGTTGAGCTACGCTCAGCTGAAGTTATCTGCAAAAAAAATAAAGCAAGTCGAAAGACTTGCTTTATTTTTCTGGAGGTGCCACCCAGATTTGAACTGGGGAATCAGAGTTTTGCAGACTCATGCCTTACCACTTGGCCATGGCACCA
>JAZRTQ010000082.1:0-11154 GCA_045652165.1 Acutalibacteraceae bacterium | reverse complement strand
TTTTTGCAAATTCAATCGGGTCATAGCCTGCACGGAATGACTGTTTAACATCAAAAACGAGCTTGAAATCGTTACCGAGAGCTTTCTTCATTTCTTTTAAAAATTCGGGATTTTCACTCAGGTGGCGGTTAACATTTTCGGGTGCAACCCTTATTCCGAATTCTTTGCCCGCTTCAATAAGCTTTAAAAACCGCTCGAAATATTCTTCTTTGCTTATTTTGGCGGGAAGCAGAGAACCGTGAATAACCGCAATATCTGCGCCCATAACCGAAGCGGTTTCAAAAAATCTTTTGTAGAAATCAAGAGTTTCGTAAAACCGTCTTTCATATTCGCTGAAAAGCATAAATGTTTCGGCAAACGAAGAAAAAGGGTGAGCCGAAACAATCTTCACAGAATGTGCATCGGCAATATTTTTCAGTTTTTTTGCAAACTGCGGAGTGGTTTCTTGGTCGGAATTAAGAAAAACCTCACAGCGTTCAATTCCGCCTTTGCAAAGAAGCTCAAGCGATTCTTCGGTATTCATCGGATAAAGGCAGGATGTGGATATTCCAAAATTCATTTTCAGTTCATCCTTTTGGCATTATTTTGGGTTTGAAATGATGCTTTAGATTATAGTATAATCGGAACAGGAGGTTCCGTAATGAAAAATATATTTGATAAAATGCATAAGCCTGCCAAAAGGGTGCTCACGGCAGGATATTCGGTTATAATTATTCTGGTTGCAGTTTCAGCATTTTTATATGTCGGCGCGGGCAGATTTTTTGATTATTATTCCGTCATAGGCATAAGCGACGGCTTGCTCAACAGCGTGCGCCCGCTTTCGGTATTTGTTTGCCTTGGTTCCGTTGGTGCTGAATATATCGCAAAACAGAAAGAAACACGGTGAATTATAACATAAATTTTCGGTTTATACAATATCTGCAAAAAGTCGGGAAAAACTTTGCTTTTTTCTCGACTTTTTTGTTTTGCTGTGATATTATGAAAGCATAACCTTATTATAGGAGGATTAGTTATGTTAAGAATAGCAATGCTCTCAAAATGGCATGTTCATGCAGAAGGATATGCCCGCGATTTCATAAATACAGGCAAAGCGGAAATAGTTGCAGTATGGGATGAAAAGCCCGAAAGGGGAGAACCCTGGGCAAACGAACTCGGCTGTGATTTTGTTGCAGACCTTGATGCTCTTCTTGCAAGAGAGGATGTTGATGCGGTTTGCTGCTGCACTCCCACAACAATGCATACCGATGTTCTTATCCGTGCTGCAAAAGCGGGTAAACACATTTTTACCGAAAAAACTCTTGCCTGCACCGTTGAAGAATGCAACGAAATTGCAAAAGTTATTGAAGAAAGCGGAGTAACATTCACGATTTCTTTTCCTCATAAAGCGTGGCCTGTTGTCAGATTTGCAAAAGAACATATCGAAAACGGCGACTTCGGCAGAGTAACAAATGTAAGAATCCGCAATGCACATAACGGCGTAAGCGGAAAATGGCTGCCCGAATACTGGTTTGTGAAAGAAGACTGTGCAGGCGGTGCAATGATGGATCTCGGTTGCCATCCGATGTATCTTCTCGCTTATCTTTGCGGCAAGCCCAAAAAGATAACGGGTATTGCAAATTCAGTGCTCGGCACACCCGTTGATGAAAATGCGATTTCAGTTATTGAATTTGAAAACGGTGCAATCGGCGTTTCCGAAACTTCGTTCCTTGCGTTCTCATCGCCCTATACCATTGAAGTTCACGGAACAGACGGCATTCTTCTCTGGCAGGGCGGAGATATAAAATACAAAACGACCGAAACCGCAAAGCTTAACAAAGATTTCATTGTTCCCGACAGACTCCCCGAAAAAGGCGGTTATCCCATTGACCTTTTTGTTGAAGCCTGCATTAACGGCACGGGCTCACCCGAGGGTCTTGGTATGAAAGAGGCAATTGAACTTGCAGTTCTTCTTGAAAACTCATATATATCATACGAAACAAATCGTACTGTTGAAATAAAGGAGTAATAAAAAATGACCAACGAAATGCATAACTATGATATTTACCCCAAGGTTTTCCCTGCGGGTAAAGAAATAACAATAACAATAAAACCTCTCGGTTACCACGCGGAGTTTGAAAATCCCGAGAATGTTATTATTAAAATTTTTGGTCTTGATGACGGTAATCCCAGAGATTATCCACACAGAGGCAACGGTTATGAAATTCCTTTTGAAATGGATGGCAACTGCGTAAAAATCAGCCACACATTTCCCCGTGAACAGCAGTATTATGTGAGATTTTTTGAAAAAGATTCAGATAAAAAACTTCTTCAGCTGAGTGTTTATGCTCTTGATGAAGACCTTTGCGGCAGATATCCTCTTATCGGTGATTTGCATATGCACACCTGCCGTTCAGACGGTAAGCAGTCGCCTGCAATTGTTTCTGCAAACTACAGAAAGCACGGCTATGACTTCCTGGCAATAACCGACCATTGCCGTTATTATCCTTCTCTTGAAGCGATTGATGTTTTTAAGGATGTGCCCATAGAGTTTAATCTTGTTCCCGGTGAAGAAGTTCATCTTCCCGACCTTGCACCCGACCATATCAACGATGTTCATATTGTTAATTTCGGCGGCAAATATTCGGTTAATGCAATTATTCTTGATGAAGATGTGAAAGAATTCGGCAACGATATTGAAAAGCGCCGTTTTGAAGGCTTCCCTTGCCCCGAGCAGATTGATGAAGAGGGCTACAGAGCAGAGGTTGATGCTCTTGCGGCAACCCTTGATATTCCCGAAGGAATTGAGCCTTTTACTTATGCAAGCTGTGTTTGGGTTTTCAATCATATCAAAAAAGCTGAAGGCTTGGGCATATTCTGCCATCCTTATTGGCTTTCAAATGTTCATCAGGTGCCCGAAAACATAACCGATTATATGCTCAAAACTCATCCGTTTGATGCTTTTGAGGTGCTGGGCGGCGAAAATTATTATGAGCATAACGGCTTCCAGACTCATAAATACTATGAGGTTCTTGCAAGGGGTTATGAAAAATTCCCCATCGTAGGAAGCACAGACAGCCACAGTTCAATTAACAATGAAAACGCTTATGTTGCATCAACAATGGTTTTCTCACCCGCAAACGAGAGAGAAGCAATTATTGATTCGATCAAGAATTTTTATTCAATAGCAATTGACGGCATCAGCAAGGAATATCGCCTTGTAGGTGACTTCAGACTTGCACGTTATGCAAACTTCCTTCTTAAAGATTATTTCCCGCTTCACGATGACCTTTGCTATGAAGAGGGCAGAGCGATGAAGGATTATGCCTGCGGAATTGAAGGTGCAAAAGAAACCCTTGAATTCATCAGCGGCAGAATACAGAAGCAGAGAGAAAAATATTTTGCATTCTGAAATATGTAAAATAAAAAGGAGCACTTCTTTTGAAGTGCTCCTTAATTTTTGATTAATGAAACAGAAAGTGCATTTATTCGGATTTTGCGCTGAAATGCTCACGGGTTATCTTGACCACAAGTCCTGAAAGTCCGATGAGAGCTATAAGGTTAGGTAACGCCATAAGAGCATTGAAGCAGTCGGCAACAAGCCAGACTGTGTTGATTTCTGCAACTGCGCCCACAAACACAAAAACAACATAGACTATTCTGTAAATGATAATTGCTGTTTTTGAATGGTTTTTAAAAAGATATCCTACGCTCGCCTCTCCGTAATATGCCCAACCGAGTATGGTTGAAAGGGCAAAGAAAACGGTTGAAAGAGCAATTCCGAAGCCTCCTACATATGGAAGAGCTTCATTGAATGCGGCACTGCTGAGAGCAGCTCCGCTTACAGCGGGAGCAACACCTGCGTTATATGCATCCGAATAAATTTCTGATGTGAGAATTACTATTGCAGACATTGTGCAAATGATGATAGTTGTAATAAAAACTTCAAATATGCCCCAAACGCCCTGCTTTACGGGATTCTCTGCACTTGATGCCGCGTGGGCAATAGGTGCACTGCCAAGGCCTGCCTCATTTGAGAATACGCCTCTTCCGACACCGTAACGCATAGCAGAAAGTATGCTGTATCCCGATACGCCGCCAAATACGGATTTGAAATTAAACGCTTCTTTAAAAATAAGAGCAAATGCATTTGGTATTTTGTCTGCATTGAAAATGAGAGCAAAAACAGAGGCAAGTATAAAGAAAACAGCCATTACGGGCACTAATTTTTCGTTTACTGCCGCAATTCTTTTTACACCGCCGATAATAACTACACCAACTATTACCGTAAGAACCACTCCTGTTATCCAGGGAGCGATGTTGAAGTTCATATTAAGAACACCGGAAATTGAGTTTGATTGAGTTGCGTTTCCCGTACCGATACAAGCTATCATAGCAAATGCGGCAAATAAAGCGGCAAGCCATTTTATTCCAAGACCGTTTTTAATATAGTACATAGGTCCGCCGACATAAGCTCCGTTTTCATTCTTTTCTCTGAATTTAAGAGCAAGAACTATCTCGGAATATTTTGTTACCATACCGAGAAGGGCGCTTATCCACATCCAGAACACAGCACCGGGGCCGCCGAGCACCAATGCGGTTGCAACACCGGCTATGCTTCCCGTACCGATAGTGCCTGCAAGAGCAGTTGTAACAGCCTGAAAAGGGCTTACGCTTCCCTTATCCTGTTTGTGCAGATTTTTGTTGAGCAGACTGCCAAGCGTATTTTTGATAACATAACCAAAACGCCTGAATTGCAAGAATTTTGTCCTTACAGAAAGAAACAAACCTGCAGCTATAAGCAAAACCATCATCAGTATGCTCAGAATATTATCATATGTAAAACTGAGGGCATCGTTTAAAGCATTTATAATGTTTTCCATATAAATCCTCTTTTTATATTATTTAAAATCAAAGCGTAGTGTAACACTAATGAAATAATTAGTCAATACTATGAAAAAATTTTAAAACAAAACTTAATATTTTATATTTTTACAGGTGGTTTTTTCTTGTGCAGAATAATTATTGACTCCTTCGATTTGATCGGAGGAGTTTTTATTTTAACAGAATTATCTGAAGGTTAAATAGATTTTGAATTAAATTTGATATCATTTTGAATTCTTAATGTATTTAATCTGAATGATATTATTTTAATATCAAATCTAGGAGGCGGTTTAATGCCGGGAAATTATTTTTCACCCTTTTCTCTCAGAATATCTGAAGAACTGCTTGAAAAAGTCAAAGCTATTGCCGCAAGTAACAAGCGTTCGGCAAACAAAGAAATTGAGTTTATTCTTGAAAATGCAGTTAAAGATTATGAGAAGTTAAACGGAGAAATTTCTCTCAAATAATAAAAAGGAGATGAATTTATGAGCACAGCAACATTAAATGACATCAACAAAAGAGAAAGAATTTTAAGTATCGACAGATTCAGAGGCACAGTTATTTTCTGCATGATAATCTTCCAGTTCATCGCAAATTTCCACAACCTCGGAATTGTTTCACATATCAGTTCTCACGCACCCGATGCAAGTGCAATCTATCTTCTTCCGAACTTTGCCATTGCGGATGTTGTTGCACCGATGTTCATATTCGCAATAGCACTCAGCTATATCCCCTCATTCAGACGCAGGCAGGAAAAGGAATCAACCAAATCGGCTGTTATCCATTTCATTAAAAGATATCTTTCACTTATTGGTATCGGTATTGCAATGAACGGCATAAACAATATTCTTGACGGTGATTCAAAGCCCCTTAATTATGCAATAATTGCTCTTACCGCACTTATTCTTCTTGTTGGTCTTGTTACCCTCATTTTAAGAGGCAAAGCAAAGAAAATCAGCGGTAAGATTCTCGGCGGACTTGTTATCTTTGCAGGCATTGCAGGTGTTGTTATCGCATTTGTTAACTTCATTATGCTTGTTACAGGCAAAACAAGAGATTCTCTCGGCTACTGGCTTGTGCTTCACCACATCGGTTTTGCGGGTCTTGTTGCTCTTCCGTTTGCACTTATCAAAGGAAAGAAAGGGACTCTCGTTCGATTCGTTGCAGGTTTCGGAATACTCGGTCTGTTCGCATTATTCCATGAAGGGGACCTTGCAAATGACCTTTTCGCAAACAACCTCGAGCTTGTTGACTGCGTTGCCGACGGCGGCTTCGCAGGCGGCTTCGCCTGGGGCGCAATGCTGATTCTCTTTACTGCATTCTCCGACCTTTATTACGAATGCAAAAAGAAGTTTGTTGCCGCAACTGCGATTTATCTTATACCCGTTGCAGCCATGCTCGTTGCAATTTTCAAAACACTTCCCGAATCAGATACATTTGCGGGCGCATTGAGTACATTCCTTCCCATCAACAAAGGCAGTGTCAGCCCCTCGTATGTTCTTATTTCAATAGCACTCGCACTTATCGCTTTCAATATCTATGACATTTTTAATTTCTACAAAGGCAAGTTTGACCCGCTTTCATGGTGGGGCAAGAATCCCATTCTCCTTTATATTATCGAGTTTGCAGTTATCGGCGGACTTACCGCAGCTCTCGGCGGATTCTTTGAAACAGCAAGCGCAGCAATATCAGCTGTTATCGTTGTTGCAACAGCAGCACTTCTCACCTTGCTCGCATATATCCTCGACAAGAAAAATATTATTCTGAAACTCTGATTTTCTGAGCATCTTAAATAAATTAATATTGATTTTTTCGATGAAAACAGAGAATAAATAACGATAAAGGACACTGCACGGTCTTGTGCAATGTCCTTTTTTGTAAAAGAAAAAGGCAGGTAAACCTACCTTTGACTTGTTTTGATAAAATAATCAGATAGCAGTCCAACCGCCGTCGATTGTGAGGAGCTGACCTGTTGTGTAGCTTGATGCATCTGATGCAAAATAGATAAGTGCACCGTCAAGCTCACCGGGTCTGCCTGCTCTGCCCATGGGGCAATATGCCTGAAGAGCCATACCGAATTCGGGAGTGTTGATAACCATATCGGTCATTTCGCTTTCGAAATATGCGGGGCCGATAGCATTAACAGTGATGTTATATTTTGCCCATTCGTTGGCAAGTGCCTTTGTAAGCATTTCAACGCCGCCCTTACTTGCGCAGTAAGCTGAAATAGGACTGCCCATCATTGCAACTGTTGAGTGAATTGAACCGAGGTTGATGATTTTGCCGTAATTCTGCTCGATCATAACCTTACCAACTTCTCTTGCAACATAGTAAACGCCGCTGAGGTTGATTCTGATTGTTGAATCCCAAGTGTTTTCTTCCATTGATTCTGCGGGGGCGCCTGTGCCGATACCTGCGTTGTTGACAAGAATATCAATTCTGCCGAAAGCTGCTTTAACTTCAGCAACAGCTGCTTTGATGCTTTCGTTATCAGCAACATCACATTTAACGGAAATGCACTTTACTCCGAGAGCCTCAACCTCTGCCTTAACCTGTTCAAGTCTGTCTGTTCTTCTTGCAAGAATAGCAACATTTGCGCCTTCTCTTGCAAGTGCAAGCGCAAACTGACGGCCAAGACCTGATGATGCACCTGTTACGATTGCGGATTTGCCTTCGATGTTAAATAATTTGCTCATTTTTGTATCCTCCAATTTTATTTATGATAAATTATTAATTTGCCTTAAGATATTATAATGTTTTTGTTTTCTTTTTTCAATACTAATATTAACAATTATACATTTTTATAAGCATATTGAATATTTTTATATGTCCGGTTTTAAAAAGAACATTGCACTAATACTTGTGTTATGATAAAATTAATTCAGGTAAATAAGAATTTGCTGAGGTGTGAAAATGAAAAGAACAGAAAAAGACAAAAAGAGTTTTAACCTTTTTTATTTATCAGCTGTATTGTTCTATTTGGCATCAATCACAAACTTTATTGCCGGAAATGATAATTCGATGGGAATTGTATGGTTGTGTCTTGGTTCTGCATTTCTTTGCTTAGGCTCTGTAAATTCTAAAAGGGCAAAAGAAAACAAAGACAATAAAGATGACGAATAAGAAATTTCAGTTTATCGAGCATATGTGCGCATCAGAATATATGGTTATTTAATTTTAACCGAAAAATGGGGGAAGTATTTTGAGAAACCCTAATGTAATTATTATAATGACCGATGACCAGGGTTACGGTGACTTAAGCTGTATGGGAGCAACCGATTTCAGGACTCCGAATATTGATGCCGTTGCAGAAGACGGCATCAGATTTTCTTCAATGTATTCGGCATCACCTGTTTGTTCGCCGTCAAGAGCATCTCTGCTTACAGGAAGATATCCTGCCAATGCAGGTGTCAGAGCAATTCTTGCAGGTCATCGCAGAGCATCAGGACTCACTCCCGAAGTTCCGACAATAGCAACCGCATTGAAAAAACTTGGATATAAAACAGGTATTATGGGTAAATGGCATCTCGGACTCAAAGATGAATGCAGACCTAATGCCAACGGTTTCGATGAATTTTCAGGTTTCCTTGCAGGCTGTGTTGATTATTATTCTCATATTTTTTATTGGGGAATGGCAGACGGAAACACTAATCCTACTCACGATCTCTGGGAAAACGATGAAGAGGTTTATGAAAATGGCGAGTATATGACCGAAAGAATAACTCGCAAAAGTGTTGAGTTTATTCAAAAGCACCACGATGAACCGTTTATGCTTTATGTAGCCTACAATGCTCCTCACTATCCGATGCACGCACCCGAAAAATATATCAAAAGATTCCCGTATCTTTCAAAGGACAGACAGATTATGGCGGCTATGATAAGTGCCGTTGATGACGGTGTAGGTGAAATCAGGAATGAACTTATCCGTCAGGGGCTTCTTGAAAATACAGTTATCTATTTCCAGAGCGATAACGGCCCTTCAAGAGAATCAAGAAACTGGCTTGACGGCACTCAGGATTATTATTACGGCGGCACAGCAGGTATTTTCAGCGGTCACAAATTTAGTCTTTTTGAAGGCGGAATAAGAATTCCCGCTATTCTCAGTTGGTACGGCAGAACAAACACCAAAGTTGAATGTTCACCTCATATTTCGACAGATATTTTCCCAACCATTCTTGAGCTTTGCGGCGGGAATCCCGATGACTATCAGCTTGACGGAATAAGTCTTGTTCCTATGATTAACGGAAAATCTGATGCAGAGCACGAATATCTTTTCTGGGAAATGGAAGGACAGACTGCCGCAAGAAAAGGTAAATATAAATTGGTTCTTAACGGTCAGCTCGTTGAAGGCGAAGAACAGCGTGCGGAAATTTTTCTTTCTGATCTTGAAAATGACCCGGGAGAAAAGCATAATCTCTGCGATGAATTGCCCGAACTTTGCGAAGAAATGAAAGAAAAAGCATTGTCGTGGCGCAAAGAAATTGAGTTGACTTGGGAAGAAAAATTTGCAAACAACTATAAAAGTCTGACCTGATTACTCTGAAATATTTTGATGAATATCAAACAGGTCAAAATTTATTCTGCAAACAAATCAGAGGATTACTGCTGTGATTAAAAATAATGAATTATACTACATTGTTGCGGGAGATGCGATGCAAAAGCTGATGAACTCTGAATTTCCCGAAAGAAAAACAATTCCGTTCATAGAGGGTTTTCGCAGGGAGAAAATCCGAGCTTTACTTTTGATAAAGAGTTTATCGGAAAAAGAGCATCTTTATGGAATGTTTCCGAAAAAGAGTATATTGAAAAATTCTCTCCAATAATTAATCTTGATATGTCTGAGCGATATGTGCTTTGCTTTGGTGATGATGAGTGATGCAAGGCAAATCTTGAATTTATGATTAAGTATTTTAAACATAAAGAGTATCTCACTGAAAAAATCAAATAAAAAGATTTTAATGCATCAGCAAATTCCGATTTCCGGAAACAAAACATACCCGGCAACTATCCTCTGGTGCAGATGAAATTCAAGTTACCTGAAACGCTGATTAAGGAATACAAAATTCAGGGTATAGCAGAAAGCGCTGAAATAAAAGAAATCCATATCACTGCTTTGTGCCGATATCCACTTTCGGCGCAGAACAGTTCAGATTATTTGATTTTGCAACAGAATAAATTTTATTAAATAAGCAAAAAGCTCCGCAGAGATTTCTGCAGAGCTTTTTTAGTTATGATCCCAAATGTTATTATATATGTATCCTGTGATGTTAACCGAAAATCGGTCTGAATAAATCGTTGGATATGCAACTTAAATCGTTCGGGAATTTTGTAATTCTTCTTTTATCCACGCCATAAGAAGATTAACGATCTTCTTTTGTTGAACATCGGTTAAGGCAATGCCTTGCGGCACCCGATACCATTTTTCGAGGCATCCACGGCAGCAGCAGGCGCAGGCGTGCTGTGCCACAAATACGGGATGCCCTCGCATCGGAGTCTGTCTTCCGTCATTTGGTGGGTGTGTAGGTGCAAGACGTGTGCGGATAAACTCCTCTGCGTGTTTTCTTATGGTATCCATGCCTTTTTCGGCAATATAAGCCTTGTCCTTTTCAGTCAGATGAAACCCTGCCCGAAAATCAGATTTTTTAAGTTTTAATAAAGCTTCGTTGATTGTAGACATAATTATTCAACAGACAGTACGTTCTCATTCACAAATTATAACACTTTCATTATAGCATTGCGTTACAATAAATCAACAAAAATTTCTTATAAACACAATAAGACAAACTTTGCTTTGTGAAAAATTATATAAAAAAACCGTTGAAAACATAGTGTTTTCAACGGTTTCGATGGCAAAGATGGACGGTTTTGATACAACTCAAAACTTTTTACCATTTAAGGCATAATTATTATTTTAAATCTCAATTTTTTACCACGCACTTAATAAAGATGTCAAAATACACCTACCATTGGTTTAGTTGGGGAGAAATCACCCGTTAGCAGAGTAAAAAGCAAACGCCAAACTCTTATTTATCGTAATTTTCGCTGAGTTTCTTTACTTTTTTGTTATCAAAATGTATATGAATACGTTCCCAATGAAAAACACGCCTTTTGAACCAAACGGAAGAAAAATGTTTATAAATAAATGATGGATTAGCCTTATTCAAAGGTGCGTATCTCACTTCGTAAGCATCCAACAGTTTGCAATAATCTTTTACCTTATCCATAAAATTCGATGAATTCTTTGGTGACCAGGCATTTTCAGCGATTGCTCCAAGTCTTGGGAAGGTCATAAAT
>JAZRTQ010000081.1:0-15457 GCA_045652165.1 Acutalibacteraceae bacterium | reverse complement strand
CCGCCACCCGAAACAATACCGCAAAGGGAGGGTGCTTCATATGCGGTGCCGATAACAGTGATACAAAGAACAAAAATAAACTGATTTGTTATGTCAACTGTTTGCGGTGTAGCATTGTAAAAATCGATTATAAGATTTTTGGATATAAGTAATATTGCACTTGAAGCAACGCCGATAGCAAGGAAAATAAGCTGAAGGTTTTTGCTTCTTTGCTTTATTATATTCATAGGTTTGTTTTCACCAACGGTTTTGCCGATCAGAACGCAGGCGGCATTGCTGGATGCATAAGCTATAACTGTTGCAACCTGGAAAAGCGTTGTCGCAATGCTGTTGGCGGCTATTGCACTTTCAATGAGTCTGCCGATAATTGCACCTTGAATGCTCATTGCAATTCCCCAGGAAACGCTGCTCATCATAAGAGGTAATCCTGTTTTGAAATAATCGCGGAACATTTGCTTATCAGTTGCAAACAAGTCGCGAATTCTTACTTGAAGCTTTTTATCAATAAATAAAATGTATATAATAATAACAGAAAGCTCAATTGCTCTTGAAACAAGGGTAGCGATAGCAGCTCCTCTTATTCCAAGCTCGGGCATTCCAAGTTTTCCGTAAATAAGAGCATAGTTAAGAAAAATGTTAACTGCAAATGAGGAAAGAGAAACATAGAATCCGATTCTGACTGTTTCAACGCTGCGAAGAACCGAGAGAAGAATTGTTGAAAGCGTGAACATCAGATATGTGTGTTTGATAACATCAAGATATTCAACCGCCTGAATTATAACGGCATTTTTATCTGTAAACAGCTTGATTAATGTTTCGGGTGCGAGTGTCGCAAAGCTGAAAACGGCAGCGGTGAAAATAATGCCTATCCAAATTGCAACGGCGGAAACTTTGAGTATGGGTTTCTTTTCCCGTTTGCCCCAATATTGCGAAGCAATAACAGTCATTCCCGATGAAATGCCTGATGCCGCCATATTGAGAAAGAACTGAATGTTATTGCATATGCCGACACCGCTGAGTGCGGTTTCGCTGTATGCGCCCATCATAACAGAATCGGCAAGGTTAACTCCGAAAACGATAATGTTTTGCAACGCCATAGCGAATGTCATTGCAAAAAAAGCTTTATAAAAGCTTTTGTCAGATATTCTTGTTTTCATTTTTATTCTCCTAAACAGAACGCAGGATACACGGGCATCCTGCGCTTTATTTATGTGTATTTTCTTGACCAGGCATAGGGGGAGAAGAGCATAAGCATGGGAATAAGTTCAAGTCTGCCGGCAAGCATATCAAAAGATAAAACTATTTTGGTAAATGCTGAAAAATCAGCAAAGTTTCCGGCAGGGCCAACTGCACCAAGACCCGGACCGATATTGCTTAAGCACGAGATAACAGCGGTGGTTGTGGTGGTGAAATCTCTTCCGTCTATTGCAACAAGAAGCGTTGAGCCGGCCATAATAAGCATATAAGTTGCAAAGAAAACAGAAACGCTTTTAACAATAGGCTCTTCAACCGTCCGTTTATCTATTTTAACGGTTTCGATACTTCTTGGGTTAAGAGCTTTTTTGATGTCACGAAGACCGCTTTTAACAAGAATAACAAGTCGTGAAACTTTAATTCCGCCGCCCGTGGAGCCTGCACAGGCTCCGATAACCATTAACATAACAATAACGATTTTTGCAGTCATAGGCCAGGTGTTGAAATTGGTTGATGAAAAACCTGTAGTTGTTATTATTGATGAAACCTGGAAAAATGCGTGGCGGAATGCATCGCCAACGGAGAATTTTGTTGAGATAAGGCTGAGGGCTATAATAATAACCGATGCGGTAACAACGCTGAAATACCATCGAAGCTCTTCGCTTTTGATAGCCTGCTTGCCGTGCTTTATAATCATCAGGTAATAAAGGTTGAAGTTTACACCGAAAAGAAGCATAAACACAGCAATTACCATTTCAGCATAAAGGCTGTTATATCCTTCAATGCTATTATTCAGAATTCCGAAACCGCCTGTTCCTGCGGTTGCAAAGCTGTTAACAATGCTGTCAAAGAGAGGCATACCGCCAAGGGCAAGCAATATAATCTGAACAGCAGTCATTGCGCAGTATATTCCGTAAAGAATTCTTGCGGAAGCGCGGAGCTTTGAAACGAGCTTGCCGACCGTCGGACCGGGAACCTCGGCTCTCATAATATGCATTGAAGTGCTTTCGGTTTTCGGCATAATTGCAATAACAAAAACCAGAATACCCATACCGCCTATCCAATGCGTGAAGCTTCTCCAGAAAAGAAGGCTTTTGGGTAATACTTCAACATTACGCAAAATGGTTGAACCTGTTGTTGTGAAACCTGAAACGGTTTCAAAGAATGCATCAATAAAATGAGGAATATATCCGCTTATAAAAAAGGGAAGTGCACCGAATAACGACATCAGAATCCACGAAAGAGAAACTATAACATATCCGTCTTTTGCATATATATTCTGATTTTTCGGCTTTTTTCTGACAGCAAGCATACCTGTTATTGCCAAAGCTGCAATGGTGAGCGCAAAAGAGAGCAAAGTGTTTTCGTTATAAAAAATTGCTCCTATTGCGGGGAAAACCAATAAAGCGGCTTCAACAAGAAGAATTCTGCCTATGCTGAAAGAAACCATTTTATAATTCATATTTAAGACCTCCGCAAATCAAACAAAAATGTCGTGTAGGTCTTCGATTATTCTGCCTGCAGTAACAACAATAATGCTGTCTTTTGCTTTCATAACTTCATTACCGTCAGGGAAAATGATTTTTCCGTTTCGGTTAATGCAGCCTATAAGAATGTTGGGCAGAATTTTCAGATCCTTGAACGGGATATTTTCATATCCTGCGTTTTCGGGAACAATGAATTCAGCAGCCTCAACCTTGCCTTCGCAAAGTTTATACAAGGTTTTTATCTGTGAATTGCCGGCAGAGTTATCAAGAGCTCTGACATAGCGAGTAACAAGATTACCTGCAACTATCTGGGGAGAAACAACTGTTTCAAGACCGATATCGTTAAGTATTGAATATGAATGGCGGTTAACTTTGGTTATAACCTTGTTAACGCCCTTTGATTCGGCATACATGGAAACAATGATGTTTTCTTCATCAATGCCTGTGAGTGCAACAAGTGCATCCTGATTTTCAATATGCTGTTCATCAAGTATTTCCTGATCTGTTCCGTCACCGTGGATAACGGTGCAGTCATCAAGCATATCATTGAGCGCATAGCATCTGCCGGTATCGTTTTCTATGATTTTGATGTTTCTGCCCGTATCGGTAAGAAGCTTCGCAAGATAGTATCCTATTCTTCCGCCGCCGATAATCATAACGTTCTTGATTTTATGCTTATAAACACCGGTTTGCTTCATAAAAGACGAAAGCTGGGAACGTGAGCCTGTTATGCTGATTATATCGTCGCACTTAAGAACGAAATCACCGGAGGGAATATAAACGTTTTCACCTCTCTGAACTGCACAAACAAGCACCTTTGCTTTGGTTTTCTTTCTTATTTCATAAAGAGGAACCTCGCAAAGAGGGTTATCCGAATGAATTCGGATTCTTGCAATTTCAACCTTACCTCTTGAAAATGAATCGAGGTTTGCGGCAGAGGGGAAACGGATAATTCTTGAAATTTCGTTTGCGGTTTCAAATTCGGGATTAACAATCATATTAATTCCGAGTTCGTTGCGCAAAAACTGAGTTTGAGATGAGTAGTCGGGGTTACGAACTCTTGCTATAGTGTTTTCAACGCCCATTCTGGTTGCGATAAGGCAAGTGAGAATGTTCATTTCATCGGATGCGGTGGCGGCAATAATAAGCTTTGCTTTGGGAGCATTTGCTTCTTCAAGTGTTTCGCATATTGCGCCGCTGCCGCAAACACCCATAACATCGTATGAGTCAACTGCAGCTGTAACCTTTTCGTTGTTGGTGTCAACAACAGTAATGCTGTGGCCTTCGGTTACAAGCTGTTTTGTAAGTGTTAAACCGAGCTTTCCGAGACCAACAATTATAATATGCATATCAATAATCCTTCTTTTGTATTAAGAATATTATTTGTTTTCTGCGTTCTGCTTTTTGAAATCTTTTGCGAGGAAGAAGAGGGGGATAACGATAAGTGCACCTGCAACTGCCGCACCGAGATAAATGTGAGGAGCGGGAATATCAACCATAATGCCGTATTCATTCTGATACTGCGCAGTAGCGAAAATTTCCGTAATCTTTGCGGCAACTCTGGGGCCGATGAGCATGGGAAGAAGAACAGAGAAAATCATTCTTATTCCCTGAAGCTGACCTGCTTTGTCCTCGGGAGTGAAGTCGCGGATTGCCGCATTGAGCATAATCATAAGAAGTCCGTAGCCAACGAGTGCAACAACTGCAGCAAGAGCAAAATAGATTATGTTTTTATCTGCAAAATAAACAAGAATAAGACCGATGATAAAGAATGCTGCCGAGGGGAAGAGGAAAGGCGCTTTACCCTTTTTATCGCTGAGAAGAATAATGGAAACAAGTGCCGCAATTGAACCGCCGATAACCGCAACTGCAAGAATAATTGTGGGCACGGTAAGCTTCAATGTTTCCATATCAATATAGTGGTCAACATAAATGAAAAGATAGGGGAAGAAAATCTGGCTTGCGATAGCAAAGATACCCATACTTACAAGTGAAAGATAAAGGCTCTTGTTAGCTTTTATAACCGAGGGCTTGAAGCCGTAAGTAAGGCATTCGATAAAGCTGACATTTGATTTTACACCGTTTCTGGATTCTTTGATTGAGAATATGCCGATAACACCGCAAAGGGTAACGATAAGACCGAGACCGATAAAGCAAGCGGGATAACCGAAACTGCCCGAGAGAGCGCCGAATGCAGCAGTAACAACAACCATTGCTATAACGGGAAGAAGAGCAAGGATTGATTCTGTTTTAGCTCTGTTTGAGGGTGAGGTTATATCTGTAATCCAAGCGTTGAAAGCAGCGTCGTTACTGGTTGAACCCATAAATGTCATAAGGCAGTCCATAACGATAACAAGTGTAACTGTTGTTGCGATTGCTGCTGTGGGAGTTGTGCCCATAATTTTTGCAACGTTTTCGGGGGAAATGAAAGCGAATGCCATAACGGTTATACCCCAGACAATATAGCCGCCGCAGATAAAGATTTTTCTCTTGTTGATTTTATCGCTCAGGCTGCCCATAAAGAGGGTTGTGAGAACTGCAACAATTGAGCTTGCGGCAACCATATTTGAAATATCTGTTGAATCGCCGCCGATTTCATTGAAAAGGAAAAGGTTGAAGAAGTTGTTTTCAACTGCCCATGCAACCTGACCCATAAAACCGAAAAGAAGAATGTTCATAATAAGGGATTTGCTTAATTTATCACTTTTATTCATTTTGGTATCCTCCCGAATTTAAAATAAAAATTTTGATATTAAAAATGCAATAAGACCGATTCCCGCAGCAGCGGCGGCAGCATAGCCTATGATGTGAAGAATAAGGCTCTGTCTGTCTGAAATTGTTCTCATAACGGGACCGAGAGATTCGCATTTAAGACCGAATTGCTTGAAACGCTTGAGTTCATGCGTAAAGGTTGATAAATCTTTCTCGTCAAGGGTTACGCATCTTACACAGCTTTTGCAACCGTCTGTATAAGCCCTGAAGCCTGCGGTTTTGTGTTGCGCAAGCATAATACCGTCAACAAAACCGCTGAAATCGTTGAGATGATCGTGACCGAAAAATGCTGCGAGCACACCTCCGACCTTTTTCCAGCTTTCAAACTGACCGCTGTTAACATCGGGTGAGCAGGGACCCTCGCCGTGATAGCCGAGGCAACCTTTCTTCTTAACATAAAAAGCGTTGCTGTGAGCACCGTAGCCTCTGAAAGCAATCGGAAGCTCCCAGAACTTTGCTTTTCTCAAAAGCTCATATTCTTCGGGCACGGGCGTATGCTGAAAAATGAATGAGGGCATCGGCTTTCCGCTGTTTATTTCACGGAGTTTTTTGCTTTCTTCTTCGAACCACTCAATCTGGTCTGCGTGAACATTATCGTAATGAGAAAGGTTTCTGTCTTCATAGCAGTTGTTTGAGTCGATAAACCATAAGCAGAAAAGGGGAGTTTCGCCGTCTGACGAATAAAGAAGCTCCTTGAAGTTTGCATTGCCCGTTATTTCGGGAGCTGTTTCGTTTCTTGTTATAACGCCGAGGTTTTTATAAATCTCAACAATTTCATCCTCGTGGCCGTGGTCGTGCTCGTGATTTCCCAAAACTGCGGCAACGGGAATATTCGCGGATGTTATAGGCTCAACAACCGCCTGCATCATTTCTTTGAATTCATCAGGTGCATCAGCAATTTTGTCGGTGTTGCAATTATCGCCCAGAAGCACACATAAATCAGGCTTATATTCATTGATTGCCGCTTTCATCAGCTTTTGCATATCCTTGAATCTCGGGTTGGTTTTATAATCGTAATGTTCGTGAATATCGCCGAAAAGCAGAATTTTGAATTTTCCGTCTTTATTAAATTTCAGTTTCATAAATTCTCCTTAAGTGTAGTTTATTGCAATAGCTGTCAGCATAAGTGCAACGGAAGCGATTCCTTCAAGCACAAAAAGTTTCCAGGAAAATTTAAGCCATTTTCCGTAAGTTATGTTAACAAGTCCTATTGCGATAATCATTATTCCGCTTGTGGGGTAAAGAAGATTAGTGAAGCCGTCACCGAAGCAGAATGCAAGAGTAACACTTTGCGCGGAAACGCCGACCATTTCTGCAAGAGGAAGAACAAGAGGCATAACGAGAAATGCCTTTGCGGTGCCGCTTCCGATAAAGAATTCAAGAATAACGATGAAAACAAAAAGAATAAGAATTGCGGAGTAGGGGCTTAATCCCTGAATAAGGTTATAAACAAAATTGAGAATAGTGGGGATAATATTTCCCTCATCAAGTATATAGGTTATTGCAAGAATAATCAGAATGAGAGGAATAATGGGGGCAACGGTTTTGATTCCTTCGCCGAAGCTTCTGAAAAGATTTTTGCCGCGCAGACCCGAAAAATATCCCGAAAGCAGACCGCCCGTAAAGAACAGAATTGCCATACAAGGGAGAGAAATCATTCCCTCTGTTCCGAGAATAAAATCAAGAATTATTCCCGCAAGAACACCGAGAAGGCAGAAAAGGAATGCTTTTGCAGCCTTACTGATTTGTTTATCGTTGATTATTGCTATGCTGTCATCAAGTCTGTATTTTTCACGCAGTGCAATATCGGTTTCATAGCAGAGGGATTTTTGCGGATTCTTTTCAATCTTTTTTGCATAAAGAGTAACAAAGCCTGCAAGCACAAGATAAATAACAATGAAAACAATTATTCTGTAGCCGAGGCCCGAAAAAATCGGAATACCTGCCATTTTCTGAACCGTAACAACATTGAACGGATTGAAGGTTGCGGCAGTAAATCCGAATGCAATGGAAACAAGGCTTATGCAAAGACCCACAAACGAGTCCCAGCCAAGTGCAAGCGAAATTGCAACGGTAATCGGCACAAGTGTTACGGATTCTTCAAGTATGCCTGCTGTTGAGCTTAAAAGCATACAGATGAAAATCATACTGTTGAGAAGAAGATATTTGCGGTTTCCGAATTTGTTGATAACAACCGCCATTATGTATTTAAGCACACTGCATTTATCAAGAATAAGGAATGTGCCGCCTATGATAACAATAAAAAGAATTATTGCAAGACCCGTCAGCGAGCTTTCGGAACCGAAAAGAAGAATAGGAGCAAGAAAAATCTTCCATATCGGCATCTTATCTTCAATTTCGCGGTATGTTCCGTTTATTATGCTTCCGTTTTCGTCAAGGTCATATAATCCTCGGGGCATAATCTGGGTAAGAACTCCGGCAAAAGCCATAATTCCGACAAGTAATATGCAAATAAGAGCTATCGTCTTTTTGTTCAGAGTTATGCCGGACTGCTTATTTTCAGTTGATAAATCCATATGCTTCCTCCGCTATTATTTATAAGAGGTATTGTAACACATATATGTACTGTTTTGCAATGAAATATTAAATAAAAATAACTATTGTATGAATAAAAAATATGTGATACAATAATAACCATTAAAAGAAAGGATGTTTTTCTATGAAAAAGTTTATTGCTCTTATTCTTTCAGTTGCAATTCTTTTTTCAATCTGTGCTCCCACGGCTTTTGCTTCGGATGAGTGCGATTGCGGAGTTTTGCCCACAATTTATGTTGGCCCTCTCGGCAACACCGATATTTATGAAAACGCAGATACGGAAGATGAAAGAATTGTTTTCAGACCCGATACAAAAGCCATTATCGGAATTGTTCTTAAGGTTTTGCCCGCAGTTATAACTCTTCCGATAACTAAAAATTACGATAAGTTTGCAGATGTTCTTATTGATGCTGTTGACGGTGCAATGGGAGCAATGGCTCTTGACGGCAACGGCAATTCATTTGAAAACGTATCCGTTAAAATTGAACTTCCTACAGACCCCGCACACGGAGTTGACAGAGATTATTATTTCCATTATGACTGGCGTCTTGACCCCATTGAAATTGCTGGTCAGCTTGATGATTTTATTCAGCACGTTAAGAAGCTTACCGGTCACGATAAGGTTTATTTCAGAGCATCATCAATGGGCGGCGTAACCGCTATGGCATATTTCAGCGAATACGGCTATGACGATGTTGCGGGCTGTATTTTCCAGTGCTGCCCCATTCTCGGAACATCAATGGCGGGAGATTTGCTTTGCAGAAAGCTTGAGCTTAATCCCCGCGCACTTCTTGACTACGGCGTAGACGCTCTTCCTCCCGTTGATTTCGGAAGCACACTTCTTTATTTCCTCTTTAACGGACTTTATTACAGCGGACTTATTGATATAGTTTATTCGTTTGCAGACAAGCTTCTTGTTGAGCTTCAGGATAAGATTTTTGATGAGCTTCTTACTCCCGTTTTCGGAACAATTCTCGGTCTCTGGGCATTTGTTCCCGATGATGTTTATGAAGAAGCAAAGAAAATCAACCTTGATCCCGAAACCCAGGCAGGTCTTATTGCTAAAGCGGACTATTATCACTATAATGTTCAGGGCAAAGCAGAAGAAATTCTTGAGGGCGCAGTTGATGCGGGACTTAAGATTATGATAGTTGCAGGCTATGATATTCAGGCAACTCCTTTCATAGAGTCATTGGAAAATGACAGCGATAACACCGTTGACACAATTTATGCTTCTGTTGGCGGCACGGTTGCAGATTATGATTCAACACTCGGCGAAGACTATGTTTGCAAAGCAGACTGCGGTCATAACCATCTTTCACCCGATAACAGAATTGATGCTTCAACCTGCGTTCTTCCCGAACACACATGGTTTATCAAGGGTATGCTCCATTCAAACTGCCACGACGGAATCAGCGAAATGTATAAGTGGTTCCTTTATTCTGATGAATATTACGATGTATGGTCAAACCCCAGATATCCTCAGTTCCTTCAGAATGATAAGCCCAATCTCAGAGTGCTTCCCATGGGCAACTTTGCAGAAGGTGAAAAGGCTCCCGAATATGAAGACGGAGATTCATATGCTGATTCATTCAACAAAATTGCAATGCCTGTATTAAATAAGATTTTTGCAATCGGCGATAAAATAAGAGAAGTTTTCGGTAAATAAAAACATAAAAACATCAAAAAATAGTCGGGAGAGCTTTCTCCCGACTATTTCTTTTTGGTGGTTTTTATGAAAAATTATGCGAAGCTTTCCGCAAGAGCTGCATTGAGCGGAAATTATATTGAGCCTGCCGCAGCGGTAATATTTATGCTCACGGTTATTCTGTCAACGGTTCTGCTGAATCAGATTTTTGCAAAAATGAATATTCTTATTTTTACCTTGCCCGTATCCGTTATCGCTTTGATATTTTTTATATGTATCGTAAAATTTTTGCTTTCGGCAAGGCTTTTGAAATTATCCGAAAAAGGCATAACAAAAACAAGAATTTCCAAGAAAAGAGCAGCAAAAGGTGTTGTTTTGACAGCGTATGTTTTGTGCCTGAAACTGCTTCATTTTATCGCATTCATCTCATTGCCTGCAGTTTTTTCTGCGGCGGTTTATATGAGGGTAAAGCTTATGAGCGTGAGCGTGATTTCCTTGATTATCAACGCTTTCGGAGCGATTGTTCTGTTTGCCTTATCTTTGATTTTTTACGGCGTTTCTGTTCAGAAATATTCAAAAGCAATATATTATTTTGCAGGCAGTGAAGCGGTGACGGTAAAGAATGCAGTATCAATGAGTGTTGCACAAACCAAAGGAAAACTGCTTGATATTTTTATCTTCAAATGCAGTTTTCTTCCGTGGCTTTTGAGCGGAATTTTGCTTTTGCCGCTTATGTTTGTTTTGCCGTATTATGAAGAAAGTTTTATATTTTACTGTATGTATTCCAGAAAGTAAAAAGGCGGTCAGATTGTCTGACCGCCAAAATTTTATACGGGAATTTTGAATACCGCTTTTTTGATTTTATCGCTGCTCAGCTTAACGCAGGGCTTATGAGCATCGCCGGGTGCAAGGAATGCAAAGGTACCTTCTTCAAGCGAAACCTTTGTGCTTTCGCAGGTCTGTGATGCAAAGAATTCGATATCAGGGCTGTAACCGCCCGATTCGGTCGCACAGGAAATGGGAATAACCTCTATTGTTTCGCCGCCGATTATTGCATATTGCAAATCGTGATAATTGCGGTGCGCTTCAAATTTTCCGCCCGTGCCGGGTTCGTATTCGGCAAGGCTTACTCTGATTCCGCCGCCAACTTCGTAGCTTTCGCAGGGGAGAGCTTTCATATCGTTTTCGCTTATGAATTTTGCAATAAGTTCAAAGCTTTCGCCCATTCCCGAATAAAGATTAAGGTTTTCAATTTTGTCAAAAATCATAATATTCACCTCACGGATTTTTGTTTTTATCGTGCTTTACATAATAGTTGTAAGAGCAGATAACGGGGATTATAACCATTATAGCAGTTATTGCCGCAAAAATCCAATACTGTTTTAAAAATCCTGTAAAAATTATCAGCAAACCGCCGATAACCCACAGTTTCCCCGCAAGTCGGTGTGTATAATTCCAGTTTTCTTCGCTGTCGAGAGTCCACGGAATTTTAATTCCCATTGTGTAGCTTTGCTTGCATTTGGGCATATAGTTGCCGATTACTATAAACAGAAGCCCGAAGAATATATTCATTATAACGTTTATATTAAACTCATAACCCAATGCAAAAGAATAAATAACCGTGCCCAGCAAAAGAGAAAGAGCAGGGCAAATCCATAAAACCAATTTCAAAGCCTTTCCGCTTATATTTTGACTTTTGGGGTCGAATGATGAAACTGCAATGCAAAACCAATGAATTGCAATAAGGAAAAGCGGTAATGCAAAAACAGCAAATGGTTTACTGCTGAAGCCGTCGGCAACTCCTTGAATATTAAAATGAGTGGGTATTTTATCTGGCAGTTTATCCCATAGAATCAAGCCTGCAATAACGGGAAGAAGAATGACTGTTGATGTTATAATCATCATTTTCAAATTCTTTTTAATCATCTGAAGTTTCTCCTTTCAAATCTGAAATCCAGAGCATAATTTCTTCAAGCACAGATGTGTTGATAGTGTAATAAATAAATTTTCCGTCACGCTCATCTCTTATTAAATCGGCATCTTTAAGCACGGAAAGGTGGCGCGAAACCGCGGCAAAGCTTATTGAAAAACTTTCGGAAATTTCTCCTGCGGATAAAGTTTTTTCTTTGAGCAGATTAAGAATTTCTCTTCTTGTAGGGTCTGCCAAAGCGCGCAGAGTATTCTGAATGCTCAAACAATCGCCTCCTAATTTAACATTTAACCTAATTGTTAAATGAATTATATCACACGCTGTTTGTGTTGTCAACATTATGTGATAATTGACATGGATTTTTATTCGTGATAAACTTATTGAAAAGGATGGGGAAAATATGTTTTTGAAAATAATAAGCCTTTTGATGGCAACGCTTCAGACTTTTTTGTTTATGGTTTTCACAACAGAAAAAAACCAAACAATCGGAGTGAATAATTATATGGAATATCAGAAGTTCGAAGGTTTCGGAACAAGTTCCTGCTGGTGGGCGCAATCAATTGATGATGATGCAACCGCACGCGAAATTGCAAAAAGACTTTATGATGATGAAACCGGTCTCGGGCTTGATATTTTCCGTTATAACATTGGCGGCGGCGAGCACGATAACCCTGATTGCCGCATATGGGATGTTAACAGAAGAACAGAAAGTTTTTATTTTCTGAATGCTGAAACGGGCGAATATGAGTATGATTTCACCCGCGATGCAAACGCAAGAAGAGTTCTTGATTATGCAGTTGAATACGGTGCAAAAGAGGTTATTCTTTTTTGTAACAGCCCTCATTTTTCGATGACGGGAAGCGGGCACGCCTCGGGCGGTCTTGAGCCGTATTATTCAAACCTTCCTAAAGAAAACTATGCAAAATTTGTTGATTATGTTCTCACAATAGCAGATTGGTTTGTTGAGCAGGGTTACCCCGTGACCGCAATTTCGCCCATAAACGAACCCCAATGGAGCTGGGGCGGCGAATGGGTAGGGCAGGAAGGTTGCCATTACACCGCTGACGAAACTGTTGCGGTGCTTGAAGCCTTTGCCCTTGAAATGCAAAAACGCAATTCACCCTATAAGCTCAGCGGTCCCGAAAGCGGACAGCTTTCTCCCGAATACTATGAATACATAGATAAATTCTTTGCGAGCGAAATTCTCAATGAATTCTGCGATACCTACAGCGGTCACAGCTATTGGATAGATAACAATATTCCCGTTAAATCGGCGGTGGGAGAAAAATTTGCCAAGCAGTTTAAGGGTAAAAAGCTTGAAATGAGCGAATGGTGCGAGCTTCCGATGAATCTTGATTCAACAACAATTGAAAGCGGACTTTATATGGCAAACATCATTGTTCAGGATTTAACCCTTATGAATGCCGTTTCGTGGCAAAGCTGGACTGCCGTTAACGGTGACGGTGTTATGGACAGAATAAACGGCGAACTTGTTAACTACAGCCGATATTATGCCTATAAGCAGTTTTCATCCTTTATAAAGCAGGGGATGAGACGTGTTGAAATTATGGACAGCTTTGAAGAAAACAGCAAGCTTGCCTGTGTTGCATTCAGAAACGCAGAGCAGACTGTTGTTGTTATGGTTAATAATTCGGAAGAGAGCGCAGATATAAATTTGGCGGGAATTTATAAAAATGAAAAAATTTACCGCACCGATGCTGAAAATAATTGCGATGAGATTTATTCGGGAGAGTTTGAGAACAAAGCAACGCTTTCGGCAAAAAGCATAACAACTTTTGTTTTTGAAAATAACTGAAAAAAGGAGCTGATTTTAAATCAGCTCCTTTTTTTATCCCGTTATCGAAGTGGGGTCGTTCGTATAAATAACTTCAAGGGTTTTTGTTGTTTGATTATAAAGCATAAAAGCAGCGAGGGTTTCGTCTTTAATCATATCACTGCTTATTACAGAGCAACCGTCAAGAGTCTCGGGCGCAAAGCCGCCCTTAAATCCGGCTGCGGTAAGCTTATCGCAATATTCATAAAAATCATCGAGTGAAACACCGATAAAGGCATCTCTAGAACGTATATGCCATTGCCATTTGATGTGTTCGGGAGAACCGTAATAATCATTGGTTTGGTCAACCTCTGAATTGGCACCTGCGTAAAATCCCATTTGTCTTGCGGGGAAATCAAATGACGGGAAATAATCTTTAAGCCCTTCAGGGAATGCAGAAAAACTTTCAACAATATCAAGGCAAATTTTCAAGTCGCCGTTTTCTTCATACCTGCTTCCGCTGATAACAACGGTGTGGTTTTCGTTTCTCCATCCGCCTCGGAATCCGTTATCATAAATTGTTCCGTTTATAATACTTTTGAATCCGCCGATATATCCAAAAGGAATAAGTGAATTTGTAAAATTATAAAATTCGTTTTCAGTGCAATAAAAAATCAACCTGACTGTGTCATGACATCTGCCCGAATATTCATTTTCGGCAGGCAGAAGAGTCACATATTCGCCGTATGCGCCAACAGGAGGAGAGGGGAAATCCTTGGGAATAAGCTCGCTTTCCCATTCGGTAATATATTGAATTTCTTTTGTTGTTTCCTGAATTTGTGTTGTTGTTTCATTTTTTTCTTTTTTCCCGTTGTCAGAACAGGCACAAAGAAAAATCATTGATAAAGCAAGCGTTAATGCAATTATTTTTTTCATTGGCAAAACCTCCGTCGGAATTAGATTATCACATTAATTTATTTTTTTCAACATTAGGTTGTGCAAAAACAAAAGATTTGATATAATCAAACGGCAAAGGAGGTGTGCATATGCCGAGAAGAATAGATTATACGGTAACAGAAGAATATGACGGAAGAAAATCAATTCACTTTTTAAGAGGTCATTGCGGAATTTCATCAAGGCTTATGCGTACCGTTAAGTTTGCAAAGGACGGAATGCTTTGCAACGGTGAGCATATCAGAACTATAGATAAAGTCAAATGCGGCGATATAATAACGATAAATATTCCCGATGATGAACCGCAGATTGAATTGCAGAATACGGAGCTTGACATATTATATGAGGATGATGATGTTCTCGTTATCAATAAATCTCCTTTTATGGCAATGCATCCTACCCATAATCATCAGGGCGATACCCTTGCAAATTCCGTTGCGGGCTATCTTTCAAAAAAAGGCAAGTATGCAGCATTCAGAGCTGTAGGCAGGCTTGATAAAGGAACTTCGGGAGTTGTTGTTTGCGCTCTCAATAAGTTTTCTGCCGCAAAGCTTGCGGGTGAAATAAAGAAAGAATATGTTGCACTTGTAAAGGGTGAGCTTGACGGAAACGGCACCGTTGATGTTCCGATTTACCGCCCTGACCCTATGAAAACACTCCGCGCCTGTTCTTATGACCTGGGTGTTGAAGAAGCGGTTACGCATTGGAGAGTTGAGAAAAAATTCAACGGTGCAACTCTTATCAGGCTTAATCTTGAAACGGGAAGAACGCACCAGATAAGAGTCCATATGTCGTATTCAGGGCATCCTCTGGCGGGTGATGATATGTACGGAGATTTTATGACGGATATCGGTCATCAGCTTCTGCATTGCCGTAAATGTTTGTTTATACATCCTGTTACAAATGAAAAAATGGAGCTTGAAGCCCCGCTTTTTGATGATTTCAAGAATGCGGTTTCGTTTTTTGAGGCTGAATAAATATCCGAAATACGAGATATTGTTTTATAAAAATACATTTTATTCTTGATTTTTTAAAATAAAATGTTATAATGAATTTATCAATAAAATATTGGAGGAAAAACCAATGAAAAAAATTGCTAAGATTCTTGCAATCGTTATGATCGTTGCTCTTGCAGTAACAGC
>JAZRTQ010000080.1:0-20428 GCA_045652165.1 Acutalibacteraceae bacterium | reverse complement strand
GGTTGTAGCTCGTGGTATGGGTACATGCTGTGTATCCGGTTGCGGCGAAATCGCAATGGACGAAGAAAACAAGAAGTTCACTCTTGCAAAGTCGGAGGCCAAGCGGTCTTAGGAAGACAAGGGTTAAGGGCAACTCCTTGGCTCACAGAACGACATGGCTACGATCCGACTTGGTTGTAGCTCGTGGTATGGGTACATGCTGTGTATCCGGTTGCGGCGAAATCGCAATGGACGAAGAAAACAAGAAGTTCACTCTTGCAGGCAAGACATACGTTGAAGGCGACTTCATCTCCATCGATGGTTCTACCGGTAACATATATGACGGCATCATCCCCACAGTTGATGCTGAAATCGCAGGCGAGTTCGGCCGCATCATGGCATGGGCTGACAAGTACAGAACTCTCAAGGTTCGTACAAACGCAGACACACCCGCAGACGCTAAGAAAGCTCGCGAGCTCGGTGCAGAAGGTATCGGCCTTTGCCGTACAGAGCACATGTTCTTCGAAGCAGACAGAATCGCTGCTTTCCGTGAGATGATCTGTGCAGATACAGTTGCTGAAAGAGAAGCTGCTCTTGATAAGATCCTTCCCTATCAGCAGGGCGACTTCGAGGCTCTTTATGAAGCACTTGAAGGCAACCCCGTAACAATCAGATTCCTTGATCCTCCCCTCCACGAGTTCGTTCCCACAGAAGAAGCTGACATCGCAGCTCTTGCAGCAGCTCAGGGCAAGACCGTTGAAGAAATCAAGGCTATCATCAGCTCACTTCATGAGTTCAACCCCATGATGGGTCACAGAGGTTGCCGTCTTACAGTAACCTACCCCGAAATCGCAGCAATGCAGACAAAGGCTGTTATCCGTGCAGCTATCAACGTTAAGAAGGCTCATGCAGACTGGAACCTTGTTCCCGAAATCATGATTCCCCTTGTTGGCGATGTTAAGGAACTCAAGTTCGTTAAGAACATCGTTGTTGCAACAGCTGATGCTGAAATCGCAGCAGCAGGTATCGATCTCAAGTATGAAGTTGGTACAATGATCGAAATTCCCAGAGCTTGCATCACAGCAGACGAAATCGCTCAGGAAGCTGAATTCTTCTGCTTCGGCACAAACGACCTTACTCAGATGACATTCGGCTTCAGCCGTGACGACGCTGGTAAGTTCCTCAATGCTTACTATGATACAAAGATCTACGAATTTGATCCGTTTGCAAAGCTTGACCAGAACGGCGTTGGCGCTCTTATGGAAATGGCAGTTGCAAAGGGTAAGGCAAGCGGCAAGAACCTTCACTACGGTATCTGCGGCGAGCACGGCGGTGATCCCACATCAGTTGAATTCTGCCATAAGATCGGCCTCAACTACGTATCATGCTCACCCTTCCGTGTTCCCATCGCTCGCCTTGCAGCAGCTCAGGCAGCTATCAAAGGTTAATAGGACTGACCTGTTTTTACGAGTTGACATCGGCTACGGTGACGCTCTGAAACACAGAAAATCGACGGGTAAATATCTCCGCCCGTATCAATGGGAAGACTTAACCGTCGATGTCTATATCTAAAAATGAACTCCGTTTATCGAGTAATCGGTAAACGGAGTTTTTGTTGTATATGGGTTAAAATGTTGAAAAAGCCGAGAAAAAAGTCTCGGCTTTCCCTATAAGAAATTCTAACATTAAGATGTTTTTAGTTTGCCCAAAAAGCTATGTAATGAGGGTGGTACATTCATATATCCGCTGAGTTTTATTATCAAACCTTTGTTTCCTATGGTTAATGTCATTTTAGCTTCATTTTTTGAAGTTAACATATCTTTTGAGTTGGCTACTGTATAGGCTATCATATTTGCCGCCATACCGACACAGCCGTCTTTATGGGCGGTAAGAGTATCCATCAAATCCTGTGCAACCTGCAAATCTTCTTTTGTTGCGATCTCCGATTTTCTCGCAAGCAAAATCGGATCGTGAATCAATTCTTTGATCATATTATTTATCCTTAAAACTTATACTTTTGTGCCAATTCAGGTGATATTCTGTTTATTTCCGAGCTGATAGAATGCCACGGCGGAAGCGGCGGCAACATTCAGTGAATCAACGCCGTGATACATCGGTATTTTTACGGTAAAATCGCACCCCTCTATCGTTTGGTCGGAAAGACCGTCACCCTCTGTTCCCATTATGACAGCAAGCTTCTTTTCGTTTAAAAGAACGGGGTCATTTACAGAAAGAGAATTATCCTTGAGTGCCATAGCTACCGTTTTAAACCCGAGAGCCTTTATTTCATCAAGACTCTCCTCGGTCAAAAACGTCCATTCGATCTGAAATACAGTTCCCATACTGACTCTTGCCGCTCTTCTGTAGAGAGGATCGGAGCAACCGGGAGTAAGGATTACCGCATCCATTCCGAGCGCCGCCGCAGAACGGATTATGGCTCCCACATTGGTCGGGTTCATAACCTTATCCAATACAACTATTCTGCTTTTGTTTTCGCAGATTTCTCTTACACTCGGCAGAGGTTTTCTCTTCATAGCGCACAGCATACCTCTTGTGAGCTTGAAACCTGTCAGCTGTGTCAGAACGTCAAATTCAGCACAAAAAACGGGAACATCTTTTATTTTTTCAAGAATTTGCTTGCCCTCGCCTTCAATATGCCTTTTTTCCATAAGGCACGAAACAGGTTCATAGCCCGCATCAATCGCCCGTTCAATAACCTTCGGGCTTTCTGCTATAAACAAGCCTTTATCGGGAAACTCTCTGTTTAACAGCTGAACCTCACTTAAGCGTGCATACACATCAAGCTCGGGGGCAAGAAAATCCGTTATTTCTATAATTTTATTCATATCAAACCATATAAACCGCAGTTTAAACTATCGCATCTGCGGGAGCGTTTTCGGGAAGCCAGCCTGTGAATCCGAGTTCGGGCATTGCATTGATAACCGCCATATCCTCGGCTGAAAGCTCAAAATCAAAAATCTGTGTATTTTCGATTATTCTTGAGGGTGTAACCGACTTTGTGAGCACATTAAGACCTGACTGCAAAACAAATCTGAGGCAAATCTGTGCCACAGTCTTGTTATATTTCTTTGCAATATCGGCAAGTGTTTTGTCGCCGATAACAGCACCGCAACCCAGAGGGCTGAATGCCTGAACAAGCATTCCGTTTTTCTGCGAATATTCCACGGTTTCGGGCTGTGTGTAACCGGGATGGAACTCAATCTGATTCACCATAGGCTTGATTACACAGCGTTCAGCCAACGCATCATAATGCTTCTTCTGGAAGTTTGAAACACCGATAGCACGGATTTTTCCGTTTTTATATGCATCCTCAAAAGCCTTCCAGGTGCCTGCATTTATTTCTTTCCAGTCAGGCGACACCTTTTCCACGCAAGGCCAATGAATAAGATAAAGGTCAAGATAGTCAAGACCGAGATTTCTGAGCGAAATATCAATAGCTTCGGTTGCTTTTTCATAGCCTCGCATCGTAACCCAATGCTTGGTTGTCACAAATATATCTTCTCTCTTGACTCCTGTTGCTTTGATTCCTTCGCCGACTGCTGTTTCGTTGCCGTAGGCAAAAGCTGTGTCAATATGGCGATAGCCCGCGTTTATGGCTTCGACAACGGAATTTTTTGCAATTTCTCCGTTGGGAGTGAGGTATGTTCCGTAGCCAACGCAAGGCACCTTGACTCCGTTATAAAGTTCAAATGTATCAGTCAGTTTGTTCATTTCAAAATCTCCTTTATAATCTCAACATTTGCGTTTTCAAAGCCGTTTATATACCCGCCATTCTGATAATAAAGCTCCGAATTGATGTTTACAACCGCATTATCGGGCACATATAAAACAGCTTTCATCCCCTGCGGAAGTGTAACATTAATTATATAATCATCGGAAGTTTTTTCATAGTTGAGAGTAATTAACCCTTTCACGCTCGGAACTGTGCAGTTTATGCTGTCAGACAGAGTATATTGGGGCTCGATTTTAACCTTTTCATAGCCCGCTTCAAGAGGTGTGATACCCGCAAAATGCTTGCTCATTATAACAAGAGGGCCACCGCTCCACGCGTGATTCTTTGTGCCTCTCCACGATTCCCAGAACTCCCAGAGAGTGGAATAATCCTCGCTCATCATATCCTCATATCTGCTCTTTATTCTGGCTTCAGCCTCTTCATACTCACCCATTCCGCAAAGAGCCTCGAGAACATAATATTCCATATACGGGCTTGAATTATTTGTTGTTCTGAGCACATCGGTAATTACGGCATACTGTTTTTCTTGCGCAAGACCTGCCAGAACTGCGAGAGCGTTGGCTCTGTCATCGGGTTTCCTTACATCTTTGCTTTTAAAACCGTTTTCTGTCCAAAGAGTCTGATAGCCTTTTGCTAAAGTTGCTTTTCTTTCGGCAATAAACGAAATATCATCGTCTTTCCCCAGAATTTCCGCCATTTCCTCTGTTGCGGAAAGAGCATAGTAAACCCAGGCATTTTCAATGGCTGTCATATCCGCCTTGCTTCCCCAGTCAGCCCAATCCCACGAGCCTTCTCGGTGAACAACAAGATTATTTTCGCCGATTTCCCAAAGCTTCAGATAATCAAGCGAAGCATCATAAACCTTTTCAACAAAAGCTTTATCGCCTGTATATTCATAATAAGTAAGGAATCCCACTATTCCTGCAAGCTGCTGAACGGGAAGCTCAAAATAATCTCCGCTTATAGGCACAACGGTCTGAAGCACCTTCGATTCGTCAACGTGAGAAAGCATCGCCTCAACACCCTTTTGATAGAGCAGATAGGAGTTGCTGTCCATAGAGTACATTGTCATAATCATTTCGCTCGTAACATCGCCCCACCACTGTGCTCTTTCTCTGTCGGGGCAATCCATAAAATTATCACGCATTGTAACATAAAGGGTGCGCAGAGATTTTTGCCAAAGTGAATTCAGAAATTCATCGTCACTCTCAAAGCTTCCGCAGAATGAGCTGTCATATCCCGTTTCGCGGTATTTCAGAGAAACAACCGTAACGCCTTTCGGAATTTTATAGGTAATATGTTCTCCGTTAAACCAACCCAACGCTTCAAATTCCTGCTCGCCTTCTTTGGTCACATATGTTGTTGAAACTGCACCGATTATTGTGTTTTCGCTCGTTATACGAATCTTTTTCCCTGCAGGTGCTGAAATTTTAAGGTAAGGAGTAAGCTGTGCGTTATAAGGAATATCAACGGTTATTTTTTCACCGAAAAACTTGCTGACCTTATAATTTTCATAATCCTTTGAGTTTTCGTAATCTTTAAGACCGTAATCCTTTAAAAAGGGTATTCCTCGGGGATAAAGCTTACCGTAAGCCCCATCGCCGCCAACGGCATATTCGGTTGCATTTTCCCACAAAGAGAAATCACAAGCTCCGTTTATCCAGTCCTCTGTATCCTTCCTTGCATCAAAATAAATGCTGTATTCGGGAAGTCTGTAATTAGGCGGATAGAAAGCGCTGTCAATATAAGCACTGTTTCTTTTTACTTTCCAGCTTTTATCCGAAATAATGCTTATACCCTTGCCTTCGGCTTCAAAAAGGAATCCTCCCTGGCCGCTTGAGCAATAGGAATAGCTTGTTTCATCATCCCAATACCACACCAAGGCGCAAATTGAGTTTTCGCCCTCTTTGAGATAAGGTGCGATATCCACGCTGTCATAATATCCGCTGTTTTTATCGGGACCTCTTTTCACGCTTCCCTCAAAAACAACAGTTTCGCCGTTTATATAAAGCCAATATTTTGAGTCGGCTGAAATATCGGCAATAAGCTCCTCGGGAATCTCATCAAGAGTGACATTTTTATTAAAACACATCCAGACATTTTCTTCTGTCAGATTTTCTTTATCCCAAATCCATTTTGCTTTCCAAACGGTTTTCTCTTCGGCTGAAATCACGGTGTATTCGGGAATGCTTTCGGGAATTTCATAATCGTTTGTATACGGTATCAAAGCTGTATCTCCGCAGGAAAAAACCGAGGAAATAAAAGCCGCCGCTATTGCGAGATAAGAAATTATTGTTTGTAAAATATTCATAGGAATCTCTCCGATATTATATATCCGCAAATGTTCTTCCGATAACATTATCCTGAAGCTCTTCGTTGAGGTTTACAAAATAATCGCTGTAACCACCGACACGGACAATGAGATTTCGGTGATTTTCGGGATGCACTTTTGCATCAAGAAGCTCTTCGGGAGAAACAACGGTAACTGTATACTGCTGTCCTCCGCCCGCAAAATATGCCTTTGCAAGAGCAATGAAGGAAGCCTTGCCTTTTTCAGAATTGAACATCTTCTTTTCAAACTTATTCTGAAAAACAAATCCGCTGCAGGCATCTGTGTGATTATATCTTAGAACAGATTTGATTTGTGCCGTCGGCCCGTTTGTGTCGCGGCCGGGTGTTGCGGCAATGCTGTCTGCAAGAAGCGGTTCGCCTTTCAGCTTTCCGTTAGGAAGAGCCGCGGTTTTTTCTCCGTAGCCTGCGGCACGGTTAAAGGTGCTGCATCCGCCTGTGAATATTCCGCCTCTGTAGGTGTTGTTGCGTTTGAGAACCGTAAAGAAACGGTTAAGTGCTCGGGCAGTTATGCTGTCAACCGCTTCAATATCGTTGCCGAATTTTTCGCAGCCGCTGAAATCTCTGTGAAGCTGTTCATAACCCTCAAAATTTGCATTAAGGGCATCAATAAGCTCTGCCATTGTGTATTTCTTTTCATCATAAACCAGCTTTTTAACCGCATAAAGACTGTCGCCCGCATCGGCAATGCCCTCTGCAAGAATCTGTCCGTGATTATAAACGGGGCCGCCGTTTCTGTAGTCCCTGCCCTTTTCAAGACAGCCTTCGATAAGGCACGAACGAAGAGGATGAGGCTCAGACACAGCCCTCATATGCTGCCAGGCATTGGCACTGCTGCACGAATTATAGGTCACAAACTCAAGCTGATCCATAAAAGCACGTTCAAATCTTTCATAGCTTGAAAAGTTTCTCGGGTCGCCCGTTTCAACAGAAACACGTTCACCCGTCATAGCGTCAACGCCGTTATGCAGAGCAAACTCAAGGCATTTGGTGAAAACAACCTCTCCGTCTTCAAGACCCATATGGCTCTTGCCGAGAATATCTACCTGGTTACAGCCGTTCATACAGTAATCGTGGCTGTCTTCGGCTGAAATGCCGATTTTTTCGAGTGCGGTGCAAACCACATCATCATTATAAAGCGAAGGAAGACCCGTTCCCGTTGCCAGAGTATCGGCAACTGCATTCCATAGCTTATCGGGGGTGTTTCTGTGAATACGGCAAGTGAGGTTCGGGGTCTGATAGCCTTTCTTTCTCACCATGGCAAGAATATCATATGTAAGTCCGTTGGATTCATCGTTCCAATTCTCATCACTTCCCGAAATGCAAAGATTCCAGGAACGGTGATCGTGGAAATAATCCCACAGTCTGTCCAGCAAATCGGTTATCTCTTCTTTATTTTCTGTTTTTGAATATGCAGGATACATATATTGGTCAAAACGGCCCGGAGAATCGCTTCCGTCAAGGGCGAAAACAAGCATAAACGAACACATAGCCGATGTGAAATCATATGCAGGATTTCGGGGCACGGTTTCAAATGCCTTTGCCATACGAAGAAGAAACGATTTATCATCGGGGTTCTCGCAGTTTTCTGCTTTTTCAAGAGCAAATTCACGGTATCTTTCGCCCAGAATATCCACTGCATCAAGAACATAAGAGCACGAGCGGTAAAACCACGCCTCGGCAGGATACTTTTCTTTGTTTTCTTCAATAATTTCTCGGATATGCTCTGTGCCGTAATTGATTATTCTTCCGTAATCGGGATTAGAGTGTCCGCCCCATCCGCCGCCCCATTCGGCACCCGAACGGTTAAGCCTTTCCGTTGATTCGGAAAAAAGTCTGCTTGCTTTGCTTCTGAAAATCTTCAGTTCATCAATATATCGGCAAAGAGTTTCTTTATACTCGGGAAAATCTTCGGTAATCTTCATAATGTTTTCATCATAAAAGCGCAGTCCGTCTGAAGGAGTATAATCCGAAGATTCATATTCGGTTTTAAAAAACGTTTCGGGAAGCAACTGACGCGAAAGCTTAATCTCAATATTCTTTGCGGCGTAAAGCAAAGCAACGCCTACCCTTTCACCGTGTTCAAGAGTATCATCAAGAAAATATCCGTAAAGCAAAGGGTCAAGCCGGGCTAAATTTTTCATAAGAAAACCTCTTTTATTTTGATACTCTCACGTCTGTGCCGTGAGATTCGAACAATGCGCACCAACGGGATATTTCCGCATCTGTTGCGCTGTTATGAACATATGAAGCGTTTGTTCCGATTTTTTTGGATTTGCCGATTCCCAGATTATGATACGGCATAATCTCGGCATATCTGTATCTGCCCTTGTTTTTATTCAGAAAATCTGAAAGTGCGGCAATATCCTCATCGCTGTCATTGCATTCGGGAATCAACGGAAGCCTGATAATAATATCAGCTCCCGCATCCATAAGATATTTAAGATTTGACATAATATGAATGTTATCTGAGCCTGTAAGCTCACGGTGGCGGGCATAATCAATGCATTTTATATCAAAAAGGAATGTTGTTCCAAGCTCTGACGCCTCTTTATAAAATTCACGCGAACCGATGCCGCAGGTTTCAATTGCCGGAGAAATGCCCTTTTGCTTTGCAATTGAAAGAAGTTCAAGTGTGAAATCCGCCTGATATGACGGTTCACCGCCTGAAACAGTCAGCCCTCCGCCCGATGTGTCATAGAACATCTTATCCTTCAACACCTCATCAAGAACTTCCTCGGCTATCATTTCCCTGCCGATAATTTCATTGGCATCTTTAAGGCATATTTCGGCGCACTTGCCGCACTTTATGCATTTTTCGCGTTCAATTTCCATAATACCGTTTTCAATTCTGCGTGCCCGACACACCGCAAGGCATCTGCCGCATAATGAACACTTATGTTTATCAAAAGAAAAACTCTGTGTCTTATCAAGACTTTCGGGATTATGGCACCAGATGCATCTGAGCGGACAACCCTTCAGAAAAACGCAGGTGCGGATACCGTCGCCGTCGTGTATGCAAAATTTTTGGATGTTGAATATAATACCCATTTTCATTCCGTATGTTCAAATCCCTTTTTCATCAGTATTTATACATAATAAGTATAACACCAACCCCCCGCTTTTTCAATGAGTATCCTTTATAATCGCACAAAAAAACAAAACACCCTCTGTTTTATACAGAAGGTGTTATATTTTTATTCAATATGATAAGCTCCTCTTGACCACAAAATCCATTTTGAACGGTCAAGGGGATTCACTCCGTTTCTCGGATTTATATGTTCAAGTCCGTCGTTACACTCACGGTAACCGTGGAATGACTGTGAAAGCACTGCCTTACCCGATGTCAGCGTTGCTAATCTTTCAGGAAAACTCATTGATGTTGCAACAGGCACAACCGCTTCAATTGTAACCATACCCGAACGGATAACAGGGCTGTCATAATCCCCGCCCATTTTAATGATTTCCGAAAAAATCTTTCCCGAAAAATCTTCAGGTGCGGTTATACGGATTTTAAGTAACGGCTCAAGAATTGTTGAGCCTGTTTGCGAAAGTCCGTTCATAAATGCCATCGGAGTGCAAACAAAAAAATCCAGCGGATGGGTGTGGATAGTGTGATGTTCACCTCCTACAAGAGTACACTTGAAATCGGTTACCTCCCAGCCGTAAAATCCTTGTTCAAGGCAGGTGTTGAACGAAGTCCGTATATGGGACTGATAGCGGTAATAGCATTGATTATTCGGCAGTCTTCCGTGATACGAAACACCGTAGCCTCTGGGCATCGGTTCAATATAAAACTCAACAACCGCCCAGCAGGGTTTCGGCATTGTATAGCGTGCAAGGCCTGTTCCCGCACTTGAGGGTGTTTCTTTATATATAACGGTCGGAGGCGAAAATTCGGCAGAAAGATCATATCTTTCTTTGAGCAGATTAGAAAGAACTTCAAGCTGAATTTTGCCCGTTGTGCTGATAGTTATTTCTTTCTGTCCGTTTTCCCATTTTGCATCTATATAAGGCTCTTCATCCGATAATTCATTCAAAGCTGCGGCAAGTGCGGGAATTTTCAGCGGGTCTGAATCTGCGGGAGTTACTTTTACCCTCAGAAACGGATTAACCAGATTTGCTTCCTCAATATGCGACTGTTTGCCGATATAAAATCCGTTCTTCGCCGACGGCAGACCGCACACCGCCGCAACATCACCGCTGCGGATAATTCCGATATCTGTGCTTTTTGCACCGCAGAATTTCTTTATCTGCGAAACTTTTTCTTTAACCGTTTTTTTGTCTTCAATTTCAACCGCATCAGATTGAGCAACCTGAATTTTTTCGGGAGCAAAGAGTTCAACTTCATCTCTGTTTGCAATTTCACCGCCGAAAAGACGGATATGGGAAACCTTGCCCAGAGATTTATCGTGCTCTATCTTAAAGATAATTCCGCAAAGCTCTTCTGTTGATCTTCGGGAAGAATCGGGCATATATTCAACCAGAATATCTGCAAGCTCTTTTATGCCGACAGCATATTTTGCACTTCCGAAAACAACGGGTGTTATTCTGCAGTCCGAAATTTCTTTCCGTATGATTTTATCCGCTTCATCTTTGGTGAGCACTTTATCGTCAAGAAATATTTCGGCAACTTCATCTGAAATATCGGCAAGGGCTTCGGTGGCTCTTTTGCAGAAAGCCTTATCATCAAAGCGGTGAACATTGCAATTCTCTTCGCCTTCATTCTCAATATCAGAAAAAACAATATGCGTTTGTGAAGAAATGCCTTCAAGCTCCCTGATAACCTTTGAAGTGTCGGCTCCCGCTCTGTCAACTTTATTTATAAAAACCAACCTCGGCAAATTGGCTTTATCAAGCGATTTGAGAATATTTTCTGTGTGAGCGCGAACCCCCTCAACCGCCGAAACAATAACAATGGCATAATCAAGCGCCGAAAGAGCACGTTCAACCTCACCCGCAAAGTCTATATGACCCGGAGTGTCAATTATATTTACCGTCACATTTTTCCATTGAGTTGAAGCTGTTGCCGTGCGAACGGAAATGCCTCTCTGCTTTTCAACCGAAAGGCTGTCTGTTGCTGCAGTTCCCGAATCAACGCTGCCTGCATTACGGATAGCACCGGTCAGGTACAAAAGCTGCTCTGTGAGGGTTGTTTTTCCCGAGTCAACATGAGCAAGTATTCCGATGTTATGAAAAATCTCTGCCACAGACCGTGCCTCCTTTAATTTTTTCCATTATATCATTTTATATTTCAATTTTCAACTTACGAAAAATAACAGATTAGGATAAAATTATTGAAACCTTTAGTAAATTATGTTACAATTTTAAAAATTCTATTTCAAGGTGATTTTTCTATGTCTTCTCAAAATACTCTAAAAAAACGTTGGATTTATCTTGCATCAGGTGTTTTTGCAATGCTGTTTTCAGGTGTACTTTATGCTTGGTCAATCCTCAAGGTTCCGTTTAAAGCGGATTTCGGGTTCAGCGAATCTGTTCTTTCGCTCAATTTTACTCTTACAATGTGTTTTTTCTGCCTGGGAGCATTCTTCGGCAGTCTTATATGCAAAAAAATCGGTGTAAAACTGACCTTGATTATTGCGGGTGCGCTTGTCGGCGCAGGCTTTATCTCAACAGGTATGCTTAACGCACAGTCACTCAGCCGGTTGCTTTATTTAACCTATGCGCTTCTTGCCGGAACAGGCATCGGCATCTCATATAATGTTGTTGTTTCAACTGTTTGCGCCTGGTTCCCCGACAGAAAAGGCTTTTGCTCCGGCTGTCTTATGATGGGCTTCGGAATCAGCACTCTGCTTATGGGTAACATCATAAGCATTCTGTTTGAAAATCCCGATTTCGGAATGAGCAAAACCTATATTTTAATCGGCGCTGTTATCGCGGCTGTGCTCGTTGCTGCGGGAATAATCCTTCGCAAACCCTCTGAAGATGATAAGCTTCCTTCACCCAAAGCAGGAAAATCCGTCAAAAAAGAGGCTTTCGAAAGCCGCGATTTCACAACCAAAGAAATGCTTAAAAGCTTCACTTTCTGGAGAGCTTTTATTTGTATGGCATTCATAACAGCCGTCGGCAATTCGGTCATCAGCTTTGCAAGAGATCTTTCGATTTCAGTTGAAGCTTCTGAGGCACTTGCCGTTACTCTGGTGGGAATTCTTTCTGTGTTCAACGGAATCGGCAGAATTCTCACGGGTGCACTTTATGATGCTCTCGGCCGCCGAACAACAATGATTTCCGCGAACATTCTTACAATTGTTGCCGCAGGCATAACCCTTATTGCGGTTCAGTTTGGTTCATTGCCTGTATGCATTATAGGTCTTTGCCTTACAGGACTTTCCTATGGCTCATGCCCGACTCTTACTTCTGCATTCACATCGTCTTTTTACGGTCAGAAATATTTTTCTGTTAACTACAGCCTCACAAACTTCAACCTTATCGTTGCCGCTTTCATAGCAAATTTCAGCAACTCTTTGCTTGCACAGCACGGAAGCTACACATCTCCGTTTACAATGCTTCTTATATTGGCTGTTTGTGCTCTCGGACTCAATATTTCAATTAAAAAACCTTAATAAAATATTTAATGGCTTGATACCTGTGTGAAACAGTTATCAAGCCATTTTTCATTTAAAACTTATATGTTCCTTCTGCGATTTCGGTTGATGTTCCGTTAAGGATAACGGTTGCGGTGCTGCCTGCGGGAACGGTGAATTCATATGAAACAACGCCGTTCTCTCTCTTCCAGGAAGCTTTTACTTCTCCGTTTCTGCTCTCTATCGAAGCCTTTACATAATCAAGTCTTTCATCGGTTACGGGGGCAAAAATTATATGCTCAAAAGCAGGCTTCTGCTCATCAATTCTGATGCCCGCCGCCTTTTCATAAAGCCAGTCAGCAACAGAGCCGTATGCATAATGGTTGAATGAGTTCATTGATGTGCTCCACATTGTGCCGTCCTCACGAACGCTGTCCCAATGCTCCCAGATAGTTGTTGCGCCCATCTTAACCGAGAAGAGCCATGAGGGATATTCTTCACGAAGCACAAGACCGTAAGCTGTTTCGTTATATCCGTTATCAGCAAGAGCGTGAAGCAGATAAGGTGTGCCGACAAAGCCAGTTTTAAGATGTCCGCACTCGTTAACAAGCTCATTAAGCTGTTTTGCAGTTTCTGCGGCATTATCGGTAATTCCGAAATGAAGAGCAAGAACACAAGCGGTCTGAGTTGCATATTCGGGCTTGATTCTGCCGTTTTCCATATATTTATTTCTGAAAGCGGCAATATATTTTTCTCTTAATTCTTTATATTCACCGTAATCTTCGCCAAGAACATCACAGGATTTGATATAAATATTGCTTGAATAAACGAAATATGCGGTTGCAATAAGCTCTTTATCTGTTCCCTTTGAGCAATCTTCGGGACTGCTTGCATCAAGGTTGAGCCAATCACCGAAATGCCAGCTGTTGCTCCAGAGATAACCGTTGCTGTGCTCGGTGATAAATTCAAGATAATTTCTCATTGACTCAAGAGAAACTTTAAGAATTTCCTTGTTGCCGTAGGTCTGATAAATCTGCCAGGGGCAAACTGTTGCGGCATCTGCCCACGCTGAAGAACAATTATCATCGGGACCGAAAACATCGGGGATAACTGCGGGCACCGCACCCCAGCTTCTCTGGTCTGCACGAAGGTCGGAAAGCCACTTCAGGAAAAACTTCTCAACATCAAAATTATATGTTGCGGTTTTAACAAACACCTGAGCATCGCCTGTCCAGCCAAGGCGCTCGTCACGCTGGGGACAGTCTGTGGGAACATCAAGGAAGTTGCCTTTCTGACCCCAGATAACATTGCTGAAAAGCTTATTTACTCTGCTGTCAGAGCATTCAAAATAACCTGTTCTCTTTATTTCGGAATGAACAACAATGGCATTGAAATTTTCAAGCTTTATTTCATCGCTGAAGCCTTCAAGCTTTATATATCTGAAACCGAAGAAATTATATGCAGGCTTAACAATATGTTCCTCTCCGTCACAGATAAATGCACTTTCTGCTTTTGCATCACGAAGATTTTCTCTGTAGAAATTGCCTTCGGCATCAAGCACTTCAGCGTGGTAAATAACTGCTTTTTCGCCTTTATTGCCCTTGATTTTAAATTCAACATAACCCGTCATATTCTGACCGAAGTCAATAACGGTTTCGCCCTTCGGAGTGATAATAATTTCTTTTGCCTCAAGGCGTTCTCTCTCAACAATTTTTTCGCCCTGCTGATCAAGAAGAATTTTATATGTATGAGGAAATACGGAAGCATCATAAACTTTTTCGCTCTCAAATGCAGGGTCATAAACACAGCCGTTATAAAGATCGGAATATCTTGTTTTGCTTTCTTTAACCTTCCAGTCCGCATCGCTGTAAATTATTTCTTCTTCGCCGTCAGTGTATTCAACTGCAAGTGCACAAAGAAGAGCTGTTTCATTTACTCCGAGATAACGTGCCGAGCGTCTTTCTTCACAGAAGGTTCTGTGTGCCTTCCAACCGGGAGCAACTCCGACATTAACAGTATTTTTATCCTTTATCATTTCAGTCACATCATAGGTCTGCACCTGCAAGCGACTGCGATATGAAGTCCAGCCGGGAGCAAAAATAAAATCGCCCACTCTTTCGCCGTTTATCTTTACTTCATAAATACCGAGTGCTGTTATTTCAAGAGTTGCAGCTTTAACGGGCTTTTTTGCTTCAAAATCTTTGTAAAAATCAAAAACTCCGCCTTCTGCCGGCTGCGGACATTTTATCCATTTTGCTTCTTTTATATTTTTCATACAGTTTCTCCTTTCAGTTTTCAACAGTTCTTCTCCAATGGAATAAAAATTGCTGCGCTATTCCGCTTACCCCCGCGGTGCATTCGGGAAGCCCCTCGGGATAAAGCTCATTCATAATTCTCTTAACCCAGACATCAACAGGGAACGAATTAACCTTGCCGAAGCCGTAAAGAAGTGTGCATCGGGCAACCTTTTCTCCCACTCCCTTTATTTTTATCAGTTCATCCCTGCCTTCGTCAAGAGTTCCTGCATAAATTTTTTGAATATTTATTTCTCCGCGCGAAAATTTTTCGGCTGCATCAACAATATATTTGGCTCTAAAGCCCGCCCTTATCGGTGCAAGACCTTCAACTCCCGCCTCTGCCACCCTTTCAGCAGAGGGGAAAGAATAATCGCCGTTGCCCAGATCTTCACCCAGCAAACGGCAAAGACGGTCAATTATCCCTTTTATGCGGGGAATATTATTATTTTGTGAAATAATAAACGAGCAAAGCGCTTCCCATTCATCCTGCTTAAGAATTCGGATGCCTTCACACTCGGTTATTGCTTTTTCAAGATGCCTATCCGCCTTAAGTCTTTCGCAAATCGACGGATAATCTCTCTCCAGATCAAAATACGGCTTCCATATCTTCTCAAAATCATCTTTTGAAGTGTTATGAAAAATAATTTTTTCACCCTCCTGAGAAACCGTCAGAGGAACTCCGAAGGCAACTCCGTGCCAGGCTCCCGAAGCAGTCTGCACCCACCTGAAAGCCTGCCCGCAGTCGAGTGTTTTTGCTATGTCAAGACAGCTGCAAACGACCTCAATATCTTCATTTTTTTCTTTCGGTTTAACCGCCATAATCATTTCTCCAAATTGTAATATTTTCCCTTGTCAAATAGAAAATTAACTAAAATTTTCTCGTCTTTTTGTGACAAATTCCAAACTTTTCACAACATTTTTATTATTCTTTTTTAGAATTTACAAGTTATCCACCGTGGAAAACCGCTTGATTCTCACGTTTTTGCGTTAGGTTATCCACGTTTTCCACTCACTTTTCCACATCGCAGGTGCGAAAAGCTAACTATACGTTTTGTATATTTTTCTTGCTCAAATATTCGCTTTTTCGGTGCATAAAACCGCCTGCAATGTCAAAAATATCTTATATAAAACAAAAATGAAAGGGGTTTTATTTTGATAAAAGGTGTTAACAGACAGGTTGTGGAAATAACCGAAACCGGTTGTGAATATTTTGAAAAAGTTCTGTTTTTTATAAAGCCTGAATTCTCCGCAGTCAGCGAAGGAGACCTCAAAGAAAGGGCAACAATTATTGCTCAGGGAGTGGGAATTCCGCCCGCAACGAGGCTGAAGAAGAATAAACTCCGTTTTGCCCTCAATATGGGTGCCGCCGCGTGCTCAGGTGCCGCAATAAGCGGGGTTGTTTTTCTTATTGCATCATTTTTTTGATGCACCGAATTTGCAAAAGCTCTGCATTTCGCATTCGCCGCATTTGGGTCTGCTCGAAACGCAGGTATCTCTTCCGTGAAGCACACAGCGATGGCAAAAATCATTGCTTTCGTTATCGGGAAGAATTTTGCGAAGCTGCATTTCAACCTTAAGCGGGTCTTTTGTTTCAACAAGACCGAGAAGATTCGAAATTCTGATAAGGTGTGTATCTGCAACAACCGCAGGCTGACCGTAAACATCGCCCATAATCAGGTTTGCGGTTTTTCTGCCAACGCCGGGAAGAGATGTCAGTTTTTCAATGGTATCAGGCACTTCTCCGCCGAAATCGGAAATCATTTTTTGACACATTCCGATTATATCGCGTGCCTTTGCTCTGTAAAATCCGCAGGAATGAACAAGTTCTTCAACATCACTTATATCCGCATTTGCAAAATCTTCAACGGTTTTATATTTTTCAAACAATGCGGGCGTTACCAGATTCACTCTCGCATCAGTACATTGAGCCGAAAGTCTTGTTGCAATAATGAGCTGCAAAGGATTATCTGCATTAAGCGAACAAATTGAATCGGGATATTTATTTTTAAGTGCTTCTATCGCAAGAAGTGCTTTTTCTTTTTTTGTCATTACCCACACCTCCGTTCATTTTAATTAATTATAGTACAAACTTGTTGAAAAATGAAGATGTTTTTTTAATTGAATGTTAATTTTTATTATATGTAATATAAAACAGTTGATTTTCGTTTGATTTTATGTTAGCATAACTATACCTAAATAAAATAGGGGAGGATTACGATGAAAAAGAAATCAACCGCAATGCTGAGCGTGCTTATGTGTCTTGTTCTTCTTGTTTCAACATTTGCAGCCTGCAGCATTAAAGACAATAAAGACGATTCAACAACAACCACTCTTCTGCCCAACGAAAGCTGGCAAGCAGGTGTGCCCGATACATATGAGCCCATAACCATAACAAAGGTTGAGCTTGTGGGCCTTGTTTCTGAAGCTCTCGGTGAAGATGCAGAAGGTTTTAACGGCGACCTTAACACTCTCACTCCCGAGCAGCAGGAAAAGGTTGAGCAGCTTGCCCAGGATAAGGGTCTTATCATTGATAAAGACGAAAGCGGCAACACCGTTATCAAAAAAGAACCCTCAACAGAGGCTTCTCCCGAAGAAATCAGCAGCATCTTTAACGAAGTAAATGTTAAAGACCCCAGCAACGTTACTCCCAGCGAGTATCAGGAAATTTCCAGCGTTGCTCAGGAAAACGGTATGACTGCTGTTACAAATCAGCAGGGTGAGGTTGAGGTTGTTAAGCCCGTAACAAGACCCGCAACAACAACCAACCCCTCTATCAACACTCCCACAGCAAACAAACCCACCGCTGAACCCACTTTCGCACCCACAAAACCCGTATCAACTTCACCTTATATAGAACCCTCATATGCAACCTCAAGGCCTCTTGATCCTATCGGCACTCTTCCCGCAAAAATCGAGAAAGCTTCAATTAACTGGTTTGCAAACTACGGTAAAGCAGATATCAACTATATTATTTCAAGCTCAGATATGGCTGATGACGGCGGCGTTATTTCAGCCGGCACATTCATTCAGATGAGTGAATCAGGCGAAACAATAAAGATATCAGGTTCTTTCATCACCAAAACAAATGAAAAAGGCAAAACTGTCTGGCAGGATGCCGTTTCAGGCGACAGCCTTACAGTATATCAGGATGTTGCGGTTCTTAAGGACGGCAGCGTTGTTGCTGTTGGTTACACAACATCAACAAATCTTGCAAGCGATGCAGAATATAAGTGCAAAGGCACTTCAGAAGGTCTTATCGTTAAATACTCCAAGAAGGGCGAAAGAGAATGGATTAAGCTCTTCGGCGGCAGTGAATCAGATGAATTCTATTCAGTTGCAGCAACTCCCGATGGCGGCTTCGTTGTTGGCGGTATGAGCTATTCACCCGACCTTGACTTAAAGGGTCTTACTTCATACGAAATCAAATCAGTTCTTGTTAAATACACAGCAAACGGTTCAGTTTCCTGGAAAAAGGCTCTTGCCGGTGAAGATGCAAGCTCTGTAGACGGTCTTGATGTTAACAATTCAGGCGTTATCTTTGCAAGCATTTCAACCACATATGCAGACGGTGACTTTGCAGGCGTTCAGATCGACGGAAGAGGCATGGCAACCGTAGCGGTTTCATTAAGCGCAAACGGTCAGGTTCTCTGGATGAAGGGCATTTCAGATGACGGCCCCGTAAATCTCACCAAAATAATCGCAACAAAAGACGGCGGCTGCGTTCTTGCAGGTGACTACACAACAGGCAAAGAAGGCAACAAATACTTCTTCAAGGATATTTACGCAGGCGGCCCCTACGGCACATATGACGGCATTCTGGTTAAGTTCAATTCCAAGGGTGCAACATCCTGGATTACTCCCGTAAAGGGCTATGAAAGCGATTTCATAACCGATATCGCAGAAGTTTCAGGCGGTTATGTTGTTTCAGGTTATTCTGCATCAGGCAACCGCGACTTTGCAGGTTCATCAAGCCAGAACGGCGATTTCAACTCATTTGTTTATGCAGTAAACAGCTACGGCGAGCTTCAGACAATGAACTCATTCGGCGGTTCACGAAGCGACTTTGCAAGAACAATCTGCTCTGACGGCAGCAAAAAGGTTTATGTTTGCGGCTCAACAAATTCAAGCGACGGATTCACCGCAGACTTTGCAGTTAAGGGAACAGAATCTGTTGAAACTGCTTTCATCTCTTTGGTTTCTATCACAACAAAATAAACAAAAAAATTACCGCCTCACCGTTTGGTGAGGCGGATTTTTTATGCTGTTTTATTAATCAATTTTGTCTGCGTGCCAGATGTTTTCGCCGTATTCGTTAATTGCTCTGTCTGCGGCAAAAATGCCTGAACCTGCAATATTTGCAAGTGACATCTTGTTCCATCTGTCGGTCTCGTGCCATATCTGCTCTGCCTGCTTCTGAATATTGCGGTAATCCGCAAAGTCAGCAAGCACCATATAAGGATCGTGATGAATAAGAGTTGAACTGATTTCGCTGAACTGCTTGCCGTTGATACCCTTGTTTATAAAGTCAATTGCATTGCGGATTTCAACATTGTTGCTATAATAGTTAAGCGGTGTGTATCCTCTCTTTTTAAGCTCATTAACCTCGGGAGTGTTCATACCGAAAATAAGAATATTTTCTGCACCGACGGATTCAAAGATCTCAACATTTGCGCTGTCCATTGTGCCAAGAGTTATTGCACCGTTCATCATAAGCTTCATATTGCCTGTGCCGCTGGCTTCGGTTCCTGCAAGAGAAATCTGCTCGCTGATGTCTGCAGCAGGCATAAGTGCTTCAGCCATTGAAACATTATAATCTTCAAGATAAACAACCTTAAGCTTATCGTTAACTTCGGGGTCATTGTTGATAACATCTGCAAGAGCACAGATGAACTCAATGATTTTCTTTGCCATAAAGTAACCCGAAGCCGCTTTTGCGCCGAAAATATAGGTGTGAGGAGTATACTCTGCCTTGGGATTTGCCTTGATTTCAAGATATTTTGCAAGAATATTCAAAGCATTGAGATTCTGACGCTTATACTCGTGAAGTCGCTTAACCTGAACATCGAAAATTGAAGTGGGATCAAGGCTTACACCTGTTTTCTTCTTCACAAGAGCCGCAAAGTTTTCTTTATTCTGTGTCTTTATCTTGCGAAGATCAGCAAGAACGGTTTTGTCGTCTGCATAATCGCGAAGCTTTGAAAGCTCTGCACCGTTATAAATAAAGCCGTCGCCGATAAGCTCTGTGAGATACTTTGTGAGTCCGGGGTTTGCCTGGCAAAGCCAACGGCGATGAGCTATACCGTTTGTTACATTTGTGAATTTATCGGGTTCAAGGGTATAGAAATCTTTGAAAACTGTATCCTTGAGAATATCGCTGTGAAGAGCAGAAACACCGTTTACCTTGTGGCTGCCTGCAACGCAGAGATTTGCCATTTTAACAGCACCGTTTGAAATAACTGCCATTCTTTCAACTCTGCCTGCATCGCCTGTTGCATCCCAGATTT
>JAZRTQ010000079.1:0-20565 GCA_045652165.1 Acutalibacteraceae bacterium | reverse complement strand
TTTGATATTGTAGTTAACTTTGCGGCAGAAAGCCATGTTGACCGTTCAATCGAAAATCCGTTTATTTTTCTTGAAACAAATATTATGGGAACTGCTTGTCTGCTTGAAGCAAGCAAAAAATTCGGTGTAAAGAGATTTCATCAGGTATCAACCGATGAGGTTTACGGAGACCTTCCGCTTGACAGACCCGACCTTTTCTTTACGGAAGAAACACCCATTCATACTTCAAGCCCGTATTCATCATCAAAAGCATCTGCTGATTTGCTCACCCTTGCTTTTCACAGAACTTACGGCTTGCCCGTAACCGTTTCACGCTGTTCCAATAACTACGGACCTTATCAGTTCCCCGAAAAGCTGATTCCTCTTATGATAATGAGAGCGCAGGAAGATAAGAGTCTGCCCGTTTACGGCGAAGGTCTTAATGTTCGCGATTGGCTTTATGTTGATGACCATTGTAAAGCAATCGATATGATAATCCATAACGGCAGAATCGGTGAGGTATATAATGTTGGCGGTCATAATGAACGCAGAAATATTGATGTTGTCAAAACCGTGCTTTCTCATCTTTCAAAGCCCGAGTCGCTTATTACCTATGTTAAAGACAGAGCGGGTCACGATTTGAGATATGCCATTGACCCAACCAAAATTTCATCCGAGCTTGGCTGGACACCCGAAACAGCCTTTGATGACGGTATGAAGAAAACAGTTGAATGGTATCTTGAAAATTCGGGATGGCTTGAAGATATCAAGAGCGGTGAATATGCGGCATATGCCGAGAAAATGTATGGTAACTGAAAATAAAAGCCTTGACGGTTTTTCGTCAAGGCTTTTTTATTATCAGAAAATGATAATGTCAACAAGAGAAAGCTTGCGTATTAAGAAAACAAGTGATTTTATCATTAACGATATAATTCCTTCAAGAACAGTGAGATGGCATTCAATATCTATTGTTTCCTCAACAACGCTGCCGTCGATATTTGTAACCTTTGCTTTTATTGTTGCAGTACCTTTGCCGATGCTTATAACTTCACCTTCGGATGAAAGGATAATTACACTTGTGTCGCTGGTGCTCCATTCAATGGGGGCGGGTATGGCATTTTCGGGATATGCAACAGCTATGAGCTTGGTTGAATCGAGAAAGAGAAGTTCTTCGTCAAATGTAAAAAGCATCAAATCTGTTATGGTGTTATATTCAAGTGCATTTATTGCTTCATAGATTTTAGCGGTATGCTCATCAACTAGATTTTGTTCACACGAAAAATATTCACTGATGTCTATTTTGAGCAGAATATCAAGCTCAGAGAAGTCTTTATAAAGATTTCTGTCAAGAGCCTCAGCCGCTTTAACGGCTTCGTTATATGCCGTGTAATCAGCAGGCTTGCTGTCTTTGGTGATAATTTTTGTGTAAACAGATGTTATTTTACCGTGGTCATTCTGGATGATTTTGCAGTAGTAATAAGGTGCGGTGTCTTTGTCTGTGAATGTGTAGTTTTCAGTAACCGCGCCTTCGATAGGGGTACCGCCTTCAGTTGATTTTTTAGTGTTCCAATACCATTGATATTCAAGGTCAAATCCGATTGCTGTTGCGGTAACAGTTTCTGAATTTTCAGTGATATAATCGGGCAAATTACTGTAGACAAACGGAATCGGAACAAAATCATAGCCTTTGTAATCAGCGTATCGCTCAATAAATGTTCCTGAAGAACCGTAAATTGTAAGATTTTCAACGTTTGCTGATGACTCAACAAAACTGTTACTCAGCATAATACCGCCGTTTTCAGGCAGGCTTTCGGTTGATACAAGATTTCTTGCGTCAATAAACATTATCGTGCTGCCGTCGAAAGCATTTTTCTGAATATTTTTAATATTGCTGAGATAAAGAATGAAAATGTTATTGGCACCTCTGAAAGTGAAACGGTCAAGAGATTCAACACCGCTTAAATCAATAATCATAATTTTGGGTGTGTTGCTGAACATATTCATTATAGTCTTGGTCATTTTCGGAGCAGAGAAATATCTGAGATTCGGAGGGAAATAAATTTTCGGAGCTGCCTGTGTATATAAATCTTCTTCAAATCCCTGCATTTCAGGTAAATTGAGCCAATAAAGCGATTCGCATTTTGTGAAAGCATTTGAATAAACTGTCTGTGCAAGCGGAAGGTTTACTTCTTCAAGAGTAATACAATTTTCAAATGCGTTCGAAAGAACATCTGTTGCATTCGGGAAAGAAACATAACGAAGGTTTGTGCAGGTGCTGAAAGCACCGCGCGGAACAAAAGTAAGATATCCGATTTCAGCATTGTCGAGCGAAGAACAGCCCCTGAAAGCACCGTCAGGCATACTTAAAAGACAATTGATTTTTAAAGATGCCAGAGCAATACATTCGCTGAAAGCATCCTTGCCTATGTTATCTATAAAGTCAGCCTCGAAGCTTGCAAGTGCCGAATTTGTGAAAGCACCTTCGGGAATTGTTGTTAATCTGAAAAGATTAAGATTAAAGGTTGTTCCGTAAATATCATATTGATTTCTGCAGGCATTATAGAATGAATATGAACCGATTTCAGTTATTTCACCAAGGAACAGATTTTTGATGTTAATGCAGTTGTAGAATGCTTTTTCGCCAATTTTTGTTGCGTTAATTGCATACACTGTTTTAATAACTTCGTTTTCGGCAAATGCTTCTTTGCCAATGAATGTAACGGTTTTGGGCAAAATAACTTCCTGCAATTCAGCGTTTTTGAATGCGGCTTCGCCAACCCCTCTTACGGTTATTCCGTTATAAACTTCCGGCACACTTATGCTGAATTTATTGCCGATATAATCTGTAATAACGCCGTTTTCGTCAACAACAAGTTCTCCCGGGTCTGCATAGGGGGCGATTATCAAAGAGGTTGTGGCAAGACCTGAACGGTATAGGTTCGGTGCATAAGCAGTTGCCGTAATAACTATTGTTCTTTCAACCGTTATCGGAGTACCGTCATAAATTTTTGCGGTCGGATTTGTTTTAGTGGGTATTGAACGGTCTGTTGTATAGTAAATAACCGAATCGGGTGTTGCACAGCTTATTTCAACATACTGCGTTTCAAAGAAAAATCCTTGTGAGATTGAAAAAACGGGAGTTTCCGCTTTCTCAAACGGGCTGTAACCGCCGCTGGGGTCGGGAGCATGAACAAGACCTGCACCGTATTTGATTGCTGAATCAACCTCCGCAATTTTAACTGCGTTTTCTTTCATTATTTCTTCAACGTCATCAGCTGAAGCGTTTTTGTCAATGCCTCTTAAAGTTGCTGCAACGGCGGAAACAAACGGTGCCGCAAAAGAGGTGCCGTTCATAGAGGTGTACCCTTCGACTCGTTTTGCAACGGTTATCTGAACACCGGGAGCGGCAAAGTCAATTGTTTCGCCATAGTTACTGAAGTTTGCAATAATATTGGATTGATTAAGCGCCGAAACTGAAATAACCTCTCTGTAAGCGGCAGGGTAGTGCGGAGCATCTGAACCGTGGTTACCTGCGGCAGCGATAACCATAATGTCTTTTTCATATGCTTTTCTTATTGCTTCATAAAGAATTTCTGAATCTTCTTCAAAACAAAGGCTTAAGTTGATAACATCTACCCCGTCATCAATGGCGCAGTTGATGCCCGCTGTAACAGAAAGGATAGTTCCGTCTGTGTATTCGTCAAGAACTTTATACGGCTTTACATACACATTATCAAGAGTTGAGTCAATAATAACACTGGCAACAGCAGTTCCGTGACCGTTATCGTCCATTGAGCTGTTTCTGGTTCCCGATGTGCTTGTGTTGATTTTTGTGGGTATAACTCTGTCTTTGAGCATGGGATGATTATGGTCAACACCTGAGTCAATAACTGCAACGGTTGTTTCCTGAACAGGATAGTTTTGAACTTTTAATGCATTGTTCAATATGTCGGTTCCGATATGTTCGGGGCCCCATGATATATAAGTGCGGCTGGGTTCATCCTCTGAATTGAAAACAGGATAACCGGATTCATCAACAGATGATGCCGAAATGATTCGGTCAGGCTCAACATATTCAATTCCCGTGCGGGTTGAATAATATTCATAAGCCTCTTTAGCTCTTTGCGGGTTTTCAAACTGAAGAATCCACATATTGTCATATCCGTTCAGAACGGATACTGCATCAAGAGTATCAATTTTTCTGTTGCTTTTAACAATAAGACGGGAGGTCGAAAATTCGCTGTTGTCAAATTGAGCGAGTGTTTTTGAATAATCCGAGAGCATTTTGCTTATGTCTTGCGCAAACTGCAAAGTGTCGGATTTTGCCGCTTCGCTTGCAGCTGAACCTGAAAACTGCACCAATCCGGTGAAAGCAATTGCAATAACCAAAAGCAGGCTTATCAGTTTTTTCATTTTCTTTTCCTCCAGACATAGACAATCAACTGTACTAATAAATTTTAACATAATTTATTAAACAAATCAACACTTTTTATTAAATATGCACAAATATATTAAAATGATATTTTAATTAAGAAAAATAACGGTGTTGAAATTAGTTTTTTGTTGATATATAATATATAAAGTAAAACAAAAAATTCCGAAGGGAGAAAAATATGCTTAAAGATTTGGTATTGAAAAACCGTTCATACAGAAGATTTTATCAGAACGAAGAAATTGAATTTGAAACATTAAAAGAATTAATTGATTTGGCAAGAAATACTGCGGCCTCGGTGAATTTTCAGGTTCTCAAATACAAGCTTGTAAATGAAAAGGAAGAAAATAAAAAGGTTTTTGAAAATCTTGCGTGGGCAGGTCTTCTCAAGGATTGGAAAGGTCCCGAAGAGGGTGAAAGACCTTCCGCATTTATTATTGTATTATGCGATAAATCAATAAGCCAGAGTAAGCCAATCGATGTCGGCATTGCGGCACAGACAATTCTTCTCGGTGCGGCGGAGAAGGGGCTTGGAGGCTGTATGTTCGGAAGTATCAAGCGTGAAAAGCTTGCCGAATATTTTGATATTGACCTTGAAAAATATTCAATTGAGCTTGTTATTGCACTCGGAAAGCCCAAAGAAACCGTAAAACTTGTTGATTTGCCTGAAAGCGGTTCAACAGCTTATTACAGAGATGAAAACGGCGTTCATTATGTTCCCAAACGCTCTCTTGAAGATGTAATATTATAAAAGCAAAAATCCCCCGACCGAAGTCGGGGGATTTATTTTTTAGTGGTGGAAAAGACGCATACCTGTGAAGCACATTACCATACCGTGCTTGTTGCAAGCACCGATAACGTTATCGTCACGGATTGAGCCGCCGGGCTCTGCGATATAAGTTACACCGCTCTTTGATGCTCTTTCGATGTTGTCGCCGAAGGGGAAGAATGCATCGCTGCCGAGAGCAACGCCCTTGATTGTTGCAAGGTAAGCCTTCTGTTCTTCTTTGGTGAAGGGTTCGGGTCTTTCTGAGAAAAGAGTCTGCCAAACGCCGTCTGCAAGAACATCTTCATATTCGTCAGAGATATAAACATCGATGGTGTTATCTCTGTCGGGTCTGCCAACAGTGTCAAGGAAGGGGAGGTTGAGCACTTTTTCGTGCTGGCGAAGATGCCATATATCTGCCTTGTTGCCTGCAAGTCTTGTGCAGTGAATTCTTGACTGCTGACCTGCGCCAACGCCGATAGCCTGACCGTCAACTGCATAGCAAACTGAATTTGACTGTGTATATTTAAGAGTGATGAGTGAGATTATAAGGTCACGCTTTGCGCTGTCGGGCATTTCTTTGTTTTCTGTAACGATGTTAGCAAGAAGCTCGTTGTTGATAACAAAGTTGTTTCTGCCCTGCTCAAATGTAATGCCGTAAACCTGCTTAACTTCCTGAGGAGCGGGAACATAATCGGGGTCAATCTTAACGATGTTATAATTGCCGTTTCTCTTGCTCTTGAGAATTTCAAGTGCTTCGGGTTCGTATCCGGGAGCGATAACGCCGTCGGAAACTTCTCTCTTGATAAGCTTTGCGGTTGTTACATCACAAACATCCGAAAGAGCAATCCAGTCGCCGAAAGAGCTCATTCTGTCGGTGCCTCTTGCTCTTGCATAAGCTGTTGCAAGGGGAGATTCATCAAGACCTTCAATATCATCAACAAAGCAAGCTTTCTTGAGCTTGTCGCTCATTTTGATGCCTACTGCAGCTGATGTGGGGCTTACGTGCTTGAATGATGTTGCGGCGGGCATTCCGAGAGCTTCTTTAAGCTCTTTAACAAGCTGCCAGCTGTTGAATGCATCAAGGAAGTTGATGTATCCGGGTCTGCCGCTGAGAATTTCAATGGGAAGCTCGCTGCCGTCTGCCATATAAATCTTGGCAGGCTTCTGATTGGGGTTACAACCGTATTTAAGTTCAAACTCTTTCATCTTTAATTCTCCTTATTTATTCTTGTTAATCATTCTGCTTTCGTATTCGCCTGTTTCAAGGTCAACGAATCTTACATAGATTGAAATCTTATTCTGCTCGTTGAGGTTTTCCCAGATGCAGTTTGTGAACTCATCAATATCGTTGGGAATTGCAACTCTTTCGGGCTCACCTGTGAATGTGGGAATGGGGTTGCCGTCATGATTATATGTGTGAATGAAGTGACCGAGTCCGCAAAGAGATGCATAGTTGAAAGTGTATCTGTTGCAGGCTGTGCCTTCTTCGTCTGCACTCTTGAGAATGCTCATCTTATAGTTGAAATCAGCACCGTTGAAAGTCATCATACCGCTGATTCTGGGAGTCCAGTTGGGTCTGTCAGGCTCAAATTCTCTTGTTTCAAGAGCCTGCTCAAAGGTTTTGCCGTCTTTAACAAAATCATAGATTGTGTCTGTCTGGTCGCCGTTTGTTACGATAAGGTTGTTGCCGATTACTCTGACGGGGGAATAAATAATGAGTGAGGGGTCCTCAACCTTTGAAGCGTCAAAGGGATGAATAACGATTTCGTCACCCTGCTCAATAAAAACTCTGTTGCGGCTGTTTTCGCTTCTGCCCATAATAAAATAAGCTGTAACGGCTTTCTTGCCGTCTGCGCTCTTGCCTATGACGATGCCTCTGCCAACATAAGTGTTGTCTTTGATAAGCTCGCCGATGTTGTTGATTTCGTAGATACCCATTCTCTGTCATCCTTTCTCTTTTTAAAAAAGGCAGTCTTACCCGAAAAGATAAGACTGCCCAGACGGTCGGCTTTTATAAGATTCTTTGCTCCTCGGCAGTGCTCTGCCTTAATCCGTCAGTAACAAAAAACCTTTTCAATTACCCATAAATTCTACCATAAGGTAATTTTTTTGTCAATAATTATATTTTGATTTTGGGCTTTTTCCATTTGCCGCTTGCAACATAAATTGCACCAACAATCATCGAAGCAACCGATGCAAGACCTGTTGCAATACCAACTCCGTTAAAGCCCATAGATGTGAGATTAACCATAATGTAAGCAAACGGAACTCTTACAAGAATTGAACTGAAGCAAGCATTGAACAACGCAAAATTTGTGTAGCCTGCGCCGATAGCAAGACCGTTCATGCAGAAAACAAACGGAACAAAAAGATAATCAAGAGCGATATATCTGATATAGTCCGTGCCGACTGCAATAACATCTTTGTTTGTATCAAAGAGTGAAATTATCTGCTGCGGGAAAAGCTGAACCAGGGCAAAAACAATTATAGTTATTGCAAAAGCAATTCCCATACCCGTAAGCATTGTTTTCTTTGCTCTTTCCGTTTCACCCGCACCGATATTCTGTCCCGCCATTGAAGAAACCGCGCTGCTCATTGCGAGAGCGGGAAGAACAGCGAAGGAGTTAACCTTACCGCCTATACCCTGACAAGCTGATGCAATGTCTGCATTGGGGAGCGAATTTACAAGAGCTGTAAGTGTGAGGAATGAAAATGAAATAACAACCTGCTGAACGGAAGAGGGAAGTCCGATTTTGAGAAGCATTTTTGCTTTTTCTTTGTCGATTTTAAAATCACTCTTTTTGTAGCCGGTAAAGAAATGATTTTTGAAAAGATATATAAGCGAAAGGATAACGCTCAATGCCTGTGCACCGATTGTTGCGTAAGCGGCACCTGCGGCACCCATCTGAAAAGGACCAACAAGGATAATATCGCCTATGATATTAACAACCGTTGCAATAAGAACAAAATAGAGAGGTCTTTTTGAGTCGCCCATTCCTCGGAGTATGGCGCTGATTACATTATATGCAAACATAAAAATCAAGCCCGCCATACATATATTATAATAATTCTCGGCTTCGGTATAAGCTACCTGCGGAGTTTTGAGAACATCAAGCAGAGTTGTTCCGAGAAGCAGCATAACAACGGTGAAAATTACCGCCAGAATCATATAAAGAGTGAAGAGAGTGCCTATGGTTTTTCTTTGCTCATCAAATTTTTTTGCACCGCCGTACTGTGCAATAAGCACCGTGCCGCCAACTGCAAGACCGAGCGCCGCACCGGTTACAAGAATGTTAATCTGACTGCCGATGTTAACACCCGTTATTCCGTGTGTGCCGCAAAGTCTGCCTACTATAATCATATCGGCAACCGAATAGAATGCCTGAAGCAGGTTTGAAAGCAGAAAGGGAATTGCGAATTTCATAAGCTGCTTTGAAACGCTGCCGCTTGTTAAATCTTGTCTGAATTTATCTGCCACTTTTTAATTCTCCTGTGTCTTCTTTTCTTTCATTGTGAGCGAAATGCGTTTCTTGGCAACATCAACTGAAATTACCCAAACCGTAACAACTTCGCCAACCTTAAGCACCTCGGACGGATGCTTGATGAATTTGTTTGTTATCTGCGAAATATGAACAAGACCGTCCTGATGAACGCCGATGTCAATGAATGCACCGAAATCGGTAACGTTTCTTACAGTTCCTTTAAGCTCCATACCGGGAACAAGGTCTTTCATATCCATAACGTCTGTTCGGAGCATCGGGGGAGGAAGCTCGTCGCGGGGGTCTCTTGCGGGCTGAATAAGCTCTTTCACAATATCTTTAAGTGTGGGCACGCCTATTCCAAGCTTATCTGCAACCTTTTCTTCACCGAGAAGATTTACCTGACCCGAGATTTTTGAAATTTCTTCGCCACCGATATCTTTAAGCGAGAAACCGCAAATTTCAAGCAGCTCTTTTGCCGCTTTATAGCTTTCGGGGTGAACGCCCGTGTTATCAAGAATATTCTTGCTTTCGGGAACTCTTAAGAAACCTGCGCACTGCTCAAATGCCTTTGCACCGAGCTTTGGAACTTTCTTAAGCTGTGAACGCTCTTTGAATTCACCGTTTTCATTTCTGAATTCAACAATATTCTTTGCAACCGTTGAGTTGATACCCGAAACTCTTGAAAGAAGGGGAGCGGAGGCTGTGTTGAGGTCAACACCAACCATATTAACCGCATCTTCAATAACGCCGTCAAGTGCGGCATCGAGTTCTTTGGGAGGCATATCGTGCTGATACTGACCAACGCCGATTGCCTTGGGGTCAATTTTAACAAGCTCTGCAAGAGGGTCCTGAAGACGTCTTGCGATTGAAACGGCACTTCTGAGCGAAACGTCAAACTGGGGGAATTCCTGAGCCGCAAGCTTTGATGCGGAATAAACCGAAGCACCCGCCTCGCTTACAACCATATATGAAACATCCGCATTGATTTCACGCAAAATTTCTGCGGCAAAAATTTCGGTTTCTTTTGAAGCTGTTCCGTTGCCGATTGAAATGCAGTTAACATTATGCTTTGCAATAAGCTTTTTGATAAGCTCTTTTGCCTGGTTTCTCTGTGCATCGGAATGAGTAACATAGATAACGCCTGTGTCAAGCACCTTGCCTGTGGGGTCAACAACCGCAACCTTGCATCCCGTTCTGTAGCCGGGGTCAAGTCCGATAACCGTTTTGCCCTTTACGGGGGGAGCAAGAAGCAGTTCTTTTGTGTTAAGTGCGAAAACCGAAATTGCCTTTGCTGCGGCGTTTTCGGTGAGCATATTTCTGATTTCTCTTTCAATTGAAGGATAAATCAGACGCTCATATGCATCTGCACCCGCTTCTCTTACGGTTTCTGTGCAAGGCGAACCTTCAGGCTTGAGGGTTGCGCTTGTGATAACATTTGCGGCTTTGACTGCATCAAGTGTTACACTTACTTTAAGGAATTTTTCTCTTTCGCCGCGGTCTATTGCAAGCACTCTGTGACCCGCAATTTTATTAACGGGCTCGGAGTAATCATAATACATTGTATAAACGCTTTCTGCGTCTTTGTCTGTTGCGGAAGTTGAAACAACACCGATAACGCTGAAAAGGTTACGCAGTCTGCGGCGGATGTCGGCATCGTCTGAAATGTTTTCTGCAATAATGTCCATAGCACCTTTGAGAGCATCCTCTGCGCTTTCAACGCCTTTTTCTTCGTTTATAAAATCTTTTGCCATTTCAAGCGGAGCGGGTGAATCCGAAGCCTGCTCAAAAATTGCATCGGCAAGAGGTTCAAGACCCTTTTCTCTTGCAACCGAAGCTCTGGTTTTACGCTTGGGTCTGAAAGGTCTGTAAATATCTTCAATTTCGGTTATTGTTGCGGCTTTATCAAGAGCGGCGGAAATTTCGTCTGTCAGCTTTTCCTGACCCTCGATAAGTGAACGAACCTCTTCGCGCCTTTTGTCAAGATTGCGAAGATATTCAAGTCTTTCGGAAAGCTCTCTGATAACCTGATCATCAAGTGTGCCGTGAGCTTCTTTTCTGTATCGTGCAATGAAGGGGATTGTGTTGCCCTCATCAATAAGCTTTACTGTGTTTTCAACCTGCCAGGTCTGAAGATTGAATTGAGTTGTAAGTTCGCGAATTATATCCATATTTTCACCTTAAAATGATTTTTTTATTTGTCTTATATCTTTTCCGAGGAAAAGCAGAGAAACATAATTTCCGATTATTCTTGATGTTATTCTCTGTGTGTATTTTGCTTCAAGCTCGGTTTCGGTAAGGTTTGTGCTGATGATAACGGGCTTTGAGCAGTTTATTCTTGAATTAACAATATTATATATAGCCGCTGTTGTGAACTGGGTTGAGAATTCCGAACCGAGGTCGTCAATAATCAACAAGTCGCATTCAAGCAGCTCTTTTTCGTATTTATTTGTGTTGCCTGAACCGAATTTTTCTTTTTCAAGTGTTGAAAGAATGTTGTGAGCTGAGCCGTAAATAACTCTGTAGCCCTTTTCTGCAACAACATTTGCAATTGCAAGCGAGAGATGGGTTTTGCCCAGACCCGTTGCACCGTGCATATAAAGACCTTCGGAGCTTTCATCAAAATCTTCTGCATAGCATTTGCAGTATTCAAGAATTTCGCTCATTCTCTTTCTGGGCGAAACACCGAGATTTTCGTCAACGGGCAGGGGGTAATAGTCAATATTGAAATTGTCAAAGCTACATTCGCTGCTTTGTGAAACTGCCGCAAGCTCTTCTTTTGCAAGCTTTTTGAGAAGCTCTTTTCTGCATTCGCAGGCAAAACCGCCAACAAATCCCGTATCCTCACACTTTTTGCAGGTATAGGGCGTTTCAAGATAATTTTCGGGGTATCCGTTCTGCACAAGAAGTTTTTTAATCAGACTCTGAACGGTCATATTGAGTTCCGCAAGCTCTGCGATATATTTTTCGGCATCCTTGCCCATACCGAGAGCTTTAACAACATCAAGACCTGTGGAAGAAAGCTGAGCCTCACATTTTGCGATTTCAGGAATTTTATCGGTTACTTCAAGATGTCTTGCAAGCTGAATTCTCTGGGCTTTATTGCGTCTGCTTTCGAGAGTCTGCGTTGCTTTTAAAAGCAATTCATTGCTGTAGCTCATTTCTTCTTCTTCCTTTCATATTTGAGTTCACCGTGTAACGAACGGTTTTTGAATTCATCAATGTCATATGATGCATTCTGCGAAGAGGCGTTTTTACCTGCGGATTTTTGGCTTTTGCTGTATTCTTCGGATTCCTTTTCGATATCAGCCGCAGTCTTTATGCCTTTTTTGTGCCAGTTCAAAAGAACTTTATCTATATAAGCAAAACTTAATTTGCCGGTGTGGTTTGCCATTTCGTCATATGCAAGAATAATCATATCGCTTGTAAACTTCCATTCTTCGCTCCATTTGCGAAGATATGTTGTTTGCTTTGTTGTGGGGCGGGGTGTTGAAATACCCGCATATTTTGCAAATTCTTTCCAAAGACCGTTTGCTTTTTTGAGCGAATTGATCTGTTCTGCCGCCTTTTCCATCGTGTCTATTTCTCTGCTGCCCCAGTCTTTGCCGACTGCTTCTATGTATCCGTAGTTTGATTTTCCGATTGATACGCAGTATTCAATAAGCATAAACAAAACTTCTGTCGGCAGACCGTAATGGTCGTGAAGAAGAAGCAGAGTGCACTGACCGTCATAACCAATGGTTTTTCCTAGCATCTGCTGTGCTTCATTGAAAAGATGACCGATTTCGGGAGATTCATCAAGCCTTTGAACTATTTCTGAACTTGAGGGCTTTGAGTGAATTATTTCAACCTGCTGAACGGGAGCTGTAACGGTAACGGCGGGCTTTGTTTCTGTAACTTGTGGTTCTTCTTTTTTTGCAGGGGGAGCGGGCAGATTTTCTCCGCTTCCGAGCACACCTGTAAGAACCCAATACTGCAGATAATCGAGGGCATCTTCATATGCCATCTTCAGATCTTTGCACATTGAGTTTATATCGGGATTATCAGGAGAATTCCTTAATATCCAGAGCAGAACCTTTAGCTGATGCTCGTTGGCAAGGCGGATATGCTTGTCAACAATATCAGTCGGCACCGCAAATATTGACTTGAAAGCAGATGGATTTACAGAATAGCTCATTTCAATTCTCCGTTACGTTATTATTCGCTCTGAAAGCAGTGGATAATATTATACACGATTTCGACAAAAAAGAAAACAATTTTTTGAAAAAAGAAAGGCTTTGTGCAAACTTCTATATTATAATGTAATAAATCACTAGGGGTTGTGCTTGCTGATATGAAAAGACACAATTCGTTTGTTTAAAATAACAAAAAGAAAAAGAGACCGCTTTAAGCAGTCTCTTGATCATTCGTTTGCAATTAAACAGCTCTTGTAACCTTACCTGAGCGAAGGCAGCGTGTGCAAGCGTAAACTCTCTTGGGAGAACCGTTTACAACAGCCTTAACTCTTTTTACGTTGGGCTTCCATGTTCTGTTTGAACGTCTGTGTGAGTGGGAAACCTTAATGCCGAATGACACATCCTTACCGCAGTAATCGCACTTTGCCATGTGTCACACCTCCTTTTTTACTCATTAACAGATGATATATTAACAGATTAAAACAGAAAATGCAAGCATTTTTTTATATTTTTTAAAACTATTTCAAAATTTTAAATTTTTTTCATTTTACTATTGCATTTTTCGGGAAAGTATTATACAATAGCAACAGAACATTTGTTTGATTAGGAGGAAATGATGATGGATGACAGAAGAAAGGCTCTTGAAACAGCAATAGCTAAAATAGAAAAACAATACGGTAAAGGAACAATAATGAGACTCGGAACAGATTCCGTTCTTAATGTTGAGGCAATCTCAACCGGCTCAATTTCTCTTGATGCCGCAACCGGTATCGGCGGTTTGCCCAAGGGCAGAATTATTGAAATCTACGGACCCGAATCTTCAGGTAAAACAACTCTTGCACTTACAGCAATCGCTCAGGCACAGAAAAACGGCGGTGAGGCAGCTTTTATTGATGCAGAGCACGCTCTTGACCCCGTATATGCCGCAAATCTCGGCGTTGATGTTGATGCTCTTCTTGTTTCACAGCCTGATAACGGCGAGCAGGCTCTTGAAATTGCAGAGTCACTTGTTCGCTCGGGTGCTCTTGATGTTGTTGTTATCGACTCCGTTGCCGCTCTTGTTCCCCGTTCTGAAATCGAGGGCGAAATGGGCGATTCCCATGTCGGTGCACACGCAAGACTTATGTCGCAGGCTCTTCGAAAGATTGCGGGTGCAGTTGCAAAATCTAATACTATTATAATTTTTATTAATCAGCTTCGTGAAAAGGTTGGCGTAATCTACGGTAATCCTGAGGTTACAACCGGTGGCCGTGCACTCAAATTCTTCTCATCAATGAGAATTGATGTCCGCAGAGTAGAAGCAATCAAGGGCCCCGGTAACGAAATTATCGGTAACAGAACAAAGGTAAAGATTGTAAAGAATAAAGTTGCACCTCCTTTCAAAGAGGCTGAATTTGATATTCTTTATGGCAAGGGAATTTCAAAAGACGGCGAAATTATGGATCTCGGTGTTAAATATAATATAATTCAAAAGAGCGGCGCTTGGTTCTCCTACGGTGATATGCGTCTTGGTCAGGGTAAGGAAAACTCAAAAGAGGTTATCCTTGCATCCCCCGAGCTTTATGCCGAAATTGAAGAGAAGGTTGTAAATGCTCTTAAAGAGGCAACAGAAGCAACAAAGGTTGTTAAGAAGCAGCCTGTAGTGCCTGTTGCGGCACCTGTTATAACCGAACCTGTAACCAAAGCGGGTTCAAGGGCAAGACTCGACATCGTTGTTGATGATGACGAATAATTTATGAAATTAACCTACAGCTACGGAAAACAGAATAAAGTTCATATAAGCTGTGACGGTGAATATACTTTCACGGTGGATGCCGAATATTGGCTGAGCAGCCCGTATTACGGCGTTGAAAGCATTGAAAACGAAGAAGAGCTGGCGGCTTTTTATGAAGCCGTCGGCTCTCGCTGTGCTTTTATCGGTGCTCTGCGGTTGCTTTCTTATCGCGATTATTGCGAAAAAGAAATGATTATCAAACTCACGCAAAAAGGGCACAAACGCGAATATGCCGAAAATGCTGTTTCGAGATTGGCGGAACTGGGTTATATAAATGATTACCGCTATGCTGAAGCTTTGGCGGCATCCTTGCTTGAGCGAAAGGGAATGAGCATTAAATCAATCGGTTTTGAACTTTCAAGAAAGGGAATTTCCCGCGAAATAGCGGATAATATAACCGAAAACCTTGACTTTGACCCGATTTTGCGTATTATAGAATTGTTAAAAACAAAGTATGCCCGATATCTCGGTGATGAAAAGGGCATAAAGAAAACAGTTGCCGCACTTCAGCGTCTGGGTTACGGTTGGTCAGATATCAACAGTGCGTTAAGACAGCTTGAAGTTGAAACGGAGGTAGAAAGCGATGTATAGAGTAGGTATGATTTCTCTCGGATGTCCCAAAAATCAGGTGGATGCCGAAAGAATGCTTGCACAGCTCGATAAAAACGAATTTCAGATTGCGGATTGCTATGAGGGCGTAGATGCCGTTATTGTCAACACTTGCGGATTTATTGATGCCGCAAAGCAGGAAGCAATTGAAAATATTCTTGATATGGCTCAGCTTAAAGAGGACGGAACGGTTAAAAAAATAATCGTTACGGGCTGTCTTGCACAGAGGTATCAGAAAGAAATATTTGATGAAATTCCCGAGGTTGATGCGGTTATCGGTCTTGGGGCAAACGAGGGTATTGCCGAAACCGTTAAAAAGGTAATCGAGGGCGAAAATGTTTATGAAATGCCCGATAATGAGCTTCTTCCTCTTGTTGGTGAAAGACTTCTCACAACTCCCGAGCATTGGGCGTATCTCAAAATTGCCGACGGTTGCTCAAACAGGTGCACCTATTGCTCAATTCCTTCGATCAGAGGAAACTACAGAAGCGTTGAATTTGAAACCATTATTGAAGAGGCGAAAGCTCTTGCCGCCGCAGGCACAAAAGAAATAATTCTTATTGCACAGGATACAACCAACTACGGTTTTGACCTTTACGGAAAAATCCGTCTGCCCGAACTCCTTGATGCGCTTTGTGAGATTAACGGCATCGAATGGATAAGAATGCTCTATTGTTATCCCGATAAAATAACCGATGAGCTTCTTGATACAATGGCAAGACAGCCCAAGGTTCTCAACTATATTGATTTACCTCTTCAGCATGCCGATGATAATATTCTCAAGGCTATGAACAGAAGGGGCGATTCCGCATATCTTCGCGAAACGGTCAATAAGATAAGAGAAAAGCTTCCCGATGCAGTTATCAGAACAACATTTATCGTCGGTTTCCCTGGTGAGGGCGAAAAGGAATTTGAAAACCTTGCCGAATTTGTTAACGAAATGGAATTTGACCGTCTCGGTTGTTTTGCTTTTTCTCCTCAGGAGGGCACGCCAGCATTTGATATGGAAAACCAGATTGAAGAGGATGTCAAGGTTCGCAGAGGCGAAATCATAATGCAGGATCAGCTTGAAATAGTAACCCTCAAAAATCAGAGCAGAATCGGTAAAACATATAAAGTTATTGTTGAGGATTATGATTCCTACAGCGACAGCTACAGCGGAAGAACATATATGGATGCACCCGAAATTGACGGCGCGATTTCTTTCACAACCGATAAAAATTATGAAAACGGAGATTTTGCTGATGTTATTATAATCGGTGTTAACGATTATGACCTTATCGGAAAAGACGTCAGCGAATAGTAAACTTACATGAATTTACCCAATAAATTAACCGTTGCAAGAATAATACTCACTCCCGTTTATCTTGCGGCAATGCTTGTTGAATTCAATTATCACTATCTTATAGCAGCGGTAATCTTTATTGTTGCTTCGATAACCGATTTTGTTGACGGCAAGCTTGCGCGAAAAAATAATCAGATAACAACTTTCGGAAAGCTCTGTGACCCGCTTGCGGATAAAATGCTGACAACGGCGGCATTGCTTGCGTTTATGGATATGGGGCTGTGCAATATCTGGATTGTTATGATTGTTTTAACAAGAGAATTCCTTGTAACTTCATTCAGGCTTGTTGCGGCGGCACAGGGCGTTGTTATTGCTGCAAATATATGGGGAAAACTGAAAACCGTGAGCCAGATGGTTTTCTCAATCGGAATAATGCTTGCAATCCATTTTGTAAATGCATTTTCATTTAAGTTTGCAACATTTGCTTTAATCAGCAACATCCTTCTCGGAATAACCGCGGTTTTAACCGTAATATCGGGAATTATTTATATTGTCGACGGACTTAAGGTTATTGACTTTTCAAAATAAAACCGCTTGACATTTTTGCTTTGCGGTCATATAATGCAATATGGAAATATAATAAATGCTATCGTCGGGAGAGTATCTGCGTTCAAACGCATATCAGAGAGGAAGCAGGCAGCTGAAAATGCTTCTTATGCCGAATTCAGAGAAATGCACCCGCCGGCACGCAGGGGGAAATAACAGTATCTCTGTGCGTTTTGACCGCGTTACAGGTCAGGGGCATAATCTGATGCCTTGAGTTATAAGCAGGAGTGGAACCGCGTATTTACGCCTCCGTAGTCGTTTTTTGGCTACGGAGGCTCTTTGTTTTTGGAGGTATAATATGTTTAAACAGCTACGGGAGGATATCGCTTGCGTAAAATCAAGAGACCCTGCCGCACGTTCATTTTTTGAAATTTATTTTCTGTATCCCGGTCTTAAGGCGATAAGACTGCACAGACTTGCAAATAAGTTTTATAACAAAAAACTTTATTTTCTTGCCCGTTGGGTTTCCCAAAGAGCATCAAGAAAAACGGGTGTGGAAATTCACCCCGCCGCGCAAATCGGTAAACGCTTTTTTATCGATCACGGCACGGGAGTTGTTATAGGCGAAACTGCAATTATAGGCGATGACGTAACAATTTATCAGGGGGTAACCCTCGGCGGTACGGGTAAAGATGTTGGCAAACGACATCCCACAATCGGCAACAATGTTATGATTGGCTCGGGTGCAAAGGTGCTCGGACCTCTTAATATAGGCGATAATTCAAGAATTGCGGCAGGTGCCGTTGTGCTTTCGGATATACCTGCAAATTCAACCGCAGTCGGTGTTCCCGCTAGGGTTGTCAAGCGCGACGGAATAAGGGTTGAAGAGCTTGATCAGGTTCATATTCCCGACCCCGTTGCCCAGGAAATCGCAAGGCTTGAAACCGAAATAACACAGCTTAAAGAAGAATTAAATAAAAGGAGATAAACGATGAGAATTTTTAACACACTCACAAAAGAAAAGCAGGAATTTGTGCCCATCAAAGCAGGCGAAGCAAAAATCTATGCTTGCGGCCCCACAGTTTATAATTTTATCCATATCGGCAACGCAAGACCCATCTGCGTTTTTGATGTTCTCAGAAGATATCTTGAATACAGAGGCTATAAAGTAACTTTTGTTCAGAATTTCACCGATATTGATGATAAAATCATCAAGCGTGCTAACGAAGAAGACTCAACCTATGATGCAGTAGCAGAAAAATATATTGAAGAATTCTGGACCGATGCAAAGGGACTTAATTTCAGACCTGCAGATATTCACCCCAAGGCAACAGAAAATATTGATAAGATTATCGAAATCGTAAGCGGTCTTATTGAAAACGGTCACGCGTATGCGGTTGACGGCGACGTTTATTTCAGCCCCAAAACCTTTGATGAATACGGCAAGCTTTCACATCAGCCCCTCGAAGAGCTTGAAGCGGGTGCAAGAATTATGGTTGGCGATATAAAGAAAGAGCCTATGGATTTTGCTCTCTGGAAAGCTGCAAAACCCGGTGAGCCCTATTGGGAGTCACCCTGGGGTAAAGGCAGACCCGGCTGGCATATCGAGTGCTCGGCAATGGTTTGCAGATACCTCGGCGAAAGCATTGATATTCATTGCGGCGGTCAGGACCTTGTTTTCCCTCATCACGAAAATGAAATTGCACAGAGCGAATGCTTTACCGGCAAGCCTTTTGCAAATTATTGGATGCATAACGGCTATATCAATGTTGATAACGTTAAAATGTCAAAGTCACTCGGCAACTTCAAAACCGTTCGCGATGTTGCTTCTGTTTACGGCTATGAGCCCATCCGTTATCTTATGATTTCTTCGTCATACAGAAGCCCCATCAACTACAGCATCGACATCATCGAGCAGTGCAAGGCTTCTCTCGCAAGACTTTACACCTGCCGTGACAGCATTGCTTTTGAACTCAAAAATGCCGCAGAAGGCGAGCTTAATGCTCAGATTAAAGAGCAGCTTGATAAAAGAGTTACACAGTTTGTTGAGGCTATGGATGATGACCTTAACACTGCAGACGGTATTGCCGCAGTATTTGAACTTGTAAGAGATATTAACTCTCTTGTAATCGGCAAGGGTGAATCAAAGGCAACTGCAGAATATGCCGCAAAGATTTTTGATGAGCTCACCGGCGTTCTCGGCCTTGTTTATAACAGAAAAACAGAAACTCTTGATGAGGATATTGATGCTATGATTGCAGCAAGAACTCAGGCAAGAAAAGATAAGAACTGGGCAGAAGCAGACCGAATCAGAGATGAGCTTAAGGCAATGGGCATTGTTCTTGAAGATACCGCTCAGGGCGTTAAGTGGCACAGAGAATAATTTTTTATAATAATTTATAAATAACTATTGCATTTTGCAAAATGTTGTGATATAATTCCAAGGCAAATCACACGCAGAGCTATTTTTATTATGAGTGCGGTTTTTAAAAAACCGTTGTAATATCAGGCTTTGCGGCGGTTCGTATCTGACATTAGATACAAAATTTAACTTAGGAGGAAAAACAAATGTCAGTAGTATCAATGAAGCAATTACTCGAAGCAGGTGTTCATTTCGGACACCAGACCAGAAGATGGAACCCCAAAATGGCAGAGTACATCTTCACAGAACGTAACGGCATCTACATCATCGACCTTCAGAAAACAGTTAAGAAGCTCGAAGAAGCCTATATGTTCATCCGTGAGATCGCAGCAGACGGCGGCGAAGTTATCTTCGTAGGCACAAAGAAGCAGGCTCAGGATTCCGTTAAGGAAGAAGCAGAGCGTTGCGGTATGCCCTATGTTAACGCACGTTGGCTCGGCGGTATGCTCACAAACTTCAACACAATCCAGAAGAGAATTAAGAGACTCGCTCAGCTCAAGGCTATGGAAGCTGACGGCACATTTGATCTTCTTCCCAAGAAGGAAGTAACAAAGCTTAATCTCGAAATCGAAAAGCTCGAAAAGTTCATGGGCGGCATCACAGAAATGAAGAAGCAGCCCGCAGCTATGTTTATAGTTGACCCCCGCAAGGAGAGAATCGCTGTTCTTGAAGCACACAAGCTCGGCATTCCCATCGTTGCAATCGTAGACACAAACTGCGATCCCGATGAAGTTGATTATGTAATTCCCGGTAACGATGATGCTATTCGTGCAGTAAAGCTTATTGCAGGTGCAATGGCTGATGCTATCATCGAAGGCAGACAGGGCGAGCAGACAGCTCCCGCAGCAGAAGAAGCAGTATCAGAGGAGGAATAATACAATGGCATTCACAGCTAAAGATGTTCAGGCTCTCAGAGAAAAAACAAACTTTGGCATGATGGACTGCAAAAAAGCACTCGTTGAAGCTGACGGTGATATGGATAAGGCAATAGACATCCTTCGTGAGAAGGGTCTTGCAACTGCAGCAAAGAAAGCAAGCAGAATTGCAGCAGAAGGCAAGTCGGAGGCCAAGCGGTCTTAGGAAGACAAGGGTTAA
>JAZRTQ010000078.1:0-16859 GCA_045652165.1 Acutalibacteraceae bacterium | reverse complement strand
ATGGGCGGCATCACAGAAATGAAGAAGCAGCCCGCAGCTATGTTTATAGTTGACCCCCGCAAGGAGAGAATCGCTGTTCTTGAAGCACACAAGCTCGGCATTCCCATCGTTGCAATCGTTGACACAAACTGCGACCCCGATGAAGTTGATTACGTAATCCCCGGTAACGATGACGCTATCCGTGCAGTAAAGCTTATTGCAGGTGCTATGGCTGATGCGATTATCGAAGGCAGACAGGGCGAGCAGACAGCTCCCGCAGCAGAAGAAGCAGTATCAGAGGAGGAATAATACAATGGCATTCACAGCTAAAGATGTTCAGGCTCTCAGAGAAAAAACAAACGTTGGCATGATGGACTGCAAAAAAGCACTCGTTGAAGCTGACGGTGATATGGATAAGGCAATAGACATCCTTCGTGAGAAGGGTCTTGCAACTGCAGCAAAGAAAGCAAGCAGAATTGCAGCAGAAGGCGTTATCGGTCTTTACTCAACAGGCGATGCATCAGCTCTTATTGAGCTCAACTGCGAAACAGACTTCGTAGGCAACGGCCCCGAATTCAAGGCTCTTGCAAACCAGATTGCAAAAACAGTTGTTGAAGCAAAGCCCGCTGATCTTGATGCACTTCTTGCAACAACAATTTCAGACGGCAGCCTTTCAGTTGCTGATTCAATCCAGGAACTCTTCCTTAAGCTTCGTGAAAACCTCAAGCTTCGCCGTTTTGTTCTTGTTGAAGGCACAGCAGTTTCATACATCCACGGCGGCGGTTCCGTTGGTGTTCTTGTAAGCTTTGAAACAAACGCAGCAGATAACGATGAGTTCGTTGCAATGGGTAAGAACATTGCTATGCAGGTTGCAGCTATGAGCCCCGCATATCTTGACGAAGCATCAGTTCCCGCTGAAGTTGTTGAGAAGGAAAGAGCAATCAACCTTGCTCAGATGAATGAGGATCCCAAAATGGCTAACAAGCCCGAGCAGGTTAAGGCTAAGATCATCGAAGGTAAAATCAAGAAGTACTTCACAGAAGTTTGCCTTCTTGACCAGGCTTTCGTTCGTTCAGACCTCTTCGAAGGCTCAGTAGCAGGTTATGTTGCTGATGTTGCAAAGAAGCTCGGTGCAGAAATCAAGGTTACAGGTTTCACACGTCTTGCAAAGGGCGAAGGCATCGAGAAGAAGGTTGACGACTTCGCAGCAGAAGTTGCAAGCATGATGTAATTTTTATAAAAATATTTTTTCTCCCGTACCGTTTGGTGCGGGAGTTTTTTATGTATTTTTTGCCTTTTGCCGTAAATAATAAATTCACAACAACAAAAAGGAGAGTTTTTATGGCAAACCTTACTGCAAAAGAGCTTTCGGCAATCGAAGATCAGCTCAACTGTGAACAGAACCTCATCAAGAAATACAAGGCTTATGCACAGATGGCAAGCGACCCTCAGATTAAATCAACCTGCGAGCAGATTGCAACACAGCATAAGCAGCATTTTGATACCCTTATGGGTTATCTTTATTAAGGAGGCAAAAAATGAATCTTACCGACAGAGAAATTATGGATGATGTGCTTTCATCACAGAAGCATATTACGGGCACTTACAACTCTTTCACAAACGAGTGCGTGAACGAACAGCTTAAAAATGATATGCTTAAAATCCTCAATGATGAGCATAACATTCAGTTCAGAGTTTTCGGCGATATGCAAAAAAGAGGCTGGTACAGCCCTGCGGCAGCCCAGGCACAGAATGTTACCGAAGCAAAAACAAAATTTGAAGGTTTAGCTACTCAACTTTAACAGAAAAAACGGCACAAAATATTTTTTGTGCCGTTTTTCTTAAAATTTTTATTAAAAAAGGGTTGGAAAATATAAGATTTTATTTTATAATACAATAAATATGGGTTTATATCGATATATACCAAAAGGAGAGTTGATATGAGCAACAAATATTCCGTTTCTCTCGAAAAGGTAGTAAACGATTTATCGTTTCAGGTTATTTATACTCCGAAGGATATTGCGGATATCTACATAACCGCGCAGGATGTTAACAGACCCGGTCTTATTCTTACGGGATTTGAGGATTATTTTGATCCCGCCCGCATTCAGTTTCTCGGTCTGACTGAACTTGAATATTTCAAGAGTCTTAATAAAGAAGCGTTTCTTGAATGCCTTGAAAGATTTTTCTCAAAGCGCCCCGCCGCAGTTGTTGTAACAAGAGGATTAACCTGCGGAAAGCGATTTTTAAGCTATGCAGAAAAATATGAGGTTCCCATTCTCGGAACATCAGAGTCAACCTCGGGCAGTATGTCTGCAACAATTTCATATCTCGGCGTTGAGCTTGCTCAAAGAATAACCCGTCACGGTGTTCTTGTTGAGGTTTACGGCGAAGGTGTGCTCATTCTCGGCGACAGCGGCGTAGGTAAAAGCGAAACCGCACTTGAACTTATCAAGAGGGGACACAGACTTATCGCGGATGATGCGGTTGAAATCAGAAGAGTATCAAACAAAACTCTTGTTGGTTCCGCACCCGATAATATCCGCCATTTCATTGAGCTTCGCGGTGTAGGCATTCTTAATGCAAGGCGTCTTTTCGGTATGGGTGCCGTTAAAATGACCGAAAAAGTTGATATGGTTGTTCAGCTTGAACCCTGGGACAGCGAAAAGGTTTATGACCGTCTCGGTATGGATAATGAATATACCGATATTCTTGATATAAAGGTTCCCATAACAACCGTTCCCGTAAAGCCCGGCAGAAACCTTTCAATTATCATTGAAGCTGCCGCTATGAATAACAGACAGAAAAAGATGGGCTATAATGCGGCAAGAGAGCTGCTTCACAGCCTTGGAATGACAGATGACATTGTTCCTGCCAAAAAGGAACTTGAGTTCTGGCATAATTTTTAAAATTTTATTTGGATATAATTACATTGGAGGTAATAAAATGTATAGAATTGGTGTTGATCTCGGAGGAACAAATATTGCGGTAGGCGTTGTTACCGAGGATATGAAAATCATCGGCAGAGGCAAGGTTAAGACCAGATGCCCCAGACCCGCAGCAGAAATCTTTGATGATATTGCTCTTGCTGTTGAAATGGCAGTTAAAGATGCAGGCATCTCAATGGATGAAGTTGTTTCAGTCGGTGTAGGTACTCCCGGTTCCGTAAATAAGGACACAGGTTATATTGAATTTGCAAATAACCTTGCATTTGATAATGTTCCCGCAAAAGAAATGCTCGAAGAAAGAATCGGCAAAACTGTTTATCTTGATAACGATGCAAACTGCGCCGCCCTCGGCGAAGCAATTGCAGGTGTAGGCAAGGGTGTTGGCAACTTTGTTGCAGTAACTCTCGGCACAGGCGTTGGCAGCGGTATCATCGTTAACGGCAAAATTGTAAGCGGTGTTAACTATGCGGCAGGCGAAATGGGCCACACAGTTATCGTTGTTAACGGTAAGCAGTGCAACTGCGGCAGAAAAGGCTGCTGGGAGCAGTATGCATCAGCAACAGCTCTTATTTCACAGACTAAAGAAGCAATGCTTGAAGATAAAGAAAGCAAGATGTGGCAGCTTGTTAACGGCAATATCGATAACGCAAGCGGCAGAACTGCTTTTGATGCAATGAGACTCGGCGATGAAACCGCAAAGAAGGTTGTTGATAACTATATTTATTATGTAACAGTTGGCGTTATCAACATTATCAACACATTCCAGCCCGAATATGTTTGCGTTGGCGGCGGTATCAGCCACGAGGGTGAAACTCTTCTTGCTCCTATGAGAGAACATATCAAGAATGAATGCTACAGCATTCACGCAAAGAAGCAGACAAAGGTTGTTGCCGCAGAGCTCGGCAATGATGCAGGTATCTTCGGCGCCGCTCTTCTTGACGAATAATTATAATTTTTAATCGGAGGAAATCATGAGCTTATATAGTGAACTTTTTGCTTTGTGCGAAAAAATCGGATGTGAATATTCAGAAACTGCTTTACTCAGCGACTATACGAGCTTTAAAATCGGCGGTAAGGCTGATGTTATGGTTTTCCCCGATACACTTGAAAAGATTAAAACTGTTGTTTCGTTTGCCGATGAGCAGAAAATTCCCGTTTTCGTTCTCGGAAAGGGCAGCAATCTGCTTGTCGGTGACGATGGCGTAAAAGGTGTTGTTATCAACACCTGCCGTTTTGATAAAATAGAGCTTATTGATGAAACAACTATCGTTTGCCAAAGCGGTGTTTCACTTACAAGACTTTGCCGTTTTGCTCTTGAAAATTCGCTCACGGGTCTTGAATTTGCCTTTGGAATTCCGGGCACGGCAGGCGGTGCGGCATATATGAATGCGGGTGCATACGGCGGCGAAATGAAAGATGTTCTTGTTGAGTGCGGTCACCTGAAAAATGGTGTTGAAGGCTCTTTTGCAGGCGATGAATTGGAACTTGGCTACAGAAAGAGCGTTTATTCCGATAAGGATTATATCATTACCTCACTCACCTTAAAGCTTGAGAAAGGCAACAAGGAAGATATAAAAGCAAAAATGGATGACCTTATGTCACGCCGAAAGGATAAACAGCCGCTTGAATTTCCAAGTGCGGGCAGCACATTCAAAAGACCCGAGGGATATTTTGCAGGTGCTCTTATTGAGCAGTGCGGACTCAAGGGCTATACAGTAGGTGGTGCTCAGGTCAGTGAGAAACACGCAGGCTTTGTTATCAATATTGGCTCGGCAACCGCAAAGGATGTTAACGAGCTTATTGCCCATTGTCAGAAAACGGTTTATGAAAATACGGGTGTTTTGCTTGAACCCGAAGTGAAAATGATTTAACGGGAGGAATTACTGTGTCTTTTTCATCGGAATTAAAAAGTGAATTGGCAAATGCAGAGAATCTTTCCTCCTGCTGTTTTCACGCACAAGTCTATGGGCTTGTGCTTTTTGCTCATTTTTCAAAATATAATTTTTCAATAACAACAGAAAACAGTGATGTTTTTTCTTTGTATTTATCTTATTTAAAAGATTACTGCGAAGTTGAGCCCGTGATAAGTGAAACTGGAACAAAAAAGCTTACAGCTTACCTTAAAACAGATAAGGATAAAGAAAAGGCATTTGAAAAATTCGGACACACCTCCAAGGAGGCAACTTTAAGAATCAACCGTGCAAATATTTCGGAAGAGTGCTGTCCTGCGGCTTTTCTCCGCGGAGTTTTTCTCTCGTGCGGCACGGTAACAGACCCCGAAAGAGGCTATCATCTTGAATTTGTTGTGCCCTATAAACGCCTTTCGGCAGACCTTATGAAATTTATGGACGAGCTTGGTCTTAATCCGAAATATATCGTTAGAAAAGGCAACCATATAATCTATTTTAAAGACAGCGAAAGCATTGAAGATATTCTTGCAATAATGGGCGCGGCAAATGCATCGCTTTACATAATGAATGTAAAGATAGAAAAAGATGTCAAGAATAAGATAAACAGAAGAATTAATTTTGAGATTTCCAACATAAATAAAACCGTTGATGCTGCAAAACTTCAGCTTGAAGCAATTGAATATATTGAAAGTAAGTGCGGAATTTCCGCTTTGCCCGATAATCTTCAGAAGATTGCGGAGTTAAGGCTTGAAAATCCCGAGGCAAGCCTTAAGGATTTGGAGCAGATGCTCGATGAGCCCATCAGCCGTTCGGGAGTTAATCACAGACTCGGCAGAATAGTCAAATTTGCCGAAGATTTGAAAAACGGAGAAAAATAATGTCTTTCACACACCTTCATGTTCACAGTGAATACAGTCTGCTTGACGGCGCTTGCAGAATTGAACCTATGCTCGATAAAATTCAGAGTATGGGTCAGACTTCTGTTGCCATAACAGACCACGGTGTTATGTATGGTGTTATAGATTTTTACAGAGCCGCCCTTAAAAGGGGAATAAAGCCCGTTATCGGTTGCGAGGTTTATGTTGCACCGCGTTCAAGATTTGATAAGGTGCACGGAATAGATAACGAGAGATACCACCTTGTTCTTCTTTGCAAAAATAATGAGGGCTATAAAAATTTAATAAAGCTTGTTTCCGAGGGCTGGGTAAACGGTTTTTACACCAAACCCAGAATAGATAAAGAATTGCTTGAACAGCATCACGAGGGTCTAATCGCTCTTTCAGGATGCCTTGCGGGCGAAGTTTCGCAAGCTCTTCTGCGTAACGATTACGAAGAAGCGCTTAATATTGCTGAATGGTATTCAGATGTTTTCGGCAAGGAAAATTATTATATTGAAATTCAGAATCACGGTCTTTCCGAGCAGGAGCAGATTATTCCCGAGCTTATAAGACTTTCAAAAGAAACGGGCATTCCTCTTGCCGCAACAAATGACGCTCATTATGTTGAAAAAGAAGATTCAAGAATGCAGCAGGTGCTTATCTGTATCCAGACAAACCATATACTCGGTGAGGATACGGGCCTTGAATTCGCAACGCAGGAATTTTATCTCAAGAGTGAAGATGAAATGCTTGCGGCGTTTCCCGATTGCCCCGAGGCCGTTGAAAATACTGCAAAAATTGCTGAAAGATGCTGCGTTGAGTTTGAGTTCGGAAAAACAAAGCTTCCGCATTTTGAAGTGCCCGAGGGCTGGAATCATTTTGATTGGTTTTCAATGCTCTGCAAAAAGGGTCTTGTTGAAAGATACGGCGAAAATCCGCCCAAAGAATATGTGGACAGACTCAATTATGAGCTTGGTGTCATAGACCGAATGGGCTATACCGATTATTATCTTATAGTTCACGATTTTATCAGACAAGCAAAAGAAATGGGCATTCCCGTAGGACCCGGCAGAGGCTCGGGTGCGGCAAGTATCTGCGCTTATTGCATAGGAATAACGGGTATTGACCCGATGAAATACAGCTTGCTTTTCGAACGTTTTCTTAACCCTGAAAGAGTAAGTATGCCTGACTTTGACGTTGACTTCTGCTTTGAAAGAAGAGCCGAGGTTATTGATTATGTTATTGAAAAATACGGTGCAGACCATGTTGCGCAGATTGTAACTTTCGGAACAATGGCTGCAAAAGCCGCACTTCGCGATGTGGGCAGAGCAATGGGTATTCCTTATTCAACAGTTGACCACATTGCAAAACAGGTGCCCAATGAGCTTAATATAACTCTTGACAGAGCACTCAAACGCTCTGCAGAATTTAAAGACTTATATGATAATGATGATGAAGCCCGTGAGCTTATTGATATGGCTCGAAAAGTGGAGGGTATGCCCCGCCACGCTTCAACTCACGCGGCAGGTGTTGTAATCACTCACGACCCTGTTGTTTCATATGTTCCGCTTGCAAGAAACGACGAGGCAATCGTAACGCAGTTTCCGATGACAACTCTTGAAGAGTTGGGCCTTTTAAAAATGGATTTTCTGGGTTTGAGAACACTCACGGTTATCAGCTCTGCCGAGAAAATGATAAGAAAAACAAATTCCGATTTTGATATAAATAAAGTAAGCCTTGATGATAAAGCGGTTTTCGAAATGATGTGTGCCGCCCAAACCGAAGGTGTTTTTCAGTTTGAATCCGCAGGAATGAGAAGCGTGCTTTCACAGCTTCGCCCTGAAAGCCTTGAAGACCTTATTGCGGTTATTTCGCTTTATCGCCCGGGCCCGATGGATTCAATTCCGACTTATATTGAAAACCGTCATAACCCCGACAAAATAAAATATAAAACACCGCAGCTTAAAAATATTCTTGATGTTACCTACGGTTGTATGGTTTATCAGGAGCAGGTAATGCAGATTTGCCGTGAGCTTGCGGGATATTCCTACGGAAGAGCAGATATCGTGCGTCGAGCAATGAGTAAAAAAAAGCACGATGTTATGGTTAAAGAGCGTGAGCATTTTGTTCACGGTATGGTTGATGAAAACGGCAATATCATATGCGAAGGTGCGGTCAGAAGAGGTATTGACGAAAAGGTAGCGAATGAGATATTTGATGAAATGATGTCATTTGCTTCATATGCATTCAATAAAGCTCACGCTGCAGCTTATGCTTATGTTGCTTATCAGACAGCATACCTCAAATGTCACTATCCCTGCGAATTTCTTGCAGCATTGCTTACAAGTTTCCTTGATAATACAGGCAAGGTTGTGCAGTATATCAACGAATGTTCAAGGCTCGGAATAAAAATAACTCCTCCCCATGTTAACGAAAGCCTTGATTCATTTGCAGTATCTGAAGGTAATATTTGTTTCAGCCTTCTTGCCGTTAAAAATCTCGGCAGGGGACTTATCAAAAGAATAATTGATGAACGTAACAATAACGGCAAATTTACCGATTTTTATGATTTTTGCAAAAGAATGCACGGCAAGGATTTTAACCGCCGTTCAATAGAAAGTCTTATTAAATGCGGTGCTTTTGATGGCTTGGGTGCCAACAGACGGCAGATGTTTACCGTTATTGACAGCGTTCTCGAAGAGCTTGAAAATGAAAAAAGAAGAAATGTTGACGGTCAACTCGGCTTCGGAGATTTGATTAATCAAAGCTATGATGAAGAGCCCATTACATCAACATTCTCATATCCCGAGCTTGAAGAATTCAAGCCCGAAATACTTCTTCAGTATGAAAAAGAGGTAGCGGGAATGTATCTTTCGGGTCATCCTATGGCAAAATACCGCAGTCTTTCCGAAAAACTTAAATCCGCAAAGCTTTTTAACATTATTGATGAAGATACGGCAAAATATAAAGATAACGACAGAGTTGTTGTTCTCGGATTAATCAGTTCGGTAAAAAGGAAAATAACAAAAAACGATTCAACAATGGCATTCCTTACCGTAGAGGATGAAACGGGCTCAATAGAGGTTATTGTATTCCCGAAAACCCTTGAGGAGTGCAGACTTCATATAAGAGAGGGCAATGTTGCTTTGATTCGCGGAAGAATCAGTATGCGCGAAGATGAAGACACAAAAATTGTTTGTGAAAATATCGGCCCTTGTCCTGATGAAAAATCTGTTGAAACAACTGATGAATCGGAGCAAAAAATCGAAAAGAAAAAAGCAAAAGGATTGTTTCTGCGTTTTGATAACGCGTCATCACCGCAGATTGAAGTCTGCAGACGGTTTCTTGCAATTTTTGACGGAGAAACTCCGCTCTATTATTTCTTTGCCGATAAAAAGGAATACAACCGCAATCCCATAGGGCAGAATATTGATGTTAATAAAGTTCTTCTGCGCGAACTTCGCAAAATCCTTGGAGATGCAAATGTTATTTATAACGAATAATGGGCGGATTTTTGTCAAAAGCTGTTTAAATATAATTGACATTGTTGTTTTTAAAGTGTATTATATAGTGTAGTAAATTTTAAGGAGAGTATAAAGATATGAAGACTATTGGCGTTTTAACAAGCGGCGGCGACGCCCCCGGTATGAATGCGGCTATCAGAGCCGTTGTAAGAACTGCTTGCGAAAACGGAATGAAGGTTTACGGTATCAACAGAGGCTATCAGGGTCTTATCGAAGAGGATATCCGTGAGCTTAATATAAGAAGTGTTTCCGATATTATCCACAGAGGCGGAACAATGCTTCGCTCGGCAAGATGCCTTGCTTTCAAAGAGGAAGCAGGTATGCAGAAGGCTATCGATACCTGCAAAAAATACGGTATCGAGGGTATTGTTGTTATCGGCGGTGACGGTTCATTCAGAGGTGCAAGAGACCTTTCACTCAGAGGTATTCCCTGTATTGGTGTTCCCGGCACAATCGATAATGATATCGTCAGCTCAGACTACACAATCGGTTATGATACCTGCCTTAACACAGTTATGCAGATGGTTGACCGTGTAAGAGATACAGTTGAATCACACAGCAGATGTATCGTTGTTGAGGTAATGGGTAACAGATGCGGTGACCTTACTCTCAATGCCGGTATTGCAGTTGGTGCAACAGCTATCGTTATTCCCGAAATCAGCTGTGAAATCGAAAAGCACGTTATTGAAAGAATCAGAAGAACACAGAAAACAGATAAGAAGCATTTCATCGTTATGGTTGCTGAAGGCATCGGTGGTGTTGAAGCTCTTGCAAGAAGAATCGAGAAAGAATGTGAAGTTGAATCAAGAGCAATCGTTCTCGGTCACGTTCAGAGAGGCGGCTCACCCACAGTTCGTGACAGAGTTGCCGCAAGCCAGATGGGCTACAAGGCTGTTCAGCTTCTTATGCAGGGCATCGGTAACAGAGTTGTTGTTCAGAAAGATGACCATATTATCGATTATGATATTTATGAAGCACTCAGCATGGAGCGTTCGGTTAACGATGAACTCTATAAGATTGCTCACGAAATTTCAATCTAAAGGTAAATACAGATGTTTTTAAATGAATTTCTTTCACTCAGAAGAAAGATAATAGAAAACGATTTTAAATCACTCAATGATATGCAGAAAAAAGCGGTCCTTTCAACAGAAGGACCGCTTTTGGTGCTTGCGGGTGCAGGCAGCGGTAAAACAACGGTTCTTGTTAACCGCATAGCAAATATAATGAAATACGGCAATGCTTATTACAGCAATGATGTGCCCGTTATGCCGAGCGAAGGGGATATGGCAATACTGCGTGCTGTTGCAGAAGGTACTTTGAGTGATACATTTGGCATTGAGCATCTTTTAAAAGTTGATGCGGCAAAACCCTGGGAAATTCTTGCCATAACCTTTACAAATAAAGCGGCGGGCGAGCTTAAAGAGCGACTTGAAAGAATGCTCGGTGAGCAGGCGCTTGATATCTGGGCAAGCACATTCCATTCAGCTTGCGTTCGTATTTTAAGAAGAAATGCCGATTTAATCGGTTATTCCTCAAATTTCACGATTTATGATACCGATGACAGCAAGCGTGTTATAAAGGATTGCCTCAAACAGCTCGGATTCAGCGATAAAATAATTCAGCCAAAGAGTGTTCTGGGTGCAATAAGTGCCGCAAAAGATATGATGATTTCACCCGCAGAATTCATTCAGCAGAATTATAACGATATTCGCATGAGGAATATCGGTGCGGTTTATGAAGCATATCAGGCAAGGCTCAAAAATGCCGATGCAATGGATTTTGACGATATAATCGTTAACACCGTGCGTCTGCTTCAGGATAATGAGGAAGTGTGCTCTTATTATCAGAGAAAATTCAAATACATAATGGTTGATGAATATCAGGATACCAACCACGCGCAGTATCTTTTGACTTCGTTGCTTGCAGGCGGATATAAAAATATCTGTGTTGTTGGTGATGATGACCAGAGTATCTATAAATTCCGAGGTGCAACCATTGAAAATATTCTGAGCTTTGAGCATCAGTATTCAAATGCAAAGGTAATCCGCCTTGAGCAGAATTACCGTTCAACGCAGAATATTCTTGATGCCGCAAATGCGGTTATTTCAAATAACGAAAACCGAAAAGGTAAAAATCTCTGGACAGATAACGGCAAGGGTGAGCTTATTAATTATCACACCGCCGAAACAGACAGAGACGAGGGTATATATATTGCCGATAAGGTGCTCGACGGTATAAGAAACGGTAAGAGATACAGCGATTTTGCCGTGCTTTACCGTATGAACTCTCAATCGAACCTTGTTGAACAGGCGTTTGTAAGAAACGGCATTCCCTACAGAATTATCGGCGGTCACAAATTCTATGATCGTAAAGAAATCAAGGATGCCATTGCATATTTAAGTGTTATAGCAAACCCCAACGACAGCGTAAGACTTCAGCGAATAATCAACGAACCCAAGAGGGGAATAGGCGATACTTCGGTTGATAATGCTCTTGAAATTGCAGACGGACTCGGCACAAGTCTTTTTGAAATAATAAAGAATGCAGACCAGTTCCCGAAGCTCAGCCGCGGAGCAAAAAAGATGATGGATTTTGCTCAGATGATTCAGGATTTCAACGATGAACTTGATTCTCTTGAACTCAGCGAGCTTTTCAAAAGAGTTATGGATGTTTCGGGTTATTATGCTTCTCTTTCACTTGACCCCGCAACTTGCGAAGACAGAAGAGCCAACCTTGATGAACTTGCAAACAACCTTGTAAGATTTTCGCAGGAAAACGAAGAAGCAACTCTCAACGATTTCCTCAATGAAGTTTCGCTTATGACAGATATCGATAACTACAATGCAGAAGCGGAAACTGTTGTTATGATGACTATTCACGCCGCAAAGGGTCTCGAATTCCCCGTTGTTTTCCTTGCGGGTATGGAAGAAACAATTTTTCCCTCGCAGATGTCATCAATGGGCGGTGATGAAGAGATTGAAGAGGAACGCCGTCTTGCTTATGTTGGCATAACCAGAGCAAAGAAACAGCTTTATTTAACAAGAGCAAGAATGAGAATTCTTTTCGGCTCAACAAAATTTAATCCGCCTTCAAGATTTGTAACCGAAATTCCCAATAATCTTCTCGAAAAGAGCGGTGAAATCATAAAGAAAGAAACCCGCGGTTTCGGCGGCGGAATTTCCGCACCGTCAAGACCCGCAAGCGTTTCAAGAGGCTTTTCCTCTGCCCCTACTCACGCACCCGCGCAGAAAAACACAACTGTTTTCAATGCGGGCGATACCGTTATGCATAAAGCATACGGTGAGGGCGTTGTTTTAAGTGCAAAACCCATGGGCAATGATACTCTTCTTGAAATTGCGTTCACAACCGCAGGCACAAAGAAGATTATGGCAAACTTTGCTAAAATTGAAAAGTTATAAAAAATGCTCGGAGTGTAATTCACTCCGAGCTGATTTTATTTTATAACCTTATATTTTCTGCTTTTGAGCACCTGAACAAGTTCTTTTTCATTTCTGATTCTCGTTTCGCTTTCAATGCCGCCGAAGCAGATGCTTCTGTTTCGGTGCGAATCTGCCCCCGAGGTTATGATTAATCCTGGGTGTTCAAGCGCGGCTTTTTCTGCATTATGGTTTTCTGATTCATTATTTTCTGCATTGTAAATCTCAATGCCGTCAATATACTCAATAGGAAGAAGTTTTGATTCCTTTATATATGCACGTTCTCTGAACGGATGAGCTTGTATACATAATGCACCGTAGGAAGATAAAACATCGTGCCATATTTTGCAATCTTTTTGTGAAAGCTCGGGGTGAGCATAAAGAACTTCGGGGGTTATTCCGTAGCAAAGAATTTCAAGCCCGCCCGAAACGTGCTCTTCAACGCCGAAAATAATATCAAGGTCATATTTTTCAGCGCATTCTTTGCCTTTGATATAATCAATTTCATATTGCTTTACAAATTCATCCCAAGGCAGTTTGCGGTCAATTCCCGTGTTGCCGTTTAAAAAATGATTTGTTATAACACATCCCTGATAGCCGCCGAGATGAAGATGCTCAACCAGCTCTTCAACCGTTCTTTGTGCACAGTCGCTGCAGGGCAGAGTGTGTGCGTGCATCTGATATTTAAAACCCATATTATTTCACTTCCTTAAATCAATTATATAACAAATAAATTAAAACTTCAATCATTATTGCTTGACGATTAAAGCAGTTGTGATATAATGATTATAATTTCTAAAATAAGGAGCTTATTATGGATAAATTTGCAAGATTCAGATACCAGCCCTGTATTCCTCTGGGTGAAGACGGCAGATGCGTTACCGCCTCTGAAAAGCATACCAATCTTTCAAGAAAAGCCGCAACCGAGGGTATGGTGCTTCTCAAAAACGAAAACAAAGCTCTGCCTCTCGCAAGAGGCGAAAAGGTGGCTCTTTTCGGTAAGGCAACAATTGAATACATAAAGGGCGGCGGCGGAAGCGGCGATGTTAATGTGCCCTATATTCATAATATTTATGACGGCTTTAAAATCAAAGAAAAAGAGGGCAAAGCTTCGGTTTATATGCCTCTTGTTGATTTCTATAAAGATTATGTTGAAAAAGAAAGCGTTAATATTCCCACTCAGGCGCAGATTAACGCAACCTGGGATATTGTTAACGCAATGGAATTCTGCACCAAGCGTGACGATATGACTTATGACACCTTTGCAAGTATGCACGTTAAAGAGCCTGCAGTTCCCGATGAGCTTATAAAATCGGCGGCAGAATTTGCAGATGCGGCAGTTATAACAATCAGCCGTTTCTCGGCAGAGGGTGTTGACCGCAGACCTCAGGGCGGCGACTATTATCTTTCCGATATTGAAAAAGAGCTTATCGATAAGGCGGGCAAGCTCTTTAAAAAGGTTATTATTGTTATCAACTCGGGCGCAACAATCGATTGCGAATATTTTGCAGAAAATGATGCTGTTTCAGCTGTTCTTTTCGGCTGGCAGGGCGGTCTTGAAGGCGGCGCGGCAATAGCCGATGTGCTTTGCGGCGATGTTAACCCCTCGGGTAAAATGGTTGATACAATAACAAAATCTTATGATTATTACCCCTGCAAAGAGGAGTTCTGGGAAAGCTTTAAGCATATTTATTATTCCGATGATATTTATGTGGGCTACCGTTATTTTGAAACAATTCCCGGCGCAAAGGATTATGTAAGATACCCCTTTGGCTTTGGTCTTTCATACACAAGCTTTGAAATCAGCGGCAGAGTATGCTGCGAGAGCGAAGGCAAAATTGTTGCGGTTGCAAATGTAAAAAATATCGGCGATGTTGCAGGTAAAGAAGTTGTTCAGCTTTATTACAGCGCACCGCAGGGAAAGCTCGGCAAGCCTTCAAGAGAGCTTGCGGCGTTCAAAAAGACAAAGCTTCTTGCACCCGGTGAAAGCGAAACCGTTGTAATGAGCTTTGATGTTAATGATATGGCAAGCTTTGATGACCTCGGAAAAATCTGCAAATCCGCTTATGTGCTTGAAATGGGTAACTATGAATTCCATATCGGAACTTCAGTAAGAGATACCCAAAAACTTGCTTTTGAATATGAAGTTGCTGAAGATACCGTTGTTGAGCAGCTTAAGAATTGGTGTAAGCCTTTCAATCTTCCCAAGCGTATGCTTGCAGACGGCTCGTTTGAAGCTCTTCCTATGGGCGAAGAGAGCTATTATTATGCAGTCAATGAACCCACAGGTGCAAAAGCTCCCGAAAAAGAGGTTATGTTCGATGGAGTAGGCACCGAATGCACAATGGATGAATTTGTTGCGCAGTTTACTCTCGATGAGCTTATGTATATTGTTGGCGGTCAGAAAACAACGGGTGTTTGCAACACGGGTTCGTTCGGCGGTATCGAGCGTCTTGCAATTCCTTATGTTCCCACCGCAGACGGCCCCGCAGGCTTGCGACTTGATACCTGCACCGGCATTCCCACAACTGCTTGGCCCTGCGCAACTCTCATTGCTTGCGCATGGAATCCCGAGCTTGCTTATGAGGTTGGTGCAGCAGGCGGTGCAGAAATCAGAGAAAATAATCTTGGTGTATGGCTCGCACCTGCTCTTAATATTCACAGAGACCCCCTTTGCGGCAGAAACTTTGAATATTATTCGGAAGATCCGCTTGTAGCAGGTAAAAATGCCGCTGCGGCAATAAGAGGTGTTCAGTCACAGAAAGTTGCCGTTTCGATGAAGCATTTTGCCTGCAACAATAAAGAAGCCAACAGATATGATATTGATGCAAGAATATCTGAAAGAGCATTGCGTGAAATCTATCTCAAGGGCTTTGAAATTGCGGTTAAAGAGGGCGACCCCTGGACTGTTATGTCGTCATATAACCGCATCAACGGTCAGCATACCTCCGAAAGCTATGAGCTTTTGACGGGTATTCTCCGTAATGAATGGGGCTTCAACGGTATGGTTGTTACCGACTGGGGTGTTAAGAATAACCCCGTTGCAGAGGTAAGGGCAGGCAATGATTTGAAAATGCATTGCGGCTACCCCGAAGACCTTAAAGCAGCTTACGATAAGGGCGAGCTTACAAGAGCAGACCTTGAGCTTTGCACAAAACGAATTCTTGAAATGTTTATAAAGCTTATATAATACAAAAAGCACGCTTCAAAAACGAAGCGTGCTTTTTTAAATATTGTAAAGATTTATATATTTATTTAAAACCGTAAATTCACGAAGATAAAGGCTGGCAATGTCTTCTCTTTTTGAAGCGTATGCACCGAAAATTTCAAGAGCTTCATCAATCGAAACCCAGACGGGTGTTATGCCGTGTTCAATTTCGGTTTCGGTTAACGAAGGCTTGGATTCACCTGTTTTTTTGCAGATGAAATAATTGCTGTTATAAAGAGTTTCAAAGCAATATTCATTAATGGTAATAAAATGCTTTAAAGGTTCAATAACAGTGCCCGTTTCTTCACGAAGCTCTCTTATGCAGCATTCTTCAAGCGTTTCTCCCTCTTCAAGTCCGCCGCCGGGTGACATATAAACACCGGTATTTTTCTCGTAAGAAAGCAGAATTTTACCGTTTTCAACAAGTATTCCTCTGGCTGAGGGCCTTATTCTTTCTGGTGGGTCGGAATAAGTTTTTGCATATTGATTTATGATTTCAAAGTTATCCATTATATCCTCATATTTAATTCCCCCGAAGCATATGCAACGGGGGAATGTTTGTTATTAATCGTAAAGATAAACTCTTGTTTCGTAGGGTCTTGTAACAAATCCGTTGTTTGCAACGGGGTTATCCTTATAGCTGCAAAGAACGCACTTGCCCTTGTTCAAATCATAGCCTGCGGGAGCTTTGAACTGAACTGCTTTTTCTGAATATGAGCAGATAACAAGCATTTTCTTGCCCTCGTATGTACGCTCGTAAACATAAAGCTCTTTGCTTGACTTGTTATATTCTTTGTATGCACCGTGAATTGCAACGGGATTTTCCTTACGGAACTTGATAAGAGCCTTGTAATGATTATAAATCGAATCTGGATTTTCCATTTCAGCCTTTGCGTTGATTCCGTCTTTATAGCTGGGGTTAACGGGCATCCAGGGATTACCTGTTGAGAAGCCTGCGTTTTCGCTTTCATCCCA
>JAZRTQ010000077.1:0-49672 GCA_045652165.1 Acutalibacteraceae bacterium | reverse complement strand
CATTGTAACAACAAGCCAGGCAAGAACAAAAATCAGACAGTGGTACAAGAAAGAAAAAAGAGAAGAAAACATTCTTGATGGCAGAGCGGAAGTTGAAAGAGAGTTTAAACGCAACTTTATCCGACTTTCAGATGCCGATTATGATGAGTTTATAGAAAAAATTGCTGAAAGACAGCATTGCAAGAATGTTGAAGATTTCTATGCGGCTCTCGGTTACGGAGGAATTTCTCTTATCCGTCTGATGCCGAAAATAAAAGAAGATTATTCAAAACTTGTTAAGGCTCAGGAACCGATAATAACAATATCTCCCGTAAAGAAAAAGACCAAGAGCAAAGAGGGTGTTATTGTTGAGGGCATTGATAACTGCCTCATCAAATTCTCGCGTTGCTGTAATCCTCTGCCGGGTGATAATATTATTGGCTTTATAACAAGAGGTCACGGTGTTTCAATTCACACAAGGGATTGCACAAACGTGCCTGCCGATATAAGTCAGGCGGGTGAACCCGAAAGATGGATAAAGGCTTACTGGGATTCAAACCTTAAAGAGGATTTCAAATGTACTCTCAGCATTCATTGCCTTAACCGTATCGGTTTGCTTGCGGATGTTTCGAGCCTGCTTGCAAATATGAGAATTATGATTAATGATATAAGCACAAGAAACACAAAAGACGGAAGAGCAACCGTTGTTGTTACCGTTTCGGTTAACGGCGTTGAGCATCTGAATTCTGTTGTTTCAAAATTAGAAAAGGTTGAGGGCGTTCTGAGCATTGAACGTTCGGGTGTGTAAAATGCGTGCAGTAATTCAAAGAGTAAAAAAATCAAGCGTCAGTGTTGACGGAGAAATAAAAGGCAGCGTAGGCAAGGGCTATAATGTTCTTCTCGGCGTTATGCAAGGAGATACAAAGGCTCAGGCTGAGTTGCTTGCAGCAAAGATTGCAAAGCTTCGTGTTTTTGAGGATGAAGCGGGAAAAATGAATAAAAGCGTGCTGGATATCAACGGCGAAATTCTTGTTATATCGCAGTTTACGCTCTGTGCGGATATAAAGAAAGGCAACCGTCCTTCATTCACTGATTCCGCACCGCCCGCAGAGGCAAATGCTCTTTATGAATATTTTTGCGATTGTCTTTCTGAAAACGGAGTTTCAAAAATCGAAAAGGGTGTTTTTGCGGCAGATATGCTCGTAAGCATTGAAAATGACGGCCCCGTAACCATTGTTATGGATACGGATGTATGGGATAAAAGGTGATTTGATGAAGATAAAACAGATTCAGATGGAACATGAGATATTTGCAAATTGCTATCTTATTCTTGATGAAGAATCGGGTGAAGCGGCAATTGTTGATTCGGGCTGGTATGAAAAATCAATACCCGAAGTTTTGTCGGAAAACGAAAATATAAAGCTTAAATATATACTTTTGACCCACGGTCATTTTGACCATATCCTCGGTGTTGACGGCTTGAAGAAAGCAACGGGTGCAAAGGTTGTTATTCACGGAAATGATGCTGAACATCTTCTTGACCCCCAAAAGAGCCTTGCAGACGGCAACTTCCCGCATCCGCAGATTCCCGTGAATGCAGATGTTACGGTTTCTGACGGCGATGTTTTAACACTCGGAGCAAACGAAATCAGGGTTATGCACACTCCCGGTCACACAAGAGGAAGTGTTTGCTATATCATAGATGGCGACAGAGCTGTTTTTACCGGCGACACACTTTTCTGTATGACTGCGGGAAGGACCGATTTCTTTGACGGCAGTGAGGCGGATTTGAATGAGTCTTTGAAAAAGCTTATTGCTCTTGAAGGTGATTATAAAATTTTGCCCGGTCACAGCAAGGATACAACTCTTGAAAGAGAAAGAAAACGTAATTGGTATATCAGAAGGATGGACAGATAAGTGATTTTAAGAATTTTCGGGCACGATTTTCATTATGAATGTGAAAATTTGTGCAGGGTTTATTATCCCAACGAAAAAATAAATATTGTTTATGATGAAAGCGACGAGGATTCAAAGCAGATTATAACAAGATGCGAGCCGATTGACGGCGGAAACCGCATAACGGTTGAAGCGGCAATTGACGGCGAAAACCGTAAGCTCCAAGCAGATGTTATATGTGCTGAAAATGAACTTCGCGATAAGAGCGAACTTAAAACGGCACAGCTTATTTTTGAAGCTTTGTCTGATATAACGGGATACACTCCGCCCTGGGGCGTGCTTACGGGTGTCAGACCTTCAAAGCTGATGTTAAGGCTTAACGAGAGTATGGGCGAAGAAGCGGCACACAGATATTTTACCGAAGATTTGCTGGTCAGCAAAGAAAAAGCAGATCTTGCGGCAACGGTTGCGGCTGCCGAAGAAAAGATAGTTGCTCTTTCGGAAAAGAATTCGTTCAGTCTTTATGTTTCAATCCCGTTTTGCCCCACAAGGTGCAGTTATTGCTCCTTTGTTTCGCATTCAATTTCAAATCCGAGTGCAAGAAAGCTTTTGCCCGAATACCTTGAAATGCTTTCGCAGGAACTTGAATTAACGGGAAAAATCGCATCGGAACTCGGTCTTAAGCTTGAAAGCATTTATTTCGGCGGCGGCACACCGGGTGTGCTTGAAGCGTCTCAGCTTGACCGCCTTCTTTGTTCGGTTGAGAACGGATTTGATTTATCGGCTTTGCGTGAATATACGGTTGAAATCGGCAGACCCGATACCGTTACGCCCGAAAAATTAAGGGCATTAAAGCTTCATAATGTTGAAAGAATAAGCATAAATCCGCAAACCTTTAATCAGAAAACGCTTGATATTATAGGCAGAAAGCATTCTGTTGAGCAGGCGGTAAAGGCTTATCAGCTTGCAAGAGCTTATGATTTCAAAAGCATAAATATGGATTTGATTGCGGGCTTGCCCGAGGAAACGGTTGAAGATTTTATGGCAAGCGTTGATACCGCAATTTCATTAAGACCCGAAAACATAACCGTTCATACTCTGGCACTCAAGCGCTCTTCCGAGCTCAATGCTTCGGGCGCAATGGTGACGGGTGGCAACGAAGCAAAGGCTATGCTTGAATATGCTTCGTCAACGCTCAGCCGTATGTATAAGCCTTATTATATGTACCGTCAGAGCAAGTGCGTAGGTAACCTTGAAAATGTAGGTTGGTGCACTGAAGGCAACGAATGCCTTTATAATGTGTTTATGATGGAAGAATGCCATACGGTGCTTGCCGCAGGTGCGGGCGGAGTAACAAAGCTTTGCGAGCCGGGCGGAACAAATGTTGAAAGAATTTTCAACTATAAATACCCTTATGAATATATTTCGGGCTTCGATAAAATAACGGAGCGCAAAAACGGAATAAAGAGCTTTTATTTGTCATACTAAATTTTATGGGGTTCATATAAACTACACCCCGGAGGTGATGTTATGACAGCGGTGAAAGAATATACTGTAAAAATAATTCAGGAGCTTTCCGAAAAGCCCGAAGAATTTATCCGTGAATGCAATGATAATTATCATAAATCGGTTAATTCGGCGGCAAAAAAGATATTTAATAATAAAGATGTAAAAATCGTTATGCTTGCGGGTCCGAGTTCATCGGGCAAAACAACAACGGCATCTTTGATTTCAAAAGAAATCGAAAGGCTCGGCGGTAAAGCTTATACCGTTTCGCTTGATGATTTTTACAAAACACGAAGCGAGGGCTATCCCGTTGATGAAAACGGTGAGCCTGATTTTGAATGTGTTGAGGCTCTTGATATTGAGCTTATTCACGATTGCTTGCGTGAGCTTGTTGAAACGGGCGAAAGCCTTCTTCCCGTTTTTGATTTTACAACGGGAACAAGACACGATTCGGCAAAGAAAATCGTTCTTTGTGAAAAAGATGTTATTATTATCGAAGGGCTTCATGCATTAAATCCGATAATTACCGATACACTTGAAGAAAAGAGTCTTTTCAAAATCTATGTAAGCGTTTCTTCGCGAGTTTATGATGAAAACGGAAACTCATTTCTTTCAAAAAGAAATCTGCGTTTTTTAAGACGAATGCTCCGAGATTACAAATTCAGAGCAATGCCCGTTGAAGGCACTTTTGATATATGGAAAAGCGTTACAAGGGGAGAGGATAAATATCTCTTCCCGTTTGAAGAAAATGCGGATATAAAGCTTAATTCGTTTCACCCCTGCGAGCCTTGTGTTGTTGGTGCAGAGGCACTAAATCTTCTTAAAGAAATAAAAGATGTTCATTATCAGGAAAAAGCGTCGGAGCTTATAAACAAGCTCGAGATGTTTGAAAAAATCAGTTATTCAATTCTTCCCGAGGATTGTCTGTTAAGAGAGTTTACGGGATAATATTCAGAATAAAGGAGAGTGAGCCTTTTGGCTTCGGAAAAGAAACAGTCCGTTCTTAACGGTGCAATGATGTTGATGTTCGGCGTAATTCTTGTTAAGCTTATCGGCGTGTTGTTCAAGATTCCTCTTACCGATATGATAGGCATTGTAGGCAGAGGATATTTCAATTCGGCTTATGAAGTTTACACACCTATATTTGCCATTTCAATGGCAGGTCTGCCCGTTGCGGTTTCACGAATGGTTGCAGAGAATGTGGCTCTTGAGCGTTACCGTGAAGCAAGATCGGTATTTAATGTATCGAAAAAAATATTTATTATTGTAGGCACGGCAGGAAGTCTTATTCTTCTTATTGCCGCATATCCTTATTGCGCTCTTGTAGCGGGCAAAAACAGCCTTCCTGCAGTTCTTTGTGTAGCACCCTCTATTTTCTTCTGCTGCTTTATGTCGGCTTACAGAGGATATTACGAAGGTCTTCGCAATATGACTCCAACCGCGATTTCGCAGGTTGTTGAAGCCTTGGGTAAGCTTGTAATCGGACTTGTTCTTTCAAAAATTGTTATCAGCATCGGCGAGGGTCAGTATGAAAGCGGTATGCTTGCAAGCGGTAACATTTCCGCCACCGTTTTCGGTAATCAGGTAACAAGCCTTACTGAAGCAAACAGCGTTATTGTTCCCTGGGCTGCTGCGGCAGCGGTAATGGGCGTAACCGTAGGTTCAATCGCAAGCACCGTATTCCTTATGATTTGTTATAAAGTTAAAGGTGACGGTTTTGACAGAGTTCAGCTTGTCAATTCACCCAAAGCGCGTCAGGGTGAGGTTATTGCAAAGGATATGATTAAGATTGCCATTCCTATGGTTATCAGCGCTCTTATTCTTAACATAACCAACCTTATAGATACAGTTACAATTCAGACAAGACTTGCAACCGCACTTGAAACAGGATTCAATACTGTTGTAAGTATGCATTCCGAGGCGATAAATGAGGCTGTCAGCCTTTCAAGACTTGACCTTTCAAATATGGAAGAGGTTGTCAAATATCTCTGGGGTGCTTACGGCACTTCCCTTGATTTCAAAAATCTTGTGCCCACAATAACAATTCAGCTTGGCGTAAGTGCTCTTCCTGCGCTTGCTGCCGCTTGGGCAATAAAAGATAAAAAGAGCGTTAAATCGACAATAGAAACAGTTTTGAGAATAGGAATGCTTATTGCTCTTCCTGCAGGTATCGGTATGGCATCCCTTGCATCTCCGATTTTAACAATTCTTTACGGCAGAGGAGCAAGCTCCGATGCAATCCCCGTTGTTGCCCCAATTCTTGCCTCATACGGTTTTGCAACCTGTATAATGGCAATTTCAACTCCCATAACAAATATGCTTCAGGCTATCGGCAGAACAGATATTCCCGTTAAATCTGTTGTTGTGGGTGCAATCTGCAAAATTATTTGCAACTTTATTCTTGTAGGAAATCCCAAAATAAACATTTACGGTGCGGTTGTTGGCACAATCCTTTTCTATGTTGTAATTGTATTGTGCAACCTTATATCTCTTCTTAAAATTTCAAAAGTAAAAGTTCATTGGAAATCTGTTTTTGTGAAGCCTTTCATAAGTGCGGCTCTCTGCGGTATCACGGCTTTTGCCGCAAACGGACTTCTTACCAAGCTTTTCCCTGTTGACACATCAGAAAGCATTCTTAATATGGGCACCGTTTCAACCGTTATTTCAATCGGTCTTGCAGCGGTTGTTTATGCAACATCACTTCTTCTTATCAAAGGAATTGCAAAAGAAGATGTTATTGTTTTGCCAAAAGGAGAAAAAATTGCAAAAACCCTTGAAAAATACGGACTTTTAGGTTAAAATAGAAAAAAGATTTCCCGGAGGTGCTCAAATGCTTGACTTTCAGTTCAAAGATTGCTATGATATGCAGGATTTGTTGAATATCATGCGTGTACTCAGAGCACCGGGCGGATGTCCGTGGGATGCCGAGCAAACTCACGAAAGCATCAAGAAAAATCTTATCGAAGAAACCTATGAGGTTATCGAGGCAATCAATAAAAACGATAAAGAGCTGATGTGCGAAGAACTCGGCGATTTGCTTATGCAGGTTGTTTTTCACGCACAGATGGAAGACGAAGCTGGTGCGTTTGATTTTAACAATGTAACCGACGGAGTCTGCAAAAAGCTAATCGAGCGCCATCCTCATATTTTCGGAGAAGTCAAGGTTTCGGGTGTTGATGATGTTCTCAATAATTGGGATGCCATCAAACGCAAGACCAAAGGGCAGAAAACAACGGGCGATTCAATGCTCAGCGTGCCCCGTGAGCTTCCTGCTCTGATGAGAGCAACAAAGCTCCAGAAAAAGGCGGCTGATGTTGGATTTGACTGGAATGATGTTTCGGGTGCTCTTGATAAGGTGACCGAAGAAACAGCCGAGCTTAAAGCTGCAATTGAGAATAAAGATTCTCTCAATATGGCAGAAGAACTCGGGGATATTCTTTTCTCGGTTGTTAATGTTTCCCGCTTTATAAAAGTTGATGCAGAAGAGGCATTAACTGCGGCAAGCGATAAGTTCCTTGCAAGATTTGTTGAGGTTGAAGAGCTTGCAAAAGAGCGCGGAATAAATATGAAAGAAGCTTCGCTTGAAGAGCTGGATGCTCTTTGGGATGAAGTGAAATCAAAAAATCGGATATGAATACTTTATGGTATTTGTAATATAGAAAATAAAAGAATGGAGTAAGAAAAATGAATAAGACAGAACTCGTAAACGCAATCGCAAAGAACGAAGGAATTGAAAAGAAGTGTGCAGAAAAGGCTGTTAACGCAGTTTTCGCAGCAGTTGCAGATGCTCTTGCAGCAGGAGACAAGGTTCAGCTTGTTGGTTTCGGTACATTCGAAGTTCGTGAGCGTGCAGAGAAGAAGGCTCGCAATCCTCAGACAGGTGCAGAAATCACTGTTCCCGCAACAAAGGTTCCCGCTTTCAAAGCAGGTGCTGCTCTTAAGGCAAAGGTTGCAAAATAAGTTTGCTTTTACAGTAACCGCCGATTTTCGGCGGTTACTTAATTTAGGAGAGTGTTTCAGTGAGACTTGATAAATATCTTAAAGTTTCAAGAATAATCAAAAGAAGAACCGTTGCAAACGAAGCGTGCGATGCAAAGCACGTTACCGTCAACGGTAAGGTTGCCAGAGCATCATATGATGTTAAAGTCGGTGACATAATTGAAATAACCTTTGGCTCAAACACAAGCAGATTTGAAGTTCTCAATGTGAGTGAGCACGCAACAAAAGAAAGTGCCGCATTGATGTTCAAAGCGTTATAATTAAACCTCCCAAAGCATATCATTAAATGAAATGCTAAAGGGAGGTTTTTTATATGGCAGAAGAAAAAAGAAACGCGGTTATTCCTCATAATATTGTTCTTGAAGGCAGAAGATTGCTTACCGTTTCAGGGGTTTCGGATGTTGACAGCTTTGACGAAGAAACAGTTGTTGTGTTTACAGAGCTTGGAGAGTTAACGGTTAAAGGCTCGGATTTGCATATCAACAAGCTGAGTGTTGATGTGGGTGAGCTTACTGTTGAGGGCGATATATCAGCACTTATTTATTCAGAAAATTCCAATTCAGGCAGCAACGGCGGATTTTTCAGCAGAGTGTTCAGATAATGGTATATATTCAAGGAGTTGCAGAGCAAACTCGGATTTTTCTTCTTTCGGTAGGCTTTGGATTTTTGCTTGGTGTTCTTTATGATTTTTTCAGAACCGTGCGCCTGATAATATCGGATTCAAAAGGTTTTGTGCTTTTTATGGATTTGCTTTATTTTTTGGTGTGCACCTTTTTGAATTTTTGCTATATTCTGGCGGTTGATTTCGGAAAAATAAGATTTTATGTTATTTTTGCGGAAATTTTAGGCTGGCTTATTTATTATTTTTCTTTCGGAGCTGTTGCAATAAGAGTTTCAAGGTTTGTTTCAAAAGGAATAAGAGGATTTTTTAAGCTTCTGTGCAGGCCGTTTAATGCTGTTTTTAAGAAAATAAAAGCTTTATATGGTAAAATAATTAATATTAATAAAAAAATAATAAGAAAAAATGCTAAAAAAACAAAATTTAACTTGCAAAAGAGTAAGGGTATAGTGTATAATTTAATAGGTTATTTTGATAAGTGTTCCCATAATAAAAAACAGAGGGATTAACATATGTCTGAAAAAATTAAAGTGAACAAAGAACACAAGTTCAGCTATATTGCGTTGATTGCCCTTTTTCTTGTTTCAAGCATCTTTATTGCAACAATAATCAGCCTGAGAGCTGAGGCAAAAGAGCAGGAACGTTATATTGCCGAGCTTGAATCGGAATATACAAGCCAGATAAATGAAAATGAAGCCCTTTCAGAGCTTATTGAAAAGGGCGATGAGGCGGATTATATCGAGCGTATTGCGAGAGAAAAATACGGCTACGCAATGCCGGAAGAAAGAGTTTATTACGATTCCGCAGCTGTGTCATAAAACTGTTTTTGCAGTTTCATAATATATTTATATTTTTTCATGGAAGGATCTACATAACGTATGCAAATCGAAGAAGGCACAATAGTCAGCGGAAAAGTAACAGGTTTAACGGATTTCGGAGCTTTTGTTGAAATCGAAGGCGGCAAAACAGGAATGATTCATATTTCAGAAGTTGCTTCCGATTATGTAAAGGATATCAAACAGCATCTTACCGTTGGCCAGGAAGTTAAAACAAAGGTTATTTCGGTAAGCCCCGAGGGCAAAATCAGTCTTTCAATCAGAAAGCTTAATAATGAGCAGCCCAAGGAGCAGAAGCCCCAGAGACCCGCAAAGCCCAGAAGTGAAAGACGCCCCGCACCCAATGTTTGGAACGGACAGAAATCCAATGCACCCGCAGCGGGCGAGAAGCAGTCGTTTGAAGATATGATGGCGCGTTTTAAGCAGGTGAGCGATGAGAAAATGACAGACCTTAAGCGTGCAAGCGATTCAAAAAGAGGAAGCGGCGGTTATTCACGCAGAGGCGGTTCCAGACAATAAGATTAATTAACGCGCGCCGTTAGTTTAATCCGTGTTGTTAAGTTTAAATTTTTCAACGGGGGTTATTGCCCCCGTTTTTTTATAAGATGAGGTTCGTTTATGCGTCAACTCGATGTAAGTGTTATTAAAGAAAAAATAAAAGAGCTGTGCATTCAGGCTAATAAATTTTTGCCCGAAGACCTTGAAGAAAGAATCAAAGAATGTGCTCTCTGTGAAACCTGCGAGCTGCCCAAAAACATAATGAAATCGCTTTCGGATAATCTTGATGCGGCAAGAGAGCTTGATATTCCCATATGCCAGGATACTGGGATGGCGGTTATCTTTGCGGAAATCGGTCAGGATGTTCATTTGATTGGCGGAAGCTTTGAGGATGCCGTGAACAGTGGTGTTGCCTCAGGTTATACAGAAGGATACCTTCGTTGCTCGGTTGTTAAAGACCCTCTCAGAAGAGTCAATACAGGCAACAATACTCCCGCAGTTCTTCACACACGGATTGTTGAAGGCGATAAGGTTAAAATAACGGTTGCTCCCAAAGGCTTCGGAAGCGAGAATATGAGCTGCATAAAAATGTTCACTCCTTCTGCCACAAAAGAAGATATTATCGATTTTGTTGTTCAGGCCGTAAAAACCGCAGGCAGCAATCCTTGCCCTCCGATGGTGCTGGGAATAGGAATAGGCGGCACTTTTGAGCAATGTGCACTTCTTGCAAAAACAGCGCTTTGCCGAAATGTAAGCGAAAAAAACAAGGATGAATTCTATTCTGAAATGGAAGATGAAATTCTTGAAAAAATAAATTTGCTTGATATCGGACCTCAGGGTTTCGGCGGAAAAACAACCGCTCTGAGCGTTGCGATAGAAGCAAAACCCACTCATATAGCGGGCTTGCCCGTTGCTGTTAATGTCGGTTGCCATGTAACAAGACATAAAACGGCGGTAATCTGAAAACTGAATATTGCATATGGTTATCGACTTTATGGAGTTTTTGTTAAAAATATTTAAAAATTCCAAAAAACACTTTATTTTTTTGTTTATATGTGCTACACTATAATTGAAGAAAGGCAATTCTTCAAAAGCATATAAAGGAGATGACTGTATGAAAATCACAATTACAGGTAGAAAGTGTTCGCCCAGAGAGTCCTTTAAAGACCACGCCGAAAAAAAGCTTACCAAAATTGAGAAGTTTTTCGGAGCTGAGGCAGAAGCTAAAATAACGGTAACTGTTGAGAAGTCATCGCAAACCGTTGAAATCACCGTTGCGAACGGCGGAATGATTTTCAGAGCTCAGGAAAGAGCCGAGAATATGAATGAAGCGCTTGATAAGTGTGTTGATACTCTTATCAGACAGATTCGCAAAAACAAGACGCGACTTGAAAAAAAGCTGCGTGCAGGCAATTTTGATGCCTTTGCGCAGGCGGAAGAGTCAGTTGCAGAGGAAGTTGAATTCGAGCTTGTAAGAAGAAAAACGGTTTCTCTTAAACCGCAGTCGGTTGAGGAAGCAATTCTTCAGATGAACCTTGTAGGGCATCAGTTCTATGTTTTTCTTGATGAAGCAAGCGGTGATGTAAGCGTTGTTTATAAGCGAAATGACGGCGGATACGGACTTATCACACCTGAAGTTGAATGATAAGATTGGCCGCTTGTCAATATTATAAAACAGGAAGCGGCGGGAATCGGAAACGGTTCCCGCCTTTTTAAATGAATGGAGAAGTTAATGAAGATTAATTTTGTTATACCGTGCCTTTTGGGAATAGAATCCCTTATAGCAGGTGAGTTGAAAGATTTCGGAGCTGAAAATGTTGTTGCCGAAAACGGCAGAGTGCTTTTCAGCGGAGACGAAAACATTCTTGCAAGAGTTAATATCTGCTCAAGATTTGCAGAAAGAGTGCAGATTCTTGTTGGTTCTTTTGAAGCAAGAACCTTTGAAGAGCTTTTTCAGGGAACCAAAGCTCTTCCCTGGGAAGAATGGATTGGCTCACTTGATGCATTCCCCGTTAAAGGTTATTCAATAAATTCAGCTCTTTTCAGCACACGCGATTGTCAGGCAATTATCAAAAAAGCGGTTGTTGAAAGAATGAAATCAAAATACGGCATTGAATGGTTTGAAGAAACGGGTCCGATTCATCAGATTCAGTTCTCAATAATGAAAGATAAGGTTTCTCTTCTTATTGATACTTCAGGTATGGGTCTTCACAAAAGAGGATACCGTCTTGATGCTAACGGAGCACCTATCAAGGAAACACTTGCGGCGGCGCTTTGCAGCCTTTCGCATTTAAGACCGTATCATAAGCTTTATGACCCTATGTGCGGCTCGGGAACAATTATTATCGAGGGTGCATTGATGGCGGCAAACATAGCTCCCGGAGTTAATCGACGTTTTTCTGCAGAGCGATTCGGTTGCATTCCCAGAAATGTTTGGGAAGAAGAAAGAGAGCGTGCAAAAAGTCTTGTGCGTGAGCCCAATGATTTTGAAGCGTTCGGTTCGGATATTGATGCCAAGGCAATAGAAATTGCAAAGCTCAATGCGCAAAGAGCAGGCGTTGCGGATTTGGTTAATTTCTCGGTAGCAGATGTTAAGAAGTTTGCTCCCAAATCAGAAAGAGGCACTCTTATTTGCAACCCGCCTTACGGTGAAAGACTTCTTGATTTAACAGAGTGCGAGGCAATTTATAAAGATATGGGCAAGGTGTTTGAACAGAAACATGGTTGGTCATACAGCATAATAAGCCCCGACGAGGAATTTGAAAAAGCATTCGGCAGAAAAGCCGATAAACGAAGAAAGCTTTATAACGGCATGATTAAATGTCAGTTATTTATGTATTACAAATAAAATCAGGCAGAGAGGAAGAATAAAATGAAACATATTTTTGTTATTAATCCTGCGGCAGGTCAGGGAAAGGCACTTGACTTTATCAGACCCAAAATTGAATGGGTATGCAAAAAGTATGATCTTGATTATGAAATCTATGTTACAGAGAAAAAAGGCGACGGAATAGAGTTTGTTGATAACAGATCAAGAACAGGCGAAGAAATCAGATTCTACGCTTGCGGCGGTGACGGCACACTTTATGATGTTGTTAACGGTGCGTTCGGATATCCCAATGTTCAGGTTGCGGTTATTCCTCTTGGTTCGGGTAATGATTTTATCCGACTTTTCGGCACCAAAGAAGAATTTATGGTGCTTGAGGATGTAATCAATGGTGTTCCTGTTTCGCTTGACGTTATTAAATGCGGCAACGAAATTGCAATCAATCAGTGTTCAATGGGTATGGATGCCGAAGTTTGCGCAATGCAGGGCAAGATTAAAAAGTTCCCGCTTGTAACAGGTGAAGGCGCTTATTATCTTGGCTGTCTTTACGCCATTGCAAGAAAATTCAAAAACAGATTTACTGTTTCAATTGATGATCAGGAACCGTTTACCAAAGACTGCCTTTTCTGTTTCTGCGGAAATTCGCGTTGGTACGGCGGCGGATTCAAGGCTGCACCCAATGCTCAGCCTGATGATAATCTGCTTGATTTTGTTATTGTTGAAGCTAGCGTTTCAAGAGCAAAGCTTGTAACTCTTCTTAATAAGTATAAAAGAGGCGAGCACCTTGACTGGGATATAACTATGTTCCAAAGAGGCAGAAAGCTCACCATTCACAGCGATAAGCCCGCTGCGGTTAATGTTGACGGCGAAACAAAATATGTTACCGACACTTCATTTGAAATTATCGATAACGGCATAATTTTTGTTGTTCCCGCAAAGTCACAGTTCCTTGCAGAAAGAGGTTTATCACCCGAGGTGTGATAATATGAAATATTGTGAAAGCTGCGGAGCAAAAATCGAAAATAACGCAAAATTTTGCCCTGTATGCGGCGCAAAATTAAGTGTATCGGAATCCGATAACAAAACACAGACACAAACAAGAATAGAAGAAGCTTTTAAAAATTTTGCAAACACAACCAACACAACAGCGGATTTTTCGCCCGAAGATATAGCAAAAAATAAGCTTATGGCAGCAGTTGCCTACCTCGGAGTTTTGGTTATGATTCCGTTGTTTGTTGCAAAAGAATCGCCCTTTGCGCGTTACCACACAAACCAGGGTCTGATTCTGTTTCTTTTCAGCTTGCTCAGCTATGTGGCGGGATTAATTCCGTATATAGGTTGGATAATAGGCGCCGCAATTTCAATTTTCAGAGTATTGCTTATTGTTGTCGGTGTTCTTAATGCGATTAAAGGCGAAGCGAAAGAATTGCCGATAATCGGAAAGTTCAAAATCTTAAATTAAAGCGGGTGATATTCAATGAATAATCCCAATTCAATAAAACTCAGCCCAACGGGAAAAATAAGAATTATGCAGGTCAGCGATACCCAGGATATGAAATATGTCCGCAAGGCAATGGTGAATATGCTTGACAATGCATATGATAAGCTAAAGCCCGACCTTGTTCTTTTTACGGGCGATAACATTCTCGGCAACCATCTGCTTGATGCCAGATTCGGCTCAAAGCAGATTGCAAGCGGCAAGCAGGCAACCCTTGAGATTATGCGTGATTCAATTGCTCATATCTGTGAGCCGCTTGAAAAGAGGGGAATTCCCTTTGCAATGATTTACGGCAACCACGATGATATGAACCTTGTTTCAAAAGAAGAGCAGGCGGATATCTTCCGCAGCTATTCAATGTGTCTTCCAATGAACAAGGATAATCCTGAGGTTGACTGTGATACTTATAACATTCCCATTATGTCATCAGACGGAGAAAAGCTTGTTTTCAACCTCTGGATGCTTGACAGTGCATGGTATAATAAGGCACTTGATAAATGTTTTCAGGAGGTTAAGCCTGAAACTGTTGAGTGGTATAAAAACACTTCTGCAAAGCTTAAAGAGGAAAACGGCGGAAAATCTGTTCCCTCGCTTATGTTCTTGCATATTCCTCTGCCTGAAACAATGAACCTTATTGAAAAGTGCAGCCCTGATGCACCGGGTGCGGTTAACAGCCGCGAACTTGGCTGGTGCAGACTCAATCCTGAATGTGCAAGGGGAGTTATGTTTGAAACTCCTTCAATTCTTGAAGAGTCAAACGGACTTTTTGATGCCGTGCTTGAATGTGGCGATGTAAAAGGTATTGTAACGGGCCACGATCACGCAAATCTCTTTGAGGGTAAATATAAAGGTGTTAACTTTATTCAGACCTCGTGCGCATCTTTCCGTTGCTACGGCAATGAAACAAGAGGTGTCCGCATTTTTGAAATTGACGAGAGAGAACCCGAAGATTATGTAACATATTTCTTCAACTATGCCGATTTATGCGGCAGGGGAGTCGGCTCAAAGCTTCGTTATTTCTGGGATGCAGATGATAAAGAAAAAGAGAAATATGCTGTGCTTGCAGGTGCGGCGGTAACTGCTGCAGGCGTTGCAGGCAAGGTTATTAAAACATTGATTAAAAAATAAAAAACTCGGTACAGATTCTGTACCGAGTTTTTTGTTTAGAAGTGACCGCCTCTGATTGCAACGGTTATTTTATCGCCTTCAAGATATATATATCCTAAAACTTCAACAACCTTATAAAGAAGTCTGTGGAACTTTTTAAGGAGCGAATTATCGTTATGATCATCATCTGTTTTCTTGATTGTAAGCGAATCAAGAAGCTCGCTGTTATCTCCGCGTCTGGTTTCAATGTTCATTGTGTCGCCATCAAAGTCAAGCACGGTATATGTTGTTACATCATTTTTACCGAAGCTGTATGCAACATAGTTCAGGTTAAGCATTTCATATTCTTCAAAGCTGTTCTGGTCGCAGATAGCGTTTGTGTTAAGATAAACCGTGCCCTTGGGGTCAGTGTATGTTTTGCCGCTTTTTGCTTTGCCGATGGTCATGCTTTCATACATGAAATGCGAGCGGCCCTGCATATGACTGTGACCTGTCAGAACAAGGTCAACGTCATATGTGTCAAAAATGGGAGTGAATACGGCGTTGAGAAGAATTTGTGTTTCCATGCTGAAAGCGCAAACCGAAGGTCCGAAAAGCGCCTGATGCATAACGCCTATACGCCATTTTGCATCGGGATTCTTTTCAACAGCTTCTTTTGCCATTGCCATATGGTCCATAGCGGATGCTGAAGTTGCATCAAACACAAGATAAAGAACATCGCCGTGTCTGAACCAGAAATCACGGTCAAGACCTTCAAAATGTTTTCCGTAAAATTCGTTGGGCATATTAGTATAATAGTTATATGCCATGCCCTTTTTGTCGTGGTTGCCTATTGCAAGGGCAAGTGGCAGATTTCTTAATACGGGAGGCATAAGAAGAGTTTGCCACTCATCGGCGGTTTTGCCTGTAGAAGTGTTGTCGCCGGGAGAAACAAGATAACTGATATCGGGGTTCTTGGTGAGTGCTTCTGCAAGCACGTTGTTCCAGGTTAAGCCATCCTGAGATTGTTTGGCTGAATCCTCGGTCTGTCCGCCGATCTGAATGTCACCGATAACGAGTGCCTTGTGGGAATCAAAGTCTTTTGTTTCGTATTCGCAAACCTCGCTCCATTCGATGCCCTTATACCATTGATAATAATATGTAGTGTTTTCCTCAAGGTCTGTGATGTTAACTCTGCATACGAGCTGGTTTTCATTTTCTGATTCAGTTGTGTTGCCAGTATAAACTTTGGCATCAGTCATTGAAGCGGATTTTGAAAAACGTACCTTTGCATCTGCTTTGCTTTTTTCAGCGTGCCATACAACGCTTACCTGTGTTTCATCTGCGCCGACGCAGAGCATAGGAAGTGTATTTTCATCCTTGAGAGAATTGTAGATGCTGTCCCATTCCGCTTTCGACAGCTTGTCTGCATCAAACGATGCGAAAGAAACAACAGAAACCTGCATCGCTATAATCATAGCGAGAAAAAGTGCAATAAATTTTTTCATATTTTATTTCTCCTTTCTGTTTATCTTATTTTACCAAAAAAAAATTATATTGTAAAGAGAATAATCCCCCGACGGTTGGTCGGGGGATAGAATGTTTATTTATGCATTCTGTGATGAATAAGCGATGTTCTTCTTGATTTTTGCACAGAATTCATCTGCTGTGTAGTTAATCCAACGCTCTGTTTCAACAACGGGATATTCACCGTCTTCAGCAATAAGTGAATCGTTAAATGCTGTGAAAGCATCGTTACCCTTGTTTGAACGGATTGAATATTTCCAGTCAACATCTTCGGTGTTATCCTTTACAAAATACATAATGTGATATCCGTAATCTGTTTCGATAATGCCGCTGTCGCCTGCTTTTCTTGCATCGTCAAATGACCAGTTTTCAAAAGCTTCAACATAGCTGTCGCTGATTCTGATTCCTTCATAAAGACCTGCTGTTTCCTTTGAACCGTCATCCTGTGTGTTTTCGGTTACCATTTTCTTGAAGGTTTCTTCGGTCTTTTCGCCTGCAAGCCACTCATCATAAAGAGCTTTTGCAGTCTTATAAGCTGCCTGCTTTTCTTCATCTGTTACATTGTTGCTGTCTTTAGCATCAAACTGAATGAGGCAATGACGAACGTCAACGCTGTTCATAATATAAGCGGGCTTATCAAGCATAACAACATAAACTGCCTTGTCAGCTGTGATAATTGTCTTGTCGCCTGCAACTCGTGCTGCATCGTAAGCCCAGTTTGCACCGCCTTCTGAAATAGCAGCTGAAAGTGTTGAATAGTTTGTTGCCTTGCTGTTTGTTGTGTAATCAGCTGTGTCTTTTGCAGCCTTTTCAGCATCAACGTCTTTGTTCTTGTATTCTCTTACAGCAGTAACAAATGATGCTTTATCTGTGATTTTATCATAAACAGCCTGAGCTTCAGCCTTAACCTTGTCATTAGCTTCCTGCTGTCTTGTCTTAAGAGCGTCTTCTGTTTCGCCTTCAAGACCTGTAAGTGTTGAGAATGCAAATGTATAATATGTTACATCAACATAATCATAGTTCTTTTTGTTTGCATCGTATTCAGCTTTGATTTCTTCATCTGTAACTGCGTTGAGAAGTTCGGTCTGCTTGTCATTATAGAAATTCTGTGCAAGAGTTTCCATTTCAAGCTGATGCTTGAAGGTCTTCTCTGTGAAGCCGCCGCCGAATGAATCGCGGAGATATGCATTGAGAGAATAGTTGTTTTCTGCAGCGCTTGTTCTGTAGCTTTCAATTGTTTCGTTGATTTCATTCTTTTCGTCTTCTGTAAGGGTAAGACCTGCTTTAACAGCTTCGTTGTAGTTTGCAATGATGAACTGTGCCTGTTCAACAGCAGAGGTCTTGAACTGTTCTGCCCAAGTGATTTCATTGCCTTCTGCATCTTTGGTTTTCTGTTCATCGGGAGCAACTGAAGAGTTGAAGCCCATATCATAGCCCATGTTCTGCTTGTAGTAATCAGCCATATATGCAGTCTGCTGATACTGCATTGAATAATAATAGTTGAATTCAGCGGTTGAAATCTTGGTATCGCCCACTTTGAGAGCGGTTGTGTATTTTTCAACAACTCCGAGATTGTCAATAAGTGCCCAGCCGAGACCGCAAACGATAGCTGCAACAAGAACTATTGCAACAACTTTTTTTGCTATTGCTGCGAATGCAGTTCTTTTTTCGATGCTCTTTGCATTCTGCTTTGCAGCCTTAGCAATTCTTGCCTTTCTTTCCTCACGGTAAATTTCGGCCTTGCTTTTAGTGGTTTCGTTTTTTGCCATTACTTGTTCATTCCTTTACTTATTTAATAGTTGCCGACGAACAAAATCGGCACAATGTATATATATTATACTATTTTTATTAATTTTACAAGCTTTTTTATAAAATTTTATGTGCAGTTTGTTTTTATTAACAAATAATTAAAGATTTCCGTTCAGAAATTCATCCTTAAACCAAACGTTTTTAACTTCAAAGCTTTTACCGTTAAGATAATTAAGCTCTCCTGCATCAGAGGTGAAAGTAAATTTCAGACGGTATGAACACAAAAACTGTTTTTTGTAACCGAGTGGCTTATTGAGTGTATTGTTTCCGTATTTACCGTCACCAAGCAGGGGGTGACCTATGCTTGAAAAATGGGCTCTTATCTGATGGGTTCTGCCGGTAAGCAGTTCAACTTCAACAAGGCTGAGATTTTCTTTTTCGCTCAAAACCTTATATTTTGTTTTTATCTGCTTTGTTCCGGGTTTTTCTTCTTTGAAAACTTTAACCAGATTTTTCTTTTCATTTTTAGAAAGCCAACCTGTCAGAGTGCCGCTTTTTCGGTTGAGAATGCCGTGAACAACGCAAAGATAATATTTTTCAAGTTCTCTGTCTTTGAGTTTCTGATTAAGTATTCTCAGGCTTACTGCATTTTTTGCAGCAATAACAATTCCCGCTGTGTTACGGTCGATTCTGTTGACAAGAGACGGAACAAAAGAGTTTTCGTCATCGGGGTTATATTCACCCTTTTCGTAAAGATAACGTTTGACTCTTGTTATCAATGTGTCAACATATTCGTTATCGTCGGGGTGAGAAAGCAGACCGACTTTCTTGTCAAGCAAAAGAATGTTTTCGTCCTCATAAACAATATCAAGTTTTCCTGAAGCTGCAAGAAAATCATAGTGCTTTTTGACAGGCGCAAAAAATTCATCGTTGATATACATATCAATAACGTCACCCGGCATAAGCTTTTGTGATATTTCGCCTCTTTTGGAGTTGACTTTTATTCTTTTGGTCCTGATATATTTATACAGCAATGCTTGCGGAAGTGCAGGCACGGCTTTTGTTATAAATTTATCAAGACGCTGACCTGAATCGTTTTTGGTAATAACAAAACTTTTCACTGTTTATCTCTCCGAATAAAAAATGTCTTTTCAAAATTAAATAAATGTGATAATATAATCTCAGAAAATATTCCGACGGAGATTCTGAGATGAAAGAAACAAAAAATAATCCTCATGAAAACCACAGAGCAAGGGTCAGAGAAACCTTCCGCAAAGCGGGCGTTGATGGTATGCCTGACCATAATCTGCTTGAACTTCTTTTGTTTTATTCAATACCGAGAAAAGATACAAATGAACTTGCACATAAACTTATTGATGCCTTCGGTTCGCTTAATGCGGTTTTTGATGCATCCTATGAAAGACTTATGGATGTAGAGGGAATCGGTGAAAGTTCGGCTCTGCTTATTTCGATGATTCCCGGCATTTGCAGAAAATATATTGAAGGTAATGAAGCAAAGAAAATTACCCTTTATGACACCGAAGATGTGAAGAAGTATATAACATCAAAATTTTACGGCTGTAAAAATGAAGTGTTCTATATGCTTTGTCTTGATGCGGTTGGTAATCTTATTAATTGCTGCAAACTTGGCGAAGGTACAATCGGAAGCATCACTCTTGAAAAAAGAACGGTGCTTGAAGCTGCATTCAGAAACAATGCCGATACCGTTATTTTCGCTCATAATCATCCCAACGGTATTGCTGCACCGTCAAGAGAAGATATAAAAATGACCGATGAGTTCAACACTCTTTTCCGCGGTGTTGGTATAAAACTTGCCGACCATCTCATTGTCGGCAGCGAAGAAATAATGTCGATGGCTTCCGTTCCGAAAATGAAATCACTATTTATTTAAAATTCTCTAAAGGCTGCATCGTATGATGCAGCCTTTAACGTTAAAATCTTATATTGAGTTTATGTACTCCGGGAGTTCCGTTAATATAAAGTCTTGATGCATCTGTTCCTTCGATGGGTTCAACAGTATATTCTGCTGTGCATTCAATTGCTTTATATGCTTTGTGAATATAAACTTCGGTGGGTGAATTATATTCTTTGTCCTGTTCATATTCAAGGGTGAAAACACCGTTTTCTCTGTCAACGGCATATCTTATTATGTTTCCGCATACAGCAACGGGCGATGTGCGGTGAAGCGAGGTCATAATCGGGTCGTTGAGCAAACCGTCATAATATGCCCAGTATGTGTGACCCCATTGATAACCATCAAATTTATCGAGAAGATAGTTGATATGGAAAAGCCAGTCGGTACCTTCTGAGGTGCCGCCCCATTCACCAACAAGAAGGGGAATGCCGAGGCGTTCCTGTGAGCGTCGGTGCTCATCAAATATTGAGCCTACTCTGGTGTTGCTTGCATATTTATATGCGGGAGTATCAACCATAAGGTCATATGCGTGAGGCGCAAAGCAAACGTTTTTCTCCTGCTTTCCGTCATAGTTAACAACGGGAGTAGAATAAGGGATTCCGAGGTTTGAATAATAGCTGTTTTCCATTATTATAATACCGTTATCGGTAACCTCGCGGATCGCCTTTGCTGTGCGGTTGATAAACTGTGAATAGTAACCGGTATCAAACTTCTTGATAATGTCATCAGCGCCGCTTGTTGCTTTTCTGAAAAGGTCGGGATCGCTGAAGGGTTCAAGAACTTTAATGGCATTTCCGCTGATAAGCTGTTTTATCATCCATAACTTTTTGCAACGCTTATCGGTAATAACGGTTTTTGCAACGCCTGCAATAAGCTTTCTGAAAACCTTGCCGCCGTCTGTGCCGGGGAAAGGCTCGTTGAGCAAATCATATCCGAAAAGTGCGGGATGGTCTTTGAATCTTTCCGCAACGTGCTTCCACATATTGCAATAATATGTCTGAATGGGCACACCGTTGATTTTATCGTTTGCCCAGAAATGGTCAAATGCTCTGTGAACAGCCTTACCCCAGAAATAACCTTCGGCCCAAACAAGCTTTGTTTTCTGAAGCTTTGCGCCGTCGGTTATGCAAGCCCAGGGAGGAGCGCCGTCGCCTGCTGTTTCGTGAGCACCCGAGTATAAATCCTGATGCATATCAAGATAGAAATATATTCCGTATTTGTGGCATAAATCAGCAACCTTTTCAATCTTGTCAAGGTATTCTTCATTATACTTATTGGGTTCGGGTTCAACTGCATCCCATGTCATACCGAGTCTGACAATGTTAAATCCCATTTTGCTCAGTTTTGAAATAAGCTCTTCGCTGAAATCTACCTCATATATTCTTCTTTCATCTTCTGAGGGGTTATATCCTTTATCGCAAAGATTTATTCCGTTGAAAATACGCTGTCTGCCATCGGCATCAATAAATTTTCTTCCGAAAGTGGTAATTTTCTGCATATGAGAAATCCTTTCTTAAACTTAATATTCTAATTATAACATTAATAAAGTTTTTTTTCAACAGTATTTTTAGTGTTGCTTATTCCTGAATGTTGTGATATAATCAATTGGTAAAAATATGCGGCTTTGCCGAATTGGAAAAGGGGTAAATATTTATGGCAGCATCAACCTTGTATAAGGCATATTGCAGAACATATCAGGGCGTTTTCAGAGTTGCAGTTAATTTTCTTAATTGGAAAGAGCCTGAACTCGTTAAAGGCGCAGGCAGTGTTAAAAAGCTTCCCGAGGTTGTTAAGAAAAACGGACACGACAGCGTTCTTGTTGTAACTGATAAAGGTCTTATGGGGCTTCATCTTCTCGACGGTCTTTTTGAAGGACTTGATAAGTCGGGGGTAAAATATGCGGTTTATGACGGAACACAGCCCAACCCTACAATTGATAATATTGAAGAAGCAAGACAGCTTTATGTTGATAACAACTGCTCTGCCGTTGTTGCATTCGGCGGCGGTTCACCCATGGACTGTGCAAAGGTTGCGGCTGCAAGAATTGCAAGACCCAAAACCAGCGTTCAGAAGATGAGAGGAACACTCAAGATTCTCAAAAAGCTTCCCACAATCTATGCCGTTCCCACAACTGCGGGCACAGGCTCCGAAACAACCATTGCAGCCGTTGTTTCAGACCCCAGAACTCACGAAAAATATGCTCTTCAGGATCCCGTACTCCGCCCCAAATACGCGGTGCTTGACCCCGAGCTTACTTTAGGACTTCCCCCTCACATAACCTCAACAACCGGTATGGATGCTCTTACACACGCGGTTGAGGCTTATATCGGCCACAGCAACACCAAGGGCACAGCTCAGGCAGCAAGAAAAGCAACAAGAATGATTTTTGATAATATCCTTAAAGTTTATGAAAACGGCAAGGATATTCAGGCAAGAGAAAATATGCTTGAAGCATCATATCTTGCGGGTATTGCTTTCACAAGAGCTTATGTAGGTTATGTTCACGCCATTGCACATAATCTCGGTGGTATGTACGGCACACCTCACGGCCTTGCAAATGCAGTAATTCTTCCCTATGTTCTTGAGTATTTCGGAGCATCGGCATATAAATCGCTTGCAGAGCTTGCCGATGTTGCGGGACTTGAAACCGCGGGTATGGATGAAGCCGCAAAAGCAAAGCTTTTCATTGCCAAAATAAAAGAAATGAATAAGCTTCTCAATATTCCCGAACATATTGAAATTCAGGAAAAGGATATTCCCACAATTGCAAAGAGAGCACTTCGTGAGGGTAATCCTCTTTATCCCGTTCCGAAGATTATGGATTATGACGATTGCGTATCGGTAATCAGAAAAATAGGAAATCTTGACTAAAATCAAAAGGCCGCGGTGTTTTACACGGCGGTCTTTTTAAATAAGGAGAAGAAATATGAAAATAAAGAAAATATCAGCGCTTTTGCTTTGCTTTATAATTGCGTTTTCTTGTTTTTCAATCAATGCTTATGCGGCTGCAAACGGCGGCGTGAGCAATTTCAGAAGAACAATAGAAGGTTATATTGAAACAATAACCAGAGTTTTAAGAAGCAATCTTGAAGGTAAGAAATATGGTGAATATACCGAGCTTTGTGATATTCCCGAAACCGAAAACGGTTATGTTCCGCAGGGCTTTTGCTACAGCGAAGTAACCGATTGCTATTTTATTTCATATTACCACAAAACAAAAGCATCAATAGTATCAATCGTTGATGCCGAAAGCGGCAAAAGAATAAAAACCGTTAACCTCAAAAAGTCAGACGGTGAAGATTTCACGGGTCATGCGGGCGGTATTGCCGAGGACGGCGTGTTCTTCTATCTTTGCCACGGCTCAAGAATTTACAGATTAACTCTCGCAGAGCTTGCTCTCGCACCTGACGGCGGAGATATTTATCTTATAACAAGTATTCTCACCGATGTAAAATGTTCATATATCAACAGCGACGGTGAATACCTTTATGCGGGCGAATTCTATGTTTATGATGCAGACGGCGGTTATGATACTGATGTATCACACCATATGGCAATTTCACTTTTTGAAACAACCTACAGCCGCTGCAACGCATATAAACTCAGCGATATTTCTTCTGATTTCATAAAAGGTCAGAAAGAAATAAGCGTGCCTGATTTTGTGCTTACAACCCCCAATAGCGTTCAGGGATTTGCAAGGCTTGAAAACGGCAGTTTTGCTCTTGCAACCTCATTTGGCAGAAATAATAATTCATATCTTAAAATATACAACGATGTAACCAAAGAAGAGGCGGATTTTGAGCTTGACTATCAGGGCGAAAAGGTTCCCGCATATCACTTGAAAAAGGCAGACAGAGCAGAAAACAGATGCGTTCCGCCTATGCTTGAGGGTATTGATGATATGAACGGTAAGACTGCGGGAATTTTTGAATCGGGTGCAAAAACCTACAGCGATTCAAAATTCATTGTAAACAAAATCTGTGAGTTCTGAAAAAGAAGGTAGTATATAATGAATAACGGTAAAAAAACCGCCTTTCTGCTTGAAGGCGGCGGAATGAGAGGGCTTTATACTGCGGGTGTGCTTGATGTTTTTCTTGATGAAAACATTGAAACAGATTGCATTCTCGGAGTTTCTGCGGGCGCACTTTTCAGCACGAACTATAAATCGCGCCAGAGAGGCAGAACTCTGCGGTATAATCTCAAATATGTTAACGATAAAAACTATATGAGCCTCTATTCGCTTATCACAACGGGAGATTTGGTCAACAGAGAATTCTGCTACATAACAATTCCTACACAGCTCGATATATTTGATAATGAAACTTATATGTCAACTCCCGAGGATTTTTACTGTGTTGTAACAAACATAGAAACAGGCAAACCCGAATATATCAAGCTTACCGACCTTGCGGAACAAATGGATACTCTGCGTGCCTCGGGCTCGCTGCCGTTTGTTTCAAGACCCGTTGAGGTTGACGGCAAAAAATATCTTGACGGCGGAATTGCCGACAGCATTCCCATTGAAAAAATCCTTGAAATGGAATATGAAAAAATTGTTGTTGTTTTAACAAGGCACGGCAATTACCGCAAAGAAGAAAAGGGTATGGCACCCGCAAAAATCTTCTACCATAAATATCCGAAGCTTATTGAAGCTCTGAATAAAAGAAATTCGGAGTATAACCGCCAGATTGAAATCGTTGATAAGCTTGAAAAAGAAGGCAGAATATTTGTTATCAGACCTTCGGAAGAGCTTAAGTTGAGCAGAATTGAAAAAGACACAGAAAAACTGCAGGCGGTTTATGATGTGGGAATAAAAGACGCCAAAGCCTGTATTGAAAGATTAAAAGAATATCTTAAATAACAAAATGCCCCGACATCTGTCGGGGCATTTCTTATATGAATTTATTATTCAACTGTAACTGTGCCGTCTTCTGCAACGGTAATCTTCATTCCGTCCTTAACATAGTCAAGGAATTCCTGACCGAGGCAGTCAACTGTAACCATAGGCTCTTCAGCCCAAACTGCACCGAGAACCGCGCCTGCACAAGCAAGTGAGTCAATGTGCTCCGAGAAAAGCATACATTTGGGATTTCTCTTCATAACGTTTGCGCAGTAGAGAACCATACCGCCTGTTGTTGAACCGATTGTCTGGGGAAGGCAGAGTGCTGTTCCTACCATGGGCTTGCCGTAAAGGTCAGCATTGTTCTGGTCGCCGCACTTTGCTTCCTTATCGCCGAACTGAAGAGCGTTCTGGAAAGAGGCAAGTGTGTTGAAACCGCCGTGAGAAACAAGAGCGGTTGCTGTGCATGAGCCTGCACATACGGGACGTCCTTTAAACTGTTTCATCTTACTTTGCCTCCTTTGTGATTATATCAAGAATTTCTTCGCTTCTGTAGTAGCGTGAAGTTGTGTATGTTCTGAGCTTGTTTGAGTTTGTGATAACGGGCATCTTCTTGCAAAGAGGATTGTTCATATACATAAGCGGGCAGATATAGCTGAGGATAACGCCCGTTGCCTTAAGCTTTGCAGCATAGGGAGTTTTCTCAAACTCTTCGATAACTGCGGGAGCAGCTGTGAAAACGGTGGGGATTGAAACTTTCTTGAGACCGTTCTTCTTAAGACCTGCAGCAACATTATCTGTCCATTCGATAAGCTGTGCGTGTGAAAGGTGGGGGCAGCCAACAAAGCAAAGCTTGGGTGTTGCGTTCTTATCCTTCCACATAACGGGGTAGTTAGCCTGAACTCTTGCAAGCTCTGCATCATCAACAACATAAACCTGTGCGCCCTCTGCGATAAGGCTTTCGCCTGATTCAACTGCTTCGGGAGTGAGGTTTGCAACGTGATAAAGACCAACAGCGCCGTTTGAAGCTGTAGCAGCACCGAAATCCTTAAGATATGCCTTGGTGTCGCCGTCAAGCTCTGTGCCTATCCACTGGTCAAGACCCTTAATATAAGGAACATCTTCCATAACCTTCATACCGATTGCGGAACCGAGAATCTGTGCTTCGGGCTTCTTGGTTGTTTTAACTTCAACAATCCAGGTTGCCTTTCTGCCTTCATCGGTAACAAGACCGAAATAGGGAACTCTGCCAACGATTGAGCCGAAAAGCTCGATGATGCCTGAGTTTCTGTTGCAGCGTGCACCGAGAACGGAGTTTGCATAAACAACAGCTGAGGATTCTGCCCATGAAAGAACTTCACCCTTCTTGGGAACGTTACCTACTTCGTCCATATAGCATGTGCAGGTGTATGACTTGGTGTCGATAAGACCGAGCTTTGAAAGCTGTGCATCATAGCTGTTCTGCATGCTGTACATAAACTTATTGAAAATAAGCTTCTGAAGGAAATTTGCGGGAACCTTGGGGTCAAGGGGTTTGGGGTCAACAGAGAATTTCTGCTGTGAAAGAGCGCCGCCTTCGATGAGCTGATCCATAAGATCATAAACGGGCTTCATAACCTTAAGACCGAAGCTTGTAACAAGGTGACCCATTGTGCTTTCAACGGGAACCATCTTGGTTGCGCCAAAAGCTTCGCCGTAAAGAACAAGGGTTTTCATAACCTTTGCCATTACCTCGCCCTTGGAACCGCCCAGAATATCCTGCTCTTCCTGAGTGAGAATCATTTTACATTCCATAGTTGCATTATCCTTTCGGTTAAAGTGAAAGTGCAGACATAGAGCCTGACTTAATTTACAAAAATATTCTATCACCTGACAAAATAAAATTCAATATAAAAATTAAATAATTTGCTGAATTTTGCTTATATTTAAAAATAAATAAAATAATACTTGCAAAATTTCACTTAATATGTTAAACTATCTTGCAATATGAAAACGCAACGAACGGGAGAGTAAGCATTTTTTAGCATTCAGAGAATGTCCGTCATCGGCTGGAAGCGGGCTGTGTGAGAATTTGCTGAAGTTCACCCGGGAGCGGTGAGGCTGAAATATCAGTAGGCTTCAACGGTTTGCCCCGTTACGGCAATTTAAGTGCCCGATATTTCGGGAACGCAGGGTGGTACCGCGGAGTAAATTCGTCCCTCGTCATCGTTTGATGATGAGGGCTTTTTTATTGTAAATTATGAAAGGATTGATATAAAATGACCCAGAAATCGCTTGAGTTAAAGCAGCTTTTTGAAGAAAAAATTGCTGCCGTAACCGCAACAGCCGAAATCGAGCAGCTCAGAATTGAGTTTCTCGGCAAAAAAGGTTCGGTTGCAGCTCTTATGCAGGAGCTTCGCAATGTTCCCAATGACCAGAAAAAAGAAGCAGGTCAGAAAATCAACGAAACAAAGCAGTTTATTGAAAGCGCAATAGCTTCAAAAATCGAAGAGATTAAGGCTATTGAAGAGCAGAAGCTTATCGACAGCGCAGAGAGCTATGATGAATCAATGCCCACAGACGCAGACCTCGGCTCATATCATCCCATAACTCTCACACGTCGCAGAGTTGAAAACATTTTCCTCAGCATGGGATTCAGCATTGAGGATTATTCCGAAATTACCGATGACTATAACTGCTTTGAGGCTCTTAATATTCCTAAGCACCATCCCGCAAGAGATATGCAGGATACCTATTATCTGAGCACAGGTCAGCTTCTCAAGACTCATACTTCAGCTGCGCAGAATACTATTCTCCGCAAATATGCAAAGGCTCTTGAGCAGGGCAACCCCATCAGAGCGATCTTCCCCGGCAGATGCTTCAGAAACGAAAAAATCGATGCTTGCCACGAAAATACTTTCTTCCAGATGGAAGGTATTATGGTTGATAAGGATATTTCAATCTCAAACCTTATCTACTTTATGAAAACAATGCTTTCCGAGGTTTTCCAGAAGGATATTACCGTAAGACTCCGTCCCGGTTTCTTCCCCTTCGTTGAGCCCGGATTCGAGCTTGATATTCAGTGCACAATCTGTAAGGGTAAAGGTTGCCCCTCCTGCAAGGATTCGGGTTGGCTTGAGCTTTGCCCCTGCGGTATGATTCATCCCAATGTTCTTACCGCTGCAGGCATTGACCCCGAAAAATATATAGGATTTGCATTCGGTCTCGGTATGACAAGACTTGCAATGATGACATACGGAGTTAAGGATATTCGTGTGTTCAACAGCGGCAGTCTTAAATCACTTTCGCAGTTTACCGAAGAATCCTACACCAGACCCGAAGAAAGCAAGGAGGCATAAGAAATGTTTGTATCAATTAACTGGATTAAAGATTATGTTGACCTTGAAGGTCTGGATATCAAAAAGCTTATCGAAAGCTTTACTCTTGCAACCGCAGAGGTTGAAGATATAATCGAAAAGGGTGCCGATATTGAAAATGTTGTTGTCGGCGAAATCCTTTCGGTAGAGAACCACCCCAACTCAAAGAAGCTTCATCTTCTCAAGGTTGATGCTGGCTCAAAGGTTTGTAATATTGTTTGCGGTGCACCCAATGTTGCAGTTGGTCAGAAAGTTGCTCTTGCTCTTGCCGGCGGCAGAGTTTGCGGCGGCGAAATCAATATTGCAACCGTTGCAGGTTTTGAATCCGAGGGTATGTGCTGCTCCGAAAGAGAGCTTGGCCTCAGCGATGAGCATTCGGGCATTATGGAGCTTGACCCCTCACTCAAAAACGGCACAAACATCAAAGATGTTTTCCCCATTGACGATATAATTTTTGAAGTTGACAATAAGTCACTCACAAACCGCCCCGACCTCTGGGGTCACTACGGTATCGCAAGAGAGCTTGCCGCACTTGCAGGCAGAGAGCTTAAGCCCCTTGAAATGGGCGACCTTTCATATGACGGCGATGAAAAAGTTGATGTTAAAATCGGCAGAGAAGACCTTGTTTACAGATATTCCTGCATCAAGATGGATAACATCACAAAGAATAAGAGCCCTCTTGAAATGCGTATCCGCCTTTATTACTGCGGAATGAGAGGCATCAATCTTCTTGCAGACGTAACAAACTACATTATGCTTGAAATCGGTCAGCCCACTCACGCATTTGCAGGCAACGCAATCGAAAATATCGTTGTTACAACTCCCAAAGAAAAAACAAAGTTCACAACACTTGACGGCGTTGAAAGAGATATTGACGAAGAAACCCTTATGATTTGCAACGGCGAAACACCCGTCGGTATTGCAGGCATTATGGGCGGACTTGAGTCCGAAATCGTTGAGGATACAGGCTCCGTAGTGCTTGAAAGTGCAAACTTTGACGGCGTAAGCATCCGTAAGTCATCATCAAGACTCGGTCACAGAACAGATGCAAGTGCAAGATATGAAAAGATGCTTGATCCCGAGCTTACCCTTGATGCAGTAGGCAGATTCGTTAAGCTTGTTAAGGATATTGACAGCGGTGCAAGAGTTGCATCAAAGCTTACCGATGAATATGTAAGAAAGTATCCCGAAATTTCACTTTCATTCGATAAGAAATATGTTGACCGCTACACAGGTATCGACATCAGCGATGAGCAGATTAATAAGACTCTCACGGCTCTCGGTTTTGCTGTTGATTTTGAAAACGGAAATTATACCGTAAAAGTTCCCTCATGGCGTGCAACAAAGGATGTTACAATCAAAGCGGACATCATCGAAGAAATCACCCGTATTTACGGCTATGATAACTTTAACATTTCAACAACAAGCAGTCCTCTCAAGCCCGTTCCCAACGATTACGCAAGACTTGAAGATTCAGAAATCAAGGATATTCTTGTTAAGAAATACAGTTTCCACGAAGTTCATTCATATCTTTGGTGTGACGGCAGAAAATTCAAGAAGCTCGGTATCGAAGTTGAGGATAACGTTAAGGTTCTCAATATCGAAAATTCCGATAACGGTATTCTTCGTAACTCAATGCTTCCCACTCTTCTTGTTATGGCTCAGGAAAACAAGGATTTCGCAGATAAATACAGCATCTTCGAGATCGGCAGAGTTGTTGACGGCGTAACTGCAGACGGCCTTTGCAACGAGAGAAAGCATCTCGGTGCTGTTATCTACGATAAGAGCGGCAACGAAAAGGCTGCATATCTCAAGGCTGTTGAAATCATCAACTGCATTATCGGCAATATCAAGCAGAAGAAGGCAGGCTATGCAAAGGTTGCTCCCGCACACGCATGGCAGCATCCAAAAAACACAGCAGATATTCTTATTGACGGCATTAAGGTGGGCACTCTTTGTGCTCTTCATCCCTCAAACCGTGCAAAGCTTGATAAAACCGCTGCAGCAGTTTGCTTTGAAATCGATATGGATGTTTTCAGCACAATTGATGCAAACTCAATTATGTTCCGTGAACCCAGCACACAGCAGTCAACCTATTATGACCTTTCACTTGTTCTCGGTGCTGATACCAAATATTCAGATCTTGCCGCTTGCTGGGAAAGCCTTGGAATTGCAGAGCTTGAAAGCGCAAAGGTTATCGATACCTATGAAACCGCAGAGGTTAAGAGCTTAACTGTTCGCCTTGTTTTCTCGGCTATGGACAGAACTCTTGAAATGGAAGAGGTTCAGACCTGGATTGATTCCGTTATCGCAAATCTCGGCAAAATCGGCGTTTCACTCCGTGCATAATTAAAATATAATTCAATTTTTTTACGAAAAAGCATTGTTTTATTTTAAAAGGTGTTATATAATATAATGAACGGAGGTGTCCGAAATGACCGATAAAACAATAAAATTTTCAATCAAAGACGAAAACGAAGTTGAAATGAAAAAGAATCTGCTTGCAGTTTATGAAGCTTTGAACGAAAAGGGCTACAATTCAATAAGCCAGATAGTCGGATATATTCTTTCGGAGGATCCGACTTATATAACAACGCACAATAACGCACGCAGTCTTGTCAGAAGGCTCGACAGAGATGAGCTTCTTCAGGCTATGGTAAAGTGCTATCTCGGAATAAAATAAGCTGAAGGAGTGAAGTTCTATGGCAAAGAAAAATGATTTTCTTATGTATAAGGGCAGACCGCTTGTAAGAAACGGCAAAACCGTTTATTACGGCTATATGAGCGACCCTTATGTTCTTATTATGCAGATAACCAGCACAAGAAACGTTAACGGTATTGAGGTTGCAGACAGAGTTGTTGTTCAGCTTGTCAATACAGACCCCACAGTCAGAATGAAAGACAAAATCGTTAAGAAGGCAGAGCGCAAAGGTCTTTACAGTGCAATGGATATCGGTTGCATCTGGCTTGAAAGAGAGCTTAAAGAAACTGCATAAAATAATGAATCATCAGGAACCGGCTTTATGCCGGTTCTTTTTTTGTTCAAATATATTGACAAAACTGTTCTAACAGGTTAGAATAAAACTATACTAATGCATTAGAATGAAACGAAGGGGGATTTTACATATGTCAACACCCAAAATTTTTGAAAGCGAATACCGTTTTTGTCTTATCCTATGGGAAAATGAGCCAATCAACAGCAGAGAGCTTTCCGATTTGTGCAAAGAAAAGCTCGGCTGGTCAAAAACAACAACCTACACGGTTATAAAGCGACTTTCCGAAAGGGGAGTTGTTAAAAACGAAAACACCGTTGTAACCTCACTTGTTTCAAAGGATGAGGCGCAGGTTTCCGAAATTGATGAAATTATGGAAAAAAAGTTTGAAGGCTCAATTCCCGCTTTCATTGCCGCTTTTGCAAGAAGCAGAAAGCTTTCAGATAAGGAGATTGACGAGATAAGGCAGATTATTGAGCAAGGAGGCAAGTGATATGGATGCTTTTTTTCTTGACTTTTTAAACATAAGCATAACTGCAAGTTATCTTATTCTTGCCGTTATTCTTCTGCGTTTTGTTTTTAAAAAGATACCCCGTAAATTTATCTGTTTTCTCTGGGCAATAGCGGGTATAAGGCTTCTTGTTCCTCTTGATTTTGAAAGCGTTTTCAGCCTTATCCCGAGTGCAAAAACAATTAAACCCGAAACAGGTGCAGCCTATGGAGTGCAGCTGAATTCGGGAATAAGTGTTCTTGATGAGCCTATAAACAATTATCTGGCAGAGCGAGAAATGCATACAATTCCCGCAACCCCAAATATCGAAAGTATTATTTCATCGGTTGCTTCTGCTATATGGCTTATAGGCATTATCGCAATATTGCTTTACGGTATAGTAAGCTACATAAGGGTTAAAAAGACCGTAACGGGTGCAGTTTTGCTCCGTGATAACATATGGCAGAGTGAAAGAATAGTTTCTCCGTTTATTCTCGGCATTTTCAGACCTGCTGTTTATATTCCTTTCGGAATGGATGAAAGCACTCAAAGCTATGTTATCTCTCACGAAAAAGCACATCTCAGACGCCGTGACCATTGGATTAAACCGCTTGGCTTTGTTGTTCTTGCCTTGCATTGGTTCAATCCGCTTGTATGGGCAGCTTATGTGCTTTTATGCAAGGATATTGAGGTTGCGTGCGATGAAAAGGTTGTTTCACAGATGGACGGCGAAGCCCGTAAGGAATATGCAACCGCTTTGCTTGACTGTGCGGTCAACCGCCGCAAAATCGCCGCTTGCCCGCTTGCTTTCGGTGAGGTCGGCATCAAAGAGCGTATAAAAGGGGTTATGAATTATAAAAAGCCTGCTTTCTGGATAATCATTGTTGCAATTATTGCCTGCGTTGCAGTTTCGGTTTGTTTCTTAACAAACCCCGATAAAAGAAACGGTGATTATAATGATTTGGGCTATCGGCTTTCTGTTAAGGTAGAAAATTTTGAGGGTACAACACAGTTTCCTAAAGAAACCGAGCAATACGGATACGATGTGACAACGGGAACAAAAGGCAAGCTTATAAACGGTGTAAAATTTGAGATTACCGTTACCGATTTGCAGACGGGCTGTCTGACCATTGAATTAAACAAGAATGTTCTTTGGAACAACGAAGAAACAAAAACAATAACCGTTAATCTTGATGAAAGCGAATCGGTTCTTATAAATGGAATGGATATTGCAACCTTCAGCTTTAAAAGAACGCAGTCACTTGATGATGCAATTTCCGAAGCAATAATGGAATATAACAAAGATAAATATGGCAAAGGCACCTTTGCCTGCGAAGCGCATCAGGCTCTTCATACTCAGGATTTTGAGGATTATGACGGAACAACCCGCACAAGATATGTTGATGTTTATCTTATGGTTGATTACTATGAATTCGTATGCTTCGGCGGCAGACCGGGAATTACAAGCGGCAGCAGATGCCCCGTTAAAATGTCGTTCGATTATGATTTTGAAACGGGCAGATATGTCCTCACCGAGTATTGGGAGGCGGAAAGCGGCGAAGGTTTTGGCGATTCAATAAAAGAAAAGTTTACCCCTGAAGCGGCAGACAGAGTGCTCAATGAAATTGACCTTGCCGATTTGCAATCCGAATGCATAAAGCAGGCTGAATTGCATTACAGCGGTGCAAACGAAAATGCATTTGCTTATTGTGATATTCCGACGGTTAATGTTGAAACCATCTTTTTTGAAGGCGAACAGAAGTTTGAATATACGGTTTATAACAACGGCAAGGAAGATATAACTCTCGAATGGACAAACAGAATGCTCAAATATGAAAACGGCATTTGGAGAGAGCTTGAAAAAGATATTGTTCCGGTATGGAATATGTCGTTTGATGTTATGGAAATCCGTGTTAAACCCGGAGAGTCAAAAACAGAAATATGTCTTTTCGAGTGGTTCAAAATGGAGAGTAACGGTCAGTACAGATTTGAAACAAGCCTGCGTTCTCATTCCGAACATCCCGCCGTCAAAGGAAAAATAATAATTGATTTTTCAATCGGTGACACAAGCACGGATATTTCCGAAGAGGAGCCTACAACCGAAGCGAAAAAGACAGATGGCTCCGTAACTTATACTCTTGAAAGCAGTAACGAATATATTAAACCTTATATCAATTTAAAAGAAGGAAGATTTGTCTTCTTTACTTCGGTTTACAGCAGTTACCGCTGTGAGGGAAAATATGAGCTTACAAAAGAGAAATTAACCCTGAAAAGCGATGACGGAAGATATATTTTTGTCTTTGATGTTGTGGGCGATAATATGATTTTTGATGCGAAGAATTCATCTGAACCCGAAAAATTCAAGCCTTCCGCAAACGAAGAGGCAGTTCCCGTGATTGGGGATGGGGATATATTCATAAAAGGTAAATCCTCTGAAGCTATTGACAAACTGAATCAATTTAGTTAGAGTTAATATAGTAATTTAAAAAAGGGGAATCTGTTCTATGAATTATAAAAAGCCTTTATTCTGGATAATTATTGTTGCTGTTATCGCTTGCATTATAGCGGCAATCTGCTTTTTAGCACCCGAAAAAGATAACAATGCATTTAACGGAACGGAATATACCGTTGATGCCGCACTCGAAAAGGCGGTTTCGCAAGAGGTTATAAAGCATTCCGACGGCAGATATAAAAAAGGCACTTTTGCTTCTGAAAATCACGAAATATTAAGAGCAGAGCTTATTGAAGAAAACGGCAAGAAAACAGTTAAGGTTTATCTTATTGCCGCATACACCGAGTATCTTGCTTTCGGTAAAGAGGCATTGCCCTACAGAGGCGGCGAAAATCCCACCGTTATAACCTTTGAAATAGAAAACGGCAGCTATATCACCAAAGATTTTTGGGAAGCAACAAGGGTTGCGGGATATGCTGATTCAATCAGAGAAGGCTTCCATTCCGATATTGCAGAGAAGATAATCAGAAAAGAAATTGCCCCCGAACTCTGGGTTGAAAACGAAGAAAAAGCGAAGAAGTTCTATTCTTCGGCAAATGATAAATATTTTGCATCATCAAATATTGACGGTGTGTCAGTTTCGGTTAAGGATTTTGCAACAAGTGCAGAAGAGCCTTTTATCGGATATGAAATCACCAATAACGGCAATGCTGATATTTCGGTTGCAGTTGATGATACCGTCAAGCTTTATGAGTATGATAATTGGTATGATGTTAAAAAGATTCTTTCAACTCTTCCCGATGATGACCGCTTAAAAGAAATAACCGTAAAACCCGGCGAAACAGTCGCAATGAAGTTTGATTTTAAAAACTATGATATCGCCGAGGCCGGTTGCTACAGACTTGAAAAAGCAATAACTTCGGGCAGCGCACAGGGTGCGGCATATATTGATTTTACATTTGAAAAGTAATAAAAAAGACAGTACAGAAATTCTGTACTGTCTTTTTTGATTATTCGTATTTTGCTCTTTCGCCGCCGATGAATTTAGGTCTTGTTCTTGCGGCGTTGAGCTTTGCTTCGCCTATTGTGTTGTTTTCAAGACGAAGAGGAACCGCAACTCTTTTAAGGTGCATACCGATGAGTGTCATTCCGATATCAATTCCCGCATCTGCTTTGATTTCTTCAACCGCAACGGGGGATTTGAATGAATGGTAAGCCGCTGTTGCAAATGAACCGCCCGCATGAGGGTGAGGTACAACGCAAACTTTTTCAAGCCCGAGCGCGTCAGCTTTCTCTTCTTCAATAATTATCGCTCTGTTAAGATGCTCACAGCACTGTGCGGCAATATAAATTCCCTCGGGAGCAAAAATCTCGTTCAATCCGTTGAATATTTCCTGCGCGGGTTCAACGCTTCCTATTGTGCCGATTTTACCGCCGAGCACTTCGCTTGTTGAACATCCGACAACAACAATATCTCCTTTTTTGAGATTTGCCTTTTCCTTAAGTTCAAGCGCGACAAGGCGAGCTTGTTCATATATATTCATCGCTTATTTCTTTCCTTTCAGAATCGAATTATCATTCCGCTTGCAAGCATTGCCTTCCGTGATAATCGCAATAATACTCTGCATAACAACGGTCTGATTTGTTGCCGCGCCAGCAATTGATACCGATTTGATAACAAAGCTGATTCAACAACTTTTTTAAAAAATCATTTTAATTATCCTTGATTTAAAAGCTTTTATAAAGTATAATAAAAAAGTCAAATAATTTCAAGCCCTTAGGGAGGAAAATTATGAAAATCAAACACTATCACAAAGACCTTGAATCCTTGCATATCGGATGCGAAAAACCCCGCGCATATTTCATTCCTTATCAGAATGAAGAAACTGCTCTTGAAGGAAAAAGAGAAGCATCTTCAAATCTTTTTAACCTTTGCGGAGAGTGGAACTTTAAGTTTTACAACAGCTTTGAAGACATAGAAGACGATTTTCTTAAAGCTGATTTTGAAAATAAAATTTCAGTGCCCAAGTGTTGGCAGACAGATCTCGGAAAGGGTTATGATGTTCCGCTTTACAGCAACCTTTTCTATCCTTTCCCTCTTGATCCTCCGTTTGTTCCCGATGAAAACCCCTGCGGTCATTATAACCGTAAGATTGAAATTGCAAAAGCTGAAGGTAAGAAATATTTCATCAATTTTGAAGGCGTTTCTTCCTGCTTCTATCTCTATGTTAACGGTGAATTTGCAGGCTACAGCCAGGTAAGCCATTGCACAAGTGAAATTGACATAACCGAATTGCTTGTAAACGGTGAAAACACAGTTGATGTGCTTGTTGTTAAATGGTGCGACGGTTCATATCTTGAAGACCAGGATTATTTCCGCCTTTCAGGTATCTTCAGAGAAGTTTTTATTCTTGAAAGAACAAGCAATATCAAAGATGTTTACATAAAAACTGACTTATCATCAGATTTAGAGATGGGCAGAATAACTGTTGATGTTATCGGTGAAGCTGATTTTGATTATAAGCTTCTTTCTCCCGCAGGTGAAATTGTTGCTTCAGGCAGCGGAGATATGGATGTTTCAGTTTCTGCGCCCTCACTCTGGAGCAGTGAAAATCCGAAACTTTATACTTTGCTTATTTCGTGCAAGGGAGAAATTATTCCTTTTAAAGTCGGTTTCAAAAAGATTGAATTCAGAGGCAATGTTGCCTATATAAATAATCAGCCCGTTAAGCTTTTCGGCATTAACCGTCACGACTCACATCCCGAAACGGGATATTGGTGCGACGAAGAGCATATGCTCAGAGATCTGAAGCTTCTTAAACAGGGTAACTGCAACACAATCAGAACTTCTCATTATCCCAACGCACCTCGCTTCCTTGAGCTTTGCGATGAGTGGGGCTTTATGGTTATTGATGAGGCTGATATTGAAACCCACGGTATGGGATTTGAATACCGTGACACATGGGATTGGATGCGCTGGTCAAAGCTTTCAACCGATGATGAGTGGGAAGAGGCTTATGTTGACAGAGCGGCAAGACTCTTTGAAAGAGATAAAAACCACAGCTGTGTTATTATGTGGTCACTTGGTAACGAATCGGGCTGCGGCAAAAACCACCGTGCAATGCGTAACTACATAAAGAGCCGTAACCCAGAAGCGATTGTTCATTATGAAAACGCGCATCTTGAATTCAAGGCTGTGCCCATCGGTGAAAATTATTCCGATATTTCTGATGTTGAAAGCAGAATGTACGCAAGCCTTGATTACACAAAGGCATACTGCGAAAACAAGAATTCCAAAAAGCCTTTCTATTTCTGCGAATATGTCTGCTCAATGTCAACGGGCGATATCCACGCTCATTGCGATATGTTCAGAAAATATCCCGCAATCTGGGGCGGATGCATCTGGGAGCTTACCGACCACACAGTTAAGGTTGCAGATAATGCATACCGTTACGGCGGTGATTTCGGCGATTATCCCAACAACAATGTTTGCTGCCTTGACGGCCTTGTTTTCTCAGACAGAAAAGAACGTCCCGGTTTTGCCGATATGAAAAAGGCATACCAGCCCTTTGAAACAAAATTTGAAAACGGCACTCTTTCAGTATTTAACCGCAGATTCTTCGAGAGTCTTAACGATTTATATATTGAATGGGTTCTTGAAGTTAACGGCGAAAAGATTGCAAGCGGCAGAATTGATGAAACCGATATTGCACCTCAAAGCAGCAAGAGTTTTGAAATTACAGAAAACATTCCCGAAAGCAACTGCTGTTTCCTGACTGTTTACTTCAAAGAGAAAAACAGCCGTATATGGGCTGATGCGGATTTCGAGGTTGGTTTTGACCAGTTCGATTTATCCGTTGCAACAGAGAAAAAGGCTGTTCAGGCAGGCAATATTGCCATTAATGAGGGCAGAAGATTTGTTGAAATTTCTGCGGCAAATATTTCGTATACTTTTGATAAATCATACGGATGCATAAGCTCTGCAAAGCTTAACGGCGAAGAGCTTCTTGCTGAAAGCGCAAAAATTGAGATATGGATGGCACACGGCTATAACCAGTTCGGCAATGCCGATGACAGAAGAAGCGCGGCGATGCAGGCGGTTATCCAGAAAACATATTCAACCGAAATTTCCGAGGAAAACGGCTTGGTTAAGATAGTTTGTCCCGTTTCAATCGGAGGCCCCGCAGTTGTTCCCGTTCTCAAAGGCAATCTTATTTATGAGTTCCTTGCAGACGGCAGCGCAACAATGAGATTTGACGGCGATTTCAGACCTCTTGTTAAAGAAATGGAAATGCGTCTGCCCAGATTCGGTTTCAGATTTATGCTTAAGGATGCCGAGAATATGCAGTTCTTCGGCAAGGGTCCCGGTGAAGCTTATCCCGACAGACACAGAGGTCAGAAATACGGTAAGTTCACCACCACCGTTACCGATAACTTTGTTCCTTATATAAGACCCATTGAAAACGGAGCACATTTCTCAAGCCGCTACGGTGCGGTAAGCAATGAGAGCGGAAACGGAATGATTTTTGCTCCCGTAAGCAAAGATACATTTATTTTCAATGCTTCTCATTTCACTCCTCATATGCTTGAAGAAACCGCTCATAACGATGAACTTGTTCCGCTTAAGGAAACCGCAGTTTATCTTGATTATCAGTTTGATATCCGCGGTGACAGGGGAGTATATGAAGAACTTGAACCCGAAAGAAAATGGGATTTTGATCCTATTGATTTCAAAATAGCATTCAAGCCCGTTGCTTCGGATGAATGCCCGTTTGCTTTTATTGATACACAAAGATAAAAAAATTCCCGCTTTCAATTGAAAGCGGGATATTTTTTACTTCTTGTCGTCGTATTTTCTTGCGATTTTAAGAGTTGTTGTTTTGGGGAACTCTTCATCGCGGATTTTAATTTTCTGAATATTCTTAAAAAGGGGCATATTGCGGTTGAATTCGTTAACATCATCCTTAAGGCATGCTCTTGCATCGGGATAATCGTTTTCGTTAAGATAAAATTCAGCAACAATCTGCTTGTTTTCTTCATAAACAAGAACTTCTGCAACGTAATCGATTCTTCTGAGCTTGTCTTCGAGCTCTTCAGGTGAAACATTCTTGCCGTTTGAAAGAACAATAAGATTCTTCTTTCTGCCGACCATAAAGAGGAAACCGTCTTCATCAATTCTGCCGAAGTCACCCGTTTTTAACCATTCGCCGTCAAAAGCAGCTGCTGTTGCTTCAGGGTCGTTATAGTATCCAACCATAACGTTTGTGCCCTTAACGTAAATTTCACCAACGCCCTCATCATCGGGGTTAACAATCTTGATTTCGCAACAATCAAGGGGAGTGCCAACGCTGCCGAACTTGAACTTTCCGGGTCTGTTGCAGGTAACGCCGGGTGAACATTCTGTAAGACCGTAGCCGTTGAAAACATCAATACCGAAATCGTGCATGCCCTTTTCATATTTGGGGTCGAGGTTTGCACTTCCGCAGATAATCATATCAAGATTTCCGCCGAGATTATCAAGAATTGTTTTGAAAATCTTGCGTCTTTTATCAATGCCGAGCTTCATAAGGAAATTGCTGATTTTAAGACCTTTTTTGAGAACGTCTTCTCTGCCTGTTTTTCTTGCGGTTCTCCAGATTTTGTCATAGATTGTTTCAACAACAAGGGGAACTCCTGAGAAGTTATAGGGCTTGATTCTTACAAGGTCTTTCTGAATATCCTTGATGCTGTCGCACATATAGCCCCATTCGATAACAATGTAAGTTGCAAAAAGGGCGCTTACCCAGGCATAAGTGTGGTTAAGAGGAATGAATCCGATAACGTGTTTGCCTGAAAGAACGCGGCAGGATGATGAGCAGTTGCTTGCAATGTTTTTATGAGTAAGCATAACACCCTTGCTTTTTGCTGTTGTTCCTGATGTATATGAAATGCAGGCAAGGTCTTCAGGTTTAACCTCAATATCCTCAAACGATTTGTCGCCGCCGTCGTAGATTTCCCAGCCTTTATTCAAATACTCGTCAAAATCATCGATACAGAACCAATACTTGACGGGCATATTTTCATCTTTTTTGAATTCTTCAACCATAGGAGCGAATTTGCCTGTATAAACAAGCGCATCGCAGCCGCAACGGATAAGCTGGTCGCTGAGGTCTTCGGCAGGAAGCTTGTAATCCATGGGTACTGTGATGTTACCGCCGCAAAGGATTGCATAATATGCGATTACCCATCCGATAACATTTTCGCCTATAATTGCGATTTTTTTATGGTCAACAAGACCGACGGATTTAAAATATGTTCCGATACCGCATATGTCGCGCCACATTTCATTGTAGTTCTTTTCGCACATATTCTTGTCTTTGTCAAGGAACATTACCATTTTTTTGCCACCGCCGCGCTTGGTGCCGGTAACAATTATTTCTTTAAGAGTCTGGTAGTCGGGAATGGTAACTTTAACAGCGTTTTTATGATTCTTTTTCAAAAATAATGACCCCCATTCAAAAAAATATAGTGATACAAAATCACACAACTTGTAACATTTCTATATATTAATACAAATATTATCATAAAAAAAGATTAAATTCAACACTTTTATCTTGATTTTGGTTAGACAATGTTGTAGAATTAACTGGATTAAAATAAAACTTGGGGGAAATATGGAATGAGAATATTTTTTGTTTGCTTTCTTGCTTGGCTCGTTGCTCAGATTATAAAAGTAATAATTAATTCTGTTAAATATATCTATAATAAGAAAAAGGGAAGAAAGCATAACAAGGTAACAATCGAAACCTTCTTTAAGCTTGGCGGAATGCCCAGCTCACACACAGCAACCGTTATTGCTCTTTGCGGATGCCTTGGCTTAACAACCGGATGGAATTCCGATGTTTTTGCCGCAAGCGGTGTTTTTGCGTTTATAACTATGTTTGATGCCGTTAAAGTAAGACTTCCCATAAGCAGACTCACAGATGCATTCAACCGTCTTCAGGGCAAGGTTTGCGGCGAAGAAGCTCAGGATGTCAAAAAGGTTGAGGGGCACACAATCCCCGAAATCATCGGCGGTATCATTGTTGGTGTAAGTGTGTCGGTATTTATGGTTAAGGTTGTAGGCTTCCTCGGTTAATTATGAAAACATATTTAAGCTTTGTTTCGCAAACCGAAAAATCAGAACTTGATAAATGGTTTAAAGAAATGAGCGAAGAAAAGAAAAATGCCGTGCTTAAGCTTCAGAAAGCGGAAACCGCAAATCAGCGCATTGTTGCCGATGCAATGGTAAGAAGAGCTTTATCTGAAATAAGCGGCATTAAAACCGATGAAATAAGCTTTTCAACCAATGAATTCGGCAAACCTTATGCTGAAAACGCAGATGTGCAATTCAGCGTAAGCCACAGCGGGGATGCCGTTATCTGTGCGGTTTCGGATAAACCCGTAGGTGTAGATATTGAAAAAATCCGAGATGTCAGTTTTAAAACAGCAGAACGCTTTGCAACTGCGGAAGAGCTTGAATATATCGGCGAAAATGCTGAAAGATTTTTTGAAATATGGACTTTGAAAGAAGCTTATTTCAAATGCATCGGAACAGGTCTTGATTCATCGGTTAAAAGCATATCGTTTAAAATAAACGGTGAGAAAATCGAATGCTCCGAAAAAGGTTATAAATTCGGATTTTTAAAAACGGCAGAAGGTTATTGCTGTTCAATATGTGAAAAAATAAGCGATGCAGGTTAAACTGCATCGCTTTTATTTTCAGAAATCTCTGTCAATTGTCATCTGTCTGTAGTCAAGAAATTCAAATCCGAGTGAACTGTAAAGCTTTATTGCACCGAGATTATCTTCGCCAACCTCAAGGCGTATTCTTCTGATTTTTCCCTTAAACTCATTTTCAATAAATTTAAAAAATTCTTTTCCGATTCCTTTGCTTCTGTATTCCTCTTCAACAAAAAGTTCTTCTATCCAGGCTGCAAGACCGCCAACCTCGGTTTCGAATTTCATTGAAATAACAGCGTAGCCCGCAGGTGATTTGTCTGCCTCAAAAATGAAGCCGTAAACAAATCCGTTATCCTTTAAAGATTCATCAAAAGCGGACATCATAACATCATCGGAGGGGAAATGAAGCACGGCGGGAGGCGCATAGAATTTTTTAACCATGGCAAAGAATTTTTCTCTGTCTTTTTCTTCAAATCTTCTGAATACAATGTTCATTTATTTTTCCTCGTCAAGCTTTATTTTGTTTGTGTAAATATAATCGTGAAGATATTTTCTGACGTTATCAAGTTCAAGAGTTTCAACCCATTGACCGTTTACGGTTGTTGCTTTCATATGCTCATCAATCGGCACGCGGTTTTGTTCAATATCAAAGGCAACAAGCCCCAATCCCGCCTTATAAGCAAGACCTGTTATTTCAGCGGCAGACATATCTGTTTTTATAAGCGGAAAAACCTGCTGCATTGTTGAAATAAGAGTCGATATTCCTGCGGATTTTGCTTGATTAATTAAAGCGGTTATAACTTTTCGCTGTCTGTAGGTTCTCATATAATCCGAATCAAGCTTTCTGATTCTGCAATAAACAAGAGCTTCTGCACCGTTAAGGTGAACTTTTTCGCCGCTTTCAACGGTATGCCTTGTTGTGCTGTTGATAAATTTTGCTTCCTTGCTTGTAACCTCAACATCAACGCCGCCGAGATTGTCGATTATCTCTGTGAACATATTGAAATCAACCATAACATAATGGTCAATATCAACGCCGAAGTTATATTCTATTGTGTCAACAACAAGCTGCGGGCCTCCGTATGAGCAGGCGGCATTGAGTTTGGCTTTCTTGCCTTTTGACGGAATTTCAACCCAGCTGTCACGCAGAAATGAAGTCAGCTTTATTTTACTGTGAACAAAATCCACCGAAATCAATATCATTGAATCCGAACGCGAGGAGCTTTCCGCTGAGCCGTCAACACCAAGAAGAAGTATGTTTGAAACAAGAGGACTGCTGCTGAGCTGTGACTGTGAAACATATTCATTTGTTTCAAGATCTTCGCGGGTGTATCCCGATGCCGCTGCAACAAGGAAAATAAGAGCCGACGAAAGAAGAAAAGCAACTGCAAGCACCGATGCAATGAATTTCAGCAATCGGTGTTTTTTCTTTTTCTTGGGTGGCTTGTCCTCTTGCGGGGGAGGGGCAGACGGTTGCTCATCAAGATAAACAACTTCAATATCGGATGAGCGTCTGCGTTTTGAAATATATATATCTTCCATATTTTTATCCTTTCGGCTGAATTATCAACATTCTACTCCAATTATAGATTATATACAAGGCTAAATTGTAAAAAAATTTTATATATAGTGTTAAAAGATTTGACATTTGACAATTCGTGATTTAAAATATAACGGAGCACGTGTGCGAGAAAGTCGGGCAGTCGCGGGCAGCTTATGCTGCGTGAGGAAAGTCCGAGCTTCACAGAGCGGGATAACGGCTAACGGCCGCCGAGGGTGACCTTAGGGAAAGTGCAACAGAGATATACCGCCTGATTTATCAGGTAAGGGTGGAAAGGCGAGGTAAGAGCTCACCGGCACACGGGGAACCGTGTGGCCCTGTAAACCCTATCCGAAGCAACACCGACCGGAGGAGCAGATTTATCTGCGGCGCTTGCTCGGCGATACTCCGAAGGGTGGCTGAAGCAATGCAGCAATGTATTGCATAGATAGATGATTGCCTTAAATGACAGAACTCGGCTTACAGGCTCTCTCGCACACGGCTTCTTTTGAGGATTGTTTTATGGATGAATTAACAGAAATAACAGGCATAATTGAATTTATAACTTTTCAAAATCCCGATAACGGCTACACTGTTCTTGATTTTTCAAGCAACGGTGAGCTTTATACTGCAACGGGCAATGTCGGCAGTTTATATCCCGGTGAAAAAGTAACATTCAAAGGCTCATGGGTTGTTCATCCGACTTTCGGTAAACAGTTTAAAATAGAGGGCACGATAAGAGAAATGCCCGAAACAGAAGCGGAGATGCTTTCTTATCTTGCTTCGGGTCTTATAAAAGGAATAAAAGAAAAAACCGCACAGAAAATTATAACAAAATTCGGTTCGGAAAGTTTTAATATTATTGAAAACTGCCCCGACAGACTTGCACAGATAAAAGGTATTTCTCTTGAAAGAGCAAGGGAAATCTCCAATGAATTCAAAAAGAGAGCACACGAAAGAGAAGCCCTCATTGCACTTGAAAAATACGGTATGTCAACTGCGGAATGCTTAAGAGTGTTCAAAGTGTTCGGCACAAAGTCCGTTGAAACAGTTGAGAAAAACCCTTATTTGCTTTGTGGCGAAAGGGTAGGAATTGATTTCGTAAAAGCTTGTGAAATAGCAGACAGACTTCCTTCTCCTCCTGCGGATGAATTCAGAATTGCGGCGGGCATTTTATATGTTGTTCGTCATAATCTTTATAACGGACACACTTGCTTGCCTCGTGAAAAACTTTTTGCTCCGTGTGTATCACTTCTCGGATGCACGGATGACGATATTGATATTCAGATAGATAAACTGATTGAACAAAAACAGCTTGTTTCTTATCCTCTTGCAAACAGAGAATATGTCTTTTTGCCTGATATTTATAATGCAGAAAAGAAAGCGGCAGACAGTATTCTTTTTATGAAGCATTTTGCTCCTAAAAACACGAGAGATATTGAAGAACAAATCAGCTATGCCGAGCTTATCGGCGGAGTGGTTTATAATGAACAGCAACGCCGTGCAATAAAGCTTGCGGTTGAAAAAGGAATTCTTATTCTTACCGGCGGACCCGGAACCGGTAAAACAACAACTTTGAGAGGAATTCTTAAGGTGTTTGAAAGCTGTGGGCTTGAAGTTGCTCTTGCCGCACCTACAGGCAGGGCGGCAAAAAGAATGAGTGAACTTACGGGAAGAGAGGCGCAAACAATTCACCGCCTTCTTGAAGTTGAATGGGACAGCAATGACAGACCCGTTTTCAGCCGTAACAAAAGAAATCCGCTGAGCGCAAATGCGGTTATTATTGATGAACTTTCAATGGTTGATGTTGTGCTTTTTTCAAGCCTTCTTGATGCACTTCCAATCGGTTGCAGACTTGTTATGGTTGGGGATTCCGACCAGCTTCCGCCCGTTGGCGCAGGTAATGTTCTGCACGATATGATAAATTCAAAGGCACTTCCCGTTGTTGAGCTTACAGAGGTTTTCCGTCAGGCAATGGAAAGCCTTATTGTTACCAATGCTCATAAAATAGTAAACGGCGAGTTCCCAGATATAACAAGAGCGGATAAGGATTTTTTCTTTATGGAAAGACCTCTTCCCGCTAATGCTGCAAAAACCGTTGCCGAGCTTTGTGCCGTAAGATTGCCGAAAGCATATAAGTATGACCCGCTTGAGCATATTCAGGTTTTATGTCCTTCAAGAAAAGGTGAAGCGGGATCCGTTAATCTCAATAAAATTTTGCAAAATCAGCTTAATCCTCCTGCAAAATATAAGAGAGAAAAAAACTTCGGTCAGCGTATATTCCGTGAAGGGGATAAGCTGATGCAGATAAAAAATAACTATAATATTACCTGGACAAGCTCCGATAAAGAGGGTATGGGTGTCTTTAACGGAGATATCGGAATACTTGATAATATAAATGAAGTAGCAAGAACATTGAGAATAAAATTCGATGACAAGGTTGCCGAATATCCGTTTGAGGGCAGTCAGGAACTTGAACACGCTTATGCAATAACGGTTCATAAAAGCCAGGGTAATGAATTTGAGGCGGTTATTATGCCTGTTTCGGGTGTTGTTGAACAGCTTGCATACCGTAATCTTCTTTATACTGCGGTAACCAGAGCAAAATCAAAAATGATTCTGGTGGGTTCCTGTCAGACACTTGAAAAAATGGTTCTTAACGACAGTAAAGCCAAAAGATATTCTGCCCTTAAATACTTTATAATGCTTGGTGAAGATAATTGAAACGGATTTTTATGATTCCGCTTTTCTCGCTTTTGCCCAAAAGATGTGCGTTTTGCGGCAAAGTTATTGAAGCTGATTCTTTGATGTGCAGAAACTGTGAGAAGTCTGTATCGCGAATAGAAAAAGAAATCTGCAAAAAATGCGGCAGAGAAAAAGAGCTTTGCTCGTGTAAAAAATCGGCTAACTATTATAACGGAATAGCTGCACCGTTCTATTTTGAAGGTATTGTCAGGAGCGGTATGCACAGATTCAAATTCAGAAAAAGTCCCCGTAATGCAGAAGCTTATTCTGTTGAAATGGCTTCAACGGTAAAACAAAGATTTAAAGATATTACTTTTGATTTTATAACCGAAATACCAATGACCAAAAAGAGTATCAAAAAGCGAGGATATAACCAATGTTCTCTTCTGGCAAAGGGTATTTCAGAAAAGCTTGATGTTGAGCATAAAGAAAATTTTCTTGTAAAACTTTATGAAACCAAAAATCAGCACGGCTTGAACTATAGCAACAGAAAAGGTAACCTGACAGGTGTTTATGATGTTGTTTCACCCGAAGATGTTGCAGGAAAAACAATTCTTCTTTGTGATGATGTCTCAACAACGGGTGAAACTTTCAATGAGGCGGCAAAAATGCTTTGGCTTTACGGAGCAAAAGAGATTTATTGCATTGCCGTTGCACTCACTAAACGGAAGAAATAATAATATTACATTATATATAAAGAGAAAGGCGGTGAAACAATGCTCGGAACAAATATCGGAATAGATTTGGGAACAACCTCAATAGTGATTTATGTTGAAGGTAAGGGTATTGTTTTATCCGAACCTTGTGCAGCTGCATACGAAAGAAGCACAGGCAAACTTCTTGCTGTCGGTAAAAAAGCGGGCGATATGTATGAAAAAGCTCCCGATGCCATAAGAGTTGTGAAGCCTATGACTCACGGCATTGTTTCCGATTTTACCGCAACCAAACATATTCTTCGCTCAATGCTTTCAAGAATATGTAAAAATATGGTGTTCAAACCAAATGTTGTTGTTTGTGTTCCGTCAATGGTAACAAGTCTTGAAAAAAGAACAATCCTTGATTTGATAACCTCTGCAGGTGCGGCGAAAGCCTGCCTTATAGAAGAACCGCTTGCGGCAGCGCTCGGCGCAGGTCTTAAAAGCGACCGTCCCATGGGAACGATGGTTGTTGATATCGGCGGCGGCACAACAGATATAGCTGTTATAACAATGGGATGCATTTCTATATCCAAATCCGTCAAGGTTGCGGGTAATGCACTCGATGAAGCTATAGCAAGGCAGATAAGAAGAGAAAGAGATGTTATAATCGGCGAAAGAACCGCTGAATATATAAAAAGACAAATCGGATGCTGCCACCTCAGAAATGCCGAACTCGGAATAACGGTTAAAGGCAAACATTTCATAACGGGTATGCCCGTCAGCATCGAGGTCAACTCAACCGAAACTTATCTTGCCATGAGACCGCATCTCGAAACAATAGGCGAAGCGGTACGCTCCGTTCTTGAGTTAACACCACCCGAGCTTTCTGCTGATATTTCAGATACCGGAATATATCTGACCGGCGGCGGCGCTTTGCTTCTCGGAATTGATGAAATGATAAGAAAGAAGACGGGAGTGAAAACATATATTGCCGATGACCCTCTTAACTGCGTTGCAAGAGGAACGGGTGAAGCTCTTGCTCATATTGACATAATCAGCCAGAACGGATATGTGTTTAAGGCAAGAGATGAAATCGGCGGTCTGACTCCCGAAGTAAATGAATAAACATTTTTAAACCGTCCAATAATGTTTTCAAAACATAAAGGACGGTTTTATTTATGAAAAGAATAAAAAGATTAGAAATTTCGGTTGCCTTGGGTCTTGTTATATCTGTGATTGTTTCAATAGCAGGCTTTGGAGCAGAGTGCAAAAACATAAGAGAAGATGTTGTACGTCTCCATATTCTTGCAAATTCAGACAGCGAAGCAGACCAAAATGTAAAGCTTGCAGTGAGGGATGCGCTTCTTGAATGCGGAGCAGAAATTTTTTTAGGAACGGCAGATAAGAATAATGCGGCTCAATATCTTGAAGCGGAAAAAGAAAAACTTATTGAAACTGCAAACCGTGTGCTCAAAGAAAAGGGATTTGATTATTCCGCTCAGGTGTTTCTCGTGAATGAATACTTTAACACGCGAACCTATGAGAATTTTACAATGCCTGCAGGGGAGTATCTTGCTTTGAAAGTTATTCTCGGAGAAGGAAAAGGTCATAACTGGTGGTGTGTAATGTTTCCGCCTCTTTGTCTGCCCGCCGCAACAGAGCAAACGGATATTAACGCGGTTTTCGGCGAAAACGGGGTAAAGATAATAGAGGGAAACAAAGGCTATGAAATAAGGTTTAAAATAGTAGAAATAATTGAAGATATAATATATAGAATGAAAAAATAAAACATCTCTAACAAGGCAAGCTAAGCTTGCCTTGTTTCGTACCTCATACTAAACACACGGACTAGTTGACAACAAGGCAATAAAAAGGATAAAAAAGGTGTTGACAATTGAGAAGTGGTGTGATATATTATTCGAGCACCCGCAAGACAGGGTGCCGCACATTGAAAATTAAACAACGAAGAAAAAGAACAAAACCCTTGAAAAATTTTTTTGAGAGTACTTCAAAGTACAACAGTAATTCTTGTGAAGAACGAGAATGATAAGTCAGTAAAACTGACTGAGCGATTAAGCTCTGAAAATGATTTGAACGCTCGAAAGAGCGTTGAGATAAAATTTTTAGAGAGTTTGATCCTGGCTCAGGATGAACGCTGGCGGCGTGCCTAACACATGCAAGTCGAACGGAACTTTTGAGGATTGAGGCTTCGGCCGATTGATACTTAAGTTTAGTGGCGGACGGGTGAGTAACGCGTGAGTAACCTGCCTTTCACAGGGGGATAACGTTTGGAAACGAACGCTAATACCGCATGACATAGCGGAGTCGCATGGCTCTGTTATCAAAGATTTTATCGGTGAAAGATGGACTCGCGTCCGATTAGGTAGTTGGTGAGGTAACGGCTCACCAAGCCGACGATCGGTAGCCGGACTGAGAGGTTGAACGGCCACATTGGGACTGAGACACGGCCCAGACTCCTACGGGAGGCAGCAGTGGGGAATATTGCACAATGGGCGCAAGCCTGATGCAGCAACGCCGCGTGAGGGAAGACGGTTTTCGGATTGTAAACCTCTGTCTTTGGTGACGAAGAAGTGACGGTAGCCAAGGAGGAAGCCACGGCTAACTACGTGCCAGCAGCCGCGGTAATACGTAGGTGGCAAGCGTTATCCGGAATTACTGGGTGTAAAGGGAGCGCAGGCGGGACATCAAGTCAGCGGTGAAATTTATGGGCTCAACCCATAAACTGCCGTTGAAACTGTTGTTCTTGAGTGGAGTAGAGGCAGGCGGAATTCCGAGTGTAGCGGTGAAATGCGTAGATATTCGGAGGAACACCAGTGGCGAAGGCGGCCTGCTGGGCTCTAACTGACGCTGAGGCTCGAAAGTGTGGGGAGCAAACAGGATTAGATACCCTGGTAGTCCACACTGTAAACGATGATTGCTAGGTGTGGGGGGTCTGACCCC
>JAZRTQ010000076.1:0-15937 GCA_045652165.1 Acutalibacteraceae bacterium | reverse complement strand
CATCATTTTGAAAAATGGGCAGAAACAAAATCGCAGAAAGTTACAGTCGTTGATGACGGCACGGATACAAATGAAACCCGTCTCGGCGCAGTAAAAGACATTCAGTTTGCAATTGACAAGCTGAATCTTGACGATGATATGCTCGTAATTGCGGGCGATAATGTCCTCGATTTCAGCCTCACAAAATTCATTGCATATGCAAATGAAAAGAAAACTTCGTGCATAATGAGATATTTTGAACCCGAATTCAATAAACTTCTCAAATGCGGAGTTGTGACTATTGATGAAAACGATAAGGTTCTCAATATGACGGAGAAATCTCCGAATCCCGCAACAAACTGGTGTTGCCCGCCTTTCTATTTCTACACAAAATCCGATGCAAGACTTGTGCAGAAGGGCATTGACAGCGGATGCGGAACGGATGCCCCCGGAAGCTATATCGCATGGCTCTGCACTCAAACCGATGTTCATTCAATGGAAATGCCCGGCAGCAGATATGACATAGGCAATCTTGAAAGCTACGAGAAAGTCAAGGCGGAATATAAGGGAATTAACAGATAAAGCGGAGATTTCGCTTGTTTAGTGGCGATTTCAGCGGAATAATGAAAGAAAGGAATAAGTGATATGACTGTTTTGGTTAAACAAATCATTTCTTTTTTTACTTCAGTTGCGCTTATTGTTTCTAATTTTCTCGGAATAAGTTCCGTTCCGTTCACCGAAAAGGTTGATGATTTCAGGGTTACAACATACATCAGAGGCGAATATGTTCAGTCAGAAAGCAGTCTTTATCCCGAGGATTTTGATATTGTGACGGATGTTATTCTTTTTGAATGTGCATCGTTCAACAGCAATGGCGAGGTTATCTGCAATGAGCCGATACTTGAAACTGCGCTTGCAAATATCCGAAAGGCAATCGGTAACAGAGATGTGAGCATCACTCTCAATCTTCTTGGCCCGTGGGGCATAACCGATTCGGATGTCTGGGAAGAGCAGATGGAAGCGCAAAGCATTGAACATAACAAGGCTTTCACAAGCGGTGTTCTTGAAGATAACATCATCACCGTGCTTGATAAATATGATTTTGACGGCGTTCATTTTGACTATGAATATCCTCTTTCGCTCAATGCATGGCATTACTACAACAACTTCCTTGTGTCGCTCGATAAAAAACTCGGCGACTACACTCTCGGAGTTGCGGGAAATGACTGGAATATAAAATTCTCTCCCGCTGCAATCAAGGCTATCGACACCTTTGAGGTTATGCTTTACGATATGATTGACGAAGAGGGCAGGCACGCCACTTATGAGGACACGGTAAAGGCTGTTCAGAAAATCGGAATTTACGGTGTGCCGTTTGAAAAAGTCAATGTCGGGCTTGCTTTCTATTCCCGTCCCACGGATATGTCGGCATATTGGTACGGCTATAACGGATGCTACGAGGGGATTGATGAAAACGGCTGGTATCATTGCGATGCTACCGACAAGGATTTCTGGTTCAATACTCCCGATATTATAAAAGCAAAAACGGAATATGCAATCCAAAACGGTTTCGGCGGAGTTATGATATGGCATTATAACTGCGATTTACCTTCAACCCACGAAGATTCACTTTTAAGAGCAGTCGGAACGGCTGTGGATGATAATTATTGATAAAAATCGGTTTCGTCTTTAAGATGAAGCCGATTTTAATTTTTTTTATGGTGTTTACTTGACATCAGCACCTGCTGCGTGCCGCACCATAGCAGATTTTTTGAATGACACAAAGACCGTTCCTGAAGATTATGACCTGATTCTGACCGGCGACCTTGGTGCAGTTGGTTCAAAACTGCTTATTGAACTTATGCAAAAGCAAGAAAATATTGATATATCTTCAGTTCATAACGATTGCGGTCTTATGATTTATGATTTGAAAAATCAAAAACAAATGGGTGCAGGCGGTTCGGGGTGCGGTTGCAGCGGAGCGGTTGTTTGCTCAAATATTATGAGAAGAATAGAATGCGGAGAGCTTAAAAAGGTTCTTTTTGTAGGCACAGGAGCATTGCTTTCAAATATTTCATCGTTGCAAAGCGAAACAATTCCCGCAATAGCACACGGAGTTTTGATGGCGGGGGAATAATATATGAACGAGATATCAAAGGCATTAAAAATTATCAATACAACGGTAAAAACAGTAAAAACAATAGATTTTGTCAAAAAAGCCGTTATTTCGGTATCGGTAGTTGCGTGTTGCATAATTACGGTTAAAATGCTGAAAGAACAAAAGGGGATTTAATGATGAACAGCGGACTGACTTCGGATTTGAAGAGAGCTTTACGGTTTTTTAAAAAAAGAATGAAAATACGGGATGAAGAGACAGATGCTGTTTATGAAGGGTGGCTACTTGATAATTACTTTTTTCTTGAGAGAGTTTGTGTTGCAACTTTATCTGAAATCAGAAGGCGTAAAAAAACAGATGTTACGGCTCTTTATGAAAAATGCAGACAAGTGTGTATAAACGGTGTTTTGCCGGATCAGGAGGAAATAATCGGAATATTCAAAAATTCAAAAATTTCCCAAGCAACCATACTGCGGCTTGCACTGACGGCTTCGCTGATAATTTCTGCATATGATGGAGTGATTCTTAACAGCAAAAAAGGTGCGGAAAATTTGGCAAATTCGGTTAAATCACTCAGAAAACTTGAAGATTTTGATTTTGAATTGATAACCGAAAAAATTTTGCTGTGTGAAGAGCTTTTGAAAAGAGACCCGTCAGGGATTTATGAACTGCTTGATGAATATTCAAAAAATGAATACAGAAAAGCGGTCAGATCAAAGGCAGATAAAACGCAAAAAAGTGAAATAAAAATAGCAGGCGAAGCTTTGCTGAATGCACAGAAAAGCGGTAAACACATCGGTGAATTTCTTATAGCGCAAAAGAAAAAGCATTCTGCGGGAATTGCCTGCATTATTTTTGAATTTCTTATGCCGATTGCGGTTTCTGTTGCGGCAGGAATAATCCTTTCAAGCGTAACTGCAGGCACACTGCTGCTTTTGGTTATGCAACCGATATTAAAAAGCCCTATAGAAAGAGCATTCCTTCATGGAGTTAAACCCGAAAGGTTTATGAGGCTGAACAGCGATTGTGATAAAGTGAAGAGTGTTCCGACGCTGATTACAGTTTCTGTACTCATGCCATCTCCCGATAAGATTAAATCTCTTGAAAAGCATCTTGAAAGTCTATATCTGAGCAACTGTAGCGGCAATAATGCAAAAGTATGCTGCCTTGCAGATTTCAAAGGAGCAGATAAACCTTCAAAGCCGGAAGATAAGGTTGCGTTGAAAGCGGCACGCGATATGATTGACAGATTAAATAAATCAAACGGCAAAGGCTTTTTAATCGCGGTCAGACCGCGTGTTTACTCAAAAACGCAGGGCGAATTTACGGGCAAAGAGCGAAAAAGAGGCGCTATATCAGATCTGATTAAAGCGATAAAAGGCGATGAAAAGGGATTTATTGCAATTCATGGAGATAAAGCCGATTTCAACAAAACAAAATACATTATTGCTCTTGATGCCGATACAGATCTTGAATTTGAAAGCGTGGATGAGCTTGTTGCTATTGCAGAGCACCCTCTCAACAAACCTGTTATAGACAAAGAAAAAGGAAGAGTAATTTCGGGCTACGGAATTCTTGTGCCGAAAGCGGCAACTGCAATTAATCCGTTTTTAAGCCGCTTTGCAGATATAATGGCAGGGGAAGTGGGGACAGGGTCATACAAATCGCTCTCAAATGAGAAATATCAGGATTTGTTTGGTGAAGGGATTTTTTGCGGTAAGGGTCTTATTGATGTTGATGCATATTGCGAAATAATGCAGAATAATTTGCCTGAAGAAACCGTTCTCAGCCACGATATAATAGAAAGCGGTTTTCTTCGAGCGGGATATGTTTCGGATATTCACATTACTGAAAGTTTCCCGCAGACAACCAATTCTTATCTCGCCCGTTTGAAAAGATGGACAAGAGGTGATTGGCAGAATATAAGCTTTATTTTCGGAAAAAACTCTTTGAATTTTCTTTCAAGATATAAACTTTCAGATAATATTTTACGAAGCATTCAGGTTCCCGTTTCTGTGGCTGTGTTGCTTTTTTCAATAACGGTTGAAGGAAGAATAGCTTCTTTGATTGCGATTGCAGCTTTGATTTCTCTTTGTGCTTCTGATCTTTTTTCAGGAATATCAGCGGTAATCAGCGGGGGCTTTTATGAAATATCAAGAAACTTTTATTCTGATACCGTTCCGTATGTAATCGGGTGCTTCGCAAGAGCTTTTTTTGGAATTTCATTGTCAGTAAAACAAAGTGTTGCAACAGTTTCTGCTGTTTTTAAAGCTTTATGGAGACTTCTGGTGAGCAAAAAGAAGCTCCTTGAGTGGTCTACTGCAGCAGACTCGGAGAAAAGCAGTTCGGTTATGCATATGCTTATCGGATGCTTGCCTTCTGTTTTTGTTGCAATCATTCTTTTTGTTTTTGGAACACCGATTCACAGATTCGCAGGTTTGCTTATGCTCGGAGATATACCGATTACGTTGATTTTAGGAACGCGGAAAAAGAAAACTCAAAGAAAAATCAGCGAAAATTCCCGCGAATGGCTTATGAATTCCGCCGCTGAAATATGGAGATTTTTTGATGAACAATGCACGGCAAAGCATAACTTTTTGCCGCCTGACAACATCCAGTTTTCACCGTCGAGATCAGTTGCTTCAAGAACTTCGCCAACCAATATCGGATTAATGCTTCTGTCCTTTCTGGCGGCCAGGGATCTGGGCTTTATAACCGCTGAGGAGCTTTTTGTCAAACTTGATTTATCATTGAAAACTGTTGAAAAACTTGAAAAATATGAAGGAAATCTTTTCAATTGGTATAACACCGAAAGCTGTGCGGTTATAGGAGAAAAATTTGTTTCAACAGTTGACAGCGGTAATTTTGTTTGTTCTTTGGTTGCTCTTAAACAAGGAATTCTGGAATATGTAAATGAGTGTGAATTACTGGCTGAAATAGCAAAGAGAACTGAAAAATTAATATCTGAAACAAATCTTAAGATCTTTTATAATAAAAACAGAAAACTTTTTAATATAGGTATATTTTCGGAAAGCGGAATGCTCACGGAAAGCTTTTATGATCTGCATATGAGCGAAATGAGAACAACAGCTTATTTTGCGGTTGCCAAAAAAATTGTTCCCAAAGAGCATTGGTCTGCTCCGTCCAGAACGGTTGTCAGAAGCGGCAGGTTTTTTGGCCTTGCTTCCTGGACGGGAACAATGTTTGAATATTTTATGCCCAATATATTTCTTCCCTCAAAAAAAGGTTTTCTTGACAGAGAAGCATTGAATTTTTGCATTTACAGTCAGATAAAACAGGCGGGTATCAGACCGTTCGGTGTGTCTGAAAGCGGCTTTTATGCATTTGACGGAGAGCTTAACTATCAGTATAAAGCTCACGGTATACAGAAATTAGGCTTAAAAAGAGGGCTTGATAAAGAATTTGTTGTTTCGCCCTATTCTTCGTTTTTAACATTAGGATTTATTCCGAATATGTCAATTTCAAACCTGAAAAGGCTTGAAAAAATGGGGATGCGGGGTAAATACGGTTTTTATGAAGCTGCAGATTTTTCATCGGAACGCTGTTCAGGCGAAAAATACCGTATAGTCAGTTCATATATGGCGCATCATATGGGAATGAGTCTGCTTTCTACGGTAAATTACCTTAACAATAACTGTATGCAACACAGATTTATGAGAGATAAGGCTATGCGGGGTGCTGAGAGTCTGCTTGAGGAAAAAATTCCGTTTGGAGCCACTGTTTTTAAAGATGAATACGGCAAAAAAATTCCAACCGTAAGAGAAAGAGTGCAGAATAAGAGCAAATTCAGTTCAAATCCTTGCGTTTTCGCCCCCAAAGCAACTCTTTTATCTAACGGAAGGCTGACGACTTGTTATTCAGATTCAGGAACAAACAGAATTATTTTTGACGGAGTTAATGTAACCGTAGCGGAAAGTGATATGATATCAAGACCTGAGGGATGTTTTGCTGTTTTCCGCAACGAAGAGGGCATCAAACCTTTTGTTTCTGTGTTGGACAGAGAGGGTATTGGAAAATACAGTGCAGTCTTCAATAAAAATTCTGTGATTTATGAAGCAAAACACGGAATGCTGAAGCTTAAAACAGAAGCAGAGATAAAACAACTGAAAAACTGCGAAATAAGGAAATTTACAATAGAGAACACAAGCAAAAAAGATTCGGTTAACGGGAAATTGGTTGTTTATTTTGAGCCGTGCCTTCAAAAAAATCAGGATTATCTGTCACATCCCGCTTTTTCGAAGCTGTTTCTGACCGATAATTGGGATAAAGAAAACGAATGCGCCGTTTTTTCAAGAAACGGTTTGAATAAATTAAATTCTTGTGCGGTTGCGGCGGGCTTTATTGACTGTTCACCGAATTCAGTTGAGTTCTCAAGAGAAAAAGTCTTGCGCACACCGTCGGGTGTATATTCTCTCGGAACAAAAACCGAGTTCGGTGCAGGAAGAGGAAATCCGGATTCCTGCTGTGCGTTTTTAGTTGATGTTGAAGTCAAACCCAACAAATCCGTAACATTCAGCTTGGCAATAGCAGTTGATGAAACTTCGGAAGCAGCATTGAATAACTATCTTTCGGTTAAATCCGAATCGGGCAGAGGAAAGAAGGCAAGCTCACCAACAGGAAAAGACCAGCTTGATATTGCGGTTGCCGAAAAAATTCTGCCGCAAATTTTATACCGCAAGGTTTCGGCACAGGAACTGAAAAACAAAAAAATCATTCCGCAGAAAAAGGACAGTTTGTGGAGTTTCGGGATATCGGGTGATTTGCCGATTATTATGATTAAAATTGAAAGTGAAGAGGATGCACGGGCGGCAATTCCGTATATAAGAGCAAGCAAAAATCTCAGAACTTGCGGAATAGAAGCAGACACAGTCTTTGTTTACGATAAATCCGACGGATATTTCGGCGAAATCCGTACTACACTAAGAAAATTGCTTTCCGATGAAAAATGCGAGCTTATGTTAGGCGTAAAAGGAGGCATATTTCTTGTTAATTTGAAGAATTGCAGCTTGGAAAAAGCTGAATATCTTGAGTTGAATTCATCGGTGATTTTTGAACCGAAAAATAATGTCGATAATTCAGATGGAGACTGTTTCAAGCCTTTGAAGTTTATTGAATCGGAGAACACAGAAAAAGAGTGCGATTGCAACAACATTGTAAAGATAAATAGATTTACAAACGGCAAAATCGCAATTAAAAAAACACCTGTATCCCTTGATATTCCTTGGAATCTGGTTTTAGCCAACAAATCCTTCGGAACTATGGTGTCTGACAAGGCTTTAGGCTTTACTTGGTCGCTGAATTCGAGAGAAAATAAGATAACTCCGTGGTATAATGATCCCCTTACAGATAACCGAGGAGAACTGCTGATTTTAAAATATAACGGGGTTTTATATGATTTAATCAGTCTTTCCGACGTGATTTTTACCTCAGAAAAAGCGAAATGGCATTATGAAAGATTCGGAGTTTCTTTTGATGTTGAAGTTGAGGTAGCCAAGAGGGGAATGGTTAAAAAATGCAGGCTTGAAATAAGCAATAAATCCGAAATACCAAAAGATTTTGATATTGCATATTATATGTTGCCTGTTTTGGGAGTGAACAGAAATAATGCAAACGGTTTCCCGGCAAAAAGATTTCCTTCAGGAGCAGTTATCGGAAGTTCGTCAGGTGAAATCCCCGGTGTGTGTGCATTGCAATGTGACGGAAAAGCTGATTATATTTGTTTTTCAAAATGCAGTTTCTTTGAGGGAAAATTGAATTCTGAAGAGATCAGCAATGGAGATTTCATTGCAGCGGTGGGAAGAAGGATCAAACTTGCAGTTGGCGGAACCACCTCGTTCAGCTTCTATCTTTCTTGGGGCGCAAGCGAAAAAGCGGCATTGGTAATGCCGTATATATCGGAATACGGGGAAGAAGAAGAGGGAGGCATAAAAATGCCTGAAAAATATGAGAAAATATCAAGATTCTGCTCATCCTTCCTTTATAAACAGGTGAAAAATTGTCGTTTTTTCGGAAGAACAGGTTTTTATCAATGCTCGGGCGCTTACGGATTTCGTGATCAGCTTCAGGATTGCCTTGCTCTTGTGTTCAATAACCCGCAGTTGGTGCGAACTCATATCATCAGATGTGCCGCAGTTCAGTTTGAAGAGGGCGATGTGCTTCATTGGTGGCATGTTCTGGTTGATAAGAAGCAGAAAATAAGAGGCGTAAGAACTCGATGCAGCGACGATATGCTTTGGTTGCCGTTTGTTTGCGCGGACTATATTGAAAAAACAGGAGATAAAAGCATTTTAAAAGTTTTAGTTCCATATATTGTTGGTGAAGAGTTGGTAAAAGGTGAAAAAGAACGGTATTTTTCGCCAGACAGAAGCAAAAACAAAGCAACCGTATATGAGCATTGCCTCAAAGCTATAGAAAAATCATTGAATTTAGGACCAAGCGGGTTGCCGCTTATTGGTTCTTGTGATTGGAATGATGGTTTCAGCAATATCGGTGATGAAGAATCAGGCGAAAGTGTATGGCTTGCTATGTTTTTGATTAAAGTCTTAAAGGATTTTTCACTTGTATGCGAGATGATGGGGGATAAAAGTTTTTCCGAGAAGTTTACTCAACTTGCTGAAAAGCTTGAAACCACAGTTGAATCCGTTGCCTGGAACGGAAAATGCTATGCGAGAGCAATAATGAAGGACGGTTCGATGCTTGGCGGTGAAGATTTTGTTGATATTCTGCCTCAAGCATTTGCTGTTTTTGCAGGATTCAAAGATAAACAGAGGGTTGAAACAGCTTTATCAACAGCATATAAAACACTTGTTGATGAAAATAAAGGGATAATCAGACTTTTTAATAAACCGTTCACGGATAAAGACATTGAGAATATCGGATATATAGCGAGTTATCCTGAGGGAATAAGAGAAAATGCAGGGCAATATACTCATGCTGCAGTGTGGCTAGCCGGCGCAATGCTTAAATTCGGAAAAAAAGAAAAGGGTGAAAAATTACTCAATTTAATTAATCCGATAAGTTTTTATGAGAACCTTGAAAAAGCAAAACGCTATAGGGCAGAGCCTTATGTGCTTGCAGCTGATGTTTCGTACGGAAAAGAGATAGAAGGAAGGGCAGGGTGGACCTATTTTACCGGTTCAGCTGCATGGTTTTATAAATGTGTTGTTGAAGATTTACTGGGCTACACAAAAATGAACCGATTTTCAGAAGACTACAATGGAATAATGCCATGTAAAGACCAGACCCTTAACAATAATCACAAAACTGAATTAAAATAGTAATTTTTGTGCGATTTAAGAAATTACGCAAAATCTAATATGATTTGATACTGGTTAAATTTCACTATCAGAATATTGTGCTGAGCTGATCAGAGAGCATAAAAATTGCATTCACGTAAAGCGATATAGCTTTACACACCGCACAGAAATATTCTCAAAAAGAACAAAACGCGTCCTATTCTTGTTTAAATCACTATACCTTTTATATATGTACCTCTGCAGGAAGCAAAAACGCTGTGTTTTTTTGCTTCCTGAAAACATAGAAAAAACGACAGCTTGTAAGGGCTGAATGCTTTACGAATTAAGATGTTATGGGCTTGCAAATTCAGTGCGGCAAAATTGACAAAACCATCGAATGGTTATTGTTCAATATTAACAAAAAGTGAATTCGGTTTTAAAAAACATTGACATCCGTCTGACTTTTAGGTATAGTTATTATGACCATATGGTGTTTTTGGGGGTGAAGTGTCCCTGTTTGGGGCAAAATACCGTCAAAAACTACTGTGGATAATTAGATTTTGTGATTCTGGCTGTTGCTTTGCGCCGGATATTAAGGCGTGTCTGGTGCAGACAAAATCAATAAGGAGGTCGGTCAGAGTGTTTCCGTAGCAATGTTATCCTGTTTTTATAGGGCCGTAGCAATGCGGCGGAATTCACATGAAGCAAAATTAAATTGTCCAAACCAAACTTATGTTTGAAAATTTTTTGGAGGTGTACATTTTGAAAAAGTCAACCCGTATTCTCGCATTCCTCATGGCTTTTGCAATGCTCATCGGTTCCTTCTCCGTAATGGGTAGCGCATATGAAGCTTACAAGGGCGCAGCTATCAAAGGTAGCTATAATGACATTGATACTCCTGTTTTCACAACAGAGCAGGCAGCTTCAATGGCTCTTGATGAGGTAGACCGTATGCTCGCAAAGGAGCAGATTTACCTTAACGTTTATGTTGGTGAATTGAACCTTTTGAGCGTAAACGATGCAATTGTAAGTGTCGACAACCTTCTTACTAAGGCAAGCTCACTTCTCGGCCTTCTCGGTAGTGCAGCAGATCTTACTATTGCTTCCCTTAAGCCTAACGGCAATCCCATGCAGAGAACAACAGCTGCTATGATCGCAGAAGGCAAATCAGGTAACGTAACAGATGTTAAGTTTATCACAAACCTTCTCGATTTCATTGGCGATAACGCTGGTGTTTTTGAGCAGTATGTAAATGGTAATTTCTCACTTGGTATTCTTAATGGATTCGTTGCAGATTTCATTTTTGATGCAAGAGAATTAGTTATCGGTCTTGGATACAGCCTTACTGACGCTGGCAAGGACTTTGATTTCCTTGAGGGCGATTTCAACGAAATTCCTGAAGAATATCGTAATGCTGAAAACGGTGCAATCACTCTTGTTCAGTCAATCCTCAACACACTCGTTCTTGGTGAGTGGGTAATGCTCGACGATTATTTCGATGAGCCTTGGATGACAGTTAACACAAGATACGATTATTATGAGTTCGCTGACAAATACGGCGAAACAGAACCCAACACAGCTGACTTTGACTATTACGGTTACAAGCATCCTAATGAGTGGGTTCTCGTTGGTCTTGGCGGTGCAGTAAGAGTTAATGAAGGCGAACCTGCTCCCGCTCCCATCTATGATGCAGTAAAAGTTACCGGCAACATTGACGGTTATACATTTGTTGAAAACCTTCTTCAGCGTGCTTTCAACTACATCCTTGTTCCCGTTCTTAACAACCAGACAAGACACGCTCTCCGTGAGTGGTGTGGTGTTGTATATGATGAAAAGTATACTCAGAGAACAAAGTTTGATGAAGCAACAAACACATGGATTGAGAACGAATTCTACAATCCCCTTTATGCAGGTGAAACTTTATATCCCACTGAAGAAAACGCAACAGAATATAATACAATATTCAATGCAAATGCTTACATGAGCAAAGTTGATGTTCCTGCAGGCAAGACTATTTTCTCACAGATTAATGACATATTAGGTAACTTCCTTATCGGTGAAACCAGAGAAGACGGCACAACAACAGGTATTCTTCTCAACAATGGTTATGTTCCTTATGCAGAACATACAGAAGGAACAGTTGGCGACTGGACATGGCAGTTTGGTTCAAACTCCTATCTCTTCACCAACGTTGCAGGTGTTGCAAAGTATGTCCTTCAGATCACAGGTCGTATGCTCTTCGCAGACTATGTTGAGGTTCCTTCAGCTGATGTTATCGAAGACTACAATGACCAGCAGGTAGTTGCATTCATCCTCAGATCAATATTCAATGGTTCTGTTGATTGGATGTACATTCCCAACGATGCAGAAAACCAGACTATCCTTGGCGTTGCTTACTCAGCAGTTGAGCAGCTTGCATATCAGGATATTCCTCAGTTCACATATGAGAGACCCTTGGTTAACGATTACATTGGTAATATGCAGGGTTATTATGATACCCTTATCGATCAGGGTCTTGATATCCTTCTTGACGTAGCAGTTTATAACCTTAACCAGTCATTTGATGCTAACCCCGCTGATGGCAATAAGGCAGGCGAAGGCCTTCTTCCCTACACAAGAAATTCAAAGAATGAAGTTGTAGGTTCATGGGAAGATACCGCTGTTATGGTAGCAAAGTGGGCTGTTAACGAATATGGTCCGCTCCTTGCTATTTACAAGAACCTTCACACCGGCGGTAAGAACACTGCTAACCTTACAATGGATAATGTATGGACTGATATCGATACAATCCTTAACTCACTTATCCCCATTGTTGGTTCATCAGCATGGATTAACGGTGAAATTTCAGGTAAGAAGTTTGCAAACAACGATTCAGCAGTTGCAAAGAACTTCATATTTGAATATATCCTTAAGCCTGTTTACACACTTGATGCAACAAACTTCTCAAAGATTTTTGATAAGAACACAAGCCCTGACGCTGCATTCGGCAGCAAGAACGGCGTTCAGATTATTGTTAATATTCTTGACAATGTATTTGACCTTCTCTTCCCCAACGTATTCTCAAACGAAGCAGACACACTTGATAAGGTTCTCAGAAACTCAACTCTTGCAGCTATGATTCATGACCTTCTCAAGAGCCTTGGTACTAAAGAATTTGACGGTAAGTCAAACTCAGTTAAGCTCCAGGGTAGAGCAAACGATATCGCAAAGGTTGCTATTCCTGTTGTAGATATGATTCTTGGTCTCAGCGATGAACAGCAGTTTGAAGAGATGGAAATCTATCTTCCTGAAGTTATCATGGCTGGCGAAGCAACAAAGTTCAGTGTTTACAACGGTTCAAGCGGTATAAACACTGCATACACTCCAGCAGAAGGCGGTTTCACACAGGATACTCTTTATGAATACACAGTAAGTTCAATCACTGCTAAGGCATATCATGCAGCAGGCGGTGAAGATAACCTTTCATATTCAGGTATCGGTAACGGCACCAAGTTCTCCGGTGGTGACAATGTTAACGTTGTAATCGCTAAGGATAAGATTGTTGATGGCGACATCATCGAATTCACAGTTAACTACACCGTAAGCGGTGAAGAAGCTGGCACAACAATCGGTGGTACGCTTACAAAGACTGTATATGCATATGCAGGTACACCGATAGTAGATGAAGATGGAAATAAGCGCATTCCTCAGGGTGATGACCAGGAAGATGCGAAGATTACTCTTTCTGACGGTCGTGAAATCCTTTACACATCAGACATCTACCTCAACCAGAGCGATGATCTTGATGATATCGAAAGCTACGGCATCCGTATTCAGGATAACGAAGCACAGATTAATTGGGAAGATCCCAACAAGGATGAAAACGGTAATCCCATTTCAACTGTTGCTCCCACACTTAATGTTGTTAAGCTTGGTACTGTAGACAATGATAACGCAGTATTTGCAGGCACATCAACAGAAGGCAATGTTGCAAATCTTTCAGGTCAGGACGGTATTTACTTCCTTAATCCCTTCAAGCTTGCAACTAAGGAAGATGGCACAGCATACGAAAGATTCGAGCTTAACTATAAGGTTGACGATGAAGGCAATGTTCTTCTTGACGAAATAACAGGCGAACCCATTCCCGACGGCACAGACAACGGCGGCATTGTTGATGGCGACTATTCAGTAGTTGTTCCCGTAGTTGTTTACGATGCAGCAGGTATAAATGTTGTTGAAACTAAGAATGTTACAATCAGAATTCACCTTTATGATGACTTTGGTCTTCCCGGTGCATTCAATTCAGCAGTAGCTAAGAACCGTCAGAGTTCAGATTATTATTCAGAAACTGCAAATATATCTATTCTTTATAATAACTACACATCAGCTCTTAAGAATGCAGCTAAGCTTGCACTTACTCCCAAGTCAGGTGCAGACTTTATGACATTCACAGGTATGAATGATACAACAGATGACTACGTAAACTACTATGAGCAGAGAGCTCTTGAACTTGAAGCAGCTATTGAAGCTCTTGAAGAGTGGAAGGTAGCAGCTGGTGTTGACAGCATCAAGAATATCATCAAGGGTCTTGATGGTTACAACTACGAAGACAAGACATTCACTGCAGTAGTTGACGGCACAACATATACTTTCCATTATCAGGTTCCCATCGAGTACTATGAGGATGGTTATGTATTCTTCGGTGAGCGCAACTATGTACCTTATCTCTATGAAAGATACAGAGATGCAAGAGGCAACGGCCAGAGCCTTGTTGACTCACAGGAAGTTTTCGTAAAAGCACCTTTCAATGATGTAGACGTTTATGGCGAAGGTTATGAACCTTCAGAAGATGAAATCGCTGAATACACAGCATCTCTTGCTGCTGCAGTTGAAAAGATCAATAATCCCACAATTGTTGGTTCAACAGAAGCTGCTTATGCAGAACATATGCTTACTCTTACAAGCAAGCGTCTTGTTAAGCTTGAAGCAAACAAGAGCAAGCTCGCTGCTATGATTGAAGCTGCTAAGACAGACTTCAACGGTAATGCAGTTGACCTTGCAACTGGTGCTTCAAAGTACACAGCAGAATCATGGGAAGCTTACGAAAACGCAATGACATTTGCAGTTAAAGTAAATGCTAAGCCCACAAGCGATGCAACAGGCGCAATTGATAACACATGCACAAATCCTGTTGAAGTTAACATCGCAATGTCAGAACTTATCGAAGCTTGGAAGAAGCTTATCGAAAGCAACAACTTCGCAGTTCTTAACGAAGAAATCGCAGCTTCAGAAGAATATCTTGCTAAGGAAGCAGATTATACTCCCGATTCATTCGCAACATTCAAGGCTCTCTATGACGAAGCAGTAGCATTCGACAGAGAATCCATCAAGAGCAAGGAAACACAGGATCAGATTGATGCTCTTGCAGCAGCTCTTAAGGCAGCACGTGAAGGCCTTGTAGACGCAGCAGCAGCAGAACCCACATGGGCAATCACAACTGTTACTCCCGCTGCTTATGTTTCTAAGTTCAAGGATCATACAGGTAAACTTACTTTCGTACCTGAGCTTATCTCAACAAATGCATCGAGAACACTCCACAAAGCTTATTATAACCTTGGTGTTACTCCCGTTACTGAAAACGGCACAGTAATCGATGACTTCATCATCGGTGTTGGTGTTGCTCCCGGTGTAGATGCATTGAAGGCAATCTTCCCCGCAGAATCACTCAATAACTGCTATGTTGAAGTAACTCAGTCAACAGGCAGAGGCACATCAACAGGTGCTCTTGTTCAGATTAAGTCAAGCGCTGACGGTTCTGTTATCAAGACATATGGCGTTATCCACTATGGTAACACCAACTTTGACGGTCGTTTCAACAACTCTGATGCTAACGAAATCCTTCTTTATGTTGCAAGACAGAAGAACCACAAGAACGACGCTTCTCTTTCAACACAGTACATTTCAATGGACGCTAACGGCGACGGACGTTCTAACGCAACAGACGCAAACAACATTGAAAAGGCTGTTCTTAAGAAGTATACTCTTAACCAGATAACCAACAAGTACGCAAAGGTTTCCTAATCTAAAAATTAATCCGATACAGCTTGTAATGAGCTGTATCGGAGGCTCTAATTATCCATCTTGACTTTTAAAAGTCATTATCATATAAGGAGGAAATGAGCTAATGACAAAATTCAAACGCGTTCTGAGCTGTTTTCTTGCCTTAACTATGGTTCTTGGTATGTTCTCAGGAATGGGAGCAATGTTTGCTGTTGATGCTTCAGCAGCAGAAGGAACCACAGAAGTAGAGAAATATGCTGACCTTAAGGCACAGTATGGCGACTTTATGTATTACGGTATTGACGTAATGGAAGTTGCTGAAGACGGCACAGAATCATTCACAGACTATTATGTAAATGCAGGCGATACTCTTAAGATTTTACATTACATCAAGTCAACAAGATACTCAACCGGTTTTGAAATCGGTATTGAACTTGATTCAGACTTCTTCGATGTACAGGCAGGCGCAGGTAAGTGGTACGAGTCTGAAACCGCATCACAGCTTGCAGCTAACCCCGCTCATCCCATGAAGGCAGATTCAGCTCTT
>JAZRTQ010000075.1:0-7552 GCA_045652165.1 Acutalibacteraceae bacterium | reverse complement strand
GTAAGAAGCTTGTTGAAATCAAGAGTTTCGTGCTCAAAGCCGAAATATATCTGCGGAATAATCATATCCGCATAGCCGGGTGTTGAAAGCCAGAGTTTGAAATCGGCATAATAATTATTATAATTTTTTTCAAAGCTTCCTGCGGGGCTTATGCTTACGGTAAGGCTCGAATCTGCTGATTTAACAGCCGAATAAAGAGCCGAAACGAAAGCATTGACGCAGGATATACGCCAATCGGAAAGACTTGCTTTTCCGCTTTCCGATTTATATTTGTTATATTGAATTTTATCAACCTCAACGCTTGTTGAGGGATAAAAGTAATCGTCTATGTGAATTCCGTCTATGTTGTATTTTGATATAATTTCACGCACACCGTCGATAATCATTTTATGGTTTTCCGTATGTGCGGGATTATAATATATTCCGTTTGAAAGAATGCAGATTCTTCCGTCGGTATTTCCCGAATTGAGAATTTTCTTTGCGGGATTTGATGCCGAGAGCAAAGAAACATCTTTTTGGGTTGAAACTCTGAACGGATTAATCCAGCCGTGAACAGAAATTCCGAAACTGCGGGCACTTTCGAGAAGCACTTCAAACGGGTCAAACGAAAGGGATGCGCCTTCCTTGCCCGCTATGTAAGAAGAATAGGGATAAATATCCGATTTATAAAAAGCATCGGAAAAGGCTCTTAAATGAACAAAAGCCGTGTTAAGACCCATATCTTTTATGTTTTTAAACATTTTATCGGTTACGGCTTTATATTCTGCTCTTGTTTTTCCAGCGGCAGAAGTATAATCGTAGCAGGAAATCCAGATTGCACGCATTTCAGCTTGTGCAATTACGGGTTTTGCTGTGGTTGTTACTTTAACCGTTGTAGTTGGCTTTGCGGTTGTTGTGGGCTTTGATGTTGTGGTTGGTTTGATTGTTGTAACGGGTTTTGTTGTGCTGTTAGCGGTTGAAAGCATTTTTGTTGAACTTTCAATAGCTGAAGTTATGGCTGTTAAAGCATTTGTCAGATTTTGAGTAACATAGGTTTCGCTTTCATAAACAGCAGTTGTGCCGTAAGGTTCTGTTACGGTTTCTGTTTGAGAAACAGACGGAAGCTCCACATGCTTATTGAGTTGACATGATGATAATAAAAGAGCTATAATCATCATTAAGGGAATGATTTTTCTCATTGAATTTACCTTTCTGCCGCAAAGTAGAAAATAAAAAATAGGGAGTGTTTGGAATGAGAAGTTTTATAATCCTTTTTCTGATTTATTACGCGGTTATGACCGTTGTATCCGTTGCTTTAACAATCCTTGATAAAAGAGCAGCAATTAAAGGGAAATGGAGAGTGCCCGAAGCAACGCTTATGATGCTGGGCATTTTCGGCGGTGCGTTGCCTATGTTTGTTGCAATGAGAACAATAAGGCACAAAACCAAACATATGAAGTTTATGGTTGGTCTGCCGCTTGAAATGGCTCTCCATGTTGCCCTTATCTGCTTTTTAATTTTTAAGTTTATATGATTTATAAAGTGCTCAGGTCATAAGGAGTCTGCTGATAAACAAAATAATTAAGCCAGTTGGTGAATATTATGTTTGCAGCGCTTCTCCATTGAACCCTGGGCGTTTTATTTACATCATTATCAGGGAAATAATTATAAGGCTGCTTTATATCAAGACCTTTGTTTATATCCCTGAAATATTCCTTTGCAAGTGTTTCGCAGTCATATTCAGAATGACCCGAAGCAAAGAAATTTCTGCATGCCATATCCGAAATAAGATGAACTCCTGCCTGATCTGAATAAGAAAGAATCTGCAGATCTTTAACAAGAGCAATATCGCTTCGGCGGTTTTCTGTATGTCTTGAATGAGGCACATAGAAAACATCGTCAAGACCTCTCATAAGCGGATGAAGAGGGTCAAGACATCTGTGAGGGAATATACCGAAAACTTTCTCACCAAGAGGATATTTCGGCACGCCGTAATGATAATAAAGAGCTGCCTGGGCACCCCAGCATATATGGAATGTGGAGTAAACGTGCTTTTTGCTCCATTCGAAAATACTGCAAAGTTCTTCCCAATAGTCAACCTGCTCAAATTCCAGATGCTCAACAGGTGCACCTGTAACGATCATACCGTCAAACTTCTGGTTTTCAACCTCATCAAAGGTTTTATAGAATTTCAGCATATGCTCTTCGGATGTGTTTTTAGCCTTATGGGATTTAAGCTGAAGAAGGTCAATCTCAATCTGAAGAGGGGAGTTGCTGAGCAATCTGAGAAGCTGAGTTTCGGTTTCAATTTTTGTGGGCATAAGATTGAGAATAAGAATTTTAAGAGGACGGATATCCTGCTTAACAGCACGGTCCTCAGTCATAACAAAAATATTCTCAAGCTCAAGCGACTTGTGGGCGGGTAATTCATTTGCTATTTTGATAGGCATCTGATTTGTTCATCCTTTAAATTTATATTTTAATCTTGATTTTGCGAAGTGCGTGGCTGATGGGAACTGCAACAACTATTGCCAATATCATTTCAAAAATTGCATTTGTTCCGAATGCGCCGAGAATGAAATAGATAAATGAACCTAAATCGAACTGAACAATTCCGAGTTTTGCGGCTTCGGAAGTGTTACCGTAAACAAGATAAAGGCTTCCCATAACCAAAACGGTATTGGTCAAGCAGGCTGAAATTGAACCGAGAATTGATGCAAGGTGATATTTTTTCAGCTTCTTTGCAACGAGGCTGAAAACAAGACCTGCAACAAGACCTGCAATAACTCTGGGTAAAAGTGAAACGAGCGGATTTGTGAAAAGCGGGTCGGTTATTGCAACGGGTGAAGTTGCTGCTTTGATAATGCAGGTTATTCCCCATACGGCACCGAGAACTACGCCGCCTTTTACACCTAAAACGCAAGCACCGATAATAAGCGGAATATGAAGCAGAGTGATACTCAGCGCACCTATGCTGATGTATCCGATGTAAGGCACGAATGTCATTATAACAATCAGTGCACTCAGCATTCCGAGCTGTGCAAGCTCAAGGTTTCGTTTCATTGCGGATGATTTTGACATATATAATTCCTCCTTGCTGCTGCTCCCAAAGGGATGCAACGCAAAATTTAGCAGAATAAAATCGTTCGGGCAGTAATAGCTGCCTTTTATTTTTTGTTTTTTTCGTAAAGAACTTTCAGTCCGTAAAGAACAAGGTCGCCGTTATAAACAATGTCGCGTTTGCAGCTTTTTATAAGGTCTTTTGCAAGGCCGCCCGTTGCAACGGTTGTCAAAACTTTTTCGCCGAGTTCTTCTTCAAGCTTTTCGCAAACGCCGTCAATCATTGCTGCAAAACCGAAAACAGTTCCCGACTGCATTGAGTCAACCGTGTTTTTGCCGATTGCTCTTGCGGGTGTTTTGAGGCTTATGCTGGGAAGCTGAGAGGTTTTTGCCGAAAGAGCTTCAAGTGAAATGCCTATTCCGGGTGCAATTGTGCAACCGCAGAACGAACCGTTTTTATCTATAACGCTTATCTTACTTGCTGTGCCGAGGTCGATAACAAGGCAGGGGAGCGGATAAAGCGCGGCGGCACCGACGCAGCCTGCAAGAAGGTCTGCACCAAGCTGAGCGGGATTATCTATAAGGATATTCATTCCCGTTTTTATTCCGGGACCGAGAAGCATAGGTCTGCAACCCGTGAGCTTCGTAACGGCATCGCTCATTGTTGAAGAAAGCTCAGGCACAACGCTGCTTATTGCAGCTCCCGAAAAGCTGCTTATCGGAGTGTCGTAAAGAGAGAAAATCTGCTTGAATTCAACCGCATATTGATCAGCTGTTATTGCTCTGTTTGTGGCAAGTCTTGAAACAAACTTTAATTCGTTTTTATCATAAGCACCCATTGTTATGTTTGTGTTGCCTATGTCGATTGTAAGAAGCATAATATCACCCTTTTGTCATAGATACTCACATTATACTACATATTTATAAATAATGCAATTAATTTTATACTTGATTTTTATTAAAAATATTTTATAATTATTAAATATATATTAACTGAAAGAAGGTGCGGTATGAAGTGTGCGGTATGCCCCAGAAAATGCTTTGCAGACAGAAGCATTGCAACAGGTGTTTGCGGTGTGGGCGAAAGTTTTAAAATAGCCAGAGCGGCGCCTCATTTTTGGGAGGAGCCTTGCATAAGCGGAGTAAATGGTTCGGGCACGGTTTTCTTTTCGGGTTGCAATCTCGGCTGCGTTTTCTGCCAGAATTATGATGTCAGCCACAGAGCTTTCGGCAAAGAAGTCAGCGAAGATAAGCTTATGCGGATTTTTGATTCGCTTATTGAAAAGGGTGTTCATAACCTTAATCTTGTAACTCCCACTCATTACGCACCGATGCTTGCTAAAGTCCTTGAAAAATACAATTCTCCCGTTCCCGTTGTTTATAACACATCTTCTTATGAAAGCGTTGAAACGCTTAAAATGCTTGAGGGGCTTGTTGATATTTATCTGCCCGATTTAAAATATTTTGACAGCGAGCGTTCACTCAAATATTCAGGTGCAGAGGATTATTTTGAGTTTGCATCAAAAGCGGTTCTTGAAATGCACAGGCAAGTTGGAAATCTTATTTCGGATGAAAACGGAATTGCAAAAAGCGGAATTATCATCAGACATATGGTTTTGCCGGGCAATATTTCGCAGGCGGTAAAGGTTTTTTCGTGGGTTAAAGAAAATTTTCCCGAAGAAACATATATCAGCGTTATGAGGCAATATACACCTTTCGGCAAGGCAAAGGATATGCCACCGATAAACCGCAAGCTTTCATCAAGAGAATATTCAATAGTCAAGAGCAAAATAATTGACCTCGGCTTTGAAAACTGCTATTTTCAGAGTAAAGAGTCATCAACCGAAGAATTTATTCCAAATTTTAATCTCGAAGGTGTTGACCTTTGATTTTATTTTTGGTAAAGTATGTATAGATATTTTTAGGAGGTAAACTAAAATGGCAAAAGGAAAAGGCTTTATGTCTGAATTCAAAAAGTTTATTATGAGAGGCAATGTTATTGACCTTGCAGTCGGCGTTATCATCGGCGGTGCATTCCAGGCTATCGTTAAGTCACTTGTTGACGATATCGTAATGCCCGTTATCAGCCTTGCAACAAAGGGTCTTGATTTTGCAAACTGGTTTGTTGCTCTTGACGGCAAAGAATATGAAACTCTTGCTGCTGCTCAGGAAGCAGGCGCTGCAACTCTTTCATACGGCAACTTTATCAGCGCAATCCTCAACTTCCTCATTATGGCTTTCGTTATTTTTTGCTTTATCAAGGTTATCAACACAATCAACGAAAAGGCAAAGAAAAAGGAAGAGACAGAAGCTCCCGCAGCACCCACAACAAAAGAATGCCCCTTCTGCAAGAGCGAAATCAACATCAACGCAACAAAGTGCCCCAACTGCACATCAGAACTTTAATTCAAAAAAAGCACAGAGCATTGTTGCTTTGTGCTTTTTATCATAATACCATGGAGGAACAGTATGAAACTCGGATTTATAGGTGTCGGCAATCTTGCAACTGCCATTCTTAAAGGTGTTGTTGCCTCTGATAAAATATCTTCTGAAGAGATTCTTATTTTTGATTTGAATGTTTCAAAACTAAATGAGTTAAAAGAAGAGCTTAAAGTTTCGGTTGCCGATTCTGCAAATCAGGTAGCTTCGGTATGTGATAACATTGTTATTGCGGTAAAGCCCAAAGATATTGCATCGCTTGTTGAAAATATTAAAAATGATGCTGAAACAAATAATCCGCTGATTATTTCAACCGCAGCGGGAACGGGAACAGAAAAAATAACATCTCTTTTCGGCTATGATGCAAAAGTTGTAAGAATTATGCCGAATATAAATGCCGCTGTCGGTGAGTCAATGACTGCCGTGTGCGCTAATGTGAATGCAAACAAATCTGATGTTGATTTTGCAGTTGATTTATGCTCATCTTTCGGTAAAGCAGTTGAAATTGAAGAAAAGTATTTTTCTGCTTTCACCGCAGTTGCGGGTTCAGCACCCGCTTTTGCTTATATGTTTGCAGATGCGCTTTCAAATGCGGCAGTGAAATACGGCTTACCTGCCAAGGTTTCGCAGGATATTGCCGCACAGATGCTTTTCGGCAGTGCAAAAATGTTGCTTGAAAGTCCGCTTCCGGTAAGTGAGCTTATCAGAAATGTTTGTTCACCCGGAGGAACAACAATTGAGGGCGTTTGCAGTCTTAAAGAAACGGGATTTGAAAATTCTGTTATTAAGGCTATAGATAAAACAGTTGAAAAAGACAGATTGATGTCACAAAAGAAATAGGTGAGAATATGGAATTTGTTATTTTAAGTTCTCTTGAAAAAGTTTTTATGGATGAAAAGCCTGATGCGGTTGATTTCAAAGGCTTTTCTATGCTGAAAAATGAACGCAGTTCTTTTCAGGCGGCTTTTTGCGCAGAGGAAAACTGCAAGGTGAAAGTTGAACTGTCAGGCGGGCTTGCAGATTATGCAAAAGCATATCTGGTGAAGAGTGTTCCTGTAGGAACAGCCTGCAATAAAGATTCGGATGATTTCTTTCTTCGCAAAACTTCGGGATTATACCCCGATTATCTTGAACCGCTGAACGGTGAAATTGACGCAGAAAAAGGTGTTTGGTACAGCATTTGGTTTGAGATTTCTCCCTGCGGAAACTGTGTCGGAAATAACACTCTTGATATAACGCTTGTATGCGGAGAAAATGTTCAGACAAAGAAAATAAATGTTGAGGTTATCGATGCCGAGCTTCCGAAGCAGAGTCTTATCCACACCAACTGGTATCATTCCGATTGCCTTTGCAATTATTACGGCTTCGAGGCTATGAGCGAAGATTATTGGAAGGTAAACGAAAGCTTTATAAGAACCGCGGTCGAACACGGCATAAATTGTATTCTCACTCCGCTTTTCACCCCTCCGCTTGATACCAAGGTTGGCGGGGAAAGAAGAACCGTTCAGCTTGTTAAGGTTTATAAAAACGGCAAAGGTTACCGCTTTGATTTCAGAAACCTTAAAAAGTGGGTTGATATGTGCGAAAGATGCGGTGTTGAGTGTTTTGAACTGAGCCATTTGTTTACTCAATGGGGCGCAAAGCACGCTCCGAAAATCGTTGTTATTGACCATAAAGGAAGAGAGAAAAAGCTTTTTGGGTGGAAAACAAAGGCAACGGGAAGAAAATATCAGAGCTTTCTTCGTTCTTTTGCCGCAGAGCTTTTAAAGTTTCTTGATAAAAACGGAATCCGCGAAAGATGTTTTCTTCATGTTTCGGATGAGCCTTCCGAAAAGCATCTGAAAACATACAAAAAGCATTCAGAACTTTTTGAAGAAATCTTTCCCGGCTTCGCAACTTTTGATGCTCTTTCGGATTTTGATTTTTATAAAACGGGCGCGGTTAAACTGCCAGTTCCCTGCGAGGCTGATATAGAGGATTTTGCAGGCAATGTGCCCGAACTCTGGACATATTATTGCTGCGGACAAGACCACGATTATTTGCCCAACAGATTTATGGCTATGCCTTCAATGCG
>JAZRTQ010000074.1:0-2687 GCA_045652165.1 Acutalibacteraceae bacterium | reverse complement strand
CCTATCATTGAACCGAGAACATAGTTATCCTTGGGGTTAAGAGTGAAAAGAATTGTTCTGGGAAGGTTTTCTTCAACTGCAAGCGAATCAAGGAATCTTGAAAGTTTGCGTGCAATTTCCTGATCATCTATTGAATCGAAGCCCGCATCGGGGCCGATTTTATTGAACATAAGAGTGTTGTTATTTCTGATGGGTCCGATATGAAGCTCCATTGCCCATCCGAGCTTTGCATACTCTTTGGCAAGGAAACGCAGAAGCGCTGTTTTGAATTTATCTGCCTGCTCAATGGTGGGCACAGCGCCGTTTCTTACCGATGCAAAAATCTCTTCAAGCTCCTCTGCGGTTGCGGGAGCATAGGGCACATATGAAAAAGCGTGGTCACTTGCACGGCAGCCGAGTGACGCAAAAAACGCGATTCTCTCTTTAAGAATTTCGCAAAGGCTTGCAAATCCTGTTATTGCCTTGCCCGCTCTTTTTTCCATATCTGAAAGCCAGGGTTTCCACGAAGGAAGTTCTATTCCGAGTGCCTTATCGGGTCGGAAAGCGGGGAGCACCTTGCATCTGAAGCTCTTATCTTCTGCAAGAAGAATGTGATATTCAAGGCTGTCGGCAGGGTCATCCGTTGTGCAAAGATGCGATACGTTTGATTTTTCAATAAGCTCTCTGGGTGTGAATCCGCCTGCTTTTATTGCTGCATTTGCTCTGTTCCAGATGTCATCTGCAGTATCCTCGTTAAGAATATCGTTTATGCCGAAATAACGGCGAAGTTCAAGATGCGACCAATGATACATAGGGTTGCCTATAAGCGAGGGCATTACCGAAGCAAAAGCCTTGAACTTTTCATATCCGCTTGCATCACCTGTTATATATTTTTCATCTATTCCGCAAGAACGCATTGCACGCCACTTATAGTGGTCTCCCGAAAGCCAGAGCCATGCAATATCTGCAGGCTGTTCATTTTCATAAATCTCCTTGGGAGAAAGGTGGCAATGCCAGTCAAAAATCGGCATTTTCTCTGCCGCTTCGTAGCATTTCAACGCAGGTTCATTATCAAGCAAAAAATCTTTTCCCATAAATTCTTTTATCATTTCAATCGCCCTCCGTTTTATTCAATATGCGATTTAACCAACTGCTTATAGTGGTTGCCTTTGTGCTCAAAATCTTTATAAACATTATAGCTGGATGCCGCAGGCGACATAAGACAGCTCTTGCCTTTTTCGGTAAATCTGAATGCTGCATCAACCGCCTGCTCCATATCCTCTGCAATTATTATGTTTTTGGTGCAGCCTCTTTCGAGAAGACTGTTACAAAGCTCAGTTCCCGTATCGGGCAGACCGATTAAATTTTTAACGCCGCACTTTTCAAGGTACTTATCAAATCCCGAATAATCAATACCTCTGTCCAATCCGCCGAAAATGAGAGTATCAACATCGCCTATGGCTTCAACCGCACATTCAACGGCGTGAGGAATTGTTGCAATGGCATCATTATAGAATTTTATTCCGTAAAATTCGCCTATAGGCTCCATTCGGTTTTCAATGCCCGCAAAGTTTTCAAGTGCTTTGATTATATCTTCATCTTTCGCTCCTAGGCATCTTGCCACGGTTGCCGCAACGCAGACATTCTGTCGGTTATGAACGCCTTTGAGTCTTTCATTGGCACTTGCTGCCGCAATTATCTCTTCATCGCCTCTTCCGCCGTTTTTGCTCACCTTGATAACGGTGGGAACAACCTTTGAAAAATCATAGTATTCATCAAAATTCTGCTCGGCATTGCAGATGAAATAATCGCAGCCCACCTGATGACGGACTATATTCATCTTTGCACCCACATAGCCCTCAAATCCGTTATAATGATCAAGATGTTCGGGATAAACATTGGTCATTACCGCTATGTGAGGCGATGCGGTTGTGAATTCAAGCTGATGTGACGACATCTCAATAACCGCAATTTCGGGTGTTCCGTTTTCAAGGCTGTCGAGCACGGGAATTCCTATATTTCCTATAAGACAGGCTGTTTTGCCCGCCTGCTTCACCATCTGATATATAAGCGTTGAGGTTGTTGTTTTGCCCTTTGTTCCCGTTACGCCGACACATATGCATTTTGAAAAGCGCAGAAACAAATCCGTCTGGCAGGTAACCTCAACATTTTCAGGCACCGTTACATCTCTGAAAGACATTCCCGGAGTTTTTACGATAATATCATAATCCTTCATTGCTTCAAGATACCCGTTTCCGCAATGCAGGGTCACATTCGGGTCGCTGAGCTGAATATCGCGAACATCTGCAATTCCGATATGTTTATCGGGCAGACTGCGTCTTATAAGCTCATATGTTGAGCGTCCTTCTCGGCCAAAGCCCAGAACAAGAACACGGGGCTCTCTGAAATATTCAATCAATTGCTGAAACACAGCTGTCATTCCCCCTTAAGGAACTAAAATCTTTATAGATAAATAAATTATATCAAATATTTTTTATATATTCAAGAAAAAAAGAATGATTTTTGGCGACAAAAAAAAACAGACCTGAGAAAAATCTCAGGTCTGTTTCGTTTTTGGATTAAAGTCCGAATGAACCTTCAAGGAAAGCTGTTACAGCCTGCCAGATGGGATTCCAGATATCAGCAAACATTGTGAGTATATTTGCTAAACCTGATTCAAGTTCAATAGCCTTAAGGTCTGTGTTTGC
>JAZRTQ010000073.1:0-14338 GCA_045652165.1 Acutalibacteraceae bacterium | reverse complement strand
TGCTCAAAGAAAGCTTTGATAAGGTCAGCATTGCCGACCTTGATATAGTCAATCCCTATTTCAGAACAAAAGACAGCGAAAAGTTTCTTGAGGAAAGAGGAATACATCTTATTTCATCGGAATATGCAAATTCCAATGTTGTTGTGCCTGCCCTCCCCGCTGAAGCTTATTCAATAATAGACGACCTTTCGGTAAGAGCTGTTATTGATGTTGGCGGTGATGACAGAGGCGCTCTTGCACTCGGAAGATATTCGCCCTCTATTCTGAAGCAGAATGACTATGAAATGCTTTTTGTTATCAATAAATTCAGACCGCTTACCCCAAACTGTGCATCAACCGTTGCGGTTATGCGCGAAATAGAAGCAGCAGGCGGAATGAAATTCACGGGCATTATCAATAACTCAAATCTCGGCGACGAAACAAGTGCAGAAGATGTTCTTGCTTCCGTTTCATATGCAAACGAGGTTTCGGAGTTTACGGGCTTGCCGATTAAAATGACGGGCGTTAAAGAAGATTTATATAATATCCTTAAGGATAAAATTGAAAACTGCTTCCCGATAAGGCTTTATGTTAAGCAATCGTGGACAAAAACGGAGGAAGACTTATGGCAAAAGTAACATTTAATGTTGACCGCTGCAAAGGCTGCGGTCTCTGCGTCGGAGCTTGCCCCAAGAAAATTGTTGCATTGCTCAAAGACGAAATAAACGCAAAGGGTTATCACCCCGCAGGAATAACCGACCAGTCAGCTTGCATTGGCTGTGCATTCTGTGCAACAATGTGCCCCGACTGTGTTATTACCGTTGAGAAGTAAGGAGGACGAGATAAAATGGCTGAAAAAGTTTTGATGAAAGGTAACGAAGCTCTTGCAGAAGCCGCTATTATGGCAGGCTGCCGCCATTACTTTGGTTACCCCATTACTCCTCAGACGGAGATTGCCGCTTATATGGCAAAAAGAATGCCCCTCATCGGCGGCACATTCCTTCAGGCAGAAAGCGAAATAGCTGCTATCAATATGGTTTACGGTGCAGCAGCCGCAGGCAAAAGAGCTATGACTTCAAGCTCAAGCCCCGGAATTGCGCTTAAGAGCGAAGGTATTTCATATCTTGCAGGTTCAGACCTTCCCGCACTTATCATCAACGTTCAGAGAGGTGGCCCCGGTCTTGGCGGTATCCAGCCCTCACAGTCTGACTATTTCCAGTCAACAAAGAGTGCAGGTCACGGTGACTTCCACCTTATCGTTCTTGCTCCCGCTTCCGTTCAGGAAATGGTTGACCTTACTTTCAAGGGCTTTGACCTTGCAGATAAATACAGAATGCCCGCAATGCTTCTTTCAGACGGCACAATGGGTCAGATGATGGAACCTGTCAGCCTTGATATGGGCAAGGTTACTGAGTATGACAAATCCTCGTGGGCAGCTTGCGGAACAAAGTGCGAAAGAGAACACAATGTTGTTAACTCGCTCTTTATTCAGCCTGATGAGCTTGAAAGATATAACTTTGAGCGTTTTGAGCGTTATGCTCAGATTGAAGCAAATGAAGTTATGTATGATGAATATATGATGGAAGACGCTGAAATCTGCATCGTTGCTTACGGCGTTGCTGCAAGAGTTTCACAGAACGCTATCGATAAAGCACGCGCTCAGGGTATCAAGGTTGGTATGATAAGACCCATCACACTCTGGCCCTTCCCCAAGGCTGTTCTTAATGCAGCTGCAGATAAGGTTAAGGCTTTTGTAAGCGTTGAGCTTTCAATGGGTCAGATGATTGAGGATATTGAGCTTGCAATCCGTTGCAAGAAGCCCGTTCTTCTTTGCAACCGCGTTGGCGGCATGATTCCCACAACAGAGGATGTTCTCAATTCAATTAACAAAGCAAATTCTGTCGGAGGTGACAAATAATGATAGTTTTTGAAAAACCCAAGGCACTTGCCGATGTACCTCTTCATTATTGCCCCGGCTGCACACACGGTATCATTCACCGTCTTGTTGCCGAAGTTATCGATGAACTCGGCATTGAAGGCAAAACAGTTGGTGTTGCTCCCGTTGGCTGCTCTGTTTTTGCATATAACTATTTCAACTGCGATATGATTGAAGCTGCTCACGGCAGAGCCCCTGCTGTTGCAACAGGCGTTAAGCGCAGCGACCCCGAAAACATCGTTTTCACATATCAGGGCGACGGCGACCTTGCTGCTATCGGTACTGCTGAAACAGTTCATGCAGCTGCAAGAGGCGAAAATATTACAGTTATTTTCGTTAACAACGCAATTTACGGTATGACCGGCGGTCAGATGGCTCCTACCACTCTTCCCGGTCAGGTTACACAGACATCTCCCTATGGCAGAGACACCAAAACAGTTGGTTTCCCTGTTAAGGTTTGCGAAATGCTTTCACAGGTTGACGGTGCAACTTATCTTGAAAGAGTTACCGTTAACAATGTTAAGAATGTTAAAAATGCAAAGAAAGCAATCAAGAAAGCTTTCCAGAATCAGCTTGAGGGCAAAGGCTTCTCACTTATTGAAGTTGTTTCCACCTGCCCCACAAACTGGGGTCTTACTCCCGAAAAAGCTCTTGAATGGCTTGAAGAAAATATGCTTCCTTATTATCCTCTCGGAGTTTATAAGGATAAATTCGCCGAAAAGGAGGAGAAATAATTATGACACATCAGATTCTTCTTGCAGGCTTCGGCGGTCAGGGTATTCTCTTTTCAGGCAAGTTCCTTGCATATGACGGACTTATCGAAGAAAAGGAAGTAAGCTGGCTTCCTTCGTACGGTCCTGAAATGAGAGGCGGCACCTGCAACTGCTCAGTTATCCTCAGCGATGTTAAAATCGGCTCCCCTATCGTTTCAAACCCCGATATTCTCATCGCAATGAATCTTCCCTCTCTTGATAAGTTTGAAAAGGACGCTGTTCCCGGCGCAAAGATTTTTGTTGACAGCTCACTCATTGACCGCAAGGTTGAGCGTGACGATGTTGAAGCATATTACATTCCTGCAACAAAAATGGCATTTGACGAAGGTCTTAAAGGTCTTGCCAATATGATTATGATTGGTTATATGATTAAAGAAGCCGGCGTTATGCCTTATGAAAACGTTGCAAAGGTTATGGCAAAGGTTGTTCCCGCAAAGAAACAGAACCTGCTTGACCTTAACATCAAAGCTGTTGAGCTTGGATACAATTTTAAATAAGAAGCAAAAACCCGCAGTTAAAACTGCGGGTTTTTTATTATATAAATGTAATTAATAATACTATTGCTCCAAGTATGATGCGATACCAACCGAACGATTTAAAGCTATGGTTTCTGACAAAATTCATCAGCAGTTTAATTGAAGCAAGTGAAACAACAAACGCAGTTAACATACCGACCAAAAGAACAATAATCTCGTTAGTTGAATAATCAAAACCGAATTTAATGAGTTTCAGAGCACTTGCACCAAGCATTGTTGGCACTGCAAGAAAAAATGAAAACTCCGCCGCTGCCGTTCTTGAAACTCCAAGCACAAGCGCACCGATTATTGTTGCACCTGAACGCGATGTGCCCGGAATCATTGCAAGAGATTGAAATAAACCGATTATAACAGCAGTTTTATAATCAATTCCGCCAACATCTTCAAACTGGGGTGCACGATTTTGATTACGGTTTTCAATAAGAATAAACAGTATACCGTATAAAATCAGCATTACAGAAATTGTCAGTGCATTGCCAAAATACTTCTCTAAAAAATCATCAAGTAATAAACCGAGAATTGCAGACGGAAGACAGGCAACGGCAATTTTTACCCACAATTTCAATATTGAGTGTTCTATTTTAATGCTGCTTTTTTTGATTGACACGGGCAGCATTTTTTTAAAGAAGAGCACCACAACAGCCAATATCGCTCCAAGTTGAATAACCACAAAAAACATTTCTTTAAAGCTTTCGCTCATTTTTAATGATATAAACTCATCAAAAAGAAGCATATGCCCTGTGCTGCTTATAGGCAACCATTCGGTTACACCTTCAATTATACCGATTAAAAAAACTTTAAGAAATTCAATTATATTCACTCTTTCACCGCCTCTTCTGTATTTTATGCAACAAACAATTTAAAAATTCCCAAAAGAAAAAGCCCCGCTTCCTTTCGGAAACGGGGCAATTTTTTAGTTATTAAAGACCTGTTGTACCTGTGCCCTGGCTTGAAACGCCCTGATTAATTGTCTTACTATAGTTATAGTGAGCCTTAATCAAATCAGCGTCAGCAATCGTGATGCCGTGCTGATGGTCAGCGTTAGCAGCTTCAATTACATGAGCTTCATTTATACCTGTCTGACCGGTAAGGAGATAGTATGAAACCTTTGCCCAGTCAGTACCGTCAATACGAGCGTCACCGTTAAGGTCACCGTAGAGAACGCCTCTGTAACTGAATCTTACACCGTTATCAACATAACCGTCGATTCTTGAACCGGTACCCATACCCAAAGCTGAAGGCTCGGGAGTAATGAAGTCACCCTTGGTTTCGTTAACAAGCATACCAACGATAGTTACGTTGCTGATGTCAAGACCCCTACCTTCTTCAAGACCGAAGATCCAACCATATGTGTAAGCGTTGCCCTGGTTATCATATTCCTTACTTGTTTCAACCAACATATTGTTGCTACCATCTGCAATTGCAATGTTGGGGTTTGAAAGATACTTAAGGTTCTTGATAACAGCGTCAATTGATGCCCACATTGCATCAATTTCTTCCTGTCTTTCACAGTCAAAGTTTTCCTTACGGTATTTATCGCCTGCTTCTGTAAGTTCACCTGAGAAAGCAAGTGCCTGAGTAATTACAGTGCTGAGAGCCTGACGTGATTCAGTCTGAAGACCAAGTGTTTCATGGTCTGCATAACCGCCTTGAGCAACAGTCTTTGAAAGCTGCTGTGCAAGAGTAAGAGTTTCTTTATACTGTACCCAGTCAGCATCGCCAAGGTAATCAACAAGTGCATTGAATGCTGCGAGAAGATTCTGATATGCCTTTGTAACCATTGACTGAGTTGTTCCTGTTACCTGACCTTCGCCAATACCACTCTTTGAAAGGTCATAAGCATATTCATAAGCCTTCTGGAATACTGCATATGAGCTTGAAGTATAAACTTTTGAATAAATTTCAACGCCGTCAACAGTATTTACATATTTCTGATTTCTTCTGCCTACTGAATCTGAATATGCATCCTTTGTAAGAGCAAGTGCCCAGTTAAGCATTGTGGGATCGATAGCTGTTGCTCTGTTGTCTTCAGCAGCCTTGAATCTCCAGTTAAGTGTATCAAGCTGATTATAAAGGCTTCTTCTTAATGAATAAAGCTCTTTAATGTAATCAATATAACCATCATATATTGCGTTCTGAGCTTCCTGATAGGGGCTGGGACCATCGTCTCTTACATAGTTTCTGGATGTAACGGGTGATGCACTAATTGTGTTTGAACCGTCTGCAGCCTGATGATACTGAAGATTTGATGCATATGTGAATGCTTTTCTGTAAATATCATATTCGCCGGTTTCTGCATCCTGTTCAAGATACATATAGTAACCGTTACAAAGTTCTCTGACCTTTTGGATTTCTGTTGCCGAAAGATCTTTCCACTGTCTGCTTGCAGTACCGTTACCGATATAGCTGCCGTCTGCTTCAGCTGTAATATCAAACTTCATAGCCTCTGATGCATTATTGCCGTTTGAGTTCCAAAGAGCATATCTGACAACTTTTTCTGTATAATACAAATCAAGAGGAACGTTGTTGCGTGTGTCATTACCATATGCTTCTGCCATAACAAGAAGCTCATAGTTTGTTCTGTTAAAGCTGTTTCTTGCCTGTTTAACAGATTCGTCTATAGCAACATCAACCCATGACTGCTGTGTTGTGTCGCCATCATTATAATAAGGATACATTGCTGTGGGTGCTGAAGGATAACCGTCATCTTCGGGATTTACAACGCCGTCAAGGTTTGAGTCATAGAGACCTGCTGCAACCATATATGCATCAATGCTATATTCAAACCACGCACCGAATGCATCGGGAAGAGTGCTTGTTGCAAATGATTCATATGTGCTAACAAAGCTCTCTGCATCTTTTATGCTGTCTTTAAGGTTTGCATAATAGAAAGCATTGGGGTTACTATCTTCTGATTCCCAGAAATAATAAGCTTCACTGCTATCCCATTTTACAAGAGGATTGCTTGTTGATGCAGGAATAATCGACTTATATCTGAAGTTTGAGAACTTATTCTTTTCACCAAATTCATCAGTTACAATTGCGTGATCTGCTGATGTGTAGAAATCTTTGTTTTCATAAACATTGAATTCATAAACTGCAGGAGTTGTTGCTGTTGAAGCAACTTTTTCTATTGTTTCAACATAAATATCAGCATCTTCGCCCATCTGAGCCTTGTACTGTTCAAGAACATCGTCTGCATTAAGACCTCTGTAAACAATATATGTTACTGAGCCGTCTTCAGCTGTTCCCTGTTCTGTGCTGATATAGTTTTCGCCAAGCGCTGCCTGTGCTGCTGCTGCCGCTTCAGCAGATGCGTAAACACCATATTCAACGGGAGTTGATGATGTGTAAACTGTTCTGTTAATCTGGGTTGCGTTAACATTCTTTGTAAGGGTTCTGATCTGATTTTCAAGATCTGAGATCTTATATCTTGTCATATCAGTTCCAAGAACGTTTGCAAAGTTAGAGTCTATTTTAAGAGCATCTCTGTCGAAAGGTCTTTCCCATGTGCCGCCAAGAAGCAAGGGAAGGAAAGTAGTGAGAAGAAGACCCTTATGCTTATTGAGGAGTGTAAGAAGTCTTACAAGGAATGTGGGAAGAGAACCGTTAACGTTTCCGTCACCGTCATCAAGGAACGCTGTGAGAGTTGTAACGGTTGTATGTCTTGCAAATACAGAGTTGGAGCCTGTTCCGTTTCTGTCTGTAGGAAGCATAACAGCTTCGCCTGTGAATACAAGTGCAAGCACACGGTCGATAACTCTGAGAAGAACTGTTACAAGAGGAAGGGTAAGTTCGCCTTCATTATTTGCTGAGAGAATACCGAGAAGACCCTGAAGGTCAAACTTTACGATATTTCCGAAAAGCCAATCGTTGAAGAGTGAGTATGAGTCATAATACTGTTCGGGAAGCCAGTCTGCGGGAATAAGTGAAAGAAGAGTTGAATCAAGATAATCATAAATTGCATTCCAATCGGGATTTGCAACTAATTCTCTTGATGTGAAGTTCTTATAGCATTTTGAAATAAGAGCACTTGTTTCTGCAGCAAATGTACCGGGATATCTGGGTTCACCATAAGGACCGGTATACTGTGAAGTATAAATATTACCGTCTGAATTAGGTTCACCTGAAAGAATGGGAACATATGTTGTCATACCCCAAAGACCAACTTCGGTGAGAAGCTGTTCAAAGCTTGTGTTAAGAACAGTAAATCTCTGGTTTGCTGAAAGGTCAAGCAGTGTGTTGAGATAATAAGCACCAAGGCCGGCACCGATTTCCAATGCACCTGTGGGAAGCTTTGTTGCACTTCTTGCTGCAGCATTGTCGAATGCAAGAGGCTTAACAACAACACCTGTTCTGATTTCATAAGGCTCTGTGCTGCCTGTGATAGCATATGCATCAAGTCTGTCATACCAGTTACCTTCGGGGATAACTGCAGCTGCAAGACCTGCAACACCATATGCAAGAACAGCTTCCATTGTATCAGTGGGAACTGCAAGATCGGGTGTGTTTTCTTTGAAGTAAGCACCGTCTGAAATAAGGTTGAACGCAGCTTTTGCAGCTGCTGCCCAAACCTGATCCATTGACATAATGTAGTAAGGTCTGATGAAGTCGGGATTCTCATAATCTCCGGCTGTCTTATCTGTTGTGTTAACAGTAAGTTCTTCACCGCCGAAATACCTATAGTAATCTATTGTTTTTCCGTCAGCCTTATAAACAGGATAACAAATCTGCTTGTTATAGAATGTCTGATAAAGCTGATCGTGTCTTTCGTCATCTGTCTTTAAGCACTGAACCTTACCGATTTCTTCACCGGTTTCCTCGTCATAAACAATTTTATAGTAGTATGTTTCGGTAAGAGCATCTGCAGAAGGAAGAAGACCTTCAGGAATTTCAAGACCGAGAGCGGGAAGAAGGTTGATTGCAATTCTTATAAGGTCATAAAGAAGTGACATAAAGTTATCGGTGAGACCGATACCGGTAATGTCGGTTTTAATGAATACCTGAAGAGCTCCGTCTTCAAAGAGCCAGTCAACAAGGTCGTTAACAATACCGCCGGGAGTTCTTGAATCTTCAGCTTCTGTGTAAACAGGAGGTTCTGCACCGTTGTCTACAAGAAGACCTTCAACGATACCGATAATAAGGTTGAATGTTGATTCATCATCAACCGAACCGTCTTCTTCAATACCTACAAGGTCTGCGATAAGGTCACCAAGCATGGGAGCGAGCATACCGTTGAGAAGACCGTTGAGAAGGTTGTTAACAAACTCATAAACACCAAGGTTTGAAACATCTACCTGATCATAGGTAAGAGTGTTACCGATAAAAGGCTCGAAGTTTGCACCAAGGATTGATGTACCGCCGTCTGCTGCTGACTCGCCTGTACCGTCGATAAGAGCCCAGTTAATAATTTTCTGAAGAGCTGTTTCGATTGTTGCACCTGCGGGCATTGTATCTGCAGTTACTGTATCGTCAATAAGAAGCTGATAGAGAAGAACGGGAAGGTACTTATCTATGTCTTCAAGAAGAGGCATGCCGGCGATATTAAGACCGGTGATTGTGTCTTCAAGCAAGCCAAGGTCTGCTGAACCGGAAATAACTCTGGCAAGCAAATCTTTAACGCCTGTATCGCCAAGCCACTGAACAAGGCTGAAGAGAATCTTCATATCGTTACTACCTGTTGAGTAGTTATCAGAACGACTGCCTCGCTTCATGGAAGGATCGAGATATGTTTTCTCAAGATAATCAAGGTCACCAACGATCCATCCACCAATTGTGCCAACAAGGCCGCTATCGACAACGTCGATAAGGTCATAGATCGACTGGATTGCGTTATCAATGCTGGAAAGGTCGATGGTTTCACGGCCAACAATACCCTCAACAATACCACCGAGGAAACTACCGCCAACCAGATTGTCCCAGGTCAGAACAAGATAAGCCTCGGCAAGCATTTCATCAAGCAAGTCAAGGAGATATGATGCACCCTGGTCAGCGTTGAAATAATACTTCTGGTTAGAAGTCAGCTTTTCAGGCTCACCATACTTGCTCACTGCAGTTTTAGCATATACAGGCAGGCATGCTGCTGACGCAATCATAACCATAGCAAGTATAAGAGCTAAGAGTTTTTTTGCTTTTTTCATATTTGCACCTCCATTTGTATTACGGAAAACCGCTGAAGCCGTGCATTGGCTTCGAGACGCGCACACGCGTCTTAAATTTACACTATTACTTTATAAAGAAGATGTTGCATTGCAAACACAAGTTTTTAAACTTTTTTTAAATATTTTATGAACAAATTGTGAACTTACCGTTCTTTTATACACAATGCATAAATACTTCTTTTTCTATTTGGTAATATTCAACAACGATTTTACCTCTGATAAACTGTCAACAATTTTTGCATCTGAAGAAATGAGCCTTTCGGGACGCTCGTGTCCGCTGCTCAAAAGTATACATTCTGCGCCGATTTTGTTCGCCATTTCAGCGTCGTGAACGAGGTCTCCTATGACTAAAACCTCTTCTTTCCGGGCATTTTCTTTATCTAAATAAGCAATTGCTCTTTCAATTTTCGAGGTTGCCATATAGTCTGCAGCGCCTGAAATTGCATCAAAAACATCCCAAATTCCATACTTTTTAACATTGATATTGAGCTGCTCATTATTCGAAGAAGAAACAATAATCTGCTTTACACCTGCCTTATCAAACAGCTCCAGAAGCTCTGTTGCCCCCGCTGACAAGCCGCATTTTTCAAGGTGATAAAGATACCCTTCGTTATATTCACGGAGGATTTCCGAATAGTCCTCTTTTTCAAGGTCAAACACTTTTTCATAGAAACCTCTGATGGGTGTGCTGATACATTCCCGATAACGAACAACATCAATAGGCTCCATTTTTCTTCTTTCGAGCATATCGTTTACACTTGTAAGCGATGCGCTCAAATCGTCAAGCAAAGTTCCGTTCCAGTCCCAGATAATATATGAATATTTTATAATTATTACCCCCTTCATTTACCGCTTGATATATATAATTATAATGTTATAATATATGCGGTGATATTATGAACACTTTTGAAAAGATATACGAGGTTGTGAAACAAATTCCGAAAGGAAAGGTTGCAACCTACGGACTTGTTGCCCTTCTTGCGGGAAATCCGAGGCTTGCAAGAGTTGTTGGCTATGCTTTGCACGTTAACCCCGAACCGGGCATCATCCCCTGCCACAGAGTTGTTAACCGAAACGGCGAAGTTTCTGCCGCTTTCGCTTTTGGAGGAGAGAATATGCAAAAACTTCTTCTTTCAGAAGAAGGAATTGAATTCACAGCCGAAGGAAAAATTGATTTAAATAAATATCTTTGGAAACCTTAAAAGGTCGGAATAATCCGACCTTTTATTTTTATACAAGAGGAATTGTGTAGTTATAATCGGTATACCAGACATCTGCAGAATAACTTCTTGCACGGATTTCCACTCTGTCCTCATAAACCTCAAACTGCAAGCCTGTGCCGTTTGAAATTCTGCCTCGGATAGTCATATACATATAAGGAGGAAGGTTAACGCTATGGAAAGATCCTTCGGATTCAACTGAGCAATAGGTATAGAAATCCGAAGTTGCTTCATTCGATAAACCGTTGTGAAGATGTCCGCTGATAAGGAACACATTTTTATATTTTTTGAGTATTGCTTCAACAGCCGCAGACTGGTCGCCCATTCCGCCGTCATCGGGTTCGGGTTCATCATCGCCCCAGGTTCCGGGCAGACCGTGGCTTTCATTTATGGGCCAATGGCTGATAACAAAAACAGGCAAACCATCTGCCGTTGCTTTTTTCATCTCTGATTCAAGCCACTCAAGCTGGGTATCGCTGAAATATGCATCTGTATGGTCATATTCGCTGCCCAGAACTATAAATGAATAGCCGTTTATTTGGGTTGAATAATAGGGTTCATCGATTTCTCTGCCGCAGATTTCTTTATTATATTTAATAAAATACTCTCTGGCGAGGTTATACTGATGATCTTCAGTCCAGGTATCATGATTTCCCTCTGCAAGAATTATGTTTTTTGCAGGATTATAACCTTCAAAGGTTTTCTTGAGCATTTCATATTCATTAAGCTCACCGTGGTCTGTGAGGTCACCTGCAATAACAAGAGCATCAAGAGGCTGCTTTGAATTCTCCATTCCCTTAAGACCTATTCCGAGCATAAGCGAACGAAGGACATCCCCTGTCATATGTGTGTCTGAAATTGTTGCAAAATTAAGTTTAACATTTTCTGTGTCAACAGGTTCAAACGGAGCTTTGAAATTACCGAAAATCGGTGAAAAGAAAATATTGAGCACCGAAAGAATTACTGAAAGAAAAATTTTAATTGCTGAGATCATAAACATCCCCTTCTATATTAATATTACATATTAATAATAGTATCAATTACGCGGTTGTGTCAAGTCTGCTGTTATAGAGTTCTGCATAAAATCCGTTTTTGTTCATAAGTTCTTCATGGCTTCCCTGCTCAATGATTTTGCCGTCTTTCATCGCAAGAATTACATCTGCATTTTTGATGGTTGAAAGTCTGTGAGCAACAATAAAGCTTGTTCTGCCCTGCATCATTTTGCCGAAAGCCTGCTGAATTTTTATTTCTGTTCTGGTATCAATTGAAGATGTTGCTTCATCTAAAATAAGCATCGGCGGCAAACAAAGCATAACTCTTGAAATGCAAAGAAGCTGTTTCTGCCCCTGAGAAAGACCCGATGCACCGTCAGAAATAACGGTATCATATCCCTTGGGAAGTCTTTTAATGAAACTATGGGCATGGGACGCCTTTGCCGCCTCAATGATTTCTTCATCCGTTGCATCAGGCTTGCCCATTGCGATATTTTCGCGAACGGTTCCGTCTTTAAGCCAGGTGTCCTGAAGCACCATTCCGAAGCCTGAACGCAAGGTTGACCTTTTCATCTGCATTATATCAATTCCGTCAATGCTGATTTTACCCTCATCAACATCATAAAATCGCATAAGCAGGTTAACAAGAGTTGTTTTTCCGCAGCCCGTAGGACCTACTATCGCAACTCTCTTACCGCTTTCAACCGCAAGGTTGAGGTTTTTGATAAGCTCTTTGTTTTTATCATATGAAAACGCAACATTTTCAAGTGTTATATTACCGTTGATGTTTTCAGGCTCAACAGGATTATTGCAATCAGGAACCTGCGGAGTCTGTTCAATAAGCTCAAAAAGTCTTCGTGCACAGGCGAGAGCATTCTGAAGTTCTGCAACTACGCCTGAAATCTCATTGAACGGCTTTGTGTATTGGTTGGCATAACTTAAGAAGCAGGAAAGACCTCCAACGGTTATTGCACCGTTAACTGCAGCTATTGCACCTGTTAACCCTACTGCGGCATAAACAATACTGTTTACGAAACGGGTTGACGGATTTGTGAGGGATGAGAAGAAGATCGCCTTAAGCGAATGCTTTTCATATCGCTCGTTAATCTCATCAAATTTTTCAAGCGCTTCATCTTCTCTGGAAAAAGCTTTTACTACCTTTGCGCCGCCCACCATTTCTTCAATAAATGCGGTTTGCTCTCCTCTTGTTTCCGACTGTTTTGTGAACATCGAAAAAGTTCTTTTGGCAATAAATCTTGCAACAAAAAGAGAAATGGGGGTTAAAACAACAACGACGAGAGCAATTTTGGCATTTATTGAAAGCATAAATGCGAGAGTGCCCGCTATTGTTACAACACCTGTAAAAAGCTGGGTGAAGCCCATAAGCAAGCCGTCTGCAAACTGATCCGCATCAGAAATCATTCTGCTTACTGTTTCGCCTGCAGGATGTCTGTCGATATAACTTAAGGGTAAAATCTGAATTTTTTTGATCGCTTCATTTCTTATATCACGCACAACGCAGAAAGTTATGCGGTTATTAAGCGTGTTCATGACCCATTGAACCAAAGCCGAAGCAACTGCAAGAATTGCTATTTTATAAAGATACGGCATCAAAGCTTCAAAGTTCACTTTGCCTGCATCAACTATTGTATCAATAGCATCACCCGCAAGCACGGGAATATAAAGACCTATTGCAACGCTTACCGCTGCAAGAATAACCGAAACAATAAGGTGAAAACGGTATCTGCCAACATAAAAAAGAACTTTTTTCAAGGTTGAGTTTTTGTTTTTCATACCGCCGCCTCCTCTTCCTCAAACTGTGAAAGATGAATTTCACGGTAAACCGAGCTGTTTTTCAAAAGCTCTTCGTGTGTACCGATTTCTGCGTTTCCGTCATCAAGCAGAATAATTTTATCCGCGCCCATAATAGAAGATGTTCGCTGAGAAACGATAAATACGGTTTTATCGCCTTGCGAACCAGCAATTGCCTTTCGCATTGCGGCATCGGTTGCGTAGTCGAGCGCACTTGAACTGTCGTCAAATATAAGAATTTTTGCATCTGAAATAACTGCTCTTGCAACGCAGAGTCTCTGGCGCTGACCGCCCGAGAAATTAGTGCCGCCCTGCTCAACGGGAGCATCAAGCCCGCCGTCTTTATCCTGAACAAACTCTTTTGCCTGCGCAATTTCAAGAGCTGACCATATTTCTTCATCGGTTGCATTGCTCTTGCCCCAAAGCATATTATCTCTTATTGTTCCTTTAAAAAGAACTGATTTCTGAGGAACAACCGCAATTTTTTCGCGAAGAAGAGTTTCATTCCAGTTGCTGACCGATTTTCCTTTGATTCGGATTTCACCGCTGTCTGCTCTGTAAAATGCGGGAATAAGATTAACAAGTGTTGTTTTGCCAGAACCCGTTGAACCGACAATTCCTATTGTTTCTCCTTTTTTTGCAGAAAATGAAATATTTTCAAGAGAAGCTTCTCCAGCGCCTTCATAAGTGAAACTGACATTATCAAATTCAACTGCCATATCGGTTTCTTTGCCTTCTTCTCCGTTGCCTTCACAAATATCAGCGGAAGTTTCAAGCACAGCCGAAACTCTGCCTGCACAGGCAATGGATTTTGTTATGCTGATTATAAGATTTGCAAATTTAACAAGCTCAACAAGAATCTGCGACATATAATTATACAGTGCAACAACCGCACCTTGAGTTATAATTCCCGAATCAACGCGGAGTGC
>JAZRTQ010000072.1:0-1677 GCA_045652165.1 Acutalibacteraceae bacterium | reverse complement strand
GTAAGCTTGTAGGCAGCTATGTTGCAGCTATGAACGGCGTTGATGCAATCGTATTCACAGGCGGTATCGGCGAAAACACAATCGACCTTCGTGCAGACGTTTGCAAGAACCTTGCATATCTCGGTGTTGAGCTTGACGAAGAAGCAAACGAGATTATGAGAAGAGGCAAGGAAGGCGAAATCTCAACTGCAAACTCAAAGGTTAAGGTTTTTGTTCTTCCCACAAACGAAGAGCTTGTTATTGCAAGAGATACTCAGGCTATTGTAAGCGCTTTATAATCAAAAGTTATTTAAGCCGTGCTTTCAAAGCACGGCTTTTTCTATTGACTAATTAAAATATTCGGTTATAATATATATAATATTATTTTATAAAGGTGTATGCTATGATTTATAATGCACCCTTGTTCAGCAAAAACTGCGGTTGTTTTGAAAATGCTCCGCAAGCAAAAATCAATTCTTTCCATTGGGAAAAAGAAGGTTTTTCCCGCCCCGAAAGCTATGTTTGTATATATGCGGAAGAAAACTGCGGAATTCATATCAGACTTTGGTCTTATGAAGAAAATATCCGATGCGAATGCAAGCAAAAAAACAGCCCGATTTACACAGACAGTTGCCTTGAAATTTTTCTTATGCCTGTTTCGGGTGATTCCCGCTATATAAACTTTGAGGTGAATCCCGACGGTGTTTATCTTTCGGAAATCGGCACTTGCAGAAAAGACAGAAAATTTATAAGTGATATAACAGATATCGAGCCTGTTATATCACCCTTTAATCTGAACGGAGAAGCCTGGGGCTATGAAATATTCATTCCGGACAGCCTCATTTCTGCCGTTTACGGTATTGATTACTTAACAGAAGAATGCACAATTAAAGGCAACTTTTATAAGTGTGCCGATTTATCCGCAACACCTCATTACGCAGCCCTTTTTCCTGTTACCACAGCCGAGCTCGGCTTCCATAACCCCGATTGTTTCGGAAGAATTATAATTGAGAAAGGTGTGTAACCATCTTGGCAGAAAACACAAATTTCATTCATGAACTTTTAAACGCATTTAAATTCAAAGGCAACTTCAAAAATGTAAACCAGATTCATGACGGTCATATAAATAACACCTTCGTTCTTGAATTCGAAGAAGAAAACGGACATCTTAACAGATATCTCATTCAGGAAATCAATACATATGTTTTCAAAAACCCCGATGCGCTTATGAGCAATGTTGTGGGTGTTACCGATTATCTTCACAACAAGATAATTGAAAACGGCGGCAACCCCGAAAGAGAAGGTCTTTATGTTTTCTTTACAAACGATAACAAGCCTTATTATGTATCTCGGGATAACAAATACTGGCGTTGCTATAATTATATTTATGGTGCTCATTCCTGCCAGAGTGTTGAAAGCACCGAAGTATTCTGCAATGCAGCAAAAGCATTCGGAAAATTCCAGTGTATGCTCGCAGATTATCCCAGCGAAAATCTTGCTGAAACAATTCCAAATTTCCATAACACCGTTTCAAGATTTGCAGATTTCAAAAAAGCGGTTGCCGATAATCTTTCAGGCAGAGCAAATCAGGTTGAAAAGGAAATTGATTTTGTTCTTGCAAGAGAAAAGGATTGCTCGGTGCTTGTTGACCTTCTCAACGCAGGTGAGTTGCCCTTAAGAGTTACACACAATGACACA
>JAZRTQ010000071.1:0-22372 GCA_045652165.1 Acutalibacteraceae bacterium | reverse complement strand
CTGAAATTCCGATTGAAATTGATGCTTCGTGCTGTGCGGGTGTTACTCCCGAAAGCCATAACAGAGCACTCGATGCAATGGCAGTTTGCCAGATAAAAATAACAAATCGATAAAAAGCAGGTTTGAATTATGAAAACGGTTCTGGTTAAAGCTTCAAAAGAATATGAGGTTGTTATAGGCACGGATATTCTTTCATCTCTCGGCGAAAGATGCGTTTCGATTCTCGGCAAAAGCCGTGCGATAATTGTTACCGACAGCAATGTTGCACCTCTTTGGCTTGAAAAGACGGAAAACTCATTGAATGAAGCGGGGATTGAAACCGTAAGCTTTGTTTTTGAAGCGGGCGAAGACTCGAAAAGCAAAGATACTCTTTTTGAATTGCTTGAATTTATGGCTGAAAATAAATTTACCCGCACTGATTTTGCCGTTGCACTCGGTGGCGGAGTAACGGGTGATATGACGGGTCTTGCTGCATCTCTTTATCTGAGGGGTATTGAGTTTGTTCAGGTGCCCACAACTTTGCTTGCGGCGGTAGATTCATCCGTAGGTGGTAAAACTGCGGTTAATTTAACTGCGGGCAAAAATCTTATAGGTGCATTTTATCAGCCTTCACTCGTCCTTTGTGATATTGCAACTCTCGGCACACTTTCTGAAGAAATTTTTGCAGACGGAATGGCAGAGGTTATAAAATACGGTGTTATTTTTGATAAAGAGCTTTTTGATGCTGTAAAGTGCGGAAACGTTAAAGATAATCTTGAAAACATAATTGCAAAATGCGTTGAGCTTAAAAGAGATGTTGTTGCAAAGGATGAGTTTGATAAGGGTGAAAGACAGCTTCTCAATTTCGGTCACACAATGGCTCATTCAATTGAAAAATGCAGCAACTTTGAGGTGTCCCACGGCAAAGCGGTAGCAATCGGAATGGTTATTGCCGCAAAAGCAAGTGCAAAGCTTGGCTGGAACAAGGCTGATTGCACAGAAGAAATAATAAAAGCAAATGAAAATAACGGTTTGCCTTGTGAGTGCGGATATTCACCCGCAGAGCTTGCAAATGCGGCTCTTTCCGATAAAAAGCGCGAAGGCGGAACAATCAATTTTGTTGTTCCCGAAGTTATAGGCAAATGTGTGCTCAAAAAAGTTTCAGTTGATGTGCTCGAAGAAATTGCAGAAAGTGTAAAATAAAAATATGAATATTAAAATAACACCCTCTCCTCTTTCGGGAAGCATTGAGGGCATTTCATCAAAATCGGTTGCGCACAGAGCATTAATTTGTGCGTGCCTTGCGAACGAACCGAGCAAAATAAAAATCAACACCTCCTCAAAGGATATTGAAGCAACGCTTTCTTGCCTTAAGGGTATGGGTGCCCATATAGAAAAAAACGGAAATGTATATTCCGTTGAGCCTATAGCAGAAAAAAACAAACTTGCAAAAATCGATTGCGGCGAAAGCGGGTCAACTCTTCGTTTTCTTCTGCCCGTAATCTGTGCCTTGGGAATGAATGCCAGCATTTCAGGCAGGGGCAGACTTCCCGAAAGACCCCTCTCACCGCTTAAAGAAGAGCTTATAAGAGCAGGGGCTTTAATATCTGATGAATTTCCGCTTGCGGTTTCGGGCAAAATCGGTTGCGGAGAATATTCGCTCAGAGGCGATGTCAGCTCGCAGTTTGTAACGGGTTTACTTATGGCACTTTCTGCGGTTTCGGGCGAAAGCAAAATAAAGCTTATTCCTCCCGTTGAATCAAGACCCTACATTGATATAACTCTTTCTGTGCTGAAAGAATTCGGTGCGCAGATTAAAGAAGAAAATAATGTTTTTTATATAAACGGCGGCAGTCTGAACGGCAGAGATTTTGCTGTTGAAGCCGATTGGTCAAATGCCGCATTCTGGCTTTGCTCAGGCGTTGAGGTAACGGGATTAAATATTAATTCCGTTCAGGGCGATAAAATGATTATTGAAGTTCTTCAAAGAATGGGCGGTAAAGTTACATACGGTGAAAACGGAATTAAATGCGATGTTTCGGCTCTTCACGGAGCAGAAGTTGATGCTTCGCAGATTCCCGATGCCGTGCCCGTTATTGCGGCGGTTGCGGCAACCGCCAAAGGAGAAACGGTTATTAAAAACGCTCAAAGGCTTCGCCTTAAAGAGAGCGACAGAATAGTTTCAACCGTTGATATGCTCCTTTCGCTCGGTGCCGATGCAGAGGAAACTGCAGACGGAATAATAATTAACGGAAAGCCCTCTCTTGCGGGAGGAAAAGTTAATTCATATAATGACCACAGAATTGCAATGGCGGCGGCAGTTGCGTCGGTAAAATGCAAGGGTGAGGTTATAATTGAAGATGCGGGTGCGGTTGATAAATCATATCCCGATTTCTATAAAGATTTTATTAAGCTTGGAGGTCACGCCGATGTCCTGTAGTTTTGGTGAAAGAATAAAAATAACAATTTTCGGTCAATCCCATTCAGAAGCAATGGGAGTTGTTGTTGACGGCATTCCCGCAGGCTTTGAGCTTGACCTTGAAAAAATACAGAATTTTTTAAACCGCCGTGCTCCCGGCAGAAATGTAATGTCAACCTCAAGAACCGAGGCTGATAAATTTAGTGTTGTTTCAGGTTTGGTTAACGGCGTAACCTGCGGTGCGCCGCTTTGTGCAATAATTGAAAACACAAATCAGCATTCGGGTGATTATGATAAACTTAAATCCTTGCCCAGACCCTCCCACAGCGATTTTGCTGCTTATATAAAGCATAACGGCTTCAATGATATTCGCGGCGGCGGCAATTTCAGCGGCAGAATGACGGCACCGCTTTGCTTTGCGGGTGCGGTTGTTATGCAGATGCTTGAGAAAAAGGGCGTTCATATCGGTGCACATATTAAAAGAATTGCCAAAATTGATGATGAAAGCTTTAATTCGGTTACGGTGAATGAGCTTGATTTTGCGGCGGTTTCGGTAAAAGAACTGCCCGTTATAAATGATGAATGCGGCGAAAAGATGAAAGAGGCTGTGATTGAAGCAAAGTCAGACGGCGATTCGGTTGGCGGCATTATCGAATGTGCCGTTATCGGTCTTGAAGCGGGATTCGGTGAGCCGATTTTCGGAGGAATTGAAAATAAGATTTCTTCTGCAGTTTTCGGTATTCCCGCAGTAAAAGGCATTGAATTCGGCTCGGGATTTGCGGGCTGTGACCTTTTCGGCAGCGAAAACAATGATGAATTTATTGTTGAAAACGAAAAAATAAGAACTGCAACCAATAACCACGGCGGAATTCTCGGCGGCATAACCTCGGGTATGCCCGTGATATTCCGATGCGGAATAAAGCCAACACCCTCCATCGCCAAAGAGCAGCAAACGGTTAATGTTGCAACGGGTGAGAGCGAAACTCTTGTTATCGGCGGCAGACATGACCCCTGCATTGTTCAGCGTGCAGTGCCCTGCGTTGAAGCGGCGGCGGCAATCGCTTTGGCAGACTACATTTTATAAGAGGTAATTATGGATATTAACGAACTCAGAGCCGAAATAGACAGAATAGACAGCGAGCTTACCGCACTTTTCAAAAAACGAATGGAAATTGCGGCGGGTGTTGCACGCTATAAAAAAGAAAATGCTATGCCTGTTTTTGATGAAGAACGGGAAAAAGCGGTTTTGAATTCGGTAACCGAAAAAATGCCTGAAGAACTCCAGAGCTATGTCGAAACACTCTATAAAACAATTTTCAAGTTAAGCCGTTCATATCAGAAAGAACTTATCGGCGAAGAGTTTGGGCTTTTGGGAGGAAAGCTGGAGCATTCTTTATCGCCGCAGATACATACTCTGCTTTGCGATTATAAATATGATTTATATCCAACCGAACCTGAAAATCTTGACGATTTTTTTGCAGATAATTCTCTTATGGGTTATAATGTAACCATTCCATATAAGGTTGAGGCATATAACAGATGTGCAACACTTTCCGAAACCGCAAAAAAAGCGGGGAGTGTCAACACCGTAACAAGAAATGCCGATGGCACTCTTCACGGTGATAACACCGATTATTTCGGATTTTCATATATGGCAGAAAAGGTTGGCTGTGATTTCAAAAATAAAAAAGTGCTCATTCTCGGTTCGGGAGGAGCAAGCTTAACAGTTCAGCTTGTTGCGTCAGACAACGGAGCAAGAGAGATTGTTGTTGTTTCCCGAAGCGGCGAAAATAACTATAAAAATATATCTCTGCATTATGATGCCGATATAATTGTTAACACAACGCCCGTTGGAATGTATCCCAACAACGGCGAAAGGCTGATTGAGCTTGAGAAATTCACAAAGTGTAGCAAGGTGCTTGACCTTATTTATAACCCAGCAAGAACACCGCTTTTGATTGATGCCGAAAAGCTCGGTATCGACAGCATAAACGGTCTTTATATGCTTGTTGCCCAGGCACTCAAATCAGCAGAAAGCTTCATAAAAAAAGAAATTCCGCTTTCGAAAATTGATGAAATATATAATATAATTCTTGCAAAGCAGAAGAATATTGTTCTTATCGGTATGCCCGGCTGCGGCAAATCAACTCTTGCTGAATTACTTTCCGAAAAAACGGGAAGAGAGTGCGTTGATACGGATGCTGCGGTTGAAGAATGCGGCAAAAAAATCCCTGAAATCTTTGAGAAATTCGGAGAAGAAGAGTTCAGAAGGCGTGAAACCGAAGCTGTCAAAAAAGCGGCAAAAGAGCAGGGCAGAATAATTGCAACGGGCGGCGGTGCGGTGCTCAAAGCAGAAAACCGCACGGCACTTCGTGAAAATTCAACGGTTGTTTTTCTTAAAGCTTCAACCGAAAAGCTTGCAACAGACGGCAGACCGCTTTCAAAAGACCTTGAAGCTTTAAATAAAATGTATGAAAAAAGACTTTCTCTTTATGAAGAAACAGCCGATTTGATCGTTGAGGTTGATCCCGACCCCGAAATAACCCTTGGGAGGATTTTAAAATGCGTATCCTTATAATTAACGGACCGAATATTAATATGCTCGGCATAAGGGAGCCTGATATTTACGGTAAAAACACTTATGCCGACCTTTGCACTTTGATAACCGATTACGCTGCTGAAAAGGGCGTTGAGATTAAGCTTTTCCAGTCAAACCACGAGGGAGCAATAGTTGATGAAATTCAGGCGGCACTCGGGAACTTCGACGGAATTGTGATTAATCCTGCCGCTTATACCCACACAAGCATTGCGATACTCGATGCTCTTAAATCCGTTACTCTGCCTGCGGTTGAAATTCATATTTCGGATGTTACCGAAAGAGAGGATTTCAGGCAGATTTCTTATGCGGGAATGGCTTGCGAAAAATCGTTTATCGGTCTTGGCTTTGAGGGATATTTAAGAGGAATTGATTATTTGATTAACAGATAAATAAAAACGCGGAGAAGTTCATTCTTCTCCGCGTTTTTATTTAAACTAAAAGCGGCGTATCCGAATGGATACGCCGCCGGCTATTCAATTAAATTCTTGCGCTAATTTAACCAAATAAGCAAGAGAGAACTTTAATTAGTTCTTCTTTGTGCAAACATATGCTGCAGCTGCTGCAACTGATACTGCTGCGAAAACAGCGATACCAACTGAAGCTGAACCTGTGTCAGCGGGAGTTTCGGGAACTGTAACATCAGTTGCCTTCTCGCCAGCATAGAGAGCCTTGATCTTAGCCTTGAGGCCGTTGATAAGGTCAGCAAGCTTTGACTTTGCGTCGCCGTCCTTAACTTCTGCAAGAGCAGTTTCGAGATCTTCAACAGCGCCGTTAACGTCTGCTTCTGAAACAAGAGCTGTGCCCATACCGTTGATGAGGTCAAGAATCTTGTTAACAACATTCTCGATCTGATCCCACTGGCTCATTGTAGCCTTAGCGATATCAACGATGAGGTCAAGGATGCCCATGATTGAGAAATCATCCATGAGAGCTTCCATTGAACCGGGTGTAAAAGTAACTTTTTCTGTAGCTGCTGCTTTTGTTGTTGTTGCATCAGCTGCGAAAGCCATAGCGCTCATTGAGAACACCATGATGAGTGCAAGTGCAAGTGCAAGTACTTTCTTCATTGTGAACCATTCCTTTCATATTTTATTGCAAGAGCAACAATTGTAAATTTATACTACCATACATAGCAGAGAAAGTCAACTGTTTTGAAAATAAAAATTAAGAAATACTTAATAATTAATTTTATGAAAATAGCACAAAACTCTGCTGTGACGGAAATTTAACGGGATATATTCGGCTTATCCTTCGTAGTCAATGAATGCGTCTTCATTGATTGTTGACCAAAGGAACCAAACGTCTGCACCTTCCTGATAGAAGCAGTCGTCACCAAGCTGGTTGCTTGCATAACCTGAAGCGATTTTGAAGCCGCCTTCGCGAAGACCCTGAACGAAGAGGTCTGCCATTCTTTCTGACTTGAATGTGATTCTGCCCTTCATCTTAAGCTCTGTTCTGGGTGCAGTGTATTTTGTAAGCTGACCCTTAACGAAGCCTGTTGCCCACCAGTATTCGGTATATTCTCTGGTGAAAGCCTTCTTGTAGTGGCCGTTGTTGCCTTCTGCCCAATAGCAGTCAAGCTGCATCTTGAGCCAGTCGGACTTACCTGCGCAGTTGTAATGGTTGATGTTGCCTGCGCCTTCCTTATATGTACCGATAGGTGCGGTATAAACACCGATTTCAGCACCAACGAAGAGCCAACCGTAGTTACCCTTCCAAAGCTGAATCATCCATTCCTGACCTGCATAGTCAAAACGGATACGAACCTGGTCGATGAACATTGCTGTCATAGGTGCAAAGTGGTCATAAACTTCGTTATAACCGCAGTTAACCTGCCAGCATTCTTTATCGTCTGTGTAATAGAAATCGCCTGTGGGCTGTTCACCGGGCATATATCTGAAGCCGAAAGCCTGCTTTTCGGAAAGAAGCTTCTGGATATTGATGTCTGTTGAAGTGTTCTGTGTGGGAGTTGTGTTGGTTGTCTTTTTGGTTGTGGTTACCTTTTTGATTGTGGTTGTTACCTTCTGAACCTTTGTGGTTGTTGAGGTATCAGCCTTGTTTTCTGTTGTAATTTCTTCTGTGGGAAGCTCTGCGGGGTCTGTTGTGAGCTCGGGATAATCATATGAGGGGTATTCATATGAATATGAGGGGAGATTTGTTGTGGTTGTTTCTTCGGGCTGAGAACCGTTTCTTACAAAATAAACGGCAGCTACAGCAGCGGCAATGATAACAACCGCAGTTACTGCGAGAATGATAATTTTTTTGCTCATTTTAAATTCCTCCGTGCAAATTTTTATCCGAATATTTTAACTTATGATATATATAAACTCAATAAGAGCTTGTTTCTTATCTTACATCCTGCCAGAGGAAGATAACGTCATTTTTATATCTCTTGCAGGTATCCTTAACATCGGGCTTGAAGGTTGAAACGGGGGTAAAGCCCTTGTTGATGAGAGCCTGTTCAAATGCTGCTGCCTGCTCTTCTGTTTTGAATGTTATTCTGCTCAGAAGACGGAGAGGGGATGAGTCGTTTCTGTTGATAAGCTGACCGTCAACATAGCCTGTCTGCCACCAATGGAGTGAATAGTTTCTGGTAAGCTGGGGGAGATAAACGCCGTCATTGAATTCATCCCATAAAACGGTGAGCTCCATATTGAGCCATTCATCTTTTGCCGCACAGTTATAGTGGTCAATAACCGAAACGGTGCCTTTCTTTCTGTGGTAAAGACCAACTTCACCGCCAACGGTGCCGATCGAGCCTGAAATATACTGACCTTTCCAAATCTGAATCATATAGTCTTTATCACCATAGGTGAATTTAAGACGGCATGTGTCAATTGAGAAGTCGATAAGGTTTGCACCGAGATCATAAAGAGGATTGTAGCCGAAATTATGCTGCATATTACCCTCTTTGGTGTCATTATTATATATGTATTCCTTAAGACCGATAACATCATATCCCTGAACGCGGAGTCCGTAAAGTGACATATCGTTGGGAAGTGATGCGCCGGGAGAAACAGGAGCGCCTGCTGAACCGCTTTCCATCTCATCGGGGTCAAGTGAGGGAACAGTAACTTCTGTTTCAGGCTCCTTGGTCGTTGTTTCCTTTTTGGTGGTTGTTTCAGACTTGGTTGTTGTTACTTTGTCTGCGGCTGTGGTTGAAGTAACCTGCTCAATAAGCTCTGTTGTGCTTTCAATCACATTCCAGAAAGGATTTGTTGTTGATTCTTCATAAAAATAAGTGGAGTTTTGCTCTGTTGTTGCGGTGGGCTCTCCTGCCTGAATATCGGGGCCTGAGTTTGTTGCTTTGATGCCGAGAACCGCAACGATTGCAATGATGCAAACGGCAACAACAGCAGTTGCTATAACGGGTATGTTTTTCTTCATTTTTTGTTCTTCCTCCTTCGTTTTATGTTTATTTACAATTTTTGTGTGAATTTCATTGTCAAGCCTTGCATTGCAAGGCTTGACCTGGTGGAGATGGCGGTAATCGAAACCGCGTCCGAAAAATCTCTGCAGGGACTTTCTACGAGTGTATCCTGTCTTTTAACATTCCCTTGCGTAAGCACCGGCAGTCAGGTTCATACGCTTGGTAGACAGATTATTCATGATGAGTTATCCGCCGTGGCTCATTCACGTTCACTGCTGATCGACGCCTCTTGCACAGCCGCAGTACTCTGCGCAGAGACGGCTGCTTAATTAAGCAGCAAGAGCAACTTTATTGTTGTCGTTTAAATTTTAATTTGCGGATTTTATAGCGGTCCCGCCCCGCTACTCGCTTATCCGGGCTCGGATTCCCCGTCGAAATCCTTTCATCCCCATATATTACTTTGCAGAATTATCTGCGTAGGTTTCGCTCAATATCTCTTTGTGCGTCTTTTTTAGCAGCAACTTCTCGCTTGTCGTAAAGTTTTTTACCTTTACAAAGTCCAATTTCAACCTTTGCTCTGCCTTTGCTGAAATAAACACTCAGGGGAACTATCGAAAGACCTTCCTGCTTTACATTTGCGTAAAACCTGCGGATTTCTTTCTTGTGAAGCAACAATCTTTTTACTCGGAGAGGGTCACGGTTGAAGATGTTACCCTGCTCATATGGGCTGATGTGCATTCCGTTAACAAACATTTCTCCGTCTTTGATGGAACACCAGGAATCCTTAAGATTTATTTTGCCCTGACGGATGGATTTAACCTCCGTGCCGAAAAGCTCAATGCCTGCTTCGAGTTTTTCAAGCACGAAGTAGTCGTGATAAGCCTTTTTGTTCTGGGCAACTATTTTGATTGCACTGTTTTTGTCCATAGGATTCCTTTCCGCCCACGGAAGAGCGATTATACCACACATAATATTAGTGTGTCAATAATTAAAAATTGTTGCATTATTTATTAAAAAATTCAGCTGGAAGATTTTTTTGATGCGTAAACACGCTTTTTGGCATAAAAATCTCTCTTTTTTGCCTTTTCTTCTTTTTCGCGTTTTGCGGCAAGAGCTCTCTTTGCCTTAACTTTTGAAAGAGGCTTACCTTTCTTGGCAGGCTTCTTTTTTGCGGGTGCATCTTTCTCTGTATTTTCCTTATAGAAAACGATACTTCCGCCAACAACCTGAATAACCTCGCTGCCGGTTGCCTCTGCAAGCTTATCGGCAAATTCTCTTGGTGATTCGGGTGCGCTTTCAAGAAGAACTTTAACTTTTATGAGTTCTCTTTTGCGGAGTGCATCGGCGGTCTGTGCTATAAGAGCATCCGAGATGCCGCCTTTGCCTATCTGAAACAGGGGCTCAAGAGTGTTTGCCTGAGCTCTGAACTGTGCTCTTTCTTTGCTTGTCATTTATTTCTCTCCAATCCTGATGGCAATTTCACGAACAGCCTTGCCTCTGTGGCTGATTGCATCTTTTTCTTCTGCGGTGAGCTGTGCCATAGTTTTCTCGTATCCGTATTCTTCGGGCAAAAAGTAGGGATCATATCCGAATCCGCCGTTGCCGATGGGGGTATATCCTATTCTGCCTCTGCATTCGCCTCTTGCGGAAATAACCTTTCCGTCGGGATAAACGCAGCAAACAACACTCACATATGCGGCTCCTCTTTCTTCATCGGGAACGTCCTTGAGAGCATTGAGAAGCTTTTGGTTGTTGGCTTCATCATCGCCGTGTTCACCTGCATATCTTGCAGAGTAAACACCTGGTGCACCGTCAAGATAATCAACGGCAATTCCCGAATCATCCGCAATGCAGGGTATTCCGCTTTCTTTGCAGCCGCTTTCGGCTTTGAGAAGAGCGTTTTCCTCAAAGGTTGTGCCTGTTTCGTCAACATCGGTAAGCTCGATTCCTGCTTCCTCTGCAAGAAGAACTCTTATGCCGAGAGGCGAGAGAATTCTCTGAAGCTCATCGCGCTTTTTCATATTATGGGTAGCTATAATATAATCCATACCTTTATTAATCCTCGTCTTCTTCAAAAAGTCCTTCCGCAAAAGCATGGGGATTGAACGGACGCAAATCGTCAATTCCTTCGCCTACGCCGATAAATTTAACGGGAACTTTCAGATCATTTTTGATTGAAAGCACAACGCCGCCCTTTGCGGTGCCGTCAAGCTTTGTGAGAATAATGCCCGTGATTTCGGCAACCTCTTTGAATTCCTTTGCCTGATTAACCGCATTCTGACCTGTTGTTGCATCAAGAACAAGAAGAATTTCACGGTCTGCATAAGGAAGCTGACGGTCAATAACTCTGTATATCTTTGCAAGCTCTTCCATAAGGTTTTTCTTGTTATGAAGTCTGCCTGCGGTGTCGCAGATGATAACATCGGCATTTCTTGCCTTACCTGCGCTGATTGTATCAAAAACAACTGCAGCGGGGTCAGCACCTTCTTTATGCTTAACAATATCAACATCCGCGCGCTCTGCCCAGATTTCAAGCTGGTCAATGGCAGCGGCTCTGAATGTGTCGGCAGCACCGAGAATAACCTTTTTGCCTTCTTCTTTGAACATTGCCGCCATCTTGCCGATTGATGTTGTTTTGCCAACACCGTTAACGCCGATAACAAGAATAACCGAGGGGACAGTTACAAAATCAAGCTCTTCGCCGCCGCTGAGCATTTCTGCGCAGATATTGCGGATTTCAGCCTTAACATCTTTAACCTTGCGAAGGTTTTTCTTGAAAACATTATCTCTTAAACGCTGAACGATTTCTTCGGCGGTTGTTACGCCTGCATCAGCCATAACAAGTATTTCTTCAAGGTCCTCGTAAAACTCATCGTCAATCTCATTCTTGCCGTAAAGAGCGGCATTTATTGCGCCCGACATACTGTCACGGGTTTTTTTGAGTCCCTGGTTAATTTTTTTGAATAATCCCATAGCGTACCTCGCTGATATATATAATAATGTATTATTGGTCTTTTGAGTTCTTTATAATCGCATCGATTGTCTTTTTGAGCGACGGGTCTCTTTCAACCTCGGCGGTCATCGATTCAATTGAGTGAAGAATGGTTGTTCTGTCTCTTCCGCCGAAGAAAGAACTGATTTCTTTCTGAGTAAGGTCTGTGTTTTCTCTTACTATGTAAATCGCAACGTGTCTTGCTCTTGCGGTTTTTGCATCCTTCTTCTTTGAAACTATATCTTCCTGCGGTACACCGTAGGTTCTTGCTGTTTCGCTGATGATTCGGTTAACGATAACCGAAACGGGTCGGCTGTCAGTCATAATATCCTTAATGGCATTCTGTGCCATTGCGATGTTGATAGCGGATTTTTCAATGTTAACAAGTGCATTGATTTTCTTAACCGCACCTTCAAGCTGACGGATGTTTGCCTTGATTTTTTCTGCAATGAACTGAACAACATCAGGGGGGAGTTCAAGACCGAGTGACTGAGCCTTACGCTGAATGATAGCCATTCTTGTTTCAACATCGGGGGGCTGAATATCCGCAAGAAGTCCGCATTCAAAGCGGCTCTTAAGACGGTCATCAAGAACTTCGATGTCTTTGGGTGAACGGTCAGAGGTAAGAACTATCTGTTTGCCTTCCTGAGTGAGAGCATTGAATGTGTGGAAAAATTCTTCCTGTGTTGAGGGCTTGCCTGCAATGAACTGAATATCGTCAACAAGAAGCACATCGCAGTTGCGGTATTTTTCGTGAATCTCATTCATTTTATTGCTGTTGATTCCGTCAACAATAAGATTTACAAAATCTTCGCCTTTGGTAAAGATGATATCTGCATCGGGATTGTTTCGCTTAACCTCGTTGCTGATTGCGCAAAGAAGATGAGTTTTACCAAGACCTGAGTTTCCGTGGATGAAAAGAGGGTTATAGGCAACGCCGGGTGCTGAAGCAACGGCCTGTGCGGCAGCGTGAGCAAAGCGGTTCGAAGGACCGACAACGAATGTATCAAAGGTGTTTGCCTTAAGACTCATTGCGGGAGGGTTGCTCAGAGATTCGCTTTCTTCAGCTTTGGGCTGTGTAATATTTTTTTCAGGGTCTGTAAGAACAACATCAATTTCAAAACCCATAACATTCATAAATGCTTCGCGTAATTCGTTTGAAAAACGCTGCTCAATAATTTTCTTTCTGAATTCGCTTGCCGCTATTTCAACGCGGTTTCCTTCAAAACTGATTATTTCAAGAGGAGCGAACCAGATGTCGTAAATAACCTCGTCAAGCTTGCTTTTAAGCTGCTGACAGACGAGTTCCCACATCTCTTTTACGGACTCCATTTTAAACCTCCAATATTTTTTCGCATAATGCGTCATTTTAAAGATAACGATACATAATGTATTGTAGCACAAACATACTGCCAATGCAAGGAAAAATAATTGATTTTTAAGATAAATAAAAAAATTGTTGACATTAGCGGCAAGCCTGTTATATAATGTGTATTCCGAGGGGTATTTGTGCCCTTATTTCGTTATGCTCATTAATCGAGTTTTAAACGCTCGGGATATTCAAAAGTGAAACGGAGGTTAGAAGAATGAAAAGAACTTATCAGCCCAAAAAGCGTCATCGCAAGATGGAGCACGGTTTCCGCAAAAGAATGGCAGACAGAAACGGCCGCAAGGTTCTTGCTCGCCGCAGAGCAAAGGGCAGAAAGAAGCTTACTTACTAAGTTTTATAACTGAAAAAGAGGCAGATTCTGAATATGTCCAAGCTTATAACCTTAAAACAGAACACAGAATTCCACAGAGCATACGGCAGGGGAAAGGTTAAAACTGCCCCCGGTCTGGTTACTTATGTTTTAAAAAACAGAGGTCAGGGTTGCCGTGTGGGAATTACTACGGCCAAAAAGCTGGGCAGTGCAGTAGAGAGAAACAGATGCCGCCGCGTTATCAGGGCGGCATTCTCCTCACTCTGTTCCGACTGTTCGGGAAACTGGGATATTGTTTTTGTTGCAAGGTTCAAAACCAAAAAGCTCAAAAGCTGTGAGTTGGCTTCGATTATGCAGATGCATCTGACAGAGCTCGGAGTTATCACGGCGAAGGACGGGAGCTGAATTTAATGATTAAGAGATTTCTGCTCGCAGGAATACGTTTTTATCAAAAACGCATTTCGCCATTGTTCCCGCCCGTTTGCAGGTATTATCCAACCTGTTCACATTATGCCGTTGAGGCAATACAAGTTCACGGTGTGCTCCGCGGCACTTTATTGGCCATTTTCAGGTTAATGAGGTGCAATATTTTATTTCCGGGCGGATATGACCCCGTGCCCCCAAAGAAACACTCTCACTCGGAGGATAAGAAATGACCGGTTTATATGAAGTTCTCGGTGTACCTTTCGGATTTTTGCTGGACTTAATCTATAAAAGTATCGGCGTGGGAAGCTATGCTCTTTCCATCGTTTTGCTTACTCTTGTTGCAAGACTTCTGATGGTTCCCTCATCAATTAATCAGCAGAAGGGTATGGCAAAAACACAGCGTATTCAGGCTAAAATCCGCAAGATTCAGGCTAAATATGCAGGCAATCAGCAGAAAATACAGGAAGAAACAACAGCTCTCTATCAGCGTGAGGGCTATAATCCTATGGGCGCAGGCTGTGCTCCCATGATTTTCCAGTTTGTTCTTCTTTTCGGTCTTATCGGTGCAATTTATTATCCGCTGAGCAACTTCCTCAGAATCCCCGAGGCAGAAACAGCAATTCTCGCAGCAGCTCTCAAATCCGTTCCCGGTTTGGCTTCAAGCAAAATCACAGAGTTCCAGCAGGAACTTTATATAATGGGTTATATTGAGCAGATTAAAGAACTTGCACTTGCAGGCACAGTAAGCCTTGAAGGTGTTAAGGAATCAACAATTGCGATGATTTCAGATGTTGACTTTGAAATGTTCGGACTTTCTTTGGGCGAAATTCCCGCGAATCACAAAACTCCCCATATCAGCTGGCTTGTTCCCGTTTTCTCCTTTATTTCTTCTATGGCAACAGGCTTATATACACAGATGAAGCAGAAGCAGACTAATCCTGCTATGGCAAATAATCCTACTATGGGATGCATGACATTCGGTATGCCGTTAATGTCACTTTTCTTCGTTGTTAATTATCCCATCGGTATCGGTGTTTACTGGATTGCATCCAGCGTATTCGGATTTATTTCAACCGTTATTATCGGTTATTTCTACAGCCCCAAAAAGATGCTTGCAAAAGTTATGGTTGACGAAACGGTTGAGCGCCGCTCAAAAGAAGAAAATATCAAGCTTATAGCGGCAAAGAAAAACGAAAAATAATCGGGCACTTAAGCCCTGAAAATATTTCAGGTGGTGAAATTTTTGATTAAAGAGGCTATCGGCACAGGTGCAACTCTTGAAGAAGCAAAAGATGCTGCTCTCAAGGCTCTCGGAGCTCCTGAAGATGCAGATATTAAATATGATGTTCTTGAAAGACCCCAGGCAAAGTTTCTCGGTCTTTTCGGCGGTTCACCCGCAAAGATGAGAGCTTATTATGAATATGAAGAAGATCCCATGGCAAAAGCCAAGGAATATGTTCTCACAATTATCAAAAACCTCGGTGTTGAAGATGCTGAAATAAGCATTGAAGCAGACGAAGAGGAAGTTCGCATTTCAATTGAATGCGGCGATGATTACGGTTCGGTTATCGGCAGAAGAGGCGAAACACTCGATGCTATTCAGTACCTTACCAGACTCGTTATTAACAGAGGCTCCGATGATTTCAGAAGAGTTTCAATAAATGTTGGCAACTATCGTGAAAAGAGAGAAAATACTCTCCGTTCACTTGCAAAGAAGAATGCGGCAAAGGTAAGAAAGTATGGCAGAAACGTTGTGCTTGAACCCATGAACCCCTATGAACGCCGTATTATTCATACAACCGTTCAGGAAATTGAAGGCGTAACCTCACATTCAGTTGGAAGCGACAGCGACCGCAAGGTTGTTATCACTCTTGAAGAAGGCGTTAAGCCCACAAACGGCGGCTACAGCAAGAGCAGAGGCGGCTATAATAAGGGCGGCAACAGAGGCGGTTACCGCGGCGGTAACAGAGGCGGCAGAAGCTACAGCGAAAATTCAGAAGCTTCAGCTCCCGCAAGAGCACCCCGTTCAGATTCCGCAGGTGCTTCACTTTACGGTAAAATCGAAATAAACAAATAATAAAAAATCCTCGGTGAAAACCGGGGATTTTTAAATAGAGCTGAAGAATATGATTAATAAAAATATCGGATTAATTGAATATTCAAAAAAGGTTGATGCGGGCAACTGCATAACCCACGCCGTCGGTGCAGTTCTTTCAATTCCCGCGCTTGTTCTGCTCGTTATGAAATCGGAAGGCTTTCGGGAAACTGCGTCAGCAGTTATTTTTGGGTTATCGTTTATGGCGGTTTATACGGTTTCTGCAGTTTATCACGGCTTGCGGGATGAAAAAAAGAAAGAAAAAGCAAGGCTTATTGACCATTCAACCGTGCCTATGCTCATTGCGGGCACGGCAACTCCCTGCGCTTTGATAACTCTGTATAATATCAGCATCATTCACAGCGTTCTGATTTTTATTCTTGCATGGGGCTGCACCTTGTTCGGTTTATTTGCAAAGCTTTTCTTTTTTGAAAAAACAAGAAAACTGACGGTTGCTGTTTATATTGTTTCTTGCTTTGTAATGATAACAAGCGGAATTCCCGTACTCGGCAAAATAAACGGCGATGCATTCGGCGGACTGGTGCTCGGAAATGCGTTTTATCTTATCGGTGCGGTTTTTTGCGGTATCGGCAGAAAAAGACCTGTGTTCCATATTATTTTTCATATTTTCGCACTGGTTGCAAGTGCAGTTCATTTTTATGTGATTTATATGTTTGTGATATAAAAATAACCGCTTCGGAAAATCCGAGGCGGTTATAATTTTTATTCATAAAGGGGATAGCGGCTGCAGATTTCGCAAACGCCTTCTTTGATTTTTTCTTCGCTGTTTTCAAAGTCTGTTGCGCAAAGATAAATGAATTCTGCAATCTTATCCATATCTTCAGCATTAAGACCTCTTGAAGTAACTGCGGCTGTGCCGAGTCTTATACCGCTGGTAACAAACGGCTTTTCGGGGTCATTGGGAATTGCGTTTTTGTTTGCTGTGATATAAACCTTATCGAGTCTGTGTTCAAGCTCTTTGCCTGTGATGCCGAGTGAACGAAGGTCAACGAGGATGAGGTGGTTATCTGTGCCGCCTGAAACGAGGTTGATTCCTCTTGAGGTAAGACCCTTTGCGAGTGCGGCGCAGTTATCAATGATTTTCTGCTGATATTCCTTGAATTCGGGCTTGAGAGCTTCGCCGAAGCAAACTGCCTTAGCGGCAATAACGTGCATAAGGGGACCGCCCTGGTTGCCGGGGAAGATAGCCTTATTTATAGCGGGGAGAAGCTCTTCTTTGCAAAGGATAAGACCTCCTCTGGGACCGCGGAGAGTTTTATGAGTTGTTGTTGTAACAATATCGGCATAGGGCACGGGTGAGGGATGAAGACCTGCGGCAACAAGACCTGCAATGTGTGCCATATCAACCATAAAATATGCGCCAACGGAATCTGCAATTTCTCTGATGCGCTTGAAATCAATTGTTCTTGAATAAGCTGAAGCACCTGCAACGATGAGCTTGGGCTGAACTTCTTTTGCTTTTTTCTCAAATTCATCGTAATCAATGAATCCGTCATCGCCAACTCCGTAAGGAACAAAATTATAAAGCTTACCGCTTGCGTTAACGGGTGAGCCGTGGGTAAGATGACCGCCGTGAGCAAGATTCATACCCATAACGGTATCGCCTACATTAAGGATAGCGGAATAAGCTGCCATATTTGCCTGAGCACCCGAATGAGCCTGAACGTTTGCAGCTTCTGCACCGAAAAGCTTCTTTGCGCGCTCAATAGCAATTGTTTCAACAACGTCAACGCATTCGCAGCCGCCGTAATATCTTTTGCCGGGATAACCCTCTGCATATTTATTTGTTAAAACGCTGCCCATTGCAGCCATAACTGCGGGGGAAACGATATTTTCCGATGCGATGAGTTCAAGATTTCTTCTCTGTCTGCCAAGCTCGGCATTCATTGCCTCGCCGATTTCAGCATCGTATTTAGCAACAAAAGATATTGAATCAAGGTAATCTGAAAACACAAGCAACTCTCCTTAATTTATAAATATTCTAAACATAATAATATTATCATAAACACATATTAATTGTCAAATAACATTGTTCACAAAAAACACTTGTATTATTTGCTTAAATAGGTTATACTGTATGTTATCAATGTTAAGGAGATGAACAGATGGACCCCATTAAGGTTGATTTTTCAGGAAAGGCCTCGGGTAAAAACGATATTGTAATTCCTCCCGAAAAGGCTGCACTCAAAATTGTGCTCAGCATTCTTTGCACAGTGTTATTTGCGGTTATCGCATTTTATGTTATGCTTCCCGCAGTTAACTTCAAATCATATGATTTTTATATTTATCTCGGTCTTGTTGCCGCTTCATATGTTGTGTTCAACGGTCTTTTTGCCAATGTTATGATTAAGCCCGAATACACACCCTATGTTAAAAAGCAGGCAATAGTTCCTGGTATTATCATCGGTGTTCTTATTGTTGCGGTTGGTATCGGTTATCTTGTTTCAAGCGAATTCTTCAGAGCGAAGGATTACAGCGAGATTATTGACGTAAGAACAGACAGCAATTTCTCCGAAGAAATCAAAGAGCAGGATGCGGAAAGCTTCAGCGCAATTCCCAAGCTTGACGAAGAGGCAGCTGCTCAGCTTGCAACAAGAGCACTCGGTGTTCTTGAATCAAAAGGTTATGTTTCGCAGTTTACCGTATATCCCGAGTATACCCAGATAAACTATAATGAAACCCCTGTAAGAGTTGCACCGCTCCAGTATGCAAATATCATCAAGTGGTTCACCAACACAAAGAACGGTTTTCCCGGCTATGTTATTATTGATATGGCTAACGAATCAACAGAATTTGTTGAGCTTGAAAACAGCATAAAGTATTCTCCTGCAGAGCATTTCAATAAGCTTCTCAAGCGTCATCTCCGTTTCGAATACCCCACATTTATGTTTGCGGATGCAACATTTGAAATTGACGATGAAGGCAATCCCTATTGGATTTGTGCACGCCTTGACAAGACCATCGGTCTTTTCGGCGGTACGGATGTTATAGGTGCGGTTGTTGTTAAGGCAGACAGCCCCACAGGCGAAAGCAAATATTATACAATTGATGAAATCAAAGCGGAAGAAACTCTTCAGTGGCTTGACAGAATTTATGATTCGGACCTTATCGTTGAGCAGTATAATTTCTACGGTAAGTATCAGAACGGCTTCTGGAACTCGATTCTCGGTCAGAAGGATGTTATCACAACAACAGCAAACTACAACTATATCGCAAAAGACGATGACGTTTGGATGTATACAGGTGTAACATCAGTTACTTCCGACCAGTCAATCACAGGTTTTGTTCTTGTTAATCAGAGAACAAAGGAAGCTATCTATTACAGAGTTAACGGCGGTACCGAATATTCGGCGCAGCAGGCAGCAGAGGGCCGTGTTAAGGACCTTGGATATGAAGCAACCTTCCCGCTTCTTCTCAACATCGGCGGCGAACCCACTTATTTCCTTTCACTCAAGGATGACAGCAACATCGTTCAGCAGTATGCTCTTATCAATGTTGCACAGTATAACAACAACAAGATGGGTGCAACCGGCACAGACCTTGCAAAGTGCCTTGCGAGCTATGTTTCCGCACTTAAGGAAAGCGGCATCAAGGTTGATATTAACCCTGATGATGTGGTTATCAACACTCCCGATAACAATCAGGATGTTACCGTTGAATATGATGAAATCACAGGCGCTATTGATGATATCAGAACCGCAGTTATGGGCGGCGAAAGCTATTACTATATCAGAGTAAGCGGCGGTGCTTCATACTATGTAATTTCAGCTTCAAGCAATGAAGAGGTTGTTATTTACAATGCAGGCGATAACGTTAAGGTAACTGTTGAAAAAGGTGAAAGCGGAGCTTGCATAAACGCTAAATCAATTGAACTTGTAAAATAACCGAATCAGAGCCGTTTCAGATGTTGAAACGGCTCTTTTGTCCCTGAAAGGATTATTTATGGAATTCTACGAAAACAAACAAGAGCCTGAAAAAGCCGTTCTCATTGCGGTTGATACAGGCGAATATGACTGCGAACTTTCGCTTGATGAACTCGAAGAGCTTGCAAAAACCGCAGGCGCAGAAGTAATCGGAAGAGTTTGGCAGAAAAGAGATAAGCCCGATTCGGCACTTTATCTCGGAAGCGGCAGACTTGAAGAACTCGGTGAATTCTGCGAAAACAATGAAATTGACATTGTTATTGCAGACAGTGAGCTTTCTCCCGCACAGCTTCGCAATATCGAAAAAGCAACAAAAACCAGAGTTGTAGACAGAACAACGCTTATTCTGGATATTTTTGCAGACAGAGCAAGAAGCAACGAGGGTAAACTCCAGGTTGAGCTTGCTCAGCTTCGTTATTCTCTTCCCAGGCTTACGGGTCAGGGCACCAAGCTTTCAAGGCTCGGCGGCGGTATAGGCACAAGAGGCCCCGGTGAAACAAAGCTTGAATCGGATAAGCGTCACATCAGAAGAAGAATAAAATCTCTTGAAGAAGAGTTTGATGCTCTTGAAAAAAGAAGAGGTCTTGCAAGAGCGAGAAGAGAAAAAGACGGAGTTGAAACCGTTGTTATAGTTGGCTATACCAATGCGGGCAAATCAACTCTTATGAATGCTCTCACCGAGGCGGGCGTGCTTGCACAGGATAAGCTTTTTGCAACTCTTGACCCTACATCAAGAGCACTTACTCTGCCCGACGGCAGAAAGGTTATGCTTATTGATACGGTTGGATTTATCCGCAGACTGCCTCACCACCTTGTTGAAGCTTTCAAGTCAACTCTTGAAGAAGCGGTTTGCGCAAAGGTTATTCTGAATGTTTGCGATGCATCGGATGAAGAATGCGGCGAACATCTGAGAGTAACAAACGAATTGCTTGATGAGCTGGGCTGCGAAGGAAAACCCGTTATTCCTGTTTTCAATAAGTGCGATTTACCTCAGGCAGAAAATGTCCTTATGGAGCCGGGCTGTGTCTGCATTTCCGCTCTTGAAGAAAAGGGCCTTGACGATTTGCTTGAAAAAATCTCAAAGGCTCTTCCGCCCACAAGAGCAAGAGTGAAAATGCTTATCCCTTATTCCGACGGCTCGGCGGCTGCCGTGCTTCGCAAAGACAGCATTATCAATGAAGAAGAATACAGAGCAGACGGTCTTTATTTTGATCTTGTTGCCGATGTTGCAATGATAGATAAATATCAGAAATACTGCATAGAGGGATAAAAATTTTCAATTAGCATCAAATAAAAATTGACACAAACGCTTTAAATTGTTAAAATACAAATATAAATCTCGGAAGGAGTTTTATCAATGTTAAAGAAAATAACTGCAATTTTTCTTTCGGTGCTTATGATTTTTCCTTTAGCGGGGGTTTGCGCGTCTGCAGAGGAAACAGTAACAAAGAACTATATCATAACAGACCCTTATGAGAATGTTGATTGGGATTCCTGGAACGCATATAAAACGCAGCTTCATGCTCACACAACCGCAAGCGACGGCTTTCTGACTGTTCAGGAATTTGTCAAAGCGCATTATGACCTTAACTATGATATAGTTGCTCTCACAGACCACGGAACTCTGAATAGGGGTTGGAATGTTGTGCCTGAAACTGTTCCCCTGATGAGATTTATCAAAAAAGAAAGAACAAAAATGGCGGACATTATTCCTCTGACTGAAGAAGAATATCAGGGATATATCAAAGGAACAGCCGATTCTGAAACCAGAACCCACGAAAACGGTATGCTTGATGTTCCTCTCGGTAATGAGCTTAATATGGCAACACCTTTTGCAGACTGCCATCTTACGGGTTATTTTGCCGAATACGGTCAGGGTCTTGCGGGTGTTTTCGGAGATTATGAAACTCCCAGCAAGGGCGTTATGGAAAAGGGCGGCATTTCAATGCTTTCCCACGTCGGCGAATATGTTTATATTGATAAAGACAGCGAGCTTCACGTAGGCAAGCCCGTTGATGATTATTATGCAACAAAGTTTGCACGACTTTTTATGGATTATGAAGGTTCAAGTGTCGGTATGGGCATAAACAGCGCAACCGATGCCCACACAAGATGTGACAGAATACTTTATGACCAGGTTCTTCAGAAAACAATTCCCAACGGTGTTGTGCCCTGGTCATTCACATTCTCGGATTCCCACAATGAATCATCGGTAAACTATGCATACACAATGATGATGATGCCTGAACTTACTCTCGATGCATTCAGAAACAGCATGGAAAACGGAGAATTTTTCTCGATTTCTCATTATTCAAACGGCGTTGAACTTAACGGAATGAAAGAAATGCCGAATTTTGTTGAAAAAGAGGTTGAAGACAGCAAGAGCTATCTTCTTGATAACACTCCTATGGTAACAAAAGTTACAGTTAATCAGGAGAATGACACAATAACAATTGAAGGCACAAACTTTAACGAAATAACATGGGTTTCAAACGGAAATGTTATTAAAAGAGAAAGCAACATAACAAGCGGAACGGCAACTCTTGATCTTCACGCTTCGGATTTGCTTGACGAGCCTTATCTTTATGTAAGATTTTATATCACGGGCGAAAACGGCATTTGCTATTCACAGCCGTTCGTTCTCAATGTTGAGGGCGAAGAATTTGCGCCCGTTGATGTTCCCAAAACGGTTTATGACCTTCCCTGGTTCCTCAGAAAGCTTGTAACCGTTATAGACTTTTTCTTCTTCAGACTTAACCCCGTTATCTGGATATTTAAATATTTTGCACTCGGATACAATCCGATTGTAAGAATAATAAATCCGTTTTAACAGAATGTTAAAATTATG
>JAZRTQ010000070.1:0-8151 GCA_045652165.1 Acutalibacteraceae bacterium | reverse complement strand
TGTATCCGGCCATTGAAAATCTTCCTTAATCTCTGTATTCTTCGGTGATAAAGGCTTCGAAAACGTCGCCTTCCTTGATGTCGTTGAACTTGTTGAGACCGATACCGCAGTCGTAACCCGAAGCAACTTCCTTAACGTCATCCTTGAAGCGGCGAAGTGAAGCCATTTCGTCTTCAGCAACAACGATACCGTCTCTGACGACGCGGATTTTTGCGCCTCTTGTGATTTTACCGCTTGTAACGTGGCAGCCTGCAATGTTACCTACGGATGAAATCTTAACAACCTGACGGACTTCTGCCTTACCGATATCAACATCTCTGAACTTGGGAGCAAGCATACCCTTGATAGCTGCTTCAACTTCTTCGATACAGTCGTAGATAACACGGTAGCATCTGATTTCAACGCCGTCACGCTCTGCGATTTCTGTTGCAACGTTATCGGGTCTTACGTTGAAGCCGACGATAATTGCATTTGATGCGTTGGCAAGCATAACGTCGCTTTCTGTGATTGCGCCAACGCCGTTGTGGATAATCTTAACGCGAACTTCTTCGTTTGAAAGCTTAACGAGGCTCTGCTTGACTGCTTCTGCCGAACCCTGAACGTCAGCCTTGATGATGATATTGAGGTCTTTGAGCTGACCTTCCTGAATTGAAGCAAAGAGGTTGTCAAGAGTAACCTTTTGGAATTCCTTGAACTGTTCTTCCTTAGCCTTAGCCTTTCTCTGCTCAACGAGCTCTCTTGCGAGACGCTCATCGTTAACGGCGTCAAAGCCGTCACCTGCCTGAGGAACTTCTGCAAGACCCATGATTTCAACGGGTACTGAAGGACCTGCTTCGTTAACCTTTCTGCCCTTGTCATCAGTCATAACTCTTACACGGCCTACTGCAGTACCGGCAACGATGATGTCACCTGATTTGAGAGTACCGTTCTGAACAAGAAGAGTTGAAATGGGGCCTCTGCCCTTATCAAGTCTTGCTTCAATAACAACGCCCTTTGCCGAGCGGTTGGGGTTAGCCTTGAGCTCCTGAACTTCGGCAACAAGAAGAACGGATTCAAGAAGACTGTCGATACCCATTCTTGTGTGAGCTGAAACGGGAACGCAGATTGTGTCACCGCCCCATTCTTCGGGAACAAGCTCGTGCTCTGTGAGCTGCTGAAGAATTCTGTCGGGGTTAGCGGTGGGTTTATCCATCTTATTGATGGCAACAATTATCTGAACGCCTGCAGCTTTTGCGTGGTTGATAGCTTCAATGGTCTGGGGCATAATACCGTCATCAGCGGCAACAACAAGGATTGCAATATCAGTTGCCATTGCACCTCTGAGACGCATTGATGTGAAAGCTGCGTGACCGGGAGTGTCAAGGAATGTAATTTTCTGACCGTTGAGGTCAACTCTGTAAGCACCGATATGCTGGGTGATACCGCCTGCCTCGGTGTTTGTGACGTGAGTGTTTCTGATAGCGTCAAGAAGTGAAGTCTTACCGTGGTCAACGTGACCCATAACAACAACAACGGGATCTCTTGTTACAAGGTCTTTTTCATCGTCGATATGGTCATCGATGATTCTGTCTTCAATGGTGATAACAACTTCTTTTTCTACCTTTGCGCCAAGCTCTTCGGCAACGATAGCTGCAGTTTCGTAATCGAGAACTTCGTTTACGGTTGCCATCTGACCGAGAGTAAAGAGCTTTTTGATAACCTCTGCTGCAGTCATTTTAAGCATTGCAGCAAGCTCGCCAACGGTGATTTCCTCGGGAAGCTTTAAGAGCATCTGGGGTTTCTTTGCTCTCTCGGCTGCGATTCTCTTAAGTCTTTCGGCTTCGGTTTCGCGCTTTGAGGTGCGCATTCCGCCCTGCTTTCTGTACTGCTGGCTCTTCTGCTTGATCTTCTGCTTCTGGGTTGAATTTTCGTGCTGCTTTGTTTTGTTTGTGGGAGCGATATTTTCATATCTCTCGTTGTATTTTTCAAGGTCAACGTTGCCTGCTCTTGTGTCAATGGTGCGCATTTCGCCCTTTGTTCTTGACTGAAGAGGCTTGTTATCCTTTTCTTTTTTCTTTTCGTTGTTCTGCTGTGCGGGCTGCTTTGTGGGCATGGGGGGCAGCTTGCTGTTGCCGGGCTTAACAACGTTCTTTTCGGGAGCGGGCTTCTGAACCTTTTCTTCTTTCTTTTGAGCAGGTTTATTCTCGCTCTCTTTCTTTGCCTCAGGCTTCTTTTCGGGTTTCTTTTCGGCCTTGGGCTCTTCTTTCTTTTCTTCGGCAACGGGAGCGGCTTTGGGAGCCTCTGCCTCAGGTGCCTTTTCTTCTGCGGCAGGTTCTTCTGCCTTTTCTTTCTTTTCAGGCTTCACAAGATTGAAATATGCGTTAAGGTCTTCAACCTCGTGGTCCTTTGTGAATTTTTCAAATATAACGTCAAGCTCATCTGCTTCGAGTGCGGTCATACTCTTTTTCTGACCCTCGAAGTGTTCGCCCAACAAATCAAGAACAAGGTTGCTCTTTACATCGAAGTCTTTGGCAACTTCGTGTACTCTGTATTTATTTATCATTGATTAACCTCCCCTGTAGTGTTCAGAAGCCCAAGCATTGTTTTTGCAAAGCCTTCGTCGTTGACTGTTACCACGGCTGATTTGAGACCCGTAGCGTGACCTATTTCATCCATTGCGGAAAATAAAATTCTGACCGGAATATTTCTTCCGTCATAGCTTGCTTCTCGCTCCATCTCATTTCGCAGTCTTTCCGAAGAATCGCTGCTGAGCAGGCAGAGCTTTGCGCTTTTGCTTCTGAGCGAACCCACCGCTGCATCGTGACCGCAGCAGAGCTTACCTGCCCTTCGGCACATACCGAGAAGAGAGAGCAATTTGGGATTATCCGTCATTTTTAAGCTCTTCCTCCATTTTATCGTAAACTCCGTCGGGTATAACGCATGAGAACGCATTTTCAAATCTTTTTGCTTTTCTTGCTTTTTTAAGACATTCAAGATTACGGCACACATAAGCTCCTCTTCCGGGCTTTTTGCCGGTTAAATCCAGCGAAACTTCGCCTTCGGGGCTTCTTACAACTCTTACAAGCTCTTTTTTAGGCTTCATTTCGTTGCAGCCCGTGCATTTTCTCATCGGAATACGGCGGGTAGGCATTGGTTCAACTCCTTAAGTAATTTATGAATTATTCTTCGTCAAAATTGATAACAGGCTCTTCGTTTTCAGGATTGATATCGATTTTCCAGCCTGTAAGCTTTGCGGCAAGGCGGGCATTCTGACCCTTGTTACCGATAGCGAGTGAAAGCTGGCTGTTGGGAACAACAACCTTGCAGGTCTTTTCTTCTTCGCTGATTACTGTTACAGAAACAACATCTGCGGGAGCAAGAGAAGCTGCAACAAATTCAGCGGGATTTTCGCTGTAGCGAACAACGTCGAGCTTTTCGCCGCCGAGCTGGTCAACAATTTTGTTAACTCTTGCGCCGCGCTGACCGATACATGCGCCAACGGGATCAACGTTTTCGTCTGCGCTGTAAACAGCAATCTTGCTTCTTGAGCCTGCTTCACGGGATACGGATTTGATTTCAACGGTGCCGTCGAAAATTTCGGGAACTTCGCTTTCAAGCAAGCGTCTTACAAGACCGGGATGGGTTCTTGAGATTGTTGCTCTGGGGCCCTTAACGGCATCCTTAACATCTGCAATATAAACCTTAACAAGGTCGCCCTCTGTGAGGTTATCTGTGGGAAGCTGCTCTGTGCGGAGAAGCTTGCCTGTAATCTTACCGATTTCAACGATTGCATCAAGAGTCTGGGGATCAACCTTTGAAACCTTTGCAGTAACGATTTCCTGATTTTTGTTGTGGAATTCTTCTCTCATCTGACCGTGTTCTGCTTCTCTGATTGCCTGACGGAGAATGTGCTTGCCTTTTTCTGCGGCAATACGGCTTACTTCCTTTGTTTCAAGCTCAATTTCAATAATATCGCCGGGAAGAGCATTCTTCTTGAAACGCTGAGCCTGCTCGGGAAGCATATCCTCATCGGGGTCAACAATTTCGGAAACAACGTTTTTGCGAACAAAAACTCTCATATCCTTTTCTGCGGGGTCGATTTCGCAGAAAACGATGTCTTTGTTATTGTAATCTCTTTTAACTGCTGTTACGATTGCTCTCTGAATTCCTTCAAAAAGCAGTTCTTCTGAAATACCTTTTTCTTTTCCGAGAAGCTTTACGGCTTCAAAAAATTCTGAATTGTTCATTTTTCTGACCAGACCTTTCTATTATAAACTAAAATTAAAAACTGAAATCATCAAGCTTAACATAGCTTGTTTCTTTGCGGTCAACGCACATTGCGCTGCCGTCTTCAAGGCGAAGGGTAAACTGCTTGCCGTCGGAGCTTTCAAGAACGCCTGAAAATTCGCGTTTGCCTTCAACGGCTCTGATAAGTTTGATTTTTATTTTCTCACCGAGGCAGGCTTCGAAGTGAGTGTCTCTGGTGAGGTCTCTTTCAACGCCGGGTGATGAAACCTCAAGGCAGTAGCTCTGCTCAATGGGGTCTGCTTCATCAAGAGGCTTATCAATTGCACGGCTCATATTTTCGCAGTCAACAATTGAAACTCCGCCGTCTTTGTCAATGAATATACGCAGAAACCAGTCTGCACCTTCTTTAACAAAACGAATATCCCAAATGTCAAGTCCGAGTTCTTTTGCTATGGGTTCTGCAATGTCCCAAACAGCGGCAACGGTGTTTCCGCCTTTACCTTTTGCCATAATCAAATCTCCTTTATTATGAATATGAATAATGTTTTTTACATAAACAAAAGAGCGGGTTGCCCCACTCTCATACATTACACATAATCCTACTGTAGTGTAGTTTAACACAAAGTTTTTGAAATATCAAGTCTTTTTATGAAAATAATATTGATATATAATAATATAAGGTGTAAAATATCTTTAATTTGATAAAAAACAGAGGTTTAAATATGGTAATAGATTTTCATACGCATTGTTTTCCGGATAAAATTGCCGAAAGAGCAATGGAGCAGCTTCGCTTGCGCTCGGGAATTCTGGAGCCTCTTCATAACGGCACAGCAGACGGTCTTGTTTCGCTTCAGAAAAGATGCGGGGTTGATTATTCGGTGGTGCTTAATATCGCAACAAACGCACAGCAGCAAACAAATGTAAATAATTTTGCTATTGCTCTTAAGGATGTTGACGGTATAATTCCGTTTGGCAGCGTTCATCACGAAAGTGCCGATGCTCTTTCGGAGCTTGAAAGACTTGCAGAGAACGGAATAAAGGGCGTAAAGCTTCACCCTGATTATCAGGAATTTTACTGCGATGACGATAAAATGCTTCCCATATATGAAAAAATCGGCGAGCTTGGACTGATAACCGTTTTTCATTGCGGATTGGATATGGGTTATCCAAGACCTATGCATTGCGACCCCAAAAGGCTTGCAAGTGTTTTGCCTTCATTTAAAGGAGCACCTGTTGTTGCCGCACATTTCGGCGGACTTATCGGTTGGGATGATACCGAAGAATACCTTGTCGGCAAGGAAGTTTATTTGGATACCGCTTACAGCTATGGTGTTCTGCCGCCCAAAATCGCCGTGCCCATAATCAAGGCACACGGAGCGGATAAAATTCTTATGGGCAGCGACGCCCCTTGGAGCAATCCCGCTCATTATATTGAATTCGTTGAAGTTCTCGATATTGCGGAAGAAGAAAAAAGAGCAATCCTCGGCGGTAACGCACAAAGATTGCTCGGTCTGTAATCAGTTCTTCAATTCATCAAGAGTGAGTTCAAAAGCGGGAAGAAATTCTTCAATAAAAACTTTTGCTTCAGGCATATCAAGGTTTTCAATGCTTTTGCGAATTCCTTCGCCTGCCTTTATAAACTCGCTGTTGCCCGCCTTTCTTTCTTCAAGGCACTTAATCAGGGCGCTGATTTTATCGGCGGCTTTAACAAGTTTCCAAAGTTCGGCATCCTCTTCTTGCGAAATAAGCAGGGGAGCAAATTCACTTTGAAAATCCTCGGGGAGCATATCTATGAGGCTTTTGCAAGCATTCTCCTCAACGGTTTTATATGCGTTGCGAACCTCTTCGCTGTAATACTTAACGGGGGTGGGCATATCGCCTGTGAGTGTTTCGGGCGCATCGTGAAAAAGACCCATCAAAGCGGCTCTTTCACCGTTGATATTTCCGCCGAAGCGTTTGTTTTTTATAATAGCAAGAGCGTGTGCGATAACCGCAACCTCAAAGCTGTGTTCGCTTAAATTCTCGCTGTGTTCGTTTCTCATAAGAGCCCAGCGGTTGATATATTTCATTCTTGAAACCATTGCAAAAAATCCGTTTTCCATAAGTACCTCCGCGTTGATTTGTTTTATAATATCACAAACTGAAATTTTTTTCAATCTATAATATACGGAAAGGGGGATGACCTTGAAAATTTGTAAATACTGTTTTGCGGAAATTGATTCAGCTTCGCAGTTTTGTCCCGAATGCGGGTTCAGCGGAACGCTGAAAAAACATCTGAATATGCTTGAAATCGGTTCAGAGCTTAAAAACCGTTATGTTATCGGCGGCGTTTTCTCGCAGGGCGGTGGCTTTATTTCCTATTATGCGATGGATACGAAAGATAAAAAGAATGTCCGTATAACCGAATTTCTGCCTTCAAAGCTTGTTTACCGTTCGGGCACAAAGCTTGCCTGCAAAACACAGGAGGACAAAGAAAAGTTTGAATCTGCAGTTCTGAAGTTAACTTCTGTGTTTGAAAATATGAAAAAAACCGCATCGGGAACAATTTTTGATGTTTCCGATTGCTTCAGTGAAAATGCAACTTTCTATTATGTTATCCCCGCCGATAAACGCAGACCGTTTTCTGCACAGCTCGGAAACGGCAGAAAAATTGCCGTTGATAAAATCATAAATACACTTGAACCGCTTACGGAGTGTTTGAGTGCACTGCATAAAGAGCAGCTTTTTCACGGAAATGTTAATCCCTATAATCTTCTTTGCGATGAAAAGGGCAATATAGTGGCTTTGACGGGATATTCTTATCCCCCGAAATATAATTTATCACCATTTGATGCTCCCGAAAAAAAGAAGGGAACAACCGAATGCGGTGCGTGGACCGATGTTTATTCGCTCGGCGCCGTTATTTATGTTGCGGCAACGGGTTTGCTCCCGCCCTCATCAGAAGAGCGGGCTGCGGGGAAAGCGCTTCGTTTCACCGAAAGCTTTGATGCCGATGAAAAAAGAAAAATAGAAAAGGCAATGAGCCTAAATGTATCTGAAAGATACAATAATACAGATGAATTTATTGCAGATTTAAAAGCAAAAGAGTTGTTGCCGATAAAGAAAAACAAATCGGATATTCCGAGAAAAATTGTTATGGTGCTTGCAATAATTTGTTTTATTGTCAGTGTCGGAGTTCTGATTAATTATTATTTTATTGAGCCATATAAAGCATCAAAACAGAATGATAAGCTTGCTTCGCTTGTTGAAACAACAGCGGGTGCCGAGGTTAATCCTTGGGATGCCATCCGCGAAAAATATCCGACGGTTATCTTTCCTCAGAATATGAACCCCGCATTTGCGGATATTTTTGCGGTAAACACCGATTTTGCGGGCTGGCTTTCAATGCCCGAAATGAATATCAACTCCGCCATAGTGCAGGCAGAGGATAACGATAAATATCTTCGCCGTGACTTTTACGGCAACTCAACCTCATACGGCGCACCGTTTTTTGATTACAGAAACTCATTGGTTTCGCTGGACAGAAACACAATTATTTACGGTCACAATATGAGGCACGATGATAAAATTTTCGGAACCCTTGAGCAATACAGAGACCCCGAAACTTTCAGAAAAGCGCCGATTATCAGGTTAAACACATTATATAAAGATTACACCTTCAAGATTTATGCGGTGTTTATTTCAAACAGCAAAAAATCTGACGATAACGGTTATATCTTCAATTATATTTTCAACGAAGCTTCCAATGAAAGATTCGGAAAATATATTGAAGAAATTGATAAACGCAAGCTTTACACAACGGGCGTTGACATCAATGAAAACGATAAAATACTTACGCTCTCTACTTGTTGCTATGATTTTGAAGATGCCCGCCTTGTTATAGTCGGCAGACTTCTGCGTGACGGCGAAACGGAGCAGATAAAT
>JAZRTQ010000069.1:0-26985 GCA_045652165.1 Acutalibacteraceae bacterium | reverse complement strand
TTGAGCATATAATAAACGAAGTTGCAGCCTATAAAGCCCGCACCGCCCGTTACAAGAATTTTCATTATTCCTTTTCCTCCGTTTCTGCCGCAGGTTCGTTTTCTTTAACAGAAACCACTTTTCTGTATTCCACTTTATCATAAAGTTTTTTAAATCTTATGCCTACGGAATAAGTTACCTTGCATTCAGAACAATAGAAATTTGCTCTGAAAAACTGACCGTGAAATTTCCACGGGGTAAGCTGCTCACAAAAGACACCGCAGGTGTCACAAGCGTGGCAAAGGCGTTTTTTATCAACAAGAGGATTATCAATATTTCGTATTACCTTTGCTTTATAAAGCAATCGGGAATAAAAATCCTCGTTGCATTCAACTATCTCGCTTTCAAAAGCCTTTTCATCATAGAATTTTTTAAGTACATCGGCGGTGAGCATACTGTCGCCCAACGCACGGTGATGAATATAAATCTCGGGGTCTATTCCGACAGCTTCTGCGGCGGTTGTTAATCCCACCTGCTGACCCTTTGGAACAGAAGGATTAAGCTTTTGAAAAACCTTTTGCAAATCGCAATATTCCTGCAAAAAAGGAATTGTTTTTATGCCGTTAAGATATTTAAAATTATCAAGCAAAACCCTTATATCTCCGTCACCCCAAGTGAGGATAACGGTTTGTTCGTTGCCTATCCATTTTCTGAACTGGGAAAAAGCCTTGGTGAACGGCATACCTGTGCTTATATCGGCATTGGTAAGATTAGTGAGCCTTTTAACGCTGCCCCTTAACTTTTTGCCGATTTGAGAACGGATTATGCAAGAGAAAGTGTCAACGGTTTCAAGCTCTTCATCAAGCTTTACGGCTCCGATTTCAATAATCTCGTTAATATAACCGTCTGCTTTTTTTGCATAGGTATTATTCCATTCCAAATCCATTACAACAAACTGCATTTAAACATTCCTTTAATACATTATTATCTTAATAATACAATACTTTAATCCACTTTGCAATACCCTTTTGATTTTATAATCTCAACAACTTCTGATGTGTATTTTTTGCAAAGCTCCGTGCTCTTTGCTTCAACCATAACGCGGATAACAGGTTCGGTGCCCGATTCTCTTACAAGAATCCTGCCGTTATCACCCAACGCTTTTTCCACTTCTTCAACCGTTTTAACAACATCCTCATCGTTTCTTGCTGCCGCCTTATCGGTAACTCTGACATTAATAAGTTCCTGCGGAAAAATTTCAAGCCCCTCAGAAAGTTTACTCATCGGCAGTTTTTTTGCCATCATAACCTCCATCATCATAAGGCTTGTTAATATTCCGTCACCCGTGGAGGCATATTTTGAGAATATTATATGACCCGATTGTTCACCGCCCAAACGGTTTTTGTTTTTCATCATATATTCATAAACATATTTATCGCCTACTGCTGTTTTTGCGTAATCAATCCCGATTTTTTCAAAAGCTTTATAAAGCCCGAGATTTGACATAACGGTTGTTACAACTGTGTTATTCAAAAGAGTGCCCTTTTCTTTCATATATTTTCCGCAGATATAAAGAATATGGTCACCCGTTAACACATTGCCTTTTTCGTCAACGCAAATGCATCTGTCCGCATCGCCGTCAAAAGCAAATCCCGCATCAAGAGCATTATCAACAACAAATTTCTGAAGCACTTCAATATGAGTTGAGCCTGCGTTTTTGTTGATGTTGAGTCCGTCAGGCTCGGCATTGATAACATAGGTTGTTGCACCAAGTGCATCAAAAACAGCTTTGGCAATATTCCATGAGCTTCCGTTTGCGCAGTCAAGACCGATTTTTTTGCCTCTGAACGAATACATTCCCAAAGAAACAAGATAACCTATATAACGGTTTCTTCCCGAAATATAGTCAACTGTTTTTCCGATTTTTTCTCTTTTGGCAAACGGAATTTCATTTATTCTTTCGCCAAAAATCTCAAGCTTTCCATCAAGATAAGCCTCAACATAATCTATGGTTTCATCATCGATTTTTTCGCCGTCACCGTTGATAAGCTTAATTCCGTTATCGTAATACGGATTATGGCTTGCAGAAATCATAATTCCGCAGTCAAATCCGTCTGTTCTTGCAATATAAGCAACCGAAGGCGTTGTTGTTACATGAAGAAGATATGCATCCGCTCCCGAAGCGGTAAGACCCGCAACAAGGGTGTATTCAAACATATAGCCTGATTTTCTTGTGTCCTTGCCTATAACTATTCTGGGTGCTTCATCAATGCCCGCACGCCTTTTCAGTTCACCGTAATACCAACCGAGAAATCTGCCGACCTTATATGCATCGTCAGCAGTAAGGTCTTTATTTGCTTCGCCTCTGAAACCGTCTGTTCCGAAATATTTACCCATAAAACGCTCCTATCTGAGTTCTTTCTTAATAATAATGCCGCCCGTTTTGTAAATTGAGTCAGGCGGCACAGTTCCCCTCACGCACGAAAGCGGATAGATATTGGAATTGCACCCGACAACCGTGCCGGGGTTTAATACCGTGTTACACCCGACTTCAACATTATTGCCGAGCATTGCTCCGAATTTTTTAAGTCCCGTTTCATAAGCCTCATATTCATTTTTAACAGTTACAAGAGTTTTATCTGATTTCACATTTGATGTTATTGACCCCGCGCCCATATGCGACTTATAACCGAGAATACTGTCGCCCACATAGTTATAATGAGGGGTCTGCACTTCATCAAACAGAATAACATTTTTGAGTTCAACGGAATTTCCCACAACACAGTTTTTGCCTATCAATGCAGATTCACGGATAAAGGCACAATGGCGGATCTCGCTACCCTCTCCGATAATGCAGGGTGCGCCGATAAAAGCGGTTGGTGAAACGGTTGCTGTTTTATGAATCCACACATTCGGCGACGGCTGATAATACTCATTGCTGTCAAGCGTTTTGCCGAGCGAAAAAATAAGGCTTTTAATACCCTTAAGCGCCTGCCAAGGATATTCAAAGCCTTCAAGATAATCACCCGCAAGAGTGCGGGACAAATCAAACAAAGCTTTTGTTTTAATCATATGAACTCCTTTTCAGAATTACTTTAGATTATTATATGAAGCTTTGTTTGACAATATAATTGTTTAATTTTAAATGCAGTATAAATTCATATCCCAGCACGGTATATAGGGATGTTTTCTGATATAAAATTTATAGTCGGGGTTTATTGAAGCGATTTTCAAGGGTAATAAAAATATATCTTCGCTTCTGTGATAAAGGGCAATATTCAGCTTCGGTTTGTGCATTTTTAATGTTTTTTCGGAACCGCAGAGAGCTTCAATTTCCGCACCCTCAACATCCATTTTAAGATAAGTTAAAACTTTATCCTTTGCAAGAGTATCAACGGTTACGGTTTCAATTTCATCGCCTTTTTCGGAAAACGACGACTGCCTGCCCGCCGCCGCATTGAAAAACGCAACTGAATCTTTATCGATTACCGCTTTCTGAACAGTTATAATATTATTAAGATTTTCGGCATATTCCGAAAGCTTTTTATAGCTTCTTCTGTCGGGTTCAAGGGCGATTATGCTTTCATACTCCCCTTTTGCATAATGCAGAAATTCCTCAACAGTATCACCTCTGTATGCACCCAGATCAAGAAAAGATTCCTTGTTATGAAGCTTTAAAACATTTTCAAAAACTTCATCTTTTTCGCTTGTTATGCTTTTCAAAACATCAAGTTCACCGCCAAACATAAATTCAACACATCCGCGGTAAATTCTTTTTGACTCTTCATCCTCAAAAAGAGCATAAGCCTTTTCGATTTCAGCTTTATTTTTTTCAATGAAATCTCTGTTAAAAATATCATTACCGAAAACGGGCACACAAGGCACAAGGACTCTGTGGTTTTCACAAAGCGAATAAATATGATTCATAACATCGGGAATACAGCTTGCAAAGGCAACTGCAACGATGAAATCACCATCAAAATCCGAAAGCTTTTTAACCTTGAAGCCTCTGAAGCTCTGACCGCGGACAAAATCATCGCTTGCGGTTACTCCCATAACGGGAATTTCAAGCCTTATAAATTCATCAAGCACCTTATCCGCACCGTTACCCATTCCGTAAACAACAACAGCTTTTCCGCTTTCTTTTATTTTCTCCCAAGAAGATTTGCCTCTCAATATCAAATCAGTCATAATTTCATTCCTTATATAATAAACGGCAGACAAAAGCCTGCCGTTCTGTTATTCCGTTTCATCAAAATAAGTTCTTTTAACTCTGGGCATAAATGTGCAGATAAACTCATAATTGAAGCTTCCCGAAAGTGAGCCAAGCTCTTCGGCGGAGATAAACTCATCACCGCTTCTGCCCATTATAACAACAAGATCGCCTGCTTTTACATTTTCAATGTGGCTGACATCAACCATAATCTGGTCCATACAAACCTTGCCGATTACAGATGCTCTTTTGCCGTCAATCAGCACAACGCCTTTATTTGAAAAAGCTCGGCTATAGCCGTCTGCATAGCCTATACTCACGGTTGCAACCTTGATTTTTTCTTTTGCAACATAAGCGTGACCGTAACCTACACCGACTCCCGCATCAATCTCGTTAACTCTTATAACGTGGCTGAAAACCTCCATAGCGGGGCAAAGCTCAACTTTATTTCTGTTAACCTCATCCGAAGGGTACATTCCGTAAAGAGATATACCAAGACGCACCATACTGTATCCGCAATCCATATCGATTGCCGCGGCGCTGTTTGAAATATGTTTAACGGGAATATCAACGCCTCGTTCGCAAAGCATTGATAAAAACGCATCAAATCTGCTTTTCTGATTGAGTGCAGAGGATTTATCTGCCATATCTGCACACGCAAGATGGCTGAATATGCCTTCAACCTCAATATTATCAAGCTCCGAAATTTCTTTAACAATATCTGCATTTTCTGCGGTATCGTTAAAACCTATACGGCTCATTCCGGTATCAACCGCTATATGTATTTTAACGGTTTTTCCGAGTCTTGTAGCAGTTTCGGAAAGTTCTTTTGCATCTTCGAGAGAATATATTGTTGCGGTAAATCCGTTTTCTGCAAGAATTTCAAACAAGCTGGGATTAGTGTATGCAAGAATAAGAATCGGTGTTTTAACGCCTGCATTCTTGATTTCAACTGCTTCCGCAATATCAGCAACAGCAAAGTAATCCGCTCTGTTTTCAAGGGATTTTGCAACCTCAACCGAGCCGTGTCCGTAAGCGTCGGCTTTAATAACCGCCATAATCTTCACATCGGAAGAAATGCAGTTTCTTAAAGTATCAAAATTATTTTTTATTTTACCAAGGTCAACACAGGCGAAGCTGCGTTTATAATCGGGAAATTTGCGATTCAACATTTAATCACCTATCAGGTTTTCAGCAGTTTTTGCCGAATTTATATATGCTCTGGGATTCGATATCAAAGTTTGGAATATGAACGGGAGGAATGCCCGCATTAACGGTTAAGGTTGCCACCATTGACCTCATATACGGAAAAAGTTCCTTGAATGATTCAACATGAATATGCTCTTTTTTCGCCTCGGGATTATAAGAGAAAATCCCCTGCATAACCGCTTTGATATAAAATTTATCTTTATTTGTTTTGTCACAGCATTCAACGGTAAACTCGCCCATACAGGTGTTATTCGGAGAATACTTGACATTATAGCTGTATTTGTTTTCAAACTCAATTTTAGTGCCGTTTTCAACCTTATTTACAAACTTGATTTCGGTTGCGCGGTATGTTTTGAAAACCACGTTTTTCATTAAAGAACAACCTCCGCCTTTTCAATAACGATAGGCTCAACAGGCTTTGAAAGAGCACCGTCGGAACCGTATACTCTCTCAACATCAAGGAATCCGTCAACAACTTCCATGCCCTTGATCACCTTACCGAAAGCTGCATATGAGCCATCAAGGAATGCAGCATCATCATAGCAAATGAAGAACTGTGAAGATGCGGAGTTGGGGTCACCTGAACGAGCCATTGAAATAACGCCTCTCTGATGAGAAAGTGTGTTCTGTGAATAGCCGTTTGAAAGGAACTCACCGTAAATCTCTTCGTCGCTTCCGCCATAGCCTGTGCCCTCAGGATCGCCACCCTGAGCCATAAAGCCTTCAACTACTCTGTGGAAGGTTAAACCGTTATAAAAACCTTGTTTAACAAGCTTAACAAAGTTATCAACTGTTTTGGGAGCATATTCGGGATAGAGTTCAACGATAAATTCTTCGCCGTTTTCCATTGTAAACTTAATTCTTTTATGACCTGAAACTGATTCAGATGAATCTGATGCTTCTGTTTTTTCGGTATTCAAATCTTCACCGAGGAGATTTCTGTTTGCTGTTGTTTCATCAACATTGCCTGCAGGTACCGTTGTGTCTGAAGTGAATGATGTTTTTGTGTTTGAACAAGCACAGAAAACAAATGTCATTGCAAGAACAAGTGAAATAATTTTAACAAGTTTTTTCATAATAATATCTCCTGATTATAATTTTATTTATCTATTATATAATTAAGAACAGAAAATAGCAAGCCCGTAATAAAATTGTTCATTATTTTTTTGCAAAAAATTCGGGAGTCCGAAGACTCCCGAAAAAGGATTAATAGTTTTCTTTACGAACTTCAAAGAAGCTCTGGGGATGAGCGCATACGGGGCAAATCTGAGGAGCTTTTTTGCCCATTACAAGGTGACCGCAGTTACGGCATTCCCACATTGTTTCTTCAGCTTTTTCAAACACCTTCTGCATTTCAACATTGTTAAGAAGTGCACGATAACGCTCTTCGTGTGACTTTTCAATAGCTGCTACCATACGGAATTTGATTGCAAGCTCCATAAAGCCTTCTTCCTCTGCTTCTTTTGCGAAAGTGTCATACATATCTGTCCACTCATAGTTTTCGCCTTCTGCAGCTGCAAGAAGGTTTTCTGCTGTATTGCCGAGCTCACCGAGAGCCTTGAACCACATCTTTGCGTGCTCTTTTTCGTTATTTGCTGTATCAAGGAAAATAGCTGAAATCTGCTCATAGCCTTCCTTTTTAGCTACAGAAGCAAAATATGTATATTTGTTTCTTGCTTGTGATTCGCCAGCAAATGCTTCCATAAGATTTTTTTCGGTTTTTGATCCTTTAAGTTCCATTTTAATTCTCCTTTATGTAATTAAATTTTATGCATAACACTCGGCGGTTTTAATTTTTCCGCTGAGTGCAAAAATACCTTTACTGCAATCGGGCACAAGGAAATAATCGCCCTTTTTAACTGCACGGCAATAATTTTCGCCTTTTATTTCACCCTCACCCTCGAGCACAACATAAATTGCCGCACCCTTATCAAGAGTGAATTCCGCTCCGCCCAGAGTTATCATTTTAACATTGAAGCTTGTGGTTATTTTTTCATCGATAACCGATTCATAGAGCAAGCCCTCGCTCTCTTCAATAACTTCAGGTGTGAGCGGTGCGGGAAAACGCTTTTGCATATCAAAGCATTCGAGCGCGGAATCTCTTGATAAACCGAGATACATTTCTTCATCCGAAAGCTTATAATCGCCGCACCAGCGTTCGGGCTGAATGGTAAAATCGGTAGGCTCCTGCACTTCAAGAAGAAGGCAACCATAGCCTATTGCGTGCACCATTTTTGCGGGAATATAAATAACATCGCCCGTTTTAACCTCTATTGAGCAAAGAAGCTTTTCCATGGCATCTCCGCCATTTTCGCTATCGTCAATGGCTTTTGAAAAATCTTCAAGAGTTACGCCATCCTTAAAGCCGTAAAAAATCTTTGCATCGGGTCTTGTTGCAAGAATTATCCAGCTTTCTTCCTTACCGTATTCCGATGAAAAATATTTTCTTGAAAAAGCCTTATCAGGGTGTGCCTGCACGGGAAGTCTGATTGCGCTGTCAAGGATTTTAGTGAGAATACCGATATCCTTGCGTTCACCGAGAATTTCGGTTTTATATTTTTCAACAGCTTCGTTAAGATAAAGGTCTGTTCCCTTAATTTTTGAAATACCTTCATATTCATCCGTGCTTCCTTTATTCAATGCACGAACACTTGAAGCCACCCATTCTTCGGGATAGTTTCCGTCTTCAGAATTATCGCCGAAAAACTCTGAAAAAAGCTTACCGCCCTTATAAACTCTGAAAACTCTGTTCTTTTCAAAAAATATAGGTTCATTATAAAACATTATTTTTCGCCCCCGTAACGGATTTTTGAGCAGGCAGAACGAATATTTTCACACTCGCCGCAGGCAACAAGCGAAGCTAAAGCCGCACCGTATGCCGCCTCCTCCTCATAGTAAGGAATTTTTATTGTTTTATCAAACATATTTGAAATAATTTTTCTTAAAGCAGGGTTTTTTCTTGTTCCGTTGCCTGAACAAACAAGGCCTGCCGCATCGGTATTTGCCTGAGAATACATATCATAAAGCTCTTTTGAAATACCCTCAAGCACGGAAAATGCAATATCGGCAACGGTAAAATTATTTTCGGAAATATTATATATTCCGCCCCTTATTGCGGGGTCATTTCTTGTGCCGCAGAATCTGCAATCAGCCTTTAATTCGCTTTCAGTTTTATCAGAAAGCAATTTATCAAGCTGTGAATAAACCGAATTGCACTTTTCGCCCGTTGCAAGCTCTGCTGCTTCCCTTACAAACTTTTCAAACATTGCATAGGCTCTGCCACCGCAAAGAGAGCAACCCGCCGCAAGATACTTTTTGCCGTCGAAGGGTCGGATTTCAACTCCTGCAGAATTCTCGGGATTATCTGTAAGCCACGAAATCTGCGCTCCTGTGCCAACATTGATAAGAGCATCATTTTCATCACTTACCGAGCCGATAAAGCTTGCCTGATTATCGCCAAGCGCAACACAAACAGGCTTTCCGTTATAATTACCGATTGATTTAAATTCACAAGTCACTTCGGGAAGCCTTGGATTATCAACAGTAAATCTGTTTTCTTTCAAATCAAAGCAACCGAGGCTTGCCGCGTTGGTTATATGAACAATCGGTTTTTTGTTTTTACAAAGCTGCATTGCCGCATAATCGGCAACAGTGCAAAGATATTTTGCAGTTTCGGGAACAAGCCCGTTTTTTTCATTATAAAAATCAGTTGCCAAGCCGTAGCCTGAAAAACAGCCTATGGTTTGTGCATAAGTTTTTCCGTTTGAATATTCCTTTGCGGCTCTTTCGTCTTGCCAGGTGAAAAGAGGGCTTACCGCATTGCCGTTTTCATCGGTATAAACTATGCCGTGCATCTGACCCGAAAAGCCTATTGCATCGGCATCGGTTCCGATTTCATCAAGCAACGAGCACACAGTATTCATAATAATTGCGGTATCCTGAATTCTTTCAAAGGAATTTTCTGTTTTAATGAATGAATTGTTCTGTTTTGTAACGGATTTGATAATTTCTCCGTTTTCGGAATTAACAAGCACCGCGCAGATGCTTGTTGTTCCGATGTCTATTCCTAAAACTTTCAAGTCCGTTCCCCCTCAGCACATTGCGGCAGACTTGGGGTCAAGTCTTGTTATGATATCCTGCTGAATTGCGGGTGAAAGGTCAAGGAAGTTAACGAAGGTTCCGTGAATTCTCATAATGTAAACACCGCTCGGAGCATATTTCTTGGGATTTGCAAGCACCTTACGAAGGATTTCTGCGGTTGTTACGTTAACATAAAGATAGAAAGGTGAAACGCCCTCGTTGAGAGGATTGAAGAACAGAGGATTGATAACCTTATCTCTGAACTCAACACCCTTTTCCTCACAGGATTCGCCTCTGAAATATTTGGGGTCGATACCGAGATGCGAAGCGTAGCCGCCGTTCATCTTTTCAAAGGGTAATTTCATATTTGAAAGCATACGGAATCCGAGACCGTTTTCGGCACTGCCGTAAAGCGGGTCAACACCGTAGCCGAGCATATCTCTTGATTTTCTGCCGTCAGGAGTTGCACCAACCCAATAGCCGTAAAGAAGATGTGTTGAGGGTGAGCTGAAATCGGGGCGGAATGAATTACCGAGATAATTCTTTGCTGATAAAACAATATCTGCAACATAAGAAGCGATTTCGCCTGCTTCATTATCAACCTTTTCGATGTTATTACCGAATTTATCGGCAGAAAGAAGGAATTCGCGAAGCTCCTCATAGCCTTCAAAATTGACTTTGAGGGCATCAACAAGCTTATCTTTATCCTGCGTTCTTTCTGCAAGAAGCTTATCAATTGCGGCAAAGCTGTCGGCAATAACGGAAACACCGTGAATAAGGCATCCGCTGCCGTTATATTTTGTGCCTTGCTTATTAATATCACGGGCATCAATTCCGTTTTCAAGGCCGCCCATTATGCAGGAAAGGAACGGCACTCTCTGGGTTGAAAGAGCTTCGGAAGCGCCGTTTGCCGCCTTAGCCATTGCATCAACAAAGAGCTTTACATTCTCTTTGAATGCTTCTCTCACGTTTTCAAGCTCGCAAGCTTTAACATCAACAAGCTTTTCACCGGTTACGGTTGAAACACCGCCTGTTAAAGTCATTTCAAGAATTTTGGGAAGATTGAGCCAGCTGTTGGTTGTGTTGCCGTTATCCTTACCCATAATCAGAGGCTCCTGACAGCCTGCAATTGAAATATCGGGAAGGTCCGCACCGTCAACACCGTGTGCAGAAAGCACCTCAAAGAGTGAATCATCATTAAAGAATGACGGGGTGAGCACACCGGGGCTGAAAAGGAATCTGCCCATTTCTTCATAGAGCTTTGCGGGAGTGTTCTTATGAAGCTTAACCGAAAGAATAGGCTGAGGCAGATTCATATCGTAATATGCATCCATAAGTGCATAGGTTGTTTCGTTTGTGAGGTCGTTTCCGTTTTCGTCTCTGCCGCTTACGATAAGATTCTGTGATATTGCCCAGCTTCTGTCGGCAACATTGAAGAAAACAAGAAAATGCTTGAGAAGTGCGGCTGTTGTGTCGCGGTCAAGACCGTTGCGATAAGGCTCGAAAATTCTGTCGGCATTACCAACGGAAAAAGCAAACGGGTTGGGAGTTTGCTCAAGGCACATAACCTGCCACATAAGAATAAATGCCTGAATTGCTTCAAAAAGATTTTCCGCACCGTTTTCGGGCACCTTGCGAAGAGCCCTTTCCATAATTTCAAGCTGTGCTTTTCTTTCTTCGCTTGCGGTTTTCATCTGCTCTGCGGCAATATCGGCATAGCGGTTTGCAAGAATAACAACGCTTTCAAGAGCAATGCGGAAAGCTTTATATCCGTTGCCCTCTTTGCCCTCAATCTTTTCAATCATAGACTCAACGCCGTTTTTAAGTGCATAACGCATATCGGGAATAAGATGACCCGTTACCTGCTCAAAGAAGAAAATAACTTCTTTTGTGTAGCATTCATTTTTGCCGTAAACCTCTGCAAGCTTTTTGGCATATTCGGTTTCGCCGAAGAGTGCACGGGCTTTTTCAATTCGCTCCGAGGTAAACTCGGCGTTAGGCTCAATATCGGAGAAAACGGCTGTGGGGTCACAGTATCCGCTGAATTCTTCAACCTTGAATGAGGGATTTATCAATGCATAGCTTCTTGCAAAAGCATCGTCCTGAGTGCCTGCAAAAATCTGATAATCGCTCAGATAAAGAGGAATGGTTTTTATTGTATCTCTGAGAATGAGAGCCTTTTTAACCTCTTCGTTTTCGCCCTCATATTTTTTTGTAAGCTCAAGCTCGGTTTCTTTTGCTATAAACCAGCCGTCAAGTCGGTTACCTGCTCTTTTTTCTTTGAAAAGCAGTTTTGCGGTTTCTGTTATCTGCTTACTGTTAAGTAAATTAACCATAACTTTTCTCCTTTATGTTGAAACTGTTTTAAGTCCGTATTTTTCAAAAACTTTTGTAAACTCTGCTATTATTTCAGGTGAAACAAAACCGTTTTCAATTTCATATTTCCCCTGCCATTTATCTTTTCCGTATTCATGATAAGCCAGAAATTCAAAAACGGCATTTCGGGTGTTGAAATTCTTAAAATAATCTGCAAAGCCTTGGGGGTCAGCATTAACTCCGTTTATAACGGGGATTCTTATGTGAAGCTGTCTGCCCGTTTCAAAGAAATATTCAAGATTTTCTTTTACCGACGAATTGGATACTCCAATCCATTTCTTATGTTCTTCATTATCAAAATGCTTGAAATCAACAATAAGATAATCAACCTTATCCGCAAGCTTTTTGAGTTGAGGCACCGAGCCATTGGTTTCGATTGCAATGTTGATATTGTTTTCTTTCAGCAAATCAAAAAGCTCGGAAAGCTCTTTATGCCAAAGAGTGCATTCACCGCCCGTGAAAGTAACTCCTCCGCCGTCAAAAAACATCATCCTGCTGCGAATGATTTCATCAAAAACTTCCTTTACAGCGTATTCCTTTGCTTTGGGGTTTTCAGCGGGAATACTATCGGCATTTGAACACCACTTGCACGCAAAATTGCAACCCTGAAGATGGTAAACGAGTCTGTTTCCGGGACCGTCCTGCGAATAATTAAACCCTTTATGTAAGATTTTCAAACGCAGCCCTCCCCTTTTGCAATATATAAAAATAATAACTCTTTTTATATAAAGTGTCAATAAAAATAAGTTATTAATAAATTATTTTTAGCAGTTGAAATAAAAAAACAAGTATGATATGATTAAATAAATATGCAGGGAGGAATGATAATGGATTTTAACAGAATACATTTTGACTCTGTTGATTCAACAAGCAGCTATGCTCGCCGAAACGCCTCTTTGCTTGTTCCCCCGTGTATTATTACCGCCTCACATCAGACAAACGGAAGAGGCAGGCAGGGCAAAAGCTTTTTTTCGCCAAAGGATACAGGGCTCTATATGACTCTGATTCTTCAGGCAGAACCAAAATCGGCTCTTATCACCCCCGCGGCGGCGGTTGCGGTTTGCAAAGCGATAGAAGCAATTACCGACATCAAGCCTTCAATCAAATGGGTAAACGATATTTTCGTTAACGGCAAAAAAGTTTGCGGTATTCTTTCGGAATGTTTCTGCGAAAACGGCAAGACCTATATTTCCGTTGGTGTGGGAATAAACCTTACAACCTCAGAGTTCCCCGATGAGCTTGTTCAGGCAGCAAGCCTCGGTATTGAATGTTCAAAAGAAAATCTTTCCTTGCTGATTGCCAACGGTATCACGGAATATATAAACAGCCCTGATGATGAATATATTATGAATGAATACAGAAAAAGGCTCTTTATTATCGGCAAAAAAATCACCTACGAGAAAAACGGAAACAATTTCGATGCAACAGTTTATGATATAAACGAAAAATGTAATCTTATTGTTCAGTCAGATAACGGCAATACAGATATTCTATCTTCAGGAGAAATTTCAATTAAAGTGTGAGGTTTTTTATGAAAAAAATATATGCTCTTGCAGCTTTATTTATCATTTGCAGTTCGGTTATCGCTGTTTTTTCAGCTTGCGAAAAAAACAATACCGAAATCCCATCTTCCTTTGACACAACCGGGCAAACCGTTCCGTTTTCAACCGATGTCAACGGAACAGCCTACTCACAAGGCGATGACGGATACAAATATGTGATAAACACAACCGTTAAACCTAAAGAAGAAACAAACCCTGATGCAGTTACAGGGCATACGGTTATAACTCTTCCCCCTATTGAGCAAACCACAAAGCTCAACAAAACAACAAAAGTTGCCTCTTCGGAAAAAACAACAACGGCAAAGCAAAACACTTCCAATGAAACTGTCAAAGAAGAATCAAAAGGAATTTCGGTTCTTTTCAAAAGCGACAATGTTTCAAAAGGCAGTTCCGCAACCATTTCCGTTATCGGTGAGGCAGGAAAAACTTACAGCATAGATTTTTATAAAAATACAAACACAATTTCAGAAGCTAACGGACTCGGCGATATGAAAGCCGATGAAAACGGAATGATTATCTGGACTTTTGAAATTGAAAGCGACTGCGAATCAGGTAACAGAAAAGTTATTATCAAAGAAACAGGTTCTGACAATTTTGTTCAGACTTCAATAAATATCAAATGAGGTAAATAATTATGAGAAAAGGTTTTTACAAAGCAAACAAATTCCCTCAAAGACTTTGCGAATACTACACAGCGGAAAACGGTCTTGCATCAAGCAAAGCACTCTGCCTCGGTTCCGATAAAAACGGAGTTGTTTATATCGGCACGGATAAGGGGCTGAACTACACCAAAGCAGACGGCTCTTTCGGCACTTTTGCGTGCGAAGCTGTTAAAACAATTTTCACAGCAAAAGACGGCACAGTTTACTTTGCAGCAGGTAAAAATGTTTATTCAGTTTCAGACGGAAAAATCATTGAAATTCAGACATTTGACAGTGAAATCCGCGATATGAGCGGAGTTGATAATGTTTATCTTCTTACAGAAGATGTTCTTTACATACTCGAAAACGGTGAATTTGTGAGATTCTTCCATAATGGCGCAGATGCAGATAAACTTGCAATTAACAACAAAAAAATCACTGCGGCAGACAGCTTAAGACTGAGCATTGTTAACGGCAAAAGAAAGCATTGGATGACCATTTTCTCCGAATATTCAACAATGCCCGTATTCAAAATCAACTGCATCAAGTTTGATGAAAGCCTCGGTTTCCTCTGGCTCGGTACAGATAAGGGCTGTTATATTTTTGACTGCAAGGATAATTGGTTTGGTCATAAAGAAATCAATGCTCTTCCCGAAGAAGAAATCTATAACATCAGCTTTGCGGATGACGGCAGAGTTATCCTTTCATCCGAAGCAGGTCTTATTATTCTCAAAAACGGTTTTTGCAAATATCTCCCTGCTACCCGCTGGGCTTTGGAAAAGGATGTTAATGCCGCAATAGCCGTTGGCGATTCAATCTGGACAGCTACAAATTCAGGTGTTACAAAAATTATTGACAAAGAAATGTCACTTGAAGAAAAGGCAGATTTCTGCTTCGATCTTATCGAAAAACAATATGTTCGTTCGCTCGGTTATGTTGTTGGTCTTCACAAAATCGAAAACTGCGATATTTACACAGGCGTACCCAACATAAGCGATAATGACGGTCTCTGGACACAGACATATATAGGCGCAATTTCATATGCATATGCGGTTACAAAGAACGAAAAATATCTTGAAGCTGCAAGACGTTCAATAAAGGCAATGCTTTATCTGACAAAGGTTTCAGGTGTTAAGGGCTTCACCGCAAGAGCTGTTCGTTTTGAAGGCGAAGAAGGTTTCGGCACTGTTGTTAAAAGAGACGGTGCAGAATGGCATAAGGCTCCAAACGGCGAATGCGAGTGGCTTGGTGAAACATCGAGCGATGAGATGACAGGTCATTTCTTCGGTTTCTCCCGCTATTTTGATTTCTGTGCAAACGAAGAAGAGAAAGAGCTTATCAAAGAAGCTGTATGCGATATAGTTGATCATATTCTTGAAAACAACTACAGACTCTGCGATGTTGACGGTTTACCCACAACTTGGGCTATCTGGGATCCCGAACAGCTTAACAGAAATAATATGTGGCACTTTGAAAAAGGCATAAATTCTCTTGAGTTGCTTACATTCCTCAGTGTTGCATATCACGTTTCAGGCGATGAAAAATACAGAAACGAATTCCTTCGTCTTGCAATTGACGAACATTATCTTCTCAATGCCGCTCAGCACAAGAGACCTGACGGTCACACCACTCATATTGACGACAACCTCGGTTTCCTTTGCACAATAACAATTCTCAGCATTGAAAAAGATCCCGCAATCAGAAAATATCTTCTTATGGGAACCAAACATCATTGGGATTATGAAAGACCCGAGCGCTGTGCTTTCTATAATCTTATTTACGGCGCCTTCTCCGATGAATACTGCGATCTCGACCACGCTATCAAAACACTCCGCGAATATCCTCTTGATTTCGTAAAGAGACCTATGTTCAGTTCATCCAGAAAGGGTCTTGTTTATGATACAGAGCAGGAATACTGGGGCGAGCCCACACAGCTTAAGGAAGCTCTTGATATTGACTCCAGAAATGTTCATAACTATGACTCTAACCCGTTCAAGGTGAACGAAGGCGACGGCAGAAGCGCTTGCAGCCCCACCCCCTATCTTCTTCCCTATTGGTTCGGAAGATATCACGGACTTATTGAAGAATAATAAACAAGCAAAAAGAGGAAGTCAGACCGACTTCCTCTTTAATTTTTTCAAATATTCTTTTTGTTCTTCTGTTATTCTGAAACTTTCCGTCGCTTTCTGAATTGTTTTGTTATGGACCCATTCATCAAGCTTGTTTTCCCTAAGATAAACAACCGCATAATCCCATTGCTTTGCAAGCGCCGTTGCAAAATACCACGCCTGAACCATTTTAACATAATATTCATCGGATTTTATTGAGGCAACTCTCTGAAGATACTCTTCTTTGAAGTTCTCTTCCAGATAAAACTTCATAAGCATATTCACAGCGAAGCGAACGGTGTATGTATGCTCAGATTCGAGCCATTTATTAATTTCAGAAATAAGATTATCGGTATTTTCAGCAAATATCTTCGGTGTCATCCCGTCACAGGTTGCCCAATTATCAACAAAGGGCAAAAAACGGTTTAATTCATCAATTACCTTTTGATAATCAGGCATCAGTTCAATTAAAAATGCGTGAAGATTATCTTCCTCATAGAATTTGTGAGGCAGTTTTTTAAAAAAATTTTTTGCCTCATCGGTTTTTGAAAATTCCTTTGCAAATCTGCGAAGTACCGGAACCCTTATGCCGATTATTTTATCGGGATTTACTGTCGGCATAAGCTTTGAATAAAAAGCCTTATACTGCAAATCCTGCATTTCAAAAAGTTTTGATCCAATCATATTTACCTCAAAGAAAATGCCGCAGCATTTGCCGCGGCATTATTTTTATATCAGCTGAAAAGCTTAACTACATTCTCAAAGAGATTATTGAGCGAATAAAGGAAAACATTAAGGAATCCGTTATCAAGATCCTGCTCAACAATTGTTCCGAGATTATTTGAAAGGAAGGTGCTTCTTGCTGCTGAAAAATCAACAACATCCTTTACATCTGCCTTATATTTTGTTTCAATAGTTGAAATTTCAAAGGTGTCGTATGAATTCCAGCGAATTGCATTCATAACTGCCGAATCAACAAGAACTTCACCCATAAGAGCAATTTCGGTGTTTACGGCTGCAACAACAGCCTTTACCTTATCATCCCAGAGCTTCTTTGCCGCATCAACAAATTCCTGCTTCTGACAAAGCTCATTATAAATTGTGGGAAGCTTATATACATCATATTTTCCGAAAACTGTGTTTCTGTACATTCTGTTACGGCTTACAGCGAATTCATTGGGATTGGTGTAATCAACATCGAAGCGTCCGATATCATTATTACCGAGAGCAATGTCGTAATCCCACAGAGGACCTGCGTAGAGTTTATCATCTGCAGGCTTGAAGAAATATGTGCTGGTAAGACCGCTGTCCATATTTGCTGCCCACTCGCTTATAACATAATATGATACAAGCGAATCGAAATCAGCAAGGTCTTTATAATCTTCACCGTTTGAATTCTTGCCGTTTTCCGCAAATACGGCATCCTCAAATCTCTGATAATAATCGCTGATATAACCCATCTGTGCTTCGGAAGCATATTCGGGTGATTTCATTATAAACGGCTGGCTTCTTGTTGTTACAAAACCGCTTATTTCGTCTGCATAGCGGTTTGCAAGCTCCATTTCGATAATATATCCGCCGGTTTCTGCCTTATCAGCGGCATTTGCAGGAACAGGAATGTTAACCCATTTCATTGTGCCTTCAAGAAGACCTGCATACTTGCCGTATTTACCGCCTTTTTTAAGGGTATCCATATCGAAATCTTCATCATTATAAAATTCCTGACATATCTCTTCATTAACATCATCAAGGTTATCTACATTCACTCTGGTTTTATCAGCCTCAACTCTTGTTGAGAGAAGATAAACACCTTCGTAATTATTGTTGATATAAACATCGCAGGAAACGCCCATGGGAGTATAGGGTACACCTGTTTTCTGTCCTGCAGAAAATACTGCGGAGTTTCTGAGGAGAGATTCATCTCCGTAGTTTGCAAGAAGACTCCATTTTTTGCTCTTGCCCATTCCGAAAAGATTTTCCTTTTCTTCAAGTTTGATATTATAGGGCTTTTTAGGATTGTTCCATGTTGAATTGCCTCTGCCCTTAATCTGGTCAAGCTCGCCGTCATAAACAGCAACACCCGATGCATCAACAATTTCAATATAGCCTGATTCAGCGTTGCTCTTATCCTTGTGGATATAATCAAGTGAACCTGATTCGGTTGTGATGAATATTGAAGCAATTGTTGAGCCGTTGATTATATTAAGCTTATATTCTTCATCGCCTGCAACGAGAGTTATCTTGTTTTTGTTTTCAAACACCTGGAAAAGCTTTTTGCTTTCGGTATATCTTACCCCGTCAATATAAACATCCTTGGTGCTCTCAACAACAAAATCGGCAAAAAGATAGTTTACGGATGCAGGAATAAAGAGATAATATTCCCCGTTTGCCTCATACCAATTAACTGTTCTGTCTGCATCGTCGGAGTTAAGGTCTTTCTGCTGAACATAAATATTGCTGATTGCGGGTGTTTCAGCAGCAATACCGCAAACGGTAAATACCGAAAATGCCATTACAACTGCAAGAACAAATGCGATTATCTTTTTCATTTTTTAACCTCCTTAAGAGTTTGATACTATTATAAATCTTTTTCAGTAAAATGTAAACATTATCCGTAAATTTTATCTGCAAGAACATTGCGGATTGCCTGCTGTCTGACTGTTGCCTGCTCTTTATTTTCACCCTTTACTGAGAAATAAAGCTTAAGCTTCGGCTCTGTGCCCGAAGGTCTTGCAGCAGCCCACGAACCGTCCTTAAAATCAAAACGGAGAACATTTTCTTTGGGTAAACCGTCAATTCCCTTTGAATAATCAAGAAGCACGTCGAGGTCATCAAAAAGATTTTCTCCGCTTTCTCTCATTACCTGCATTGCAGACTGAATTTTTTCGGCGCCCTCTTTGCCTTTAAGAACAAAGGTTTCAAGGCAATCATAATAATATCCGTATTCGGCATAAATTCCGTCAAGTGCGTCAACGAGTGTCATTCCGTTGTTCTTATAGTATGATGCCATTTCAGCAATAAGCATTGACGCAACAACTGCATCCTTGTCTCTTGCGTGAGTGCCCGAAAGATAGCCGTAGCTTTCTTCATAGCCGAAAACAAAGGTGTTTTCTCCGCTTTCTTCCCAAAGGCAGATTTTTTCGCCGATATACTTGAAGCCCGTGAGGGTCTGGAATACCTTTGCACCGTATTTCTCCGCAATGGCGGCACCAAGTCCGCTGGTTACTATTGTTTTAACAACTGCCGCATTTTCGGGCAATGTGTCTTTCTTGTATCTGAGAACAAAATCAACAAGCAACGCACCTGTCTGGTTTCCCGTTAAAAGAACATAATCTCCGCCGTGAAGCACACCGACACCGACTCTGTCACAATCAGGGTCTGTTCCGATAACAATATCGGCTTTTTCTGTTTTCGCCTGCTCAATGGCAAGAGTAAGAGCATCCTTTTCTTCGGGATTAGGCGAGCGCACGGTTGAGAAATCACCGTCGGGAAGTTCCTGCGATTCAACAACCGAAACATTTTTATCTTCAAGCACCTTACGAACGGGAACATTGCCTGTTCCGTGAAGCGGAGTATAAACAATCTTCAAATCCGATTTTTCATTATACACACTCTGTTTTTTCACTTCGGAAATAAAAGCTTCAAGTGTTTTTTCACCGATATAAACAAGTTTTCCGCTTGCTTTTGCTTCATCAAGAGGCATCATTTCAATGCTCTTAAGGTCTGTTACCACATTCACAAAAGCTATAACCTTATCGGCATATTCGGGAACAAGCTGACAGCCCTTTGAATCATAAACTTTATATCCGTTATATTCCTTGGGATTATGGCTTGCTGTGAGAACAATGCCCGCACTGCAATTATGGTGTTTTACCGCAAAAGAAAGCACGGGAGTGGGCATAAGGGTATCAAAAAGATAAACTTTTATTCCGTTTGCAGCAAGAACGGAAGCGGCAGTATCTGCAAAAAACGCAGAATTGTTTCTTGAATCATAAGCAATCGCAACCGATTTTTCACCGTCAACAGAAGCGTTGAGATAATCGGCAAGACCTTTTGTTGCCTTTGCAACGGTGTATTTATTCATTCGGTTAGGTCCGGCGCCCATAATTCCGCGAAGTCCGCCTGTGCCGAATTCAAGCTCTTTATAGAATCTGTCTTCAAGCTCCGATTTATCTGTTATAGCTTCAAGCTCACTTCTGGTCTGTTCATCGAAAGTGAGCCAATATTCATATCCTTTCATATTCTTGCTCCTTTATATTTGAAATCCGAGAGTTATTATTTCAAACGGAGAATACTCAATTTTATCTGTTTCTCCGATTTCATCTTCAATAAGATTAAGAATTTTAACCTTTTGAGGAAGTTCAATCACTCCCCTTGCTCCGTTTTGCTCACAAAGACGCACAATGATTTTTTTGCCGTTTTCCGAAAGCTTTACCGCCTGAATCCAAAGCTCACCGAATGACGGAAGAAACGATTCTGCATCCGCCTTGCAAAGAGGAATATTATATTCAAATGCAATATTATTGATTTTTGCAGAAACAGCATCGCCTGCGTGAGGATAAATCATATAGCAGAAATTATGCTTACCCATATCCGAGGTGGGATCAGGTCTTATTGTTGCTCTTAAAAGCGAAAGACCAAGGGTGCTTTCTTCTGCGGAAACACCGTATTTATTCATATTTATCAAGGCTATACCGCCGCCCGATTCGCTTAAATCGCACCATTTATGGTGGCAGGTTTCAAATCTTGCCTGCTGCCAGCTTGTGTTTCTGTGGGTTTCTCTTTCAATTATGCCTGCAGATGTATCGCACAGAAGTTTTCGGGTAAGAACATTGCAACCGAACTCAGCTTTTGCAAGTCTGTGCTTTTCGTTCCAGTCAACAATATTTTCAACCTCAATACCTCTTGACTTTCTGAAAAGCCTGATTATCATTTTCCATTCGCTTTTGCCCGTTGCAAGAGTAACCGAAAATTCTGCACATTCGCCGTCTGCACCGATAAATTCAAGAGGCTTAACTGTTATAATTTCTGCCTGCTTATCCTTATAATTCGGCAAAATATCCCAGGCATCGTAGTTACCCGGTGTGTCGTGATAAATCTTAAGCTTATTGAAATCGCCCTTTATCCATTCACGGCAAAGTTCTTTATCCTTAAGCGAAGCAATGCTTCCGTCAGGAGCAAAAACCACTTTGTAATAAGGTGTTTCAGCTTCGTTGCCGTTAACTGTTATCCAGTCACTTGAATTTTCCGCCTTTTCTATCTCTCCGCTTGAAAGAGCATCAATATCAGGAACGGCATAAAAGCCTTTTTTGCCCAAACGAACAACATTTCCGCTTTCATCAGGAATGAAAGTGAGGTTTTTTCTCTTGAAATTGAGTGAATTGAAATAACTCTTACCGTTACCGATTATTTCCGAAATTTCTTTTTCTATCTGCTCATAGTCTTCCATAGCGTCACGGTAAACGGGAGTTATGTGGCTGCCCGGAAGAATATCGTGAAACTGATTAATCATCAGTTTTTTATAACAATCTCTTATTTTTTCGGCGGGATATTCAACACCCTGCTTCATTCTTAAAACCGAAAGCAATTCTGCCTCACGGAGCATAAATTCAAGCTTGCGGTTATATGCTTTGAGATTTGATTTTGTTGTGAAAGTTCCTCGGTGCATTTCAAGATAAAGCTCACCGTCCCAGGTTGCAAGAGCATCATTGCCGTCGAAATTCTTTGAAAGGAATTCCTTTGCGGTTATGTGCTCTGTTTCCGACATAACGGAAAGCTTATCAAATCTGTGCATAAGCTCAACCATTTCTTCGGTTGCGCCGCTTCCGCCGTCACCGTAGCCAAACATTTGAAGAGTCTGTCCGCCCGTGTTTTTATCCTGATATGCATCCCAGTTTGCCTGCACCTGACTCGGCATATTCCAGGAAATGAAATGGGTTGGGGGCACGCAGGCATAAACCTCGGAGCCGTCAATTCCCTTCCAGATAAAATTATTATGCGGGAATCTGTTGGTGTCGTTCCAGGTTGACATTTTGTTTGAAACAAAATATTCTACTCCGCTTTTTTTGAGTATCTGCGGCAGAATCCAGCTGTTGCCGAAAACATCGGGAAGCCAGCAGTTATCAACGGTTATTCCGAATTTTTCTCTGAAATAAGTCTGACCGTAAAGGCATTGGCGGATAAGACTTTCGCAAGACGGAACATTGCAATCGGGCTCAACATACATTGCTCCAACGGGCTCAAACCTGCCCTCTGCAATGCGTTTTTTCAGTTCCTCAAAGATTTCGGGATAATATTTTTCAACCGTTTCATATGTATAAGCCTGAGTATGGGCATATTTAAAATCGGGATACTTATCCATTAAGCGAAGCTGGATAAGAACTGTTCGCAGATTTTTCTGAACAGCGTGAATTCTTCTCCAATAATAAGCTATATCAAGGTGCGAGTGTGCAATAAGCGCAACATTACCGCTGCCTTTATAATCTTTGTTTGAGAAGATGTTTTTTTCAATATATTCCGATGCCGCCTTACAAGCTTCATCGGTAACATCGTCAAAATCAATAAGGTTAAGTGCCTTATCTATTTCGCGGATTGCAAATGCAGAAAAATCTTCATTGAAAACTCCGCTGTTTGCTGCATCAAGAAGCATTTCAAGGTCATAAACAAGCGACTGAACGGTTTTGTTTACAACAGAGATATATCCGCCTTCAAAAATCTGACGGCAGCCTCTTACGCTGAGGCTTTCAGGGTTGCGTTCATCATCGGGCTTTGAGCGGTTATAGCCCATAATCTCAAAATGAAGCCTGTCGGAATCAACATAGAGTGAAAGGTCAAGCCTTTCTCTGTTGGGGTCAATTCCGCCTGCATAAACACCGTTTACCTTTACAATCATTTCTGCCGCGGTTTTGAGTGAAAAGCAGAATTCTTTGCCTTTTAGATGCTCGGGCAGAGTATAATCCGCTTCGATGAATGCCGTGCCGTCAGGAGTGAAATACATATCTCCCCTTGTTAGAGGCCTCGGTTGTTCATCATAAAATTCAAAATTCATTTCTGAAACCTGGCGGGCTTCTCTTATTCTGAATGTTGTTATTTCATTTTTCTCGCTGTAAATATATCTTTTCAGCCAACCAAAGCGAAGATCAATCCACTCTTCGGGACGCATACTTCTTCTTTCAACTTTAATATGTGCCAAAGCAGATAACCTCCTTATTTATCTTGAAAATAGGGCTTTTTTCTTATTCCGATAACCTTAACGGTCTGACCCATATCATTTTCTATCCGTTCTTCAATCCATTCAAGGCAACGGTGAAGAATGAGGCATTTTGAGCATTCGCCCTGAAGCAAAACGGTAACCTCGTTTCCTTCTTGTTTAACAAAGGTTATTTCGCCTCCGTCACCCTGCAAACGGGGTCTGATATATTCGTTAATATATTTTTCCATAATTTTCCCGCCTTTCAGCGATTATATATAAAAATTATATCACAACAAATTATTACAGAGCAATATAAAAATAAAAAATATATTTTATAATTTTACCTTTCAAACAAGGCAGATATATGTTACAATTAGTTGTAAAATGTTTTGTGGGGTGTATTTATGTTTGTTTTAACAAGCAAGCAGATGTATCAAGCGGAATGCAATGCGGTTGAAAGAGGAATATCCTTTTCCGAGCTTATGGAAAATGCGGGAAACGCTTGCGCCGAAATAATAAAAAAACATTATCATATAAGCAAATCAAATCCAAAAAAAGTTCTTATAATATGCGGAAAAGGCAAAAACGGCGGAGACGGATTCGTTATTGCCCGCAAAATGTGGGAATACGGCTGTGAGGTTACGGTTATGCTCGCCTGCGGCGAACCGAAAGCAAAAGACGCAATAAATATGTTTTCTCTTGCGGAGAGCACAGGCGTTGATATTATCAGATACAACAATGATATTCAGACTGTTTATCCTTACATTGAAAAGGCTGAAATTATAGTTGATGCCGTTTTCGGAACGGGCTTTTCGGGCTCACTCGATGCACCTTTGAGCAGACTCGCAAAAACCGTTAATGCCGCAAAAGGTCAGACGGTTGCAATAGATGTGCCGAGCGGTGCAAACTGCGATAGCGCAACAATAGAAGGCTCCGTTTTCAAAGCTGAAACAACTATCGCAATATCCGCATACAAACCCATTCATATAATGAAGCCTTGCTCTTCCGCCTGCGGCAGAGTTCAAGTTGCGGATATAGGCATAACAGATGAAGATTTCAAAAAAATTGACAGCGTAACCTGCTTTACGGTTAACTCTCTTGATGTAAAAAAAATGCTTCCGAAAAGAAAACCCGTTTCAAACAAAGGAACCTACGGCCATGCTCTTTGCGTTTGCGGAAGTATGAGAATGGCAGGTGCGGCTTTTCTTGCCGTAAGCGGTGCACTTCGATGTGGCGCAGGTCTTGTTACTGCGGCATTTCCGCAAAGTGCATACCCTGCACTTGCGCCGAAGCTTACAGAATCGCTTCTTCTTCCTCTTGAATCCAACTTCGACGGAACATTCTCTTTTTCAGCTCTTCCCGCAATAAAAGAAGCTTCAAAAAGAGCATCTGCAATGCTTATAGGTTGCGGTCTCGGTTTTAATAAAGACACATCAAGAATTGTTATGTCACTTATTGAAGAAACAAAAATTCCGATGATTATTGATGCAGACGGCATAAATGCTCTGGGCGGAAATATAGATGTATTAAAGAAAGCTCAGGCTCCGATAATTATCACTCCGCATCCGGGCGAAATGAGCAGGCTTTGCGGAAAAAGCATTGCCGAAATTGTTGCAAACCCAATTGCAGTTGCTTATGAATTTGCAACCAGATACGGAATAACCGTTGTTTTAAAAGGTGCTAACACCGTTGTTTGCGGAGGAAATCCCACAGAAATATATGTTAATTCAACAGGCAATTCAGGCCTTGCAAAGGGCGGCAGCGGCGATTTGCTCGCAGGAATGTCAGTTTCTTTGCTGGCACAAGGAATGAAACCGTTTGATGCCGCAGTCAGTGCAGTTTATCTTCACGGACTCGGTGCAGATATTATTGCTGAGAAAACATCAATGAGAGGTATGCTCGCATCAGATGTTCTGAATTATCTCCCTGAGCTTTTTTCAAAATTTGAATAACGGGTGATAATTTGAAAAAAGCTTTATCTGTTACAGTTGCAGTCATAATCTTTATTTTTACTGCCGCGGGATGTGAAAAACAAATAATCGGAGAAAAAACTCCGCCTCCCCTGCCCGAAAGCTTTTCGGCAAATGTTGAAGCGGTATATGAAAACACATCCATTATTGCTTTGTTTAAACAAAAATCAGCCGATGAATTCTCGGTCAGAATTCTTTCTCCCGACATACTGACTCCGCTTACTGTAGAGTTTAAAAGCGGAATATGCACTGTCAACTATGACGGTTTGGAATTCAATTCAGATTTATCAAGATTTCCGCAGACGGAATTCGGCAAACTGCTGATTCACGCAATTTCCGATATTAAAGTTGACATTGATATTTCAAAAACATACAGTGACGGAATATGGACATACAGCGGTTCAAGCGAAAGAGGCGTTTTTTTATTGACCAGAGATGCCGAAACGGGTGCTTTCATTGAATTTGAAATTGAAGGTGCTCCTCTTCACATAGTCTTCAAAGATTTTAAAACAGAATAGTTAAAGAGCGTAACGGAATTAACCGTTACGCTCTTTTTATTTTCTCAGTTGGGAAATAAGATTTTTTATTCGTATTATAATTTTTTCTTTTGATGAATCAAAATCCGATATACTGTTATATCCGTTCATATAGTATTGCCGCAAAGCATTTACAGACGGCTGATGAGTAATCATGCTGTAAATACCGCTTTGATTATCGGGCAATTTAAGTAAACCGCCATTCTTCTTTATACATATACCGGAACCGACAGAACAGATATCCGATGAAATAACAACTCTGTAATTCGGTTCACTTTCAAGAAGTCCTATTATAGTTTCAAGATGCTTTAAATATTGCTCTGCAGTACAACCTGCCTTACCCGCTGCTATTTCCAACGGTGAATGAAGAGGAAATACTTCGGTAACGGTATTTGTTTTCATAAGATTCATTAGCCGCTCTGCGTGTTTGCAATAAAAAGCTTTATTTCCCAAACTACACTCACTCGGCAACGAACCGAAAATATTGAACAAATCCTCTTTAAGCTCAAAGAAATCATCAACAATTCCGTTCTGTCTTTCAAAACAAGATTCTGTTCTGCTTCCTTCCGAACAATATGAAATATAAGAATCAAACATCTTGTTGCAATCATCAACCGCAGTTCTTTCTGTTGTTACAACTGTCGGACCGATTCCGCCGACAGAGGCCGAAAACATAGCAGCAATACCCGGAACTATCAGCATTAAACTGTTTGCCGTTCTGTCTCTGAAACCATTGAAATAAAAGGATTTTCCTCTTCCGCATGAAAGTATCGGCAACCACGCCAAAACATCATTCACGCTATGATTCAAACTGTCAAAATCCGGAAGAATACGAATAATCTCGGTGCCGTTCTCAGCAAGCTCGCCCCAAAAATCCCTGCACGATAAAAATAAATCAAAGTTCCCGTTTCCGTTTGAGCAATCAGAAAAAATCTTTACGGTTTTGATGACTTTTGATGAGCTTATGATATCTTTCATTAACTCAGTTGCCTCACACACAGCGTTTACACCGTGAAAAGAAAAAAATTTTTCTTTAAACCGCTTTTCTTTTTTATTGTTAAAAAAACCGCCTGAAATTACCGCTTCGGGATAAGAAATATCAATAGTTTTTTCATCATC
>JAZRTQ010000068.1:0-3776 GCA_045652165.1 Acutalibacteraceae bacterium | reverse complement strand
CATTTTATTAAATTTAATGAAAAAACGCGCGTTTTTTTATCCTAAAAGCATATCTGTTGCCAGCATAAGGCAAAAACCCGCAAGTATTGCATAGGTTGCTCCGCGCTCGTTTCCGTGAGCATGAGTTTCAGGAATCATTTCGTCGCTGATGATATAAAGCATCGTTCCTCCTGCAAATGCGAGAGCGAAAGAAAGAATTGAAGAAGCAATGCTTATTGCAAAATATCCTATAAAAGTTCCTGCAACCTCAACAAGACCCGTGAGGCTTGCCCATAAGAAAGTTTTCTTTGCGGGAACGCCTGCCGAAAGCAACGGAGAAATAATTACCATACCTTCAGGTATATTCTGCAATGCAATGCCGCCTGCAATAATCAAAGCCTGAGATGTGTCGCCTGAACCGAAGCCCACACCCGCCGCGATGCCTTCGGGCAGATTGTGGATTGCGATTGCAATGACGAAAAGAATAATTTTGTTTAAATCGGCATTTCTGTGTTGCTCGGTGTCGTTGCCTGCAAGCTTATGAATATGGGGAACAAGCTTGTCTATAAGATTCAGGCATATTGCACCGCAGAAAATTCCTGCAACGGTTACGGGGAGTTTATATTCTCCTCCGTGTTCCAGGGAGGGCACAATCAGGCCGAAAACCGCAGCGGCAAGCATAACGCCCGCGGCAAACGCAAGAACTATATCGGAAAATTTATGGGATATTTTTTTGAATATAAAACCGATAACCGAACCGATTAAGGTTGCGCCACCTACACCGAGAGCGGTTAACAATACAAGTTTCATAGCATACCTCCGTGTTAAACAATATGTTCCAAAGTTTTTTTGCAAACATAACCTAACCTCGGAATTATAATATCACAGAAAATTCTGTTTGAAAAGATTTTTTGCCGCAAAAAGAAAAACTCCGAATCCGTACAGCACGGAATCGGTATATGATTGCGTTTTTTACAAAGTGAGAGCTGAAATAAAAATCTTTGACAAAAATTCTTTATATTGTTACAATCAGATAATAAGACAATCGCCGCAAAGGAGAATAGATATGCCTGCTTTTACATTGTTATTCTGTGCAATTATAATTCTGATCTATATTCTTGATAACTTTATAGTAATACCCAAAACAGAAACGGTGACTATTAAAGAAAAACTGTGGGCGGGGCACAACAAAGGCTATATAAACCACGCTTTTCATCTTTCCGAAAAGAAAATAAAAAAGGGGCAGTTGTGGCGTCTTGTGTCGTCATCGCTTCTGCATATCGGAACGTGGCACATTATTTCAAATGTAACCGCAACCCTCATTGTCGGATATGCCGTTGAATCCCAACTCGGCTCGTTAAAAACTGCACTCTGCTTTATCGGATCCGCGTTCATATCGGGCTTATATATGGCATTTATATATAAGTTGCAAGAGGGTGAAGGCGCGTCGACGGGAATTTACGGCTTGATTGCTGTGTTTGTTATGCTTGCGGTTAAAAACGGTACTGTTATGTTTTCAGGTTTGCCCATTCTTCCTCTTATAATTCTTGCAGTTTACACAGTCGGCGGAATGCTGGTTGGCAAAGCAACCGCTTTTGAGCATATTTCAGGATTTGCAGGTGGTCTGCTGATGGGATTTATTTTGATGTAGACGAGCAAGACAATTGCAACCTCAAAAACTGATAGCTCTGATAAAAACAAGAAATCCGAACCCGTGCCGATTGGCATTGAGTTCGGATTTCTTTATTTTGGTGGAACAGATGCAACCACAGTAGAACCACCGTTTAAAGCAGAATTCAGAGAGTCAAAATACTCCTCTGTTTCATCTATTAATATGTCGTCAATAACTATCTCTTTATCGCCTGCATTGAGATAAAGTGTCATTTTCTTATCATAAAGATAAATTGCCCGCACGAAGATATTTATAAATCCTCGGCGTATGTTTATGTCGTTCAAGTCACCTGTGCGAAGTGAAATTAGATAATGTCTGATCTGAGGCTCTGTGTAAATAACCTGCTTGTTCATTTCAATTGCAAGCTGTGCTTCAAGCTCGGCTTTTTCGGTTTTGCGTTTTTCTATTCGCTCGGTTATCATATCAACCGACTGTCCTTTTTCAAGGGCAATCCACAGATTTTCTATTGCCGCTTCCGTTTCTCGGATTGCGGCTTTTATTCTTTTAACTCCCGAGTTATCATAATCCGCTTGGCACGCCGCCGCTACCGACTTCGAAATCTTTTCAATATTTTCATCCGTCAGCAATTTGCGACACACCGAAACAACCCTGTCCTCAATCTTTTCTTTTTGAATTATCTTCTTATTGCAAAGATTTTTTCTGGAGTTTTTGCAGGAATAATAGTGATAAACATTTTTGTTGCGGCTCGTTCCGCCGTAACCTGTCATCATCTCTCTGCAATATCCGCAGAAAAGTTTTGTCGTCAGCAGATATTCTTCTTTGCCTCTCGTTCTGCCCGGAGCCTGCTTATTCTTGTTGAGAATATGCTGAACTCTTTCAAACAATTCATCTTCGATTATCCTCGGCATACCGCCCGGAATTTCCATATCTTTGTAAAGATAAACTCCGATATACCGTTTATTTCGCAGAATGCGGTGCAAACTGTTTTTGTTGAACTCTTTTCCGTGTGCGGTTTTGATTTGCCTTGCGTTCAGATCTCTTGTAATTTCCGCAACGGTTTCGCCGCTTGCATATCGCTCATAAATTTCTCTGACAACTGCTGCCGCTTCGGGGTCAACATAGAATTTTCTGTCAGCATCAACCTTGAATCCCAAACCGGGCAGACTGCCGTTTGACAGACATTTTTGTGCGTTGATATCCATTCCTCTGCGAATCTTTTGTGAAAGCTCTGCCGAATAATATTCAGCCATACTTTCAAGAACACCCTCAACAAGAATTCCTGATGCATCATCCGTTATGTTTTCTTTTGCGGAGATAACACGTACACCGTTCTTTTTCAGCTTTGCTTTGTTGATTGCACTGTCATATCTGTTTCTTGCAAATCTGTCAAGCTGATAAACAAGCACCGCTTCAAAAGTTTGTTTGTCGCTGTCAGCTATCATCTGCTGAAATGCCGTTCGGTTGTCCGACGTTCCGCTTTGCGCTCTGTCAATATACTCATCGATAACAAAGTGACCATTAGCGGCGGCATATTCATAGCATACTTTCAGCTGACCTTCGATTGATTGCTCCGTCTGACTGTGACTTGAAAATCTTGCGTAGATTACTACGTTTATTTTTTATCGCCTCCTAAAAATTTGATTATATTCTTCTTCGGATTCACTTGATTGTTTGCAGCCGTGGAAATATGGAAAATAAATTTCCCACATTACCACAGCACTGCTGCTACTGTAAAAAACCTTGATATTCCGTTGATTTTATTGCTTGCACTAATTTGGCAAGCAAGGCAAATGTGAACACAAACTTGCTGAATGTTGCTTGCGAGTTGTTCCGATTTTCAACCGTTCACTAACTTAGCAAGCAGGGCAAGTGTATACACACTTTGCAAATTCTGCTCGCAAAACCGTTCAGGTTTTCAACCATTCACTAACTTTGCAAGCAGGGCAAGTGGGTACCCAAATTTGAAAAATCAAATTTTTGCACCACTCTTTTTGCCGCTTGTTGAGGGTAACCCCAATCCCCAGAATTGAAATGTTTTTTGCAAAACTATTTCAAGCGGCGCTTCTCCGAAGCTTATGTTTTTATAAAAATAAAATTGTCTGTTCCGCCAAAAGAACAATTGTTCGGTTGATTTTATAATATATAAGTCGGAGGCCAAGCGGTC
>JAZRTQ010000067.1:0-19322 GCA_045652165.1 Acutalibacteraceae bacterium | reverse complement strand
AGATTTTCATGCACAGATGAAACCGCATATAAGCATCGGCACGGGTTTGGGTAATATGAAAATTCCGTACAGCGTGCTTGAAAAAATAAAAGAAAAAGTCAATGCATAAAAAATACCTCACACCGCGGTGTGAGGTATTTTATTTATAAACTTATTTATTCTTTCTTGCTTCGATTTCAGCAACCATCTGTGCCTGCTTCTTCTCTGTGATTGTGTAGAAGAACATGGGCACTGCGCAAGCAAACATACTTACAACACCTGAAATGATAAGAACATCCCAGAGTGCGTCGGGGTTTGCAACTTCATAAGTTCTTGCGTTGATGCCTGCAATGCTCATTGAAAGAACGCCGATGAATGCGCCTACTGCCATACCGATTTTGTTGATAAGGGTCTGCATTGCAAAGCAGATGCCTTCGCCTCTTTCGCCTGTTTTCCATTCAAGATAGTCAACGGTGTCACCAATCATAGCATAAGTGATGATGTTGTTAACACCCTGAGGAATGCCGAGAAGAACAAGACCGATAGCACCGATAACGAGTTTCCAGGGAGCATCGTAGCCAACAAAATACATAACAGCCATTACTATGCCGCCGAAGATGTGAACTGCAATATATGACCATTTCTTTGTGAATTTCTTTGACATCCAGGGAACGAGGATTGATGCAACAAGACCGCCGGGAACAACGAGAAGAGTGATAATGCCGTAAAGTCCTTCATTCTGAAGAATATATTTTGCGAAGTAAAGACCGCCGGTGTAAGAATAAACCATTCTTGCACCGCCGAGAACACCTGAAAGAACGATAAGAAGAAGCTCTTTATTCTTGAAGAGGAGCTTGAGGTTATGACCGAATGAGGGAGGAGTTTCGTCTGAAGTGAAACGCTCTTTGGTGTTCTTGAAGCCATAGAAGAACATGGGAATTGCGGCAACAACAAGAACAATTGCAGCGATGAAATAAGTCCATTTGAGTGTGTCAGCATTTGAGATTTCGCTGCCGAGTTTAACTGTTCCCACAAATGTGTTTGCAGCTTCTTCTGCTGAAATGCCCTGATTTGCAACCATATTTGCAATTGCTTCAGCTTTATCAGCCATTATAATTGCGAGGTCATCAGCGGTATACTTGAATTTAGCTGTGAGTGCGCCTGTAATCATGGGAAGGAAAACGGTAACAATACCTGCACCGACTGTGCAGAACATACGGGCAACTGTAAGAATGTTACCTCTTGTTACGGTGTTGTTTGTAAGACAGGTTGAAAGACCCCAGTAAGGAACGTCTGCGATTGTATATACAACACTCCAAAGAACATAAATAACAGCTATTGTTGTGAATGCTATTGTTGTTTGTGTGCCGTTGTAAACCGCTTCAGCGTTGAAGATGGGAAGGAAGCAGAGAATGGTCATAATACCGATGGGAAAAGCCATCCATTTAAGATAAGGGCGGCACTTACCCCATTTTGTGCGGGTTTTGTCAACAACGCTGCCCATAATGGGATCGTTGAAAGCATCAAAAACTCTTGCTGCAAGCATAAGAATTGCAACCGCAACAGCACCGCTTACGCCGCCAACCATAACGCCGTCTGCACCGAAAAGAAGTGCATCGGTCATAAATACGGTTATGTATGAGCCGATGATGGTGCAGATGAAGTTCTGACCGAAACCGGCAACGCTGTAAGCGAGAGCCTCTTTAGGCTGAACGCCCTTGCCCGGAGTTGTTCCGAACAGTTTGTGTAAAAAGTTCATTGTTTTTGTTCCTTTCGTTTTGGTTTTGATTTTATTGTGAACTAAATAATCAACGATTTATAAAAATCCAATGCCTTGAAGCGTTTGCCGGTCTGAGCGAGAAGAAATCTCTCTGTTACGGCGGCAAATCTTTTTTCATCAGCGGAAGGAAGAGAAAAGGAATAAATTCTTTCAACAGGGTTTGCGCAAACGTGACGCATCGCGGTGAGCACGGTGGAGTTTATTTTTTCTCCGCCCTTGCCGCTGTTTTTGCAGAAAACGCAGCCCTCCTGAATGTTGAAATATATTTCGCCCGAAGGTTCGCATCCGCAATGCGGGCAAACCGTTAAATCGGGCATAAATCCGGAAAGAGCCATAAATTTAAGCTCCGTTACGGCTTTAAGAAAATCGGGAGTTCTTCTTTGTGTTTCAAGAAAATGAAGAGAATTGAGGATAACTCTCAAAAAATCTCCCGCAGGTTCCATTTCGGGAACAAGCTCTGCTGCCAGAGCACAAAAATACTGCGCAAGGGAAAGCCTTTCAATATCGCTTCGCAATCCGAAAAAAACTTCCTTGCTTACAGCGTCATCTATTATGTAGCTGTCCCTGCTTTTATATATGGAAAAATCCGCATAGCACAGGGACTGTGTTGCACCGTGGATTTTGCTGCCTAACTTTTTTGCTCTGTTGGCAAACGCACGAAGCACACCGTATTCTGATGTCAGCAGAGTAACGAGGCGGTCACTTTCGCCCGTGTCTGCCACTCTGAGAACCAGAGCGTCGGTATTCATTCTCATTGCTTTTTGCCTCCGAAGAGCCGCTTCCCGTGCAGTTTCTGAATTCAAGATAATCTGCAACGGAGCCGGTTTTTGCAAACTTCTGCCACGCAGCTTCTTTATCTGTAAACATCAAACATCATCCTCTCATTTATAACTTAACCCGAAAAAGGGAGGTTATAAACAGAGGGGAAAGTTAAATTAATCCAATCCGAAGTTGTGGATAAGACCTTCTCTGTTGCGCCAGCCTTCTTTAACTTTTACCCAGCACTGAAGGTTGATTTTGCATTGGAAAAAGTTTTCCATATCCGTTCTTGCGCGGGTGGATATTTTTTTGAGCATATCGCCTTTTTTGCCGATGATAATGCCTTTGTGGCTTTCTCTTTCACAATATATGGTTGCCTCAACATCCATTATTCCGCCCGTGGATCTTTCACGCATTTTTTCAATGCTTACCGCAACGCCGTGAGGCACTTCTTTATCAAGAAGAAGCAGCATCTTTTCGCGGATTATTTCGCCTGCGAGCACTCTTTCGGGCTGGTCTGTGAGAGTGTCATCAGGGAAGAAATGAACGGATTCATACGCAAGCTTTTCAAGCTCACCGAGAAGAAGGTCAATGTTTTCTTCTTTAAGAGCACTTACGGGAACAACTGCCTCAAAGTCAAACTCAGATGTGAATTTGAGGATTTTTTCCATAAGAAGTTCTTTTTGCTTGACGGTATCGATTTTGTTTATTGCAAGCACAACGGGAGCTTTTTCCGATTTAAGGCGTTTGAGAAGTTCAAGCTCAGTTTCTCTTATATCGCCCTCGGGTTCGGTAACAAAAAGTGCGGCATCAATGCCGTTAATTCCGTCACCAACAGCTTTAATCATTTTCTCGCCGAGCTTTGTTTTGGGTCTGTGATAACCCGGAGTGTCGGTGAAAACAAGCTGGGTTTCGCCTTTGGTGAGAACGCCCATTATTTTAGTGCGTGTGGTCTGGGGTTTTTGCGTAACGATTGCAACCTTCTGACCGAGCATACGGTTAAGAAGCGAGGATTTGCCAACGTTGGGGCAGCCTACTATTGCAATAAATGCGGTCTTACTCATTTATTTCTCCTTTTTGAATAATCCGATAATTTTCTTCGGCCCTGCAAAAACAAATGTGAAGCTTGCCGCAAGGCTTATAATCAATGCCGCAAAAACAGCGGGGTTTTGTTTGTAGTATTCAAACAGCGAGGAAAAGGCTTCGGGCTGATAAAGAATCGAAATGCCGACGATTACCGAAGCAATTGCGCTTATCAGCACAGCACCTGCCGCCGCATCCTTTGATGCCTTTGCAAGCAAATTTTTCTCTGATGTTGCAAGGTCAACGGCTTTTTCAACTGCGGTGTTGACCGCTTCAAGCGACATAACCACGCCGCAAACCGCAAAGAGAATTGCAATCTGCGTTTTTGTTACCTCGAAGAAATCAAAGAATGAAAGAAAGCCGAACATATAGACCGTGAAACACAGATGTATTCTCATATTGCGCTCGTTTGCTATGCAGTATGTAATTCCTTTTATTGCATAAACGAAGCTTTTAAGCAGATTTTTCATAAAACCTCATCATCCATATAATAGCTTGAATTTCTTTTGAGACCAAGCTTTGTGAGTACGGTTTCTTCTTTTTCTCTCATTCTCACGCTTTCCATTCCGCCGTTAACGTGGTCGTATCCGAGAAGATGAAGCATGGAATGAACGGTAAGAAATCCGATTTCACGCTGAAGAGAGTGACCGTAGCGGTCTGCCTGGTCAATGGCGTGAGGCACGGAAATAACAATATCGCCGAGCACCTTTGCACCAGTGCTGTTGTTGACATCATAAATCCCGTTTTCGCCGAGAGGGAACGAAAGAACATCGGTTGATCTGTCGATATTTCGGAATTCTTTGTTGAGTTTTCTTATTTCATCATCATCAACAAAGGTAACGCTTATTTCGGCAGCTTCGCTGAATTCTTCCATTTCAAGCACGGCTTTACAGCAACGGCGCACAAGCATACTTGTGCCTGTAGGAATTTTAACTTCGTTTTTGGAAATAACAACATTTACTTTTCCTGCCATTTTCTGTTTCGCTCCTCATCATTTTTTTCATATGCTTTGATAATATCTTGCACGAGTCGATGACGCACAACGTCTTTTTCGGTGAATTTAACTACGCCTATGTCTTCGATGTTTTTAAGAATTCTCATTGCTTCTTTAAGACCGGATTTTTTGCCGTCGGGCAAGTCAATCTGCGTAACGTCACCTGTTACAACCATTTTTGAATTGAAGCCGAGGCGGGTAAGGAACATTTTCATCTGCTCGCCCGTTGTGTTCTGCGCTTCGTCAAGAATGATGAAGCTGTCATCAAGAGTTCTGCCTCGCATATATGCAAGGGGAGCAACCTCGATATCGCCTCTTTCCTGATGCTTCTGGAAATTTTCTGCTCCGAGCATATCGAAAAGAGCATCATAAAGGGGACGCAGATACGGGTCAACCTTCTGCTGAAGGTCACCGGGCAGGAAACCGAGCTTTTCGCCCGCTTCAACTGCGGGTCTTGTGAGGATAATTCTGTTTATTTCTTTTGCTCTGAAAGCGGTAACCGCCATTGCAACGGCAAGGTAGGTTTTACCCGTGCCTGCAGGGCCGACGCCGAGAGTTATTGTGTTTTTTCTGATAGTTTCTATATATTTTTTTTGACCGAGGGTTTTGGGCTTTACGGGCTTGCCTTTTGAAGTTATGCAAACACAATCTGCCGCCATATGCTCAAGCTTGTCTTCGTTGCCCTCGTTAACGAGAGAAAGAACATAGCGAACATTCTGGTCGCTCAGGCTTTCGCCTCTGTTGATGAGCGTTAAAAGACCGTTGATTGCACGAACGCCCTTCTGAACATTTTCAGCCTCACCCGTAACTTTAAGTTCCGAGCCTCTGCTGATAACAGCCACCGAAAATTCTTTTTCGATGAGCTTTATATTTTCGTCAAAGCTGCCGAACAAGCTGACCGCCTGCTCCATTCTGTCAACATTTATTATCTGTTCAAACATAAAAACGCCTCCGAAGGCTTATTAACTGTATTAGTATAACACAGAAAAACAGAAATGTCACTATAAAATAAACAGTTTATTTTAAAAATATGTAAAAAAAGCACACAGCCGAAACTGTGTGCTTTTAAAGATTAAGCTTTAATTATGGGGCTTTTGAGAATGCCTACATCACGCAGCACATATTCATAGCTCCATTTGCTGCCGAGCTCACGCCATGCGAAGGGGCCGTGCCATGAATATTTGTCATCTCTTAAGTGAACGGGGCCGAATGCGTTATATCGGTTGCCGAAGAGAGTGATGTCAAGCTGATGCTTGCCTTCTTCAATACCGTCAATAAGGAGCTTATAGGGAGGATAAACAATTCTTCCTTTTCTTTCTCCGTCAATATCAATTCCGATGAGAGTTCCCTTATAGGCAGTTGCTTCAATGAGAAGAGAATTCTTTGTTTCAACATCAATATGATATGTGATGTTTCCACCGTAGAAGGGAAGACCTTGGTTAAGAATTGAGCCGAAAGCAAGCTTTTCGGGAAGAGCTGTGATTGTTTTGCTCTTGCCGATAACATTCACGCCGAAATTGCCGAGAATATAACACCATTCGGTGTTGGTGCTTTCACCAAGCGGAAGTGTTACGGTAAGAATATTTTCACCTTTGACGATTTCGGGCAGAGCAACGGTTTTTATATCCTTATCGGTATACCAGCCTGTAACGGTGTTTGCAACCTTGCTGCCGTTAAATGTTATTTCTGCCTTTTCGGCATCTTCAAGAGCAAGCTCTGCACCTGAATAATCAATTTCGCTGTTTATTGTGAATTTAAGAGTTATGTTGTGGTTTATAACTTCTTCGTCAAGCACCCAGGGCTGGGCAACGTTTCCGCCTCTTTCTTTTATGCCAATGATTTTGCGGCACACATTGTCAAGGCGAAGAATTTCTTCTTCGGGCATAAACTCGCCGCCGTCAACGGTAAATTCAGCCATATCAAGAAGAAGAACATTTCTTTCTGAAAGGGTATAGGGAACGAATTTGGGAAGAGTGAGTGCGTTTTCAGGCTGAACGGCACACTTCTCTTCAAGAGTGTTTTCGCGTTTGCCTTCAACAAGTTTAAGCAGAAGACTGTCATATTCATAAAGAGTTTTTGCGATAACAGTATTTCCGTTTACATATTTGCAGGGGATTTCATAAATATTGCCGTTTTCGGTATCGTAAACAAACGGGGTAAATTCGCCCTTAACGGTAATTCTTAAGGCATCGCTGTTAACAACAAATTTGTTGTATGGCTCGCAGCAACGGCTGATAAAGAGCCAGCGGCAGTTACCGTCTTTGCGGTACTGATAAATGAACTCGTCCGAAAGTCTGCCGTTTTTAAGACGGAGAGTGATTTCTCTGCTATCTTCAAGAGCGGAAAGAATATCTTCTCTGCTGTAGGGTATAACCTTTGATTTCTCATAAAGAGCCTTGCCTCTTTCAGAAGGAATGCCGTTTTCAAGGGTGGGGGCACTTCCTATGAAGAGAAGTTTGCCGCCTGCTTCACGGAATTTTTCAAGGCGTTCAAGTGTTGTTGAACGAAGAGTTTCGCAATCGGGAACAATGATCGCGTCATATTCCATTTCGCCAACTTTAATGGGTGCTGTTGCGTTTTCGCAAAGGGTGGGGAACAGAGATTCGCTGATGAAGTTGAAATCTATGCTGCCCTTAAGAAGAATATTGGTAAGACCCTCAAATCTTTCGTCCATACTTTCGCGTTTGAGGGCGGTTTTATCGTTGGGACCCCAGTGGAGCCAGTAGCTTTCAACGGGATGAATAACGCCAACCTTAACAACGGGCCTGCCCCTTGTCATTGCGGTGTTGACTCTTGCAAAATGGTCTTCAAGATATGAGAATTCTTTATACCAGGGTGACTGATAATGGATTGAAGCGGGATAATCTCTCTTTGCTTCGCCGCCCATTGCATACCAGGAAAGGTGAGGCACTCTGATTGTTACGCCGAGGCAAGCCTGCCAGTCGCCGTGGAGCTTATAGCCTCTGAAATCATAGTCCCAGCCCGTAACGCCGTAAAGCTCTGAAAGCATACCTTCTCTGCCAAACTGATGAACGGCAGACTGAGCCTGCTTTGCGGTTGTGAACTCAAAGCTTGCACAAAGCATATCAATACCGGGAAGGTCAAAGCCTCTGTATGAACGCATTGCTTCGCCGAGTGCGGCGGTCTGGCTTCTGAGGGTAGGCTCTTCCATCATATGACCCGTAAGGGCAATGCCGTTCTTTCTGCACCATTCTCCGCAAACATCGGCAAAAGCCTGAGCAAAACGCTCTGAAATATGGTCGTGATAATGATAGCGAACGGTTGAGATTTTTCCTTCGGGAAGTTCCCAGAAAATCTCGGGGAGAGAAGCGATGATATCTTCGCCGTACTGCTCTTTATATGTATCGGCAAAATCATCTGTCCAGGGCATTGCAATGTCGTCGGTATCGGTTGAATTGTTAAGAACCTGTTTTCTGGTAAACTGCGGTTCATCGGTGAAAATTGCGGGAACAGTTTCGCCGAATTCGTCGCCTGCGGTTTCTTTATATTTTTCGTGAGTAACCTCAACAAAGCGTTCAACCGCCTTGGGATTGAGGGTGTCGAGATAGGTCTGATTGTTATACCACGGCGAGGGCGCGTGGATTTTAACATAGGCATACCATTTTGTGCCTTCGGCATCATCGTTTTCGCCTATTGTTTTGTAGCTCTTAAGGTATCCGTTTTCATCAAGAGCAATATCATAGCAGGCGATGAGCCAGCCTTTGCCGTCTCTGCCGCCCTCTGCGCGGGAATCAATGATTGTTGCATCTGCTTCTTCATTATCGCAGGGCACGGTTGTAAGAAGAAGGCAACGTGCTCTGTATTCTTCGTCTTTTGTAACAAGACCGCCGGCCGCACCTGAGGGCCATCTGTCCTCATCATAAAGCCAGGCAAGCATTTCTTCGTCTTTTGCCTTATCAACGCAATCTCTTACGAGATTCATAAAATCTTTTGAAAGGTATTTTGTTGACATACCTGTGCGAACGTGCATATGGAAACCGCCAAGTCCCATTTCTTTGAAAATCTCAATCTGTCTTTTCAGTTCTTCGCTTGTTAAATCGCTGTTCCATGCCCAGAAAGGGGTGCCTCTGTATTCACAGGTGGGCTTCTTGAAAAGCTCATCGGAAAGGGCGGGAGATGTGTTCTTCTTATAAAGCATTTTTCTGCCTCCTTTATTTTTGGGGATGCTTATATTGCGGTTTGTCTTCGCTTGGTGTGTTCCAGTTTATAAAGTTATTGCGCTCTGCGTGATACCATTCCATTTCAAACATCTTTGCAGTTTCATCAACGGGAACATAAAGCTGACCGTTGTTAAAATATGCGGGAGCGCTCATTTCAACAGTGCCGAGGTCTGTTTTTGCAAACTTGCTTCCCTCTGTGAAAAGAGCGTGGTGTCCGTAAGCTTCAACATAGAGGGTATCGGCTTCTTTGATTACTTTGCCGCCGATGAACTGAACAACAACACCGAAAGGTGCAAACCATTTGCCGTCGCTGTTTTCCGCATAAAGCTCTCTTGCGCAAAGTTCAAGCATCTGACCCTTGAACGCCATTTTTGTCCAGTCATAGGTGGGCGCAAGGGAGTGGGGGAGAATAAGGTCTTTATCCTTATCGATTGTCATAATATCTATTATTCTTCCGTCTTTCATATATGAGGTTGCGGTGAGAACATTGCCGTTGATATGAACAAGAGTATATCCGCCCATACGTTCTTCCTGGGGATAAAACGCATCGTGCCATATCTTGCGGCTGTTTGAATGATAAATATTGCCGCCGCCGTTGGGAGTTATGTAGTTGATTGTGCCCTGCGAGGGTTTATCAAACATTTCATCGCCTTTAATGGGATATGTTCTTGCAAAGGAATGCTCGTGACCCGCAAAAAGAATATCGAGTCTGCCGTCTTCAATGGGCTTTCTGAGCCAGGGATAAGCGTCGTTGTTCTGACCCTCGGGCATAACGGGATAAATGGGGAAATGGTATCCGCCGAGCTTCCAGGTTTTATTGCTGCTTTTAAGGTCGTTATATGCCCAATCCTCAACCTTTTGCGGAGCATTTATGCCAAGCACAAGGAAATGGGTGTTGCCGTAATCAAACGAATAATTTTCGCCGGTGTATCCCTCAGGTCCGTTTTCGGGATAGATGGGTCCGAACTGAAAATCAAAGAAATCTGCGTGTTCAAGATAATATTTGCCGGTGGGTTCGGGGAAATAAGTGATGTAACCTCGGTTATCGTGGTTGCCCGTTGTCATCATATAGGGCATACTCTCAATAATGCCTTTAAGACCTTCGAACATGCCGTTCCATTGAACTTCGTTCTGACCGTTATCGCAGTTATCGCCAACGGTAAAGATGAATTTGCACTCGGGATGCCTTTCAAGTGCGGTTTCAAGCATTTCGCCAACCATGCTGTAATCGGGCTTATGCATCGGGAAACCTTTCTGGTGGTCGGCAATAATAATGAAACTGAATTCATCAACATTCTCTGCTTCTGTTTCAAAAGAAAACTCTTCGCTGCGGTATTCGCTGTTTCCTACGGTGTAAAAATACTTTGTGCCTGCTTCAAGTCCCTGCATTTTTGCCCAATAATAGCGGCTTATATCAATGTCTGTTTCTTTTTCGGCAGAAGCGGCAACCGATTTTTTCCATTCGGTTTCGCCCTCGGCACGGTAAAGAACATAACCCTCGGTTATGTCTGTGCAGGTTCTCCAGCCAACAGCCATTTCTGTTCTGGCGTCGCCGCAGAAAGCAATCATAATATGGTCGGGGTTAACGGTTGAACCTCTTTCGGGCTTATAAAAATTGCCGTTTTTATCAATCATAAATCAGTTTCTCCCAATTTAATTTATTTGATTTTATTTTATTATCGGAGCAAGTTTTTGTCAATGAAATAATGGTAAAAAAATACCGCTATTGATTTTTGACCTGAAAAGAGTTATAATGTAAACTGTAAAAATGTTCATAGGGGGACAATGTTATGAAATTTTTAAAGAAAGGTGTAAGCATACTGCTTTCGGCAATGATGATTTTTTCTTTTGCTGCAGTATCGCTTTCCGCTTCTGCGGCTTCGGATTATATAACATACAGGGTGCCGGACGGATGCGATTTTGCGGTTGTTGATTCCTGCTCAAACCTTGCAAACGGAAAAATTGAAATTGCTTCAACATACAACGGCTATCCCGTTACAAAAATCGAGATTGATGCTTTCAAAGGATTTAAAACAATAACCGAGATTATTGTTCCGTCAAGTGTAAAAGAAATAGGCAACGGTGCATTTTCAAATTGCACAGGTCTTGAAAAAATTGTGTTTGAGGGCAGTGATTGCTCTTTCGGTACTCATATTTTTGCTTACAGCACAAAGCTCAGCGAAATAACCCTGCCTTCGGCACTCAAAGAGATACCCAAAAATACTTTTTATGATTGCAAGGCACTTGAAGAAATTGAAATTCCTTCAACCGTAACCAAAATCGGCGAAACGGCATTCGCAACCTGCACTGCACTTAAAGATTTTGAAATACCCGCTTCGGTAACTTCAATAGGCGTTAATGCATTTATCCGTTGCAATGCGGTTGAGAATTATAAAGTTGCAAACGGAAGCATAGCTTTTAAAAGCGTTGACGGTATGCTTTATGATGCAAAAGGCGAAACTCTTGTTCAGTATCCCATAGGAAACAAAGCTGAAAAAGTTACTGTTAAAAACGGAACAAAAAGAATTGCAGACGGTGCATTTGCAGATAATAAAAGCATAAAGTCTGTTGTTTTTCCTTCGGGTCTTGAAGCCGTTGATGCATATGCATTCCAGTATTGCGAAAACCTTGACGGGGTGACACTTCCTGCAGGAATAAAAACCCTCGGTGCAGAGGCTTTCGGTCATTGCGCGGCACTCAAATCAATAAACATTCCCGCTTCGCTCACAACATATGAATATGCGTTTTATATGTCGGGCATCGAAAGTGTTGTTATTGAAAACGGTGCAGAGGAAATTTCAAGAAATGCATTTGAAAAGTGCAGAGAGCTTACCTCGGTAACCATTCCTTCATCGCTCAAATCAATAGGAATGGCTGCGTTTATCGATTGCACAGCTCTTAAAGATATTGAAATTCCTTCATCGGTAACATCGATAGGCAAAAAAGCTTTCGGTAACATTGAAAATCTTGCGATAATCGGTGCAAAAGGCTCAGCGGCAGAAACATATGCTGAAGAAAATTCAATAAACTTTGTTTCAAGCGAAAAGATTATCGGAATTTCAATAACAAGACTGCCCTCAAAACTCAACTATAATTATAAAGACAGCGTTGACACAAGCGGTATGATAGTTGTTGCAAACTATTCCGACGGAACACAGGAAGAAATAAAAGGATATACGGTTTCTCCCGTATCATTCAGCAAAACGGGAAGCCACACCGTAACCGTAAGCTACGGTGAACACAGCGACACCTTCGGAGTAAGCGTTTCTTATTCCATCGTTCAGATATTTATTCTTATTTTCCTTCTCGGTTTCCTCTGGTATTAATATCCGGCTCCGGTTAAATCCGGAGCTTTTTTAAAAAGGGTGATAGAAATGATTTACGCAAACCACGCTCACGTTTTTCCGAAAGATTTAAAAGAAATCGGAACAGTTGATAAGTTGCTCAGTTTTATGGATGAATGCGGTATAGACAGATCGGTTGCTTTTGCACCGTTTTCCGACAGATTCAAGGAGGCTGGAAAAACCGAGAGCCCGAATGAATGGCTTGCAAGGGAGATAAAAAATCAGGACAGACTCGACGGTTTCGGAACCATTGATTTTGAAGAAAAGAATCTTAAAGATCAGGTTGAAAGAATATATCAGCTCGGACTTAAAGGCATAAAAATGCATCCGCCCTATCAGGAGTTTGTTATAGACGGACCCGAGGCATTTGAGGTTTATGAGAAGGCTGAAGAATTGGGACTTTTTCTTTCGTTTCATTCGGGTATGCATTGGCACAGACTCAGGGATAACAGGGTTATTCTTTTTGATGAAGTGGCATGGAATTTTCCGAAGCTTAAATTCAGCATGGAGCATATAGGCGGCTATCATTTCTTCAAGGAAGCACTTGCCGTTATGTGTAACAACTCGAGAAGAGAAGAGGACTGCGTTTTTGCAGGCTGGACAAGTGTCGGTAATCATAAGGGCAAAGGAAATGAATGGCATCTGACCGATGAAGAGCTTGAAACCGTAATTTATCAGACGGGCGAAGACAGAAGTATTTTCGGCATCGATTTTCCGTATTCAAAGCCTGAACATATAATTTCTGATATTGAAAGAATAAAAAGACTCGATATATCCGAGGAATGCAAAGAAAAAATTCTCGGTAAAACTCTTGATAAAGTTTTGAATAAAAAATAAAAGGCAAAAGGCTGCATCGGATGATGCAGCCTTTTGACAATATGGAGGGTTTGAAGCGGCAAAGAATTTCTTCGCCGAGGTAATTATCTTATTTTCTGTTAATAAGTTTTGCACGGATGCCTCTTGTTGATTTTGCAAGCTTCTGCGCGGCATTTACTGCAATATATCCGAGTTTATCTATGATAAGGTCGGCTTCGCCCATAAGCTCCATGTAATCGTTACAGAAGCCTTTTTTGAATTTGAATATGCCGTGAAGAGGGTTGCTTTCGTCGGGGTATCCGCCGCGGAAATCATACCAGCTGCAGCCTCTTTCAATCGCCCATCTTATCATTTCCCATTGAACAAGATAGTTGGGCATAACATTTCTGTATTCATTGGAGCTTGCGCCGTAAACATACCATTCTTTATCACCGCAGATAACATTGAGAGCACCTGCAATGGTTTTGCCTTCATATTTTGCAAGATAAATTCTTGCATCGTCGCCGAAAGCTTCCATAATTCTTTCGAAATATTCTGTGCCGCGGGTTGCAAAGTTATCTCTTTCGCCCGTAACAAGCATAAGGTCGTGAAATTCTTCGCAAGCCTCAATGCCTTTGATTTCAACGGTTACGCCTTTTCTTGCAGCAAGGCGGGCATTATAGCGGGTTTTGGGGTGGAAAGTTGCCATAACCTCTTCTTCGGTTTTGTTTTCAACATTGAGGCGGAAAATATATCTTGCCTGAATGGTGTCAAAACCTGCACCGTGCTCCTTGAAGGTGAAACCGAGAGATTTGAGAAGGTCGAGATATTCGTTGTTTGAAGCGAGAGTATCGGTGTCGATTTTTAATGTGTATGCCTTGTTTTTAAAGCCGTATTCTCTTGCGGCTGTAAGCAGGGCGGTTACGGTTTCCTTATCATCAAGGTCGCATACGGGGCCTCGGGGTGCATACATCATTTTGAACGGTGTCATCGGAATCTGACGAAGAAGAACGGCACAAACACCTTTGATTTTTCCGTCATTGTCACGGCAGATAAATCCGCACCATTCCCATTCTTTTTTTACTTTTCCCCAGGCGGAGGACTGCATCATATGTCCTTTCGGATGCGAGCGGACAAATGCATCAAATTCCTGTGCGTTTTCTATTTTTACTGTTTCCATAGCGGCTCCTTTCGCTATTTGCTTTTTAATTCATTTGCTCTGGCAAGCAGAGCGTTTTTTGTGTTTTCTGTTTTATCTTCAAGCACCTCATCGAAAAGGATATTAAGTATTTTTCCCATTTCGGGTGAGGGCGGAATGCCTTCGTTTTCAAGGTCTTTTCCGTTAATTGCAAGGTCGCTGATTTTAAGGCAGGAATTTTCAACTTGAATTTCGTTCAGAATCTTTAATCCCGCTTCGTTAGCGTCAAGACCTTCCTGAATGTATTCGGGGTTTTGCGCCGAAATATCGGCTTTTCTTATTTCGAACAGATCGGCTACGGTATCAAATCCGAGCTTACCGATATATTTTTTATAGGTTTTTTTGCTTATCTTATCGGGCAGAAAATCGTGGTATTCCACACGATTTCCAATCGTGTCACGCAGTTTATTTGAAATTTTGAGCCTTGTCAAAGCGTTTTCAGCTATTTCACGGCTTTTCTTTGCGTGAGAATAAAAATGGTCGGTTCCGTTCTCGTCTGTTGTTTTAACGTGCGGCTTTCCGCTGTCGTGAAAAAGCATTGCAAGCCGCAGGTGAGGTTCGTTTTTGATATGGGAAACCGTCTCAACCGTGTGTTCCCAAACATCAAAAATATGTCTTTCGTGGTTTTGTGTGCAGCCTTTCATAGGCTCAAGTTCAGGCAGAATAAAGAAAATCACTTCGCTGTAATCAAGCAGTATTCTTTTTGCGTCTTTTCCGCAAAGCAGTTTTGAGAGTTCAACAAAAATTCTTTCAACCGAGATGTTGCCCAGAAGATGATAGTTTTTGCATATGCTTTCTGCTGTTTCGTTTTCAATTTCAAATCCGAGCACCGATGAAAAACGCAATGCTCTCAGAATACGCAGGGCATCTTCGCCGAAACGCCTGTCAGGCTCTCCGACACAACGGATAATCTTTTTTTCAATGTCATCGCAGCCGCCGTAGGGGTCGGTGATTCCACCATAGGGCGAATAAGCGATTGCATTAACCGTAAAATCTCTGCGTGCAAGGTCCTCTTCGATCAAATCGGTGAATTCAACGCTGTCGGGGTGACGGTTATCTGAATATCCGCTTTCTATGCGGTAGGTGGTGATTTCAAGGCTTGCAGAGTCAATAATTACCGTTACCGTGCCGTGTTTTATGCCTGTTTCAATAATTCGGAAATTCTCAAATGCTTTTGCGGTTTGTTCAGGTAATGCACTTGTTGCTATGTCCCAGTCACTTGCTTCAAGCCCCATTATTGCATCACGGACCGCTCCGCCAACAACGTGGGCGGTGTGCCCGTTTTGCCGCAGAATTTCAATGGCTCTATTGACTTGTGGCGGAATTTTTATTACCATATTATTATTCACCTTACAGGAGGTTTATATGAATATTCAGATTTTCGGCACAAACAAGTGCTTTGACACCAAGAAAGCCCAGAGATATTTTAAAGAAAGAAACATCAAGTTTCAGTTTATTGACCTTGCACAAAAGAATTTCAGCAAGGGTGAATATAACAGCGTCAAGGCTGCCGTTGGCTCAATGGAAGATTTGATTAATGAAAAATCAAAGGCTTATGAGAAGCATTTCATCAAATATCTTGCAAGCAAAGAGGCTGTTGAAGAAAAGCTTCTTGAACACGGTGAGCTTTTCAAAACTCCCATTGTCCGCAACGGAAAGCAGGCAACCGTCGGTTACTGCCCCGAAATCTGGAAAAACTGGGAATAATTAATAAGCTTCAAACTTTGAGATTGTTGCAAAGCATCTGGCTTTTTCAATAACGAGCTTGAAATAACGGACTCTGATTTCATCAAATCGGCATATACGCTTGTATCCGATAACTGTTTCAGATGCAAGCTTTTTCCATTTGCCGTCAAGCATTGCGTAGAGCTTGAATTTTTCAATCTGCTGACCTGTTCTTATGTGCTCGCCGAGAACGATTTTGTCTATGTCATATTCATCGCCGAGGTCAAGAATAAGCTCTGCGCCCTCGGGGTCATCGCCTGAATGCCAATATTCTTCGGGGTCATAGCTCAATGCCATCTGACCCGTGTGCTTTTCGTCAAGATGGCGGTTATCGGTTATGATTGAACCTTCTGCAAGATTTTCATTGAAATCTATTTCAAGCTGTGCGCCCATTGAAAGCAGGGTTTCAATATCCTTTTCGTGTATTTTTCCCTCGGGTGTGGGCGGAATATTCAGAAGGAAGCAAGCGTTTGCACCAACCGAGTTATAATAGATTTCCATAAGCTTTGAGAGCGGTTTTACCGAATAATCTTCGCTTGCGTGATAGAACCAGCCCTTGCGTATTGAGGTGTCAACCTCTGCGGGGTACCAGATAAGCTTGTTGCATTTTTTGATTTGTTTCCTGCTGCCCAGGTCAAGGGCGGTGGGATTTATTTTTTTAGGCGGCTTGCTCACATCCTGCTGGCTGGCGGCGGCGATAACTTCGCTGTTTGAGTGCCAATAAGGCACAACGCTCCATTCGCTCTTTCTGCAAACGCCCGCTTCGTTGCCGCACCAACGGACATCGGGTCCGCTGATATTTATTGTTGCATTGGGCTGAAGTTCACGGATGAGCTTATAATAGCTCTCCCAGTCATATTCCTGCTTTCTGCCGTTTTTGCCTTCACCGCAAGCGCCGTCGAACCATACGCAGAAAAGCTCGCCGTAACCGGTGAGAAGCTCGCGAAGCTGATTTTTAAAGAATTTATTGTATGCTTCACCGCTGCCGTAGGTTTCTTCGTGTCTGTCCCACGGTGAAAGATAAACTCCGAATTTGATTCCGAATTCCTTGCAGGCCGCTGCGCATTCTGCAACAACATCGCCCTTGCCGTCTTTCCAACGGCTTGAACGAACGCTGTGGTCAGTGTATGCACTCGGCCAAAGGCAGAAACCGTCGTGATGCTTTGCAGTAAGAATCAGACCTTTCATACCTGAAAGCTTGCAAAGCTTTGCCCATTGGCGGCAGTCAAGATTTTCGGGATTGAAAAGCTCGGGGTCCTCGTTGCCGTTACCCCATTCGGAATCTGTGAAAGTGTTCATACCGAAGTGTATAAACGAATAAAACTCCGTTTCCTGCCATCTGATTTGCCTTTCGCTCGGAACAACCGAGGCGGCATATTTAACATAATCGGGATATTTAGCCATATCTATATTCCTTTCAGATTGATATTTTCAAGAGTTTTGTTCCAGAATTCATCATCAATTCCGTGTTCAATAGCATTGCGGATAAGCGCAATCAATGACGGGGAATTGAAAACATAACTGAACATTTCGGGAGGCAGCATGCCTCGGTCTGCATACGCAAGAAAACGGAAACGCTCTGCTTCGGATGCAGACAAACCGAGCTTTGCAATCAGTATCTGCAAATCGGCATCATCGGGAGGGGAGTTATTTTTGCCTTTTTCAATGTTGCTTATATATTGCGCGGTTTTTCCGAGTTCCATACTTAAATCAAGCTGTGAAAGACGGGCATCTTCGCGCGCTTGTTTTAGCATAATGCCGAACGGCGACGGGGCAAACATCAAAACTCCTCCTTTCCGATTATTTATAATTTAAATTTTTAAAACAAATTTATTTATTGCATAAAAATTGGCATCTGCAGACAGCTGTCAAACAAAACTCCATCAGACAACACAATCCATTTATTGCATAAAACTATTGCACCGACGGAACTTAATTGTTTGCGTTACCGATTTATTGTATAAATAAACAAATTTGTTTATTTTGATAATACACATAATGAGGATAGCATAAAACGGTGGGGTTGTCAAGGGGCGGGGGGATGACTTGGTTGATTTATTGACAAATCATAATGTGGGTGATATATTCAATATATACAGAAAATAATATAATAAGGCGGTTAGGTATGCAAATACATTATTTTCAAAGATACCATTCTAAAGAAAATGTTGACACATCGAATACAATGTTGATGTTGTCGCGACTTTACAACTATAATGCAGATAAGTTTTTTAATATGTTGAATACTCTTGTTTTAAAGGAACAGAATTCTCCCGAAATTACTTTTGATTTACAAGTAGCTGGTGGGAAGAGCGTTCCTGATGCTATCATCAGCCAAAAAAGTTTTAAAATTATTGTAGAAACCAAATTATATAACGGCTTTAATGAAACTCAATTAATTAATCATCTTAATAAATTTGGTAACGAAAGTATAAAGGTGATTTTAACTCTTGACCCGAAGCCTATGGATAAAGAGTTGTTTGATAAATTTGCCGTAAGCCTAAAAAAATTTAATGAACAACATATAGAAGAACTGGGTTCTCCAATAAAGCATGTAAATATCACGTTTGAGGAATTGCTTAATGCTATGTCTGAAATCGTTGATGAGAGGGATACTGAAATAACAGATGTATTGGATGATTTTAAAAAATACTGTTTTGAAGAGGAACTGATTACGGACAGACATAAATGGATGCGAGCGCTTGCTGTAGGAACTACATTATCAGATAATATGGAACTGTCGCTATATTATGATGATGCTACACGCAGTTTTTCACAACATGGATTCATAGGTCTTTATTCTAATAAAAGAATCCATGCTATCGGAAAATTAACAAAAATTGTTGAAGTTTCTCATTGCAAAAGCGAAATGGTTATATCAGAAAAATACGGCGATAAGGTGACGGAAGCTGAAATCTGCAACATTAAAGAAGCGATCAATCGTTCTGAAAAATACGGATATGATCTTAAAAATTATTCACACAACTTCTTTTTGGTTGACAAGTTTTATGGGCTTGATTTTAAAAAGGCAAGTAAAAATCCTATTCAAAAAAGCAAGTATTTCAACTTGGGTAAAATGCTTGGTGATGACACGTTGAAAAATACCGAGTATATCATAAAAGCCCTTGACGGAAAAACATGGGAAGAATTTGAATAATGATAACGCAGCGGACATTTTGTTTACAAAGAACAAAACAGTCAACGGGGTCAATCGGCAAACCGATTGACCCCCACATAAACAATTCGCTTTTAAAAATTTTGTTGAAAATTAATGTTAAAAAATAATAAGTTTAGTATTGACAATTAATAATACTTGTGATAAAATAATCGCTGTCCGAAAATGTGCGGGTGTAGTTCAATGGTAGAATCCCAGCCTTCCAAGCTGGTTGTGTGGGTTCGATTCCCATCACCCGCTCCATTTTATGCGCTTGTAGCTCAGCCGGATAGAGCAACTGCCTTCTAAGCAGTGGGTCAGGGGTTCGAG
>JAZRTQ010000066.1:0-44275 GCA_045652165.1 Acutalibacteraceae bacterium | reverse complement strand
AACAGTTTTGTGAATGAGGATTTATTTGTTTGCGGTGAAGTGTTTGCAGATGCAGGTTCTTATTCCGATAACGCAGTTGTTGTTGATTGCAAAGGATATTATATTTTACCCGGTCTTGCAGATGTTCACGTTCATTTGCGGGAGCCGGGTTTTATTTATAAAGAAACCGTAAAAAGCGGTTCTCTTGCGGCGGCACACGGCGGATACACAAAAATCTGCTCAATGCCGAATCTTAATCCCGCACCCGATTGCATCGAAAATCTTGCAGTTCAGCTTGATGCAATAAAGAAGGATGCGGCAATTAAGGTTATCCCTTACGGAACAATAACAATAGGTCAGAACGGTGAAGAGCTTTCGGATATGGAAGCAATGGCGGGCGATGTTGCAGGCTTTTCGGATGACGGCAAGGGTGTTCAGAACTCCGAAATGATGAAAAAAGCAATGCTCAAAGCAAAGTCACTCGGCAAAATCATAGCCGCTCACTGCGAAGATAACAGCCTTTTGAAAGGCGGATATATCCACGACGGTGAATATGCAAAAGCCCACGGTCACAGAGGAATCTGTTCAGAATCCGAATGGGGTCAGATAAAAAGAGATATTGAGCTTGTGCGTGAAACGGGCTGTGCTTATCACGTTTGCCACATCTCAACAAAAGAAAGCGTTGAGCTTATCAGGGAGGCAAAAAAAGAAGGTCTTGATATAACTTGCGAAACGGGTCCGCATTATCTTGTGCTTGACGATTCCTGCCTTCAGGAAAATGCAAGATTCAAAATGAATCCGCCTCTTCGTTCGGCAGAAGACAGAAAAGCCTTGGTTGAGGGTATCTGCGACGGCACAATAGATATGATAGCCACAGACCATGCTCCCCATTCCGCAGAGGAAAAGAGCAGAGGTCTTGAAAAAAGCCCGATGGGAGTTGTCGGAATAGAAACAGCCTTCCCCGTGCTTTATAAAAATCTTGTTAAAACGGGCGTTATCAGCCTTGAAAAGCTGGTTGAAATTATGCACACCAATCCCTGCAAGAGATTCGGTCTCGGTGCAGGAATAGAAAACGGTGAAAGTGCAGATTTTGCAATTTTTAATCTTGATAAAGAATACACCGTTAATCCTGAAGAGTTCCTTTCTATGGGTAAGAGCACTCCGTTTGAGGGCAACAGCGTTCAGGGTGAATGTGTTCTTACAGTTTGTAACGGAAAAATCGCGTGGAACAGCGGTGAACTTATATAATTGAGGAGTGATAAAGTGAAGCAGAGCATTTTTACGGTTGAACAAAACAAGTGCATTGCTCCGAATGTATATGAAATGATACTCGGCGGTGACACTTCGGATATAACAGCAACAGGTCAGTTTGTTAATATCAAGCTTGACGGATTTTATCTTCGCAGACCAATTTCGGTTTGTGACTTTGCAGAAGGCGAGCTTAAAATAATTTATAAGGTTGTCGGTGAAGGCACAGAATATATGTCAAAGCTTGCAAACGGCACAAAGCTTGATGTGCTTACAGGTCTGGGCAACGGCTATGATATGGAAAAAAGCGGCGATGCTCCTCTTCTTATCGGTGGCGGTGTCGGTGTGCCTCCTCTTTATGCTCTTGCAAAAAGACTTGCGGCACAGGGCAAAAAAGTTAAAGTTATTCTCGGTTTCAACACAGAATCCGAAATTTTCTATGAAAATGAATTCAAAGCTCTCGGTGCGGATGTTTATGTTACAACTGCAGACGGTTCATACGGTATAAAGGGCTTTGTAACAAATGCTTTTGAAGCAGTCGGAGAGTATACACATATTTTCACTTGCGGTCCCGAACCGATGCTTAAAGCAATTTATAATGCAAGCGAAACCTCGGGTCAGTTCAGCTTTGAAGAGCGTATGGGTTGCGGTTTCGGTGCGTGCATGGGTTGCTCATGCAAAACAAAATACGGCAACAAACGAATCTGCAAGGACGGTCCCGTTCTTGAAAAGGAGGAAATCATATGGTAAACACAAAGGTTGAACTTTGCGGCATAGAGCTTGATAATCCTCTTATTCCCGCCAGCGGAACTTTCGGTTACGGCTATGAATTTGCAGAGCTTTATGATATAAACTGCCTCGGTTCGTTCTCTTTTAAGGGAACGACAAGAGAGCCCCGCTTCGGTAATCCCACCCCCAGAATTGCGGAAACACCGAGTGGAATGATTAATGCTGTGGGACTTCAGAATCCCGGAGTTGAAAAAGTTATCAGCGAAGAGCTTCCCAAGCTTAAAAAATGCTTCTCAAAGCCCGTTATGGCAAATGTAAGCGGCTTTTCGCTTGAAGAATATTCGGAAACCTGCGCAATGCTTGATGAGTGCGAGCAGGTTGGCTGGCTTGAGGTTAATATAAGCTGCCCCAACGTTCACGGCGGCGGAATGAGCTTTGGCACAAGCCCTGAAATGGCGGCAAAGGTAACATCTGCCGTTAAGGCTGTAACCAAAAAGCCCGTTATAATCAAGCTTTCACCCAACGTTACTGATATAACCGCAATTGCAAAAGCTTGCGAAGCTGCAGGCGCAGACGGAATAAGCCTTATCAATACTCTTCTCGGAATGAGAATTGATTTGAGAACAAAGAAACCCGTTATAGCAAATAAAATGGGCGGCTTCTCGGGCAGCGCAATCTTCCCTGTTGCTCTCAGAATGGTTTATCAGGTTTATGAAGCCGTTAAAATTCCCATCGTAGGAATGGGCGGTGTTTCGTCGGCAAAGGATGTTGTTGAAATGATGCTTGCGGGTGCAACGGCAGTTGAAGTTGGTGCAGCAAACCTTATCGACCCCTTTGTTTGCAGAGATATTGTTAATGATTTGCCGTCTGTTATGGAAAAATACGGCATTACAAGTTTAAAAGATATTATAGGAGGTTCACACTAATGGGTAAGGATGTAATTATCGCCTGCGATTTTGCGGGTAAGAAGGAAGTTCTTGATTTCCTTGATAAGTTCACAGGCAGAAAGCCTTTTGTTAAAATCGGTATGGAGCTTTTCTATGCGGAAGGCCCCGAAATTGTAAGAGAAATCAAAGCAAGAGGTCATAAGATTTTTCTTGACCTTAAGCTTCATGATATTCCCAACACAGTTAAGAAGGCTATGTCTGTGCTTTCAAGACTTGATGTTGATATGTGCAACCTTCACGCAGGCGGAACAGTTGCTATGATGGAAGCTGCAATCGAAGGTCTTACAAGACCCGATGGCACTCGACCTATGCTTATTGCAGTAACACAGCTTACTTCAACAAGCCAGGAGAGAATGGAAAACGACCTTCTCATCAATAAACCCCTTGATGAGGTTGTTATGCATTATGCACTCAACGCAAAGAAGGCAGGCCTTGACGGCGTTGTTTGCTCACCTCTTGAGTCGGGCAAAGTTCACGCACAGTGCGGCGATGATTTCGTAACAGTTACTCCCGGTGTTCGCTTTGCAGGCGGAGATATCGGTGACCAGGTAAGAGTTACAACTCCTGCTCAGGCAAAAGAAATCGGTTCAGACTATATCGTTGTGGGCAGACCCATAACAGCTGCCGAGGATCCCGTTGCTGCATACGAAAGATGCATTGAAGAATTTGTTGGTTAATTAATTGATTAAGAGGAGAATAGAACAATGAAAGAACTTATTGCAAAAGATTTACTTTCCATCAAAGCCGTATTTTTCAGACCCGAAGAGCCCTTTATCTGGGCAAGCGGCATCAAAAGCCCCGTTTATTGCGACAACAGACTCACACTTTCTGATGTAAAAGTTCGTACAGATGTTGAAAACGGACTTGCACAGCTTATCAAAGAAAACTACGCTGATGCTGAAGTGCTTATGGGCACAAGCACAGCAGGTATTGCTCATGCTGCAATCACAGCACAGATTCTCGGCCTTCCCATGGGCTATGTTCGTTCAGGTGCAAAGGACCACGGCAGAAAGAATCAGATCGAAGGCAAGCTTATCCCCGGTCAGAAGGTTGTTGTTGTTGAAGACCTTATTTCAACAGGCGGCAGCGTTATCGAGGTTGTTGAAATTCTTCGTGAAGCAGGCGCAGAAGTGCTCGGTATCGTAAGCATTCACACTTACGGTATGCAGAAGGGTCTTGACAGACTTGCGGCTGCAAATGTCAAGAATATCAGCCTTACTGATTTTGATACTGTTGCAAAGGTTGCAGCAGCAGAAGGTTATATCAAAACAGAAGATATTGAAAGACTTATTGCTTTCCGTAATAACCCGAGCGATGAGAGCTGGATTAACGGTTAAGAGGTGCTGATATGAGAAGCTTAATTGATATAATGGAGCTTTCTACCGCCGAAATCGATGAGCTTATTGATGTTGCTCAGGATATAATTGTAAACCCTGAAAAGTATTCGGAAAAGTGCAAGGGCAAAAAGCTTGCAACGCTTTTCTTTGAGCCTTCAACAAGAACACGTCTCAGCTTTGAGGCGGCAATGTATGAGCTTGGCGGTAATGTGCTCGGATTTTCCGAGGCACAGAGCAGCTCGGCAGCAAAGGGTGAAAGTGTTTCCGATACTGTTCGCACCGTAAGCTGTTACGCCGATATCATTGCAATGCGTCATCCCAAAGAGGGTGCGCCCTATGTTGCTTCGCTCAAATCGGAAGTTCCCGTTATAAACGCGGGCGACGGCGGTCATAACCACCCCACACAGACTCTTACAGACCTGCTCACTATCCGCAGAGAAAAGGGCAGATTTGATAATCTTACCGTTGGCCTTTGCGGTGACCTTAAATTCGGCAGAACCGTTCATTCGCTTATTGCCGCAATGTCACGCTACAGCGGAATAAAATTTGTGCTTATCTCACCCGATGAGCTTAAAGTTCCCGAATATATCAAGGCGGAAATTCTTGATGCAAAGGGAATTGAATATGTTGAATCCCGTTCTCTTGAAGCGGTTATGCCTGAACTTGATATTCTTTATATGACAAGAGTTCAGCGTGAAAGATTTTTCAACGAAGCGGATTATATCCGTCTTAAGGATACTTATATCCTTACCAATGAAAAGCTTTTAACTGCAAAGAAAGACCTTTGCATTATGCATCCGCTGCCCAGAGTTAATGAAATTTCAATCGGTGTTGACGATGACCCCAGAGCCTGCTATTTCAGACAGGTTCTATACGGAAAGTTTATCAGAATGGCACTTATTCTTAAGCTTTTGGAGGAGTCAAAATGATTATAGGTCAACTTAAAGACGGTATCGTGCTTGACCATATTACGGCAGGCAAAGGTATGGAAATTTATAATATCCTCAAACTCGGTGAGATGGAGTGCACGGTTGCTATTGTCAACAATGCCGACAGCGTAAAAATGGGCAAAAAGGATATAATTAAAATCAGTGCTCCCATTGAACTCGATCTGGATATTCTCGGCTATCTTGATCCCGGAATAACCGTTAACATTATTAAAGACGGTGAAAGAGCAAAAAGAGCAAAGCTTTCTTTGCCCGATTATGTAACGGGAGTTATCAAGTGCAAAAACCCCAGATGCATAACCTCTGTTGAGCAGGAGCTTGAGCATAAATTCAAGCTTACAGACCGCGAAAACAAGGTTTACCGTTGCATCTATTGCGAAAGCAAGGCAAAATAATAATTAAAAACTCAGGCTAATTGCCTGAGTTTTTTGCTTTCTTGACTTCAATTACGCAGAGTGATATATTTATAGTATAAAATAAAAGGGGAAAACACTATGCTTAAATTTTTATCTGTAATTATTTCTTTTATTTTGATGCTTCCGTCATATGTGTTCAGCTTTTTGCCTAAAAATATTGAAGCCGATTTTACCGTTTCGGGAAGCGGATATTCAGACGGAATGTTTGAACTTGACGGTGAAAAAGTTTCGGCAGAAAAAACAGAAGACAAAACCGTAACCTTTGATTTCGACAGCGTTAAAACTGATTGGTTCAACTATTACGGAATAAAATATAAATCCGATGCCTATATCAAGGGTGAAATTACATACACGGTAAGAAACAAAGAGCATACAGAAGAATTCTTTCTTGAACCTGCCGATGAATCCAATGAATTTCACAGTTTTATCGACGGATGTCTTGACAAAAAGAAAGCAGACGGCTTTTGTAAAATTTCTTTCAAGCCCCTCGATAAAGAAACTGCGGATTTCACTCTTTACGGCATAGGACTTTTTAACCGTGAAGTGCCCGAAAAATATGTTTATATTGAAAGCAACGGCTATAAGCTTGGTGTAAATCTTGATTGGGGCGGTGCTCTTTCTTATCTTGAGGATACAGATTCAAACGTTCAGGCGGTTAAAAAAGACGGCAGAATTTTTGTTGATTCAAACGCTTCCGAAAGATACGGCGTAAGAAGCGTAAATAACAATGTTAATCTTATTAATCGATACGACCCCGGCAGACTTGTTCAGCAGTCATATTACGGCACAGCAGAATATGATTGCGGTGAATTTATGGGTAACAGATGGAATTATAACCCTGTTCAGGGCGGCAATCAGTTTGGTGACAGCAGCAAGATAGTTGATTTGATTTGCGATGAAAACTCAATTTATATCAAATGCAGACCTCTTGACTGGGCAAAATCCGCCGAAGATATAACTCCGTCATATATGGAAGCAACCTATACACTCAGCAAGGGTCTTGTTAATGTTTCTTGCCGTTTTGTAGATTATTCGGGTTATCCCCAGGCACACGCAACCCAGGAAATGCCTGCGTTTTACTGCATAGAGCCATTCAACAGATTCGTTTATTATTCGGGCGATAAGCCGTGGACGGAAGATGAGAATCTTTCCTATGAAAACGAGCTTATTTTCTGGCCCGATGCAGGCTATCCGAATTTCAAATCAACAGAAAACTGGTCGGCTTTTATCGGAGAATTTGATGACAGTTTCGGCATAGGTCTTTATGTTGAAACTGCAGAATCTTTCCTCGCAGGAGTTTATTGCAGAGAAACAACGAGCGAAAAAGACCCCTCTGTTGCAGGACCAACCTCGTATATTGCAGCTATTGAATGGCACGATTTCAAGAGTTTTTCACCTATGGAATACAGTTATTATCTTTCAACAGGAACAACATCCGAAATTCGTTCTAACTTTGAAACTGTTCGCAAATAAAAGGAGTATAATATGAAAAAACTTTTTTCTTTTTTGCTTGCAATCGTGCTGTGTACCTGCGCTATGACTGTTTCCAATGCAGTTGAGTCAAAAGCAAAGCTTTATGAAATATACGGTAATGATATGCTTTTTCAGCAAAATGAAGAAGCAATTCTTGCAGGCACAGGTATAGACGGAAGTGTTATTGAGGCAGAGCTTTTGGATTCTTCAAATGAATCAGTTATAACCGGCAAAAGTACGGTTAAGGAAGACGGCAGCTTTGAGGTATCGTTCACAGCTCCTTCGGGCAGCTATGAAGAATATACCGTTGTTCTCAAAGCGGACGGAGCCGAGTTTGCAAAGCTTGAAAGAGTTGTTTTTGGTGAACTCTGGCTTGCAAGCGGACAGAGTAATATGCAGTATCCTCTCGGTCAGGCAAAACACGGTCTGGAAATGATGGAAAGCGGACAGAAACTGAGCAAGTGGCTCAGAGTTCTGCTTGTGCCTGCATATAATGAATATAAGGGTTCAACCGAGCTTCTTCCGGCAGAACCGCAAAAGGATATAATCGGTGCACAATGGATAACGGGCGAAAATTCCGCTGTTTACGGAATGAGTGCAGTAGGATATTTCTTTGCGGATAAAATGATTTCAGAGCTTGATATGCCAGTGGGCATTCTTAATGCATCCCTGGGCGGCACGAATATTCGCAGCTGGATTTCAAGAGAAGCCATAGAATCCGATGATGAAGTGAAAGAACTTCTTGAGAGAAAAGGTTGCTTTATCCAAAAGAGCGAATGGAAAGAATCAGGCGGAAATGTTTATGCCGATATGACGGCAAATTATAACACCAAAATCGGACCTCTTAAACATTTCAGACCGTCGGGTATGATATGGTATCAGGGCGAAAGCGAAATTATGGGCGGATTTAACATTGATGAATATGAAGCTCAGCTTGATTTGCTTCAAAGTTCGTATTCGCAGCTTTTTGGCTTTGAAAATGAGCTTATGCCTATCGTTTATACCCAGCTTGCCGCTTATGTTTACAGCGAAGATATGTCGGCTTTGCTTGATTTTAATATAGGATTAAGTCAGCTGCAGAATGAATCCAGAGCAAGCATAACCGTTTATGATGTTCCGCTCACCTTCATTCCCGTTGCGGGCTCAATCCACCCCGAAAACAAAAAAGAATTCGGCGAAAGAATGGCGGATTCGGCACTCAGGCTGGTTTACGGTGAGGATAACAAATGCATTGTTTCAACCGTAAAAAGCGCAGAAATAAAGAATGAAAGTGTTTATGTAACATTTGAGAATGTTGGCGACGGGCTTGTTGCAAACGGCGGAAAGCCCGACGGATTTGCAGTTTGCGGCAGTGACGGTATTTATGTTAAAGCAAATGCCGAGATTGTATCAAATGACACGTTGAGAGTGTGGAACGATGAGGTGAAAAATCCCGTTTCCGCAACATATGCTTATTCAACGGTTAATCTTAACGCAAATGTTTATTCCTCTGCAAACGGCAAATTGCTTTTCCCCATTTGCCAGTTTGAAACGCAAAAGCTTGAAAATGTCCATTACTGGTGCGAAAGACCGTGGGTTGATTGCGAGCAGGAATTGACCTGGCACACTCATAATGATGCGGATACAAAATTTTATCCCTCGTGGAAAGCTGAAAATGCAACTATCAGCTACAGCGAAGAAAAGTGCATTAATATCAGCTCAAGCGGAAACTTTACCGTAAGCCCCGTTATGGGATTTGACAACGGTGAGAAAACCGCAAAGTTTGAAGATACGGATTATGATTATTCAGATTACGGTAAGCTTACATTTATGGCAAGAAATAACGGCAACAAAGATGTAAAGCTTGATATGCTGAAAATATTTGTAAATTCTAAAAAATGGTATTCGCCCAAAATCTGCGGAACAAATTATCCGGAAACGATAATTCCTGCCGACGGCGAATGGTATAAAATTACCGTTGATTTGGATTCTCTTCTTCTTAAGGGCAATGAATGTGGATTTACATATGCAAGAAATAAGCTGAACAAAGTTGAAAAAATGGAATTTTGCTTCAGCTCAGATGCGAAAGCAGAAATAAGCCTTGATGAGTTCCGTTTCACACCGTCAAGCGAGAAAACGGGTATCCGCTGTGAGGCAAAAACAGAGGATGCCGATAACATTCTTGAAATGATTTCAGCAATGTTTGTCAGCATCATAGGTGCAATAATCAATATCTTTAAATAATAAAAACGGCACGGTAAAAACCGTGCCGTAATTTTTATCCGAATTTAATTCCGCTTAATTCACGGATTTGCTTCATAATCTTACTCGCCTGTAAAGCTCTTTCACTTGTCACGCGGTAATATTCATCATCGGGATTGGCTATAAAACGCTCAAATCCAACCGCTTCATATCCCATAAGTCTTTCTTTCTCAACATCACCGATAATCTCTTGCGTATCAAGGGAATTTGCGACTAAATTCATATTGGTAAGCTTTGAAATTGACTCTATTTTTATTGTTCCTTCATCGCCGAAAATCTGCGAGCCTAATCTGTCCTGCCCAAGCTTGGAATATGTAAAGTTAATTAACTTGTCAGGATAGATAAGAGAAGCTGCTCCGCTGCCGTCTGCACCGCTTTCCATAAAGTGCGCGCAGGCGGTTATTTTATCGGGAATTCCGAATAAATCGAGTGCGGGATACACGCAGTAAATGCCCAAATCCATAAGACAGCCCGTTGCAAGGGCAGGGTTGAAGATGTTGGGAAGCTCGCCTCTTTTATAAGCGGGGTATTTTGATGAAAGCTGAGAAAAATCAAAGTGAGCACTTGTGATTTTTCCGATTTTGCCCATAGCATCTTTAAGCAAATCTCTTGCGGGGTTGAACATATACATTATTGCTTCGCAATAAATCAAGCCTTTTTCCTTGGCAAGCGTCTGCAGTTCTTCAAGCTCTTCGGGTTCAACCGTAATCGGCTTTTCGCATATAACGTGTTTGCCGTTTTTAAGCATCAGCTTTGACTGTTCATAGTGCAAGCGATTGGGGCTTGCAATATAAACCGCCTCAAAATCACCTTTTGCGAACTCGTTAATATCTGTGAAAACCTTATCTATTTTGTTTTCTTGAGCGAATTTATTTCCGCTTTCGGTTGTTCTGGAATAAACTGCGGCAAAATCCGAATTGCAGAGCATTCTTGCTCCGTCAATAAATGATTTTGCAATCCAGCCTGTTCCGATGACTCCGTATCGCATATTAAAGCTCCTTTGCCATTACGGTTCCGCCGAAAGCACTCAATATTTTGCGAAAGCCGTTTCTGTTATAAAATCTGATAGCATCTGTGTTACCCGAACCAACTATAAGCATAATTCCCGGAACACCTTTTGCTTTGAGGTTATCGCAAAGCATTGTTATCATTTTTGAGCCGTAACCGCCGTTTCTGCATTGCTTATTCAGATCAATGTGAAGATGGGCGGGATATTTTTTTGAAAAAATTCCCGTTCCGATCATTTCGCCCAACATCTCAACATAGTGATTTATTCCGCATTTCTTAATCCTTTTTAAGTAGGGTGTAAAATCTTTTCTGAATTTTTTGAAATTTTCAGAACACAGAATATATCCTTGAGCTTTATCGTTTTCATCAACAAGCACAAGAACATTTTGACCCTCTTGCTCGATATAGTAATCGCAGAAAGCGGAAAGAATATATTCTCTTATTTTAGGGTCTTTCAGAGCAGATTTAGGCCCGGTGTTAATGCAAACCTGCTGCACATCAGATTTATATTTCTCTTCGTATGGTTTGATAATAAACATTTTTATTCTCCGATAGTAACAGTAAATTCTTTTTTCCCGCTGAATTCTTCGCAAATTCCGCAGCAGTCAAAAACAGCTTTGATTTTCGGGTCGGCAAAAACCTTGACGGTAGCTTTGATGTCTTTTTTGCTGTATTCAACGGAAACAACGCCATTCTCGGTTGTGATATGACCTTTTGCAAAGTTCATTCCGTCAACAAATGCGGGCGAAATAACAACCTTTTCATATCCGTAACTGTCTTTGGGCTGCATAATGCCGAGCAGATACATAAATATATATTTTGTTGCGGCGCCGAACATAGGATGGTTTCTTGAATCTCTGCCTGACCAGTTTTCCCAGATTGTTGTTGCACCGTTTCTTGCCATATATGCAAAAGAAACTTCTTTATCGCTTGAAAGCAGGTCAAATGCGATTTGTGCCTGACCTTGCTCAAACAGGTAGCCTGTAAGAACTTCTGTGGCAATGATACCGGTATCGAACATTCCGCGTTCTTTATATTTTTCAAAAACATTCTTTTTGGTTTGCTCTGTGCCTAAACCAACCTGAAGCGCAAGGCAGGAGGAACCCTGAACATCGCCGAGATATGCGTGCTGATGAGGGCTGAAATATGCAACGTCAACCGCACGCTTGACTTTTTCAATTCTTTCTGAAAGATAAGAAATTTCATCTTCTCTGCCAAGAATTTCAGCAGCTTCAGTTACCTGCTGCATAAATTTGATATAAAGGCAGGTGTTAACATAGGTTTCGGGGATTTTTATGGGGTCGGGTGTGCACCAATCACCAAGGCACCAGCCGTTGGGCTCTTCCTTGCAAACAAGTCCGTTTTCGCTTTTTGCTTCAAGATAGTCAAGAAAATGAAGCATTTTGGGGAAGAATTCATTAAGAAGCTCTTTGTCGCCATATGTTTTATAGAACTTGAAAGGCACTTCAATCATTGCACCGCCCCATCCTGAGGGACCGCCGCCGCCGCCCATCCAGGGTGCGGTGTGGGTAACATGTCCTGTTTTTTTGCACTGGGAATCTGCAATATCATAAAGCCATTTGCGATAAAATTCTTTGCTGTCAAGCATCATCATTGTTGCCTCGCAGCAAAGCTGACCGTCACCCGTGTAGCCAAGACGCTCTCTGTGAGGGCAGTCAGAAGGAACACCGCAATGCATATTTGCAAGCTGAGTTCTTATGTATGCGTCATAAAGCCAGTTGAGATTTTTATTATCGCTTTCAAAAGAAGATGTAACGGGGCAATCTGAATGAACAACATCAACTCTGACGGGCTCTGCGTCGCCTTCAATTCTGAAATATCTGAAACCGTGCCAGGTGAAAAGGGGAATATATTCTCGGTCTGTGCCGTTGGTAATAAATATTTCGGTCTGATAGCCCTCTTCAAACTTCATTCCGTACCAAGGTCTTTCGTCATAGATTTCCTCAGCATAGCTTACTGTTATTTTTTTGCCTTTTTCGGGGCACTTGATAACTGCATATCCAACGGTGTTTTCGCCTGCATCATAAAGCTTGGTTTTGCCTTCATCTTTCAAAAGAACGGGTTTGAGAGAACGGATAACCTTATCCGAGGGTGAAAACTGGATATGGAATTCGCTTCCGGGTGCGGGAATAACCGTGCTTTCTTCAAAACCTTCTCCGCTGTAGCCGTTGAATTCAAAGCCTGCGGGATAAAGAGTGTAGTCAGCTTCTTCGCCGTAATAAAGATTATTTTCAAGAACAAAACCTTTGTGGCAAAGGGTTGTTTCATCACAAAGCACGTTTCCGCTTTCTTTTTCAATAACATAGCAAAGTTTGGGCGTTCCGAAATCAACAACGCCCTCTGCAAGTCTTTTAATCTGATGATAATAACCGTTGCCAACCATAACCGCAAGAGTATTTTCGCCGTCAAGCAGGTAATCGGTTATATCATATTTCATACAATAAATTCTGTACGAGAGTTCATCATCAAGAGGAAACTGGAATTTATATAAATCTCTGTAACTGTAGTTTGTTGCATTGGGAGTGAGTAAATCTTCGCTTACCTTTTTGCCGTTTATGAAAAGATGAAAGAATCCGAGACCGCAAATTGTTATTTCTGCTTTTTCGCCTTTTACGGCATTGAAGCTTTTTCTGAAAAGGGGGGCATCGCTGCCCGTGCATTCAATCCATTGCGCACCCTTGAACATTTCGTTGCTTATCATATTTATTCCTCCGTTATCAACTCTGCCAGACGGTGATTCCATTCTTCCCATTCTTCCATAAGTGAAAGCTGGATTTCCGTAAGCTCATTGATTTTGTTTGTATATTCAAGAACTTTTTCATAATCTGCCGAAACTTCGGGAGTTGAAAGCTGACCGTTAAGCTCGGAAATCTCACCGTCAAGGCGGTCAATTTCCGCTTCGCCTCTTTTGATTTTGCCTTTAAGACGGTTGATTTCGCTTTCACGCTCCTTACGAAGCTTATATGAATTAACCTTAACTTCTGATTTTTTAGGTTTTTCTTTTGCCTGATTAAGAGCAAGCTCGGCATAATCATTATAGTCGCCGTCAAATTTTTCAAATCCGTCGGCAGTCATACGGTAGATTTTGGTTGAGAGCTTATTTATAAAATATCTGTCGTGAGAAACGCAGATGATTGTGCCGTCAAAATCCTCAAGAGCAGCTTCGAGCACCTCTCTTGACGGTATGTCAAGGTGGTTCGTCGGCTCGTCAAGCAAAAGCACATTAGCACCCGAAAGCATCAGCTTTAAAAGACAAAGCTTTGCCTTTTCGCCACCGCTTAAAGTGTCAACATTTTTGAAAACATCGTCGCCTCTGAAAAGGAATAATGCAAGATATTTACGAACTGTGGTTTCTGTAAAAAGACGGTGCTCGTCCCAGATTTCATCAATAACGGTTTTTCCGCCCTTTAAGCTTTCAAGGCTCTGGTCAAAATATCCGGTTTTTACATTTGAACCGAAAACATAAGAACCTTCATCAGCCGAAAACTGGCGGGTGAGAATTCTCAAAAGAGTTGTTTTTCCGCAACCGTTTGCGCCGAGAATGAAAACCCGGTCATTTTTGAAAACCTGCATATCACCGTTGCTGAAAAGAGTTTTGCTGCCGAATGATTTTGAAAGACCTCTGACCTCAAGCACATCGTTGCCCGTTTCGCATGCGGGAGTGAATTTCATTCTCATTTTTGCAAGAGAGGGCTCGGGCTCAACAAGCTCGGCTTTTTTTCTTTCAAGCATTTTACGCTTGCTTTCCGCAGTTATGAAATTTCTTTCGCGTGCAAATGAACGCTGCTGCTCGATAATGCCTTCAATTCTCTTGATTTCTTCAAGCAGATTTTCATATTGACGTCTTTCGCTTTCAAGGCGTTCTTCTTTTTGTCTTAAGTATTCAGAATAGTTGCCTTTTGAATAATGGCATCTGTGGTTTGAAAGCTCAACCGTTTTATTTGTAACGCGGTCAAGAAAATAACGGTCATGAGAAATAACAATAACTGTTCCCTTGTAGGTGGAAAGGAAGCTTTCAAGCCATTCCGTGCCTGCAATATCAAGATGGTTGGTGGGCTCGTCCAGCAAAAGAAGTTCTGAACCGCTTAAAAGAAGCTTGCACATACTCAGCTTTGAGCGCTGACCTCCGCTGAGTTTATCACAGGTGAGATTGAAATCACTTTCAGGAAAACCCAGACCAATAAGAGCTGACTTTGTTCTGCTGCGGAAGGTTAAGCCGCCTTGTTCCTGAAACTGTTCGTGAAGAACATTCTGCTTTTCAATAAGAGAATCTCTCTCGGCGGTGTTTTTATCAATTTCAGCAGCAATGATTTCAAGCTGTGTTTCCGCTTCCATAAGATGAGAAAAAACAGAAAGAGCTTCATCGTAAACGGTTCGAACGGAGCCGTGGCAGGCGTGCTGCTCAAGATAGCCCGTTTTGGTGTGCTTTGAAAGAAATGCGCCGCCCTCTGCGGGCTCAATTTCACCGGTAATAACCTTGAAAAGCGTGGTTTTACCCGTTCCGTTTGCACCTATAAGACCAACAAAATCGCCCTCATTAACATCAAACGAAACATTTTCAAAAAGCATCTTTCCGCCAAATTCAACTTTTAAGTTTTGTATACTTACAACAGCCATTTCCGATTCCTTAAATTCTTGTTTCTATAATCTCAAACTTGCCTTTTAATGTGTATTTGCCTGCGTTTGCAGGGATAAAGATACTGTCACCTTTCTTGAGTGCAATATTTTCATTGCAGCATTCAAGAACACCCTCGCCATCCATAATAAGGAGCGAAACAAATGAGTTTTCATCAGAGTTTCCGATGAATTCGCCGTCAATATCAAGCTTCCAGACCTTGAAAAGAGGACAGTCTGCAAGCAGCTTTTTGCCATCTCCGTAAAGTTCAGAACCTTTACAAAAGTCGGGCTGTGAATATTTTTCAAGCTTTGTTACTTCAACTGCATCTGAAACGTGTAATTCCCTTGGTTTACCGTCGTTTCCGAGTCTTCCGTAGTCATAGATACGGTAGGTTGTATTGGAGCTTTCTTGCACTTCGGCAAGTAAAATACCTTTACAGATAGCGTGCAAAGTTCCCGATTCAATAAAGAAGAAATCACCCTTCTTGACGGGAACATTGCAGACATAATCGGTGAGGGTATTGTTTTCTATTGCATTCTTAAATTCTTCGGGACTGATTTTATCTTTGAAACCGAGAATAAGGCTTGCATCTTCATCGCAATCGATGATATACCAGCACTCGGTTTTGCTCTGACCTCTGCCTGTTTTTTTGCAGTATTCATCTGTGGGATGAACCTGAACGGATAAATTATCCATTGCATCTATAAATTTAATAAGTATAGGAAAATCAGAGAAGTTCTCTGCGTTCTTTCCGCAAAGCTCGGGGTAACTCTTAACAACCTCGGCAAGAGATTTGCCGCTGAATTCTCCGTTAACAACCGTGCTTGCGCCCGCCTCGTGGCAAGAAAGCATCCAGCCCTCGGCGGCATTGGCTTTTTCCGTAACAACTCCGTATTCTTCAATCAGTTTTCTTCCGCCCCAGATTGTTTCCGAAACATAGGGGGCAAGTTTAATGGGATAAAGATTCATATTATTAACTCCTTTCGGCGTGTGAAAAACATATTTGTATTATTCTATCATATTTGTCCAATAATTTCTATAGAATATTTACGGGAGGATAAAAAATATGGAAAAATATTTTAATTCAGCTAAGATTTTTTACTATCAGATGATAAGAAAGCCCGTGTTGAAGAGCGAAAGCAATGAAATTGTGAGGCAAATACGGGAAACTTCGGAAAAACTGAATAACGCATACAGCAGATTTGAATATGAAAATAACGAAGATTTGCTTGAATCTGTTATATTTGAAATTCAGTCGCTCAAAGCACTTTATCGCTATCTTTTGAAAAAGGCAAGAGCAACGGGTATTGAGTGCGCCGAGATTTCTGTTTTCGGGCGGGAGGTCGGATAGAATGAACTCATTTTTTGTTGCGGCGGCGGTTGTCAGCGGAATTTGTATTCTTTTCTGGATTTTTAAATCACCCAAAGGTGGGAGAAGTTTTTTGCTGTCTGCTCTGCAAGGCTTGGCGGCGCTTTTTGCAGTTAATCTTTCAGGAATGGTAACGGGAGTGAATATTGCTCTGAATTACTGGACCGCGGGTGCTGCGGCGCTTCTTGGGTTGCCGGGAGTTATCTGCACAGTTATTTTAAATTTTATATTTAATGCTTTTTAACCGTTGCAATTCAGCAACGGTTCTTTTTGTTGACTTGAAAATGAATCTGATATATTATATAAATGTATAATCTTTAAAGGAGTAAAACTAATGAAATTTTTAATAATAAAAGGATTAAGGAAAGCATTTGCGGCATTAATGTCGGCTTTACTTGCTCTTACGGGCGGAATTTTCGGCGGAGAGGGGCAGACTGAAATAAACAGACCAACAGAAAATACGGTTACCGCTTATGATGCGGCGGCATCCGATTATCAACTTTCGATTGATGCGGATGAAGAAATACACGATATAAGCGATTTGCTTTTCGGTGTTTTCTTTGAGGACATCAATTTTGCCGCAGACGGCGGACTTTATGCGGAGCTTGTTGTTAACCGTTCATTTGAGTTTACAGAGCTTGCAATGGGCGATCAGCTTTACGGTTGGCAAACCGTTGGAGGAGCAACCGCAGAAGTTAAGGTTAACGATATAAATAATGCATTGAATGAAAACAATACAAACTATGCCGTTTTAACCAATGTAACTGCTGAAAAAGCGGGTATTGCAAACAGGGGTTTCCTTGACGGAATGGCAGTTGAAAAAGATGCACACTATAATTTCAGCGTTTATGCAAAGTCGGTTGGCGGATATGACAGTGCAGTTTATGTTCAACTTGCGGTTGGGGAAAATGTTGTTGGCGAAGCAAAAATCGACTCAATAACAAATGAATGGCAAAAATATTCACTTTCAATAACCTCATCTGCAACGGCGTCTTCGGGAGTCACTCTCCGAGTGCTTATCGATAACGGAAGTGTTGCGCTGGATATGGTTTCTCTTTTTCCTGAAGATACATTCAAGGGAAGAGAAAACGGAATGAGAAAGGATTTGGGCGAGCTTCTTGAAGAGCTTGAGCCAAAGTTTCTCCGTTTCCCGGGCGGATGCATAATTGAAGGTTATAACTATGATACCGCTTATAACTGGAAAGATTCCATAGGCACGGGCAGAAACGGTGAACCTCTTGAATTTAACGGCAATTACGGTGATGTTGCCGCAAGAAAGCAGGGCATAAATCTCTGGACTGATATTGCAGCAACAGATGACCCGTATCCCAGCTTTATGTCTTACGGACTCGGCTTTTTTGAATATTTTCAGCTTGCTGAAGATATAGGTGCAATTGGCGTGCCCGTTCTTAACTGCGGACTTTATTGCCAGATGAGAGGTATGGGTCCCGTTGATATGGAAAGCGAGGAATTTGCTCAGTATATTCAGGATATGCATGATTTGGTTGAGTTCTGCCGAGGCGATGCAAACAGCAAGTGGGGCAAGGTAAGGGCTTCACTCGGTCACGAAGAGCCGTTTGAACTTAAATATATCTGTATCGGAAACGAGAATGAAAATGAGGTTTATTTTGAAAGATACAAGGCTTTTCTTGATTCATTCAACGAAGCAAAAGCAGAAAAACCCGAGCTTTATAAAGATCTTGAACTGATTTATTCTTCAGGTGCATCAGACGGTACTCACGGCGACAACTACATCAAATCCTATGAATATGCAAAAGAAGAAATAATGAATAACTACGGCGGCGATGTTCTTGCGTTTGCGGGTGCAACCGACCAGCATTATTATAATGACCCTGAATGGTTTTTGGAAAACACCGATTATTATGATGAGGATAATTATAAAAGAGATGCTTCTGAAATGACAGACACTCTCTATGGCGGCGGGATAAATGTTTTTCTTGGCGAATATGCGGCAAGATCAAACACGCTTAAAGCGGCGCTTGCAGAAGCGGCATATATGACGGGTCTTGAAAGAAACGGCGATATAGTAAAAATGGCGGCGTATGCTCCGCTTTTCGGTAATCTTACCGCAAGGCATTGGGCACCTGATCTGATTTGGTTCAACAATCATCAGAGCACGGGCTCAATCAGCTATTATATGCAGAAGATTTTTTCAACCAATGCGGGCTTAACGCTCCTCAAATCAACGCTTGAGGGCGCAAAAGTTGAAAGAGCACCTCTTACGGGCAGAGTTGGCGTAGGTACCTGGTATACTGCGGCAGAATTTGATAACATAAATCTTGTTGATAATGATACGGGCAGAAAAATCGCTTCGGATTCATTTACTGCCGTGCCGTTCTGGTGGCATTGGGAAAAGGCGAGCGACGGCGATTTTTCAATCAAAAACGGAAAGCTCGTTCAAAGCTCAACCTGGATGGAATACAGTAATACGGGCTCCGTTGCATATTTCGGTGATGAAGACTGGACAAATTATACATACACCCTTGAAGCAACGAAGCTTGACGGCGGAGAAGGATTTTTGATTCCGTTTGCGGTTAAAGATATCGATAATAATTATTTCTGGAATATCGGCGGCTGGGGAAATACAGTTTCGTCATTGCAGAAGATTGAAAACGGAATTAAAACAGGCAAGATTATCGGCACGGATAAACCATTTACCGTTGAAACGGGCAAAACATATGAACTCAAGGTTGTTGTTTCGGGCACACAGGTTAAGTGCTATATAGACGGCGAACTTTATGTTGACTGGGATTTTGCTTCGGGCGCCGAAGCAGAGGCTTATCATGTTGTAAGCACCGATGAAACGGGCGATGTTATTGTTAAAATCGTTAATGTAACATCTTCAAGCAGAGTTGTTGCGGTTGATGTTGCGGGCAAGGATATTGCAAAGAGCGCAAAAATAAGCCAGGTTGCGGGCGAAAGCCTTGCCGATGATAATATTCTCGGAGCCAAAGAAGATTGTATTATGGAGGAATTCACGGTTGACGGTTTTTCAAATCAATTCAATTACACCGTTCCCGCATATTCGGTAACCTGCATAAGACTTTCGGCAATTAATAATTGACTTTTTTTCAAAAATTTGCTTTAATATAAACATAATTTATTTAGGAGATGTTGTTATGAGAAATGCAAAAAAAGTATTGAGCATATTGCTTTCGGCAATTATGCTTATGCAGTTCGCAGTTATCGGTTTTGCTTCCGATGCGGATTACGAAATCGTTTCCCCTTATGAAGATGTTATTTGGGAAGGCGATAATGCGTGGGGTGCATATAAGGGCACACTCCATACACACACAACTTACAGTGACGCAAGCGATTCTCTTTCTGTAATGACAAAAGAATATTATAATCAGGATTATGATTTTGTTGCTGTTGCAGACCACGGCGTTACAGGTGCTGACTGGGATGAAGCTCCTTCTTTCCCTGCACTCTATCTTTATCAGCCCATCATCGGCTGCAAGTATGAACATCTCACAACAGAAGAATATAAGGCTATTCAGGACGGTTCATATCCCGATGCCACAGGGGTAGCAAGAAACAAGAAGATGGTTCCTGTTCTTGGTGCAAACGAACTCAACTACATTGCACTCACAAAGAACCATGTTAACGGTTTCTTCCTTCCTTTAGATAAGGGTAAGGGCTTTGCCGGTATGGAAAATGAATTCGGCTATGAGCAGGCAGTAAAGTTTGTTGATGAAAACGGCGGTCTTTCACATATCAACCATCCCGGTGACTGGCTTGCAACCAACGATAATCCCGATGCGGTAAATGACCCCGAAAACATCAAATTCTTCGGCGATCTTATGCTTAAATATGACAGCTGTCTCGGTATGGAAGTTTTTAACGAAAGAAACGGCACAACCGGCTATGACAGAATTCTCTGGGATAACCTTCTTATGTATTGCCTTCCTTACGGCAAGAACATCATCGGCTTCAGCAACACCGATGCTCATAACACCGATAATGTTGACACTTCTTTCAGCGTGTTTATGATGGAAGAAAATGATGTTGACCATATCAAGGAAACCATGCAGAGCGGTGCGTTCTTCATGATTACAAGAAAGCTCAGACCTAATGACAAAATAGGCCCCGAAGCTGAAATTGATGTTATGAACGAAGGTCTTCCCTATCCTATGTTCACAAGCCTTACTGTTGACGGACACAAGATTACCGCAACCGCAAAGGATGCAACCGAAATCAGATGGATTGCAAACGGCAATATTATTTCAAAGGCATCATTAAACGGTGCTGTTACTCTTGATCTTGACACAATTAAAGGTGCAGAAGATTTTCAGTATGTAAGAGCTGAAATCTATGGCGAAGGCGGTCTTTGCATCAGCCAGGCTCTTGTTATTGATGACGGAAGTGATATTCTTGAATTTGAAGAAGAAAAGAGCTTCCTTGACAATATCCTTCTTGTATTCAAAGGCACAAAGGTCTGGGCTATCATTTGCGAGCTTATCAGACTTATCAAAGGTTAATAAGCATTAAAAAAACGGGTCGGAATTTCCGACCCGTTAATTTTTTTATTCAGCGATAGCTTCAAGAAGCTTATCCATTGCAATTTCAAGCAAATCAAAAGTGATGTTGAGAGGAGGAAGAAGGCGAACCTTTGTTTTAGCACTTAAAACAAGAACTCCCTTTTCCATTGCGGAAGCAATAACTTCCTTTGCGGGCTTTTCGGTTTCAATGCCGAGCATAAATCCTTTGCCCGAAACACTCTTGACGCCCTTTGCACCGTTCAGACGAGAGAGCATGTATTCACTCTTTGCGGTAACATCCTTGAGCAGATTTTCGTCTATTCTGGAAAGAATGCTTAACGCACCCGCACAGCAGATGGGGTTGCCGCCAAAGGTTGAACCGTGAGAACCGGGGGTAAGTGTATCTTTAACCTTTTCTCCGAGCATTGTGCAGCCGAGAGGCAGACCGCCTCCAAGACCCTTTGCGGTTGAAACTATATCGGGAGTTACTCCGTAATGCATATAAGCATAAAGCTTACCGGTTCTGCCGTTACCTGTCTGAACTTCATCAAAGATAACGAGCATATTCTTTTCTTTTGCTATCTCAAAAACGCCTTTTACGAAATCGTCGTTGAGAACATAAATTCCGCCTTCGCCCTGAATTGCTTCCATCATAATTGCGGCGCAGTTATATTCATCGGCAAGTGCTTTAACGCTTTCAAGGTTGTTTGCTTCCGCATAAACAAAGCCTTCTGTGAAAGGACCGAATTCGGTGTGGAATGAGTCCTGACCCGTTGCGGCAAGAGTTGTTATTGTTCTGCCGTGGAAACTGTTTTTGAGAGTGATTATTGTGTGATTGCCTTCGCCTTTATTCTGCAAAGCCCAGCGGCGTGCTGTTTTGATTGCGCATTCATTTGCTTCCGCACCCGAGTTTGAAAAGAAAACTTTCTTCATTCCCGTTTTTTTGCAAAGAAGCTCTGCCAAATCAGCGCAAGGCTTTGTATAGTAAAGATTTGATGTGTGACCGAGAATTGCTGCCTGCTCGGTTATTGCCTGAAGCCATTCATCATCGGCAACACCGAAGGTGTTAACAGCTATTCCGCTGCCCATATCTATATATTCTTTTTCTTCTTCATCATAAAGCAGAGCACCGCAGCCCTCTGTAAGTGCGAGGGGAAAACGCGCATAAGTGCCTGCAATATACTCTTTGTCGGTATTTATAATACTCATTGTTTCACCTTAACCCTGCACAAACATTGTGCCAAGACCTTCATCAGTAAGAATTTCAATAAGCAGCGAGTGAGGTTCTCTGCCGTCTATGATAAACACTTTGCTGACGCCTCTGCGTATAGCTTCGCGGCAACAGTCGATTTTGGGAATCATACCGCCTGAAATAATTCCGTCATTAATCAGTTCGGGAATTTCGCTTACCTGAATTTTCGGAATAAGCGTTGAGGGATCGTCCTTATCGCGGAGAATGCCGGCAATATCAGTCATTGAAAGAAAACTTTCAGCCTTAAGAATGCCTGCAATGCCTGCGGCGGCAGTGTCTGCATTTATGTTATAAATATTGCCCTCGCTGTCGAAGCCTGTTGTTGAAACAACGGGAATATATCCGCTTTCAAGCAGGTCAAGAATAGGCTGGGGATTTATGTTTGTTATTTCGCCAACAAAGCCAAGACGCTCGTCCTTCACCTTTGCGGTGATAAGATTGCCATCTGCGCCGCAAAGACCGATTGCTTTGCCTCCAAGGCTTTCAAGCTTATTAACAAGGCTCTTGTTAACCTTGCCCGCAAGAACCATCTGAACAATATCTGCGGTTTCTTTGTCTGTTACGCGAAGACCGTCAACAAATTCGCTCTTTTTGTTAATCTTCTTGAGCATATCGCTGATTTCGGGACCGCCGCCGTGAACGAGCACAACTTTGATACCGATTTGTGCCAGCAAGGCAATATCGCCCATAACGGCATTTTTGAGTTCTTCGTTTATCATAGCGTTTCCGCCGTATTTGATAACAACTATTTTATTTGTATATTTCTGAATATAGGGCAGAGCTTCAACAAGCACCTGACCTCTTTTTGCATTTGAAAGTTCCATTTTATTCACCTTAAGTTCTGTAGTCTCCGTTTATTTTAACATAGTCATAAGTCAGGTCGCAGCCCCAAGCGGTTGCCGAAACATCGCCGCTGTTGAGATTGATGAGCACCTGAATTTCATCCTGAATAAGGATTTCTTTGGCAATTTCTTCTGAAAAGTCAATGCCTGCACCGTTTTTGCAAACATCAATGCTGCCTGCACTTGATTTGAATGAAACATCGATTTTTGTAACATCAACATCAGCACCGCTGTAACCGATTGCGCAGAGAACTCTGCCCCAGTTTGCATCAGCGCCGAACATTGCAGCTTTGAAAAGCGATGAACAGATAACTGATTTTGAAACGGTAACTGCGGTTTCTTCGCTTTCTGCACCCGAAACGATGCATTCAAGAAGCTTTGTTGCGCCTTCGCCGTCGCCCGCAATCATTCTGCAAAGAGTTGTTGTTACTGCGTTGAGGGCTTTGCAGAATTCATCAAAATCAGCACCATCTGCAACGATTTCAGTATTTTCTGCCATACCGTTTGCCATAACGGAAACCATATCATTTGTTGAAGTGTCGCCGTCAACACTTATCATATTGAATGAACTCTTTACATCATTGCTCAATGCTTTCTGAAGCATTTCGGGAGAGATTGCAGCATCTGTGGTAACAAAAACAAGCATTGTTGCCATATTGGGATGAATCATACCGGAGCCCTTTGCAATGCCGCCTATATGGCATTCCTTGCCGCCGATTTCAAATGAATATGATGCACATTTTTCTTTGGTATCGGTTGTCATAATAGCAGTTGCAGCATCGTTGCCGTCTGCTTTAAGTTCTTTAACGAGGGAGGGGATTCCCTCTGCGATGGGTGTTATGTCAAGAGGCTGACCGATAACGCCTGTTGAAGCAACGATAACATCAGTTGCATCTATATTGAGTTCAGCTGAAAGAAGTGAGCACATCTGCTCTGCAATTTCAATGCCGTTTGCATTGCAGGTGTTTGCGTTGCCGCTGTTGCAGATAACTGCCTGAGCATAGCCGTTTGCAACGTTATTCTTTGTAACCGTGAGTGGTGCACCCTTAACAAGATTCCGGGTATAAACACAAGCCGCTGCCGCTTTCTTTTCGCTGAAAATAAGAGCGAGGTCTTTTTTTGTTTTGTTCTTTCTTATTCCGCAATGAACACCGCTTGCGGTAAATCCTTTTGCGGCGCAGATGCCGCCTTTAATTTCTTTTATCATTATTTATTCTCCTATACTTAATCCCGTTTTGGGGTCAAGCCCTAACATTATATTCATACATTCTACTGCAGCGCCCGAAGCACCTTTGCCGAGATTATCGAATCTTGCAATAAGCAGAATTCTTTCTTCGTTGCCCTGAACAAAGATTTCCATATTGTCTTTGCATCGAAGAGCATTGGCGCAGAGCATTGCATCGCTTCCTGTATCTTCTTTGTAGCTTACAAAATCGGTTGTATATGTATTTTTATACACTTCTATAATATCGCTCATTGTTTTGCCCTCTGCAAGATTTTCAGCAAACAGAGGAACTGTTACTGCCATACCGCTGTAATAATCGGAAACGATGGGGCAGAATATCGGAGCTTTTTCAAGACCGGTAACAGCCTTCATTTCCTTAAGATGTTTATGCTGCTGAGTCAGAGCATACTGGCGGGGGGAATCAAAATTCGGAGTTCTGCATCCGTTTTCGTATTCGGCAATCATTTTTTTGCCGCCGCCGCTGTAGCCTGTTATGGAGTGGCAGGTGATAAGGGCATCTGCGGGAAGAATTCCCGCGGCAACGAGCGGATAAACAAGAGCAACAAAGCCGCTTGCGTGGCATCCGGGCACGGCAACACGCTTGGAATTCTTAACTTTTTCAAGATGCTGTGCCGAAAGCTCGGGGAAGCCGTATGCCCAATCGGGCAGAGTGCGGTGAGCGGTTGAAGCATCAATAACTTTAACTTCGGGGTTATCTATAAGAGAAACCGCTTCAATTGATGCCGCATCGGGAAGGCAGAGGAAAGCAATATCGCAATTGTTAAGCGCTTCTTTTCTTGCGGCGGTGTCTTTTCGCAATTCATCGAGAAGAGAAAAAACTTCAACATCCTCTCTTTCTCGAAGTCTTTCGAATATACGCAGACCCGTTGTGCCTTCTTTGCCGTCTATAAAAATTTTTGCCTTGTTCATATGATAATACCTCAGATTAGAATATGCGCATAATTATACATAAAACATTGTATAAAGTCAACCAAAAATGAATATTATTTAAATAATCAGCATATTTTATACAATAAAACCTTATATTTTAAATCCTTTGTGCAATATGTACGGGGGACAGCACAGCCATCCCCGAAAAGTTATCTTAATAAAACTTTCTTATCGGAAATTATTTCGTTTTTCAATTCTTCGCCGTTAAAACAGCTTTGCAGATTTTGCAGAGTTGTTTCGGCAATTTTGCGAAGAGCCTCGTGAGTGAGAAATGCCTGATGTGATGTTACAAGCACATTGGGCATCATAATAAGGCGCGAAAGAATATCGTCTTTCAGCACGCTGTCGGAAAGGTCTTCATAAAAGAATTCGCTTTCTTCTTCATAAACATCAAGACCCGCTCCGCCGATTTTACCGCTTTTTATTGCATCTGTCAACGCCTCGCTGTCAATCAACGCACCGCGGGATGTGTTTATTATATAAACGCCTTTCTTCATAAGCAGAAGAGATTCGCGGTTTATGATATAGCGGGTTTTGCTTGTGAGCGGGCAATGGAGCGATATAATATCGGATTGCCTGAATAAATCTTCAAGAGGAACATACTCGATTTTTTCGCTTGTGGGGTGGGGGTCATATGCGATAACCTTCATTCCCATACCGAAGCATATCTCCGAAAGAGCAAGACCGATTTTGCCCGTGCCGATAATGCCCATTGTTTTGCCGTGAAGGTCAAAACCAACAAAACCGTTGAGGCTGAAATTATGGTCGCGGGTGCGGATATATGCCTTGTGAGTTTTTCTGACAAGGGTGAGAAGAAGTGCGATTGTATGCTCTGCTATTGCATAGGGCGAATAATCGGGAACCCTCACAACAGGCATAACGCCTTTTGCGGCAGCAAGGTCAACATTGTTATATCCCGCACAGCGCATAGCTATTATTTTTATTCCGTTTTCTTTAAGAATATCAATGGTTTTTGCCGTTATGCTGTCATTAACAAATGCAACAACGCCGTCATATCCTTTGGTCATAACTGCGGTTCTTGCACTCAGCTTTGATTCAAAATAATCAATTTCTATGCCGTATTTTTCTTTGAACATATCAAAATATATTCTGTCATACGGCTTCGTATCAAAAAAACAGACTTTATTCATTAAACCATTCCTTTCGGGAATAGTTTAACCGATATTATTTTAATTTATGAATAAAGAGTCCGCTTAAAAGCTTGGGCTCAAACCAGGTTGATTTGGGAGGCATAAGCTTGCCTGCATCAGCAATATCCATAAGCTCTTTAAGCGTTGTGGGATACATTGAAAATGCGAGACACATATCCTCGTTTGCTCTGCGTTCAAGCTCGCCGAGACCTCTTATTCCGCCAACAAAATCAATTCTTTTGTCTGTTCTGGGGTCCTCAATTCCGAGAATGGGGGAGATAAGATTGTTCTGAAGAATTGAAACATCAAGAGCTGCAACGGGGTCTGCAGCATCAAATGTGTTTTCTCTTGCGGTGAGCTTATACCATTTACCTTCAAGCAGCATACCGAATGTGTGAGCTTTTTCGGGCTTGTAAGCATTTTCACCGATTTCTTCAACATCAAAATTTTTGCTGATTTTTTCAATGAACTCTGCGGGAGTGTTGCCTGCAAGGTCTTTCATAACGCGGTTGTAATCCATAATCTCAAGCTCATCGCAGTCAAAAAGAACAGCAAGGAAATAATTGAACTCTTCGCTTCCGTTATAATCGGGGATTTGTTCACGGCGTTTAAGACCAACCTTAACTGCAGATGCCGCACGGTGGTGACCGTCAGCAATATAAAGATAATCAACACCTGCAAAAAGCTCTGCGATTTTTGCGATAAGTTCGGGGCAGTCGATTACCCAAACGGTGTTTGCAATTCCGTCATCGGTAACAAAATCATAAACGGGAGCGTGATTTTCTTTCCAGTCGGCAAGTATTGCCGCAATATCGCCGTTGGGGCGGTATGTGAGGAAGATAGGTCCTGTGTTGGCGTCGCAGTAATCAACGTGATTTATTCTGTCGGCTTCTTTATCTGCTCTGGTAAGCTCGTGCTTTTTGATGATGTTATTAATATAATCATCAATGGAAACACAGCCTACAAGACCTGTCTGGCTTCTGCCGTTCATTATCTGGCGGTAAATATAAAACTTCGGCTCTTCATCCTGCTTGCAGATGCCGTCTGAAACAAGCTTATCCATATTTTCTCTTGCTTTAAGATAAACCTGCTCGGAATATAAATCAGTGCCCTCGGGTAAATCTATTTCCGCTTTATCAACGTGAAGGAAAGAATAAGGGTTGCCTTTAACCATTTCTGCCGCCTCTGCACTGTTCATAACATCATAGGGGAGTGCAGCAACTTTTGAAGCGTATTCAGGAACGGGTCTTATTGCCTTGAACGGTCTGAATATTGCCATATATGTCAACAGCCTTTCTATATAAAAATTTTAATATCAATATATATTACAACACTATTAATTATTTGTCAATTTTTTAAAGTGATATTGATTTTTAAAAATTTTAATGTATAATGTAAATTAGCAAAATAAGGAGGTATTTCTATGTATTGTCAAAATTGCGGAAAACAGCTTCCCGACGGCGTAACAGCTTGCCCCGATTGCACGGCAGCCGAAGCTCCTCAGGTTGAGGCAGTTCCCGTTTCACAGCCTAACAATTCACAGGATAAAAAGCCCTTGTTCAAAACTCCCGGAAAAGGCTCAAAAAGCTATGCGGCTCTTTTCACCGCTCTGCTTGTGTTCCCTTCAACAATATGCATTGCAATAGATGTTGCATTTGACCGTTACGATTACTGGTTCGGTTATGTTGTAGGTGCTCTTCTTGTTACATGGGTTATAGCAGTTCTTCCCGTTCTTCGCATAACTCCGCCTTTGGTAACAAGCCTTATCTGCTTTGGCTCAATTGTTCTGTATCTTTATTACATAGCGCATAAATCGGGTCATATGGGCTGGCTTTCAAATTTCTTCCTGCCGCTCACAATTCTTATGGCAGCCTTTGTTGCGATTGACTCGGCGCTTATCGGAAGCAAAAAAATAACAGGTCTTCACATTTTCTCGCTTCTTTCGGGCGAAGCAGCAATTTATCTTATTGCATGCGAAATTATGTGGGATATCTGGAAAAACGGCGTTGTTGACCTTAAGTTATCGCTTATTTTAGCTTGCGGCTTTGTATCTGTTGTTGCGGTGCTTGAAGCTTTCAGCTATATCGGAAGAGTTAATAAAAAATAAAAATCAAAGAGGTACGGAATTCCGTACCTCTTCTTTTTATGCTCTGTGTCTGATGCTGTTTGCAAATGAAAGCGATTTTGAAAGCCTGCCAAACAGCGATGGGTTCCATTCTTCGGGCGATGCGGGTTTTATGCCGAATTTATCAAGCGTTTCGGTATATGCAATAAAACGGCGGATGAAATCGGAATGATTTCTGTTTTCGGGCAGAGTCCAGCCTGATTCGGCAATTGCCGTAAATCTTGGGAAACACATATAGCAGAGCTTATCAAAATTATTGATATATTCGGTCCATATTGTTGCCTCAACACCGATGATGTTTTCAGGCTTTTCAACGGTTTTATGGACAGGATTATAGTTATAGGTTTTGATAAGCGGAGTCATACCGTAGGGGTAATCGCAATAATATCGGAAAAACTCGGAAACGATAACTTTGCCGCCGTTATTGGCAAAATCGGAGGAAAGATTCTTTCTGTCCATCCATTTTTGCACCGTTGCGGAATTTTTAAGGTTTCCGCCCTTAAGACTTTCGTTCCAGACAATGGCTTTTCTGCCGTTTTTTTCAAGAAATTCGATGATACGGTTTGTGAACCATCCCTGAAGAGCTTCCTCATCCTTAAGGCCGAGTTCTTTAATTCGCTTTTGACAGTCGGGGCACTCCTTCCATCTTGCTTTCGGAGCCTCGTCGCCGCCTATATGAATATATTCCGATGGAAAAATTTCAAGCATTTCCGAAAGAATATCAAACACAATTTCAAAGGTTTTTTCCTTGCCCGCACACAGAATATCTTCAAATATTCCCTGGTGAGTTTTAACGGCAACGGGGGTGCCTTTGCAGGAAATTTCGGGATATGAGTGAAGAAGAGCGGAGCAATGACCGGGAATATCGAATTCAGGAATAACTGTTATATATCTTTCGGCGCAGTATTCAACGATTTCGCGAAGCTCGGATTTTGTGAAATAACCCGAATATTCGCCGCTTTCTTTTAATGTGCCGAAGCCCGAATGGTCTCTTACCGAACCGAGTTTTGCTGCTTCGGGTCTGCTTTCAATGAACATACGGAAGCCTTGGTCATCAGTTAAATGCCAATGCATAACGTTCATTTTGACGCTTGCGGCGGCATCTATCATTTTCTTTGTTTCATCAAGAGAAATAATGTGTCTTACAGTATCGAGCATAAAGCCTCTGTATTTATATGCAGGCTTATCTTCAATTGTTACGCAGGGGCAGATTTTGCCGAGCTGTGCAATGCTCTGTCTGCCGTAAAATTCGCCTTTTTTGCTTCCCGCAATAAGCTTTATGCCGTCGCTGTCAACAGTCAGCACATATTCTTCCTCTGCGAGCGCATCGGAAAGCTGAACCGTTGTTTCAAGGCTTTTAACGGAAACTTCGCCGCCGAGATATGTCACTTTATTGGGCATCGGAATAATATTGATTTTGTTCATATTTATATCCCTTCTGAAAAAAGCGGGCTGCATCAGCAGCCCGCTTTTTAATCTTCATCTTCTTCGTCAGAATCGCTGCTTTCTACGGGCAGAATTTCAACTCGGATTTCGCCGATTCTTCGCTCTTCAAAAGAAAGAACGGTGAAACGGAGATTTTTATATTCCGCAACAGCGGATTCCTCGGGCCTTTCGGAGGGGAGATAGCCGAGAAGGCTGGTAACGAAACCGCCGAGGGTATCATAATCGCCTTCGGGAAGCTCAACGCCAACAAGCTCGTCAACCTCATCAAGGTCTGTTGTGCCGTCAACGGTGAAGGTTGTTTCGTCAATTTTCTTGATTTCTTCTTCCTCGTCATCATATTCATCCTGAATATTACCTACGATGGATTCAAGAACATCTTCAAGGGTAACGATACCTGCGGTGCCGCCATATTCATCAACAACAACGGCAAACTGGGTGCGGCTTTCGTTCATTGCCTTGAAAAGATCTCCGCAAGCCTGAGTTTCGGGCACATAAAGTGCCTTTCTCATAACTTTTTCTATGGTGAGTTCGGTCGGAATATTGTGACCTACGAATTTAAGCAAATCTTTTGCGTAAAGAACACCGACGATGCTGTCGGGGTCGTCTTTGTAAACAGGAATTCTCGAATATCCGTTTTCAACAGCAATTTCCGCAACCTCTTTAAGTGAACGGCTGACTTCAATTGCAGTCATCTCTGTTCGGTGGGTCATTATGTCGCCCGCGTCAAGGTCGTCAAACTCAAAAATATTATCTATCATTTCTTTCTGAGTATCTTCAATAACGCCTTTTTCACCGCCTACATCAACCATCATTCTGATTTCTTCTTCGGTAACATTCTCTTCGTCAGCATTGGGGTCGAAACCTAAAAGACGAACAATGGCATTGGTTGAAAGCGCGAGGAATTTAACAAACGGCTTTGTTACGGAAGCGATAAATAAGAGTGAGCCGACAACTTTATACGAAACTTTTTCGGGAATCTGCATTGCAATTCTTTTGGGTGCAAGTTCGCCGAGAACAAGTGAAAAATATGAGGTAAGTATAGTGATAACAATAACCGATGCAACGTCAATAACGCTCAACGGAATAAAGTTTACTATTGCGGTTTTGCTCAAAGCATTTGTGAGCATATCGGCAAAGTTCTGCGAAGCTGATGCCGAAGTGAGGAAGCCTGCAAGAGTAACGCCGATTTGAATTGTCGAAAGAAATCTGCTTGAATTTTCGGTGAGTTTAACAATCTGTTTTGCTTTTTTGTTGCCCTCTTCGGCAAGCTTCTGCATCTTTGTGTCGTTAAGAGAAACAATTGCCATTTCGCTCATTGCAAAGAATGCATTAACAAGGATAAGAACAAATAAAAGTAAAAGTTTTAACACGATTTCGATCGCAGGGCCCGGGTCATCCATTATGGATTTGCTCCTTTCAATCATAAAAATTCACGATATATATTAGCATATAACATATTTAATGTCAAGCAAACGGAAATTGAACGCATTTTATTATAAAAAATACTGACAAAAATCTTTGTATATGTTATAATAAATCTATCTTTAAGTTTTCGGAGATTTGGTATGCTTTATCTGATTTTATCAAGAACGGGCGGAGGCAAAACCACCCACATAATGAATATTGCACAGCAATTTTCAAAAGCCGATAAAAAAATAACTCTCATTGTGCCCGAGCAGTTTTCGTTTATGAGCGAAAAAATAATGCTTGGCAGAATGGGAGCCGAAGCTATGGCTGATATTGATGTTTTAAGCTTTACGGCACTCGGAGAAAAATTGGTTGGCAAGCCCGCACTTCACGAGCGCAGAAGACTTGACGATGCTGCAAAGGCGGCTCTGATGTCAATGGCGCTTGAGGCGGTTAAAGATAAGCTGAAGCTTTATAGAAAGCATACGGGCAGACGCTCGGTAATTTCCGAATTCACGGCACTTTCAAGCGAATTCAAGCAGAATTCTCTTTCAACCGATGCCGTGCGTCTTGCGGCGGCGGGAATGGAAGAAGGCTTGCTCAAAATGAAGCTTTCCGATATAGTGAATGTTCTTGATTCATATGACGCAATGATTGAAGGCAGTTATTTTAATCCCGATAATCTGCTTGATGAGCTTTGCGATGTTTTGCCTGAAAACGATTATTTTAAAGGCAGAATTGTTTTTATAGATTCTTTCAGAGGCTTTACGGGTCAGGAATATAAGGTTATTGAGCATATTTTATCCAAAGCGGCGGCTGTTTATGTTACACTCTGCACCGATAATATCAATAATTCCGATGACGAAACCGACCTTTTTGCCCACACAAAAAGAACTGCGAAAAAGCTTATTGATATTGCAAAGAAAAATGCGGTTGTAATCGCAAAACCGCAGTATCTTTCAATGCGCAATAAATTCAATAACTTTCCGCCGCAGTTCACAAGATATTTTTCTCCCGAGCTTTCAGCGCTTGAGCAGGAACTCTTTTCACCCTCGCCCAATGTTTATGAGGATGAGTGCGAAAACATAACACTCTGCAAGGCGGCGGATATTTATGCCGAATGTGAATTTATAGCTTGTTCTGCAAAGAAACTTATACGCGAAAACGGCTACAGATGCCGCGATATTGCGGTTATAGCAAGAAACAGTGCCGATTATGAAGCACCGCTTAGAAGTGCACTGAAAAAATGCGGAATAAGCGTTTTTGATGACAGCCGTCAGCCTGTTGATGCATCACCTGTTGTTGCTCTTGTGAGCAATGCAGTTCAGGTTGCGGCAAACGGATTTGATACGGAAACTCTTATGCGTTATCTCAAAACAGGGTTAACGGGAATGACTGTTGAAGAGATATCCGAACTTGAAAATTACTGTTATATGTGGCAGATAAACGGCGGCGGATGGCTTTCGGATTGGGAAAGAAATCCGCGCGGATTCGGCGTTGAAATGATGCCCGAAGATTCTGCACAGCTTGAAAACCTGAATGAACTGCGCAAAAAAGCAGTTATGCCTCTTTGTGTTCTGAAAAAAGGTCTTGAAGATGCAACAGGTTCGGAAGCGGCACAGGCGGTATATGATTTCCTTGAAAGCATTAATGCCGCAGAAAGCATAAGAATTCTTGCGAAAAAGCTTGAAAAATCGGGCGAAAGCGGAATCGCTCTTGAGCTTGAAAGACTCTGGAATGTTGTTATAGATATGCTTGACAGCCTTGAAACACTTTTCAGAAACAGATATATCACCGCTTCCGAATTTTCGCAGGCAATGGAACTTATGCTCTCGGTGCAGACTGTCGGCAGTTTGCCCCAGGGACTTGATGAAATAACCATAGGCTCGGCAGACAGAATAAGAACCATTGCACCAAAAGCAGTGTTTATTGCGGGCGCTAACAGCGGAATTTTCCCTGCCGCACCTTCTTCGGGAACAGCATTAACGGATAATGACCGCAGAAAAATGAGCGAAATGGGTCTTGAGCTTTCAGGCTTCGGCGAATATAAGCTTGCCGAAGAAAAGCTTATAGCATATAACGCTTTCTGCTGCGCATCGGAAAAGCTTTTTGTTTGCTGTCCCGAAAGAAACGCAAAGGGTGAACAGCTTGCACCCTCGGAGCTTTATATAAAAATCAAAGAGCTTTTCCCCGAATGCAAGGAAACCGATGCTTCCCAGCTTGGCGGAATGTATTATGTTGAGGGCGAAGCGGTTGCTTTTGAGCAGTATGCCAAAAACAAAAGCAAGGATAATGAGTTCAGCAATTCGCTCTATGAATATTTTTCGGAAAAGCCTGAATATTCAGGCAAGCTTTCCGCACTTGAAAGAGCGGGTGGAAACAGAGATTTTTCAATCGAAAGCAAAGAGACCGCAAAGGCTCTTTTCGGCAACAATATGTTCATTTCAGCTTCAAGAGTTGAAAGCTATCATAAATGTCCGTTTTCATATTTCTGCAGATACGGAATCAAGGCTATGCCCCGAAAAATTGCGGAGCTTGACCCTATGCAGAAGGGCAATATAATTCACTATGTTCTTGAAATGCTTCTGAAGGATTTCAAGGGTGAAAGTCTTTTTGCACTTTCAAGAGAGAAGATTCTTGAATATATAAACCGCATAATGAATGAATATCTGATTTCAAAGCTTGGCGGAGAAAATCAGAGTGAAAGATTTATGTATCTTTATAACAAGCTTGCCGTTTCGGTTTGCGATGTTGCGCAAAGACTTATAAAAGAACTTGAATCAAGCTCTTTTGAACCTGTTGATTTCGAGCTTAAAATCGGTTCTGACGGCGAAATTCCACCCTATGAACTGGATTTTGACAGCGGAAAAATCAGCATTTCAGGTGCGGTTGACCGTGTTGATACAGCCGAAATAAACGGCAGGAAATATATCAGAATTGTTGACTATAAATCATCGGGCAAGAGTTTTAAATTGAGCGATGTGCTTCAGGGACTCAATATGCAGATGTTGATTTATCTTTTCACTCTCTGGCAGAACGGAAAAGATAAATACGGCGAAGTTACCCCTGCAGGTGTGCTTTATTATTCGGCAAAATCTCCGCAGATTTCAGCCGAAAGAGGCGAAGACAGAGAAAAGCTTAACGATAAAATTCAGAAAATGTGCCGAAGCGACGGTATTGTTCTGAGTGATTGCGATGTTGTGCTTGCAATGGATAAAGATGCAAGCGGAATTTATATTCCCGTTGATTTCAAAAAAGGCCAAATGAGCGGTTCGCTTATAAGTCTTAAACAGCTTGAATTGCTTAAAAACAAAGCGGATAAAATTCTTGTTGATATGGCAAAAGAGCTTCATTCGGGTAAAATTCCCGCACAGCCCGTTTACGGAGGAAACTATAAAACCGTCTGCGATTATTGTGATTATAAAGCTGTTTGCGGATATGAAGAAAATATTCCCGTTTATGAGCTTGACGATATGAAGCTTGAAGATGTACTCGGAATGCTTGAGAAAGGAGCCGAAGCCGATGAAGTGGACGAATGACCAGCAAAAAGCAATTGATGCGCGCAAGGGCACTCTGCTTGTCAGCGCGGCTGCAGGCTCGGGCAAAACAGCGGTGCTTGTTGAAAGAGTTATAAGAAGAATATGCGATGAAGAGAATCCCTGCGGTGTTGAAAATCTGCTTATTGTTACATTCACAAATGCCGCCGCCGCACAGATGAAAGAAAAAATTGCCGCGGCAATAAGCAAAAAAATAGCGCAGAATCCGTCGGATAAGGCTCTTCGCCGTCAGCAGCTTATGCTCCCTTGCGCAAATATCTGCACGATAGACTCTTTTTGTATTAATCTTGTAAGAGAAAATTTTCACGCACTCGGAATTTCACCCGATTTTACTCTCATTGATGACGGTGAGCTTGATATACTTAAAAGCAAAGCGGTCAATACCGTTGTTGAAGAGCTTTACGGAAAAAACGAGCCCGATTTTATAAATCTCTGCAATCTCATAAGTGACAACAGAGATGACGGAAAGCTTATTCAGGCAATCTATACTCTGCATAAGCTTTCGCAGGCATATCCGTTTCCTGAAGATTGGTTGATTTCATTGAAAAATGATTTCGGCAATCCCGTTGCTCCCGAAGAGAGCAGATGGGGAATTATAATCAAAGAATATCTTGAAAGCTATGTTGAGAATGCTCTTGACAGCATTGAGCATTGCCTTGATTTGCTTTCCGAAGAACCTGAACTTCAGGCTAAATATTCGGTTGCTTTTGAAGAGGATGCAAGAACATTTGAAAAGCTTAAAGAAGCATTGAGTAAACCCTGGGATGAAATTGTTGCGGCATTCAATAATATTACATTTGAAAACTTCAAACGCACCTCTGCAGGTTATGAATCCGAAATAAAAGAGATTTGTAAAAGCGTAAGAAACGATTATAAAGATACACTCAAGAAAAAAATCACGGGTCTTCTTTCAGTAAGTGCGGGCGAGCATTTCGAAGATTTGGAATATCTTGCTCCGATTGTTGCAAAGCTTATCGATGCGGTGCTTGCATTCGATGAAGAGCTTAACAGACTAAAGCTTGAGGCAAACCAGGCGAATTTCAGCGATACTCTTCACCTTGCCCTTAAGTTGCTCTTTGAAAAGGATGAAAACGGCTATAAAAAAACTGCTCTTGCAAATGAGCTTTCTGCAAACTATGCCGAAATTCTTGTTGATGAATATCAGGATGTCAATATGGCGCAGGATATGATATTCAACGCACTTTCAAGAAATGAAAACAACCTGTTTATGGTTGGCGATGTCAAGCAGAGCATTTACCGTTTCAGGCAGGCTATGCCCGAAATCTTTCTTGCAAGAAGAGACGGGCTTGAAGAATATGAAAATGAAAAAGAAAATTATCCCGCAAGAATAACTCTCGGCAAGAACTTCCGAAGCCGAAAAGGTGTTACGGAAATTATCAATTTTATTTTTGCATATATTATGAGCCGTGAGGCGGGCGGACTTGATTATGATGAAAAAGAACGTCTTGAAGCCGCGGCGGATTATAAACCCTCTGAAGGTGCGGATACCGAAGTGTATCTCTTTGAGGCTGAAAAGGATGAACAGCTTTCCGTTCAGGCGAAGTTTGCGGCGGATTATATTGAAAAAGCTGTTGCGAACGGTCTGAAGCTTGCCGACGGCAGAAATGCTGACTACAAAGATTTTTGCATACTTCTTCGCAGTATTAAGGTTGATTCAAAACCTTTTGTTGATGAGTTTACCCGCAGAGGTATACCCGTCAGCTGTGAGGCGGCAAAGGGCATTCTTGAAACGCCCGAAATAACATTTTTGCTTTCACTTCTCAAAGTTATTGATAATCCCGTTGATGATATTCCGTTAACTGCGGTTATGATTTCGCCCGTTTTCGGATTCACTCCCGATGAGCTTGCAGATATGCGTTCGGGTCTTAAAAAAGGCTCAATCTATGCCTGCCTTGTCAATTCAGCGGAAAACGGCAACGGAAAAGCAAGGGTTTTTCTTGAAAAAACCGCAGAAATGCGAACTCTTGCTTCAACTCTGCGAACGGGTGAGCTTGTGCGCAGACTTATTGAAGATACGGGCTTCGGTGCAATAGTCTGTGCGATGAAAAACAGCGAAAACCGCAGAGCAAACCTTAATCTTTTCATTGACCTTGCAAATAAATATGAAAACACGGGCAGTAAAGGTGTTTCGGGATTCATAAGATATGTTGATTCCGCAATTGGAAACAAGAGCAGTGTGAAATGCGGAGAAACAAAATCCGAGGCTGCAAATGCGGTTAAAATAATGACGATTCATAAGAGTAAGGGTCTTGAATTCCCTGTTTGCTTCGTCGGAGCTTGTGAAAAATCATACAGTACCCTTGATTTGAAAAAGGAGCTTATAATTGCTCGCAACAGCGGTGTTGGAATAAAAACCAACGACGGTGCGTTCAAATTTGATACCCTTCCGAGAATGGCGGCAAAGCTTGAAACTGTTAAAGAAAACCATTCGGAAGAACTTCGCATTCTTTATGTTGCATTAACCAGAGCAAAAGAGAGGCTTATTATGCTTTCGTCTGCGGCAGATTGGTCAAAAACTCTGACGGGGATTGCTTCAAAAATAAGAGTAACCGAAAGACTTGACCCGTTCAGCGTTAATTCTTTCACTTCCTATTCCGAATGCATTCTTTCCGCACTTTTAAGACATCCCGATGCCCACTCGTTGCGAATGAAGGCAGGGCTTTCGGAAAGACTTGTTTTGCCTTGCGAAACAAAGCTTAAAACAGAAATAATAAGCGGCAATTATGAGCAAGAAGAATTTTTCGAAGAAATAATTCAGCCCGAAGCAAATGAAGAAATGCTTTCGCAGATAAAGGAAAGGCTTGAATATAAGTATCCGTTTGAAATGCTTAACGGTATTGTTGGAAAAAGAATTGCTTCAAAGCTTAACAGCGAAGAAATCGGCGGCGAATATTTTGCATCCAAAAAGCCTTCGTTTATGGGCAAAGGTAAGCTTACCCCTGCACAAAGAGGCACGGCGACCCACAGATTTATGCAGTTTGCAAACTATAATGAAGCCCGCAACTCGGTTGATGCAGAACTTTGCAGACTTGTTGAAAACGGTATGCTTACAGAGGATGAGGCGAATGCGGTTGATAAAAAGTCGGTAAGCGATTTCTTTGAAAGCAGTCTTGCCCGAAGAATAGCGGAATCTGATAAGGTATATAAAGAATATGCATTCACCGCATCGGTGCCGCTTGCTGAAATGCATCCCGAAATTCCTGCCGAAGCGGCAGAAGGGGAAAGTGTAATCATTGAGGGTGTTGTTGACTGTGCATTTGAAGAAAACGGTAAGCTTATTATTGTTGACTTCAAAACAGACAGGGCGTCAAATCCCGAAGAACTTGCTGAAAAATATAAGGAACAGCTTTCTGTTTATCGACGCTGTTTATCGGAAGTTATCGGTCTGCCTGTAGCCCAGACACTTATTTATTCATTCAGATTAGGCGAAATTATTGCCGTAAATTAAATTCAAGCAAAAATTTTTAAAAAAACACTTGCATTTTTTAAATCCTTGTGCTAAAATCCATTTGTTATGTTTATGGATATACCGAAAGAGGTGACATTGATGAAGGAAGGAATCCATCCTAAGTACGAACAGACCGAAATCCGCTGTGCTTGCGGTGAGGTTATTGCAACCGGTTCAACAAAGGAAAATCTTCGTGTTGATATCTGCTCAAAATGCCATCCGTTCTTTACAGGTAAGCAGAAGCTCGTTGACACCGGCGGACGTGTTGATCGCTTCAACAAGCGTTTCAATATCAACAACAAATAAAAGCATATTTAAGCGGTGCATTTTGCGTGCACCGCTTTGCTTTTTTGGGGTGCTTTAATGAATAGTTATAAAACCATCAGAAATGATGCGAAAGATGAATATATAGTTAAAAAATCCCGATTTATCGGGCATATTGCCCATGTCACAACTCAGGAACAGGCATTGGAATTCATTTCTTCTGTTTCCAAAAAACATTGGGATGCAACGCATAATGTTTATGCATATGTTATCCGTGAGGGCGGAATAAAAAGATATTCCGATGACGGTGAACCGCAGGGCACGGCGGGTATTCCCGTGCTTGATGTGCTTGAAAAAACGGGTGTTACCGACTGCGCAGTTGTTGTTACCCGCTATTTCGGAGGAATAATGCTCGGTGCGGGCGGTCTTGTGCGTGCATATTCTCATTCTGCATCAATTGCTGTTCAGGCGGGCGGAATTGTTACCCGTGCAATGTGCGCAAGGCTTAAAGTAACCTGCGATTATTATTTTTACGGTAAGCTTTCATCGCTTGTGCCCGAAAGCGGCGGCGTTATTGAGGATACTTTGTTTGAAGACAATGTAACCCTTATTTTCAGAATGCCGCTTGAAATTGTTGACGGTTTTAATGCAAAGCTTGTTGATGTCAGCAACGGCAGATATATGGCAGAAAAAACAGAAGAATTTTTTGCCGATATAGATTGAAACAACTCCCTTTGAAAGCTTTTAAGGCTTTCAAGGGGACTTTTTTGAAAAAATTACGGATTTTTTGAAGTACTTTGCAAACTTTAAACAGTATAGAAATTCAGAAGGGGTGATATGATGAGCACCATCAGAGAAAAAGCCTGCGAAAGAGAAAAGCAGACCTTGTCCGAATATGCCGCGCTTGCAAGCGAAAGCAAGGGCAGAGCGATTCCCGAAGAGGAGTGCCCCGTGCGCACCGCATTTCAAAGAGACAGAGACAGAATAATTCATTCAAATGCTTTTCGCCGCCTTAAGCATAAAACCCAGGTTTTTCTTTCACCCGAGGGCGACCATTACCGAACAAGACTCACTCATACTCTTGAGGTTTCGCAGATTGCAAGAACAATTGCGGGTGCGCTCAATCTTAACTGTGACCTGACAGAGGCAATTGCACTCGGCCACGATTTGGGGCATACTCCTTTCGGCCACGCCGGCGAAAGGGCTTTGAATTCGGTTTCGATCGGAGGATTCAAGCATTATTCGCAGAGCCTGAGAGTTGTTGATTTTCTTGAAAAAGACGGAAAGGGTCTTAATCTTACATATGAAGTGAGAAACGGCATTGAACGCCACACTAACGGCGAGCAGGCGGCAACTCTTGAAGGCAGAATAGTCCGCCTTGCAGACAGAATCGCTTATATTAACCACGATATTGAAGATGCAACCGTTGCGGGTATAATGTGCGAGGATGATATTCCTCCCGAAATCCGCAAGGTACTCGGTCAGTCAAAGAGTGAAAGAATAAACACTCTTGTTTTAAGCTGTATAAATAACAGCACCGATGATATTGTTCTTGACCCTGATGTTAAATTATATTTTGATGAGCTTCATCAGTTTATGTTTGATAAGGTTTACACAAACCCTGCCTGCAAGAGCGAAGAGGGCAAGGCAATGGAAATGATACAAAGGCTTTATCATCATTTTACGCAGAATCCCGAGGCTCTTCCGATGCAGTTCAAAGAAATTGCGTTCAGAGACGGTATTGATATTGCAGCCTGCGATTTTATTGCGGGTATGACAGACCGTTATGCCGTAAGAGTTTTTAATGATTTATATGTGCCCAAGGCATGGACAAAAACCGATGACTGGTCAATCTGACTGATAATTATATAAAAAGAAAGTGAGGTGGGTTTTACGGCTATAAACGAAAGATTTATTCAGGATTTGCAGGATAAAGTTGATATTGACCAGGTTATATCATCCCATGTGAATCTTAAAAGACGAGGCAAAACGCTTGTTGGTCTTTGCCCTTTCCATAACGAAAAAACCCCCTCGTTCACAGTTTATCCCGATACACGCTCGTTTTATTGCTTCGGCTGCGGGGCGGGCGGCGATGTTATAAGCTTTGTTCGAAGAATTGAGAACCTTGATTATATAGAAGCCGTAAAAGCCGTTGCGCAGATAGCTGGTATGTCAATGCCCGAAGACGGATATGATGACACCCTCTCAAAAAAGAGAATGCGATTACTTGCGGCAAACCGCGAGGCGGCAAGATTTTTCAATGCCTGCCTGATGGATGAGAAAAACAGACCTGCTCTTGAGTATTTCCTCAAAAGAGGTCTGTCGATAAATACAATAACAAAATTCGGGCTGGGATATGCACCGAATGATTGGCGAAAGCTGATTGAGCATATGCGCTCAAAAGGATTCACCGAGGAAGAGCTTGTGCTTGCAAATCTTGCAAGAAGAAGCGAAAAAAACGGCAGGACAAGCTGTTACGATAATTTCAGAAACCGTGTTATGTTTCCGATAATTGACCTTCGCGGCAATGTTATTGCTTTCGGTGGCAGAGTTATGGATGGCTCGAAGCCCAAGTATATCAACACTTCGGACACATTGGTTTATAAAAAGAGCAACGGCGTTTTTGCTTTGAATTTTGCAAAGAATGCCAATGAGAATAAGCTGATTCTTGTTGAGGGCTATATGGATGTTATAGCGCTCCATCAGGCGGGATTCGGCAATGCCATAGCGTGTCTCGGAACTGCATTCACATCCGAGCAGGCAAATCTGCTTTCAAGATATGCTGATGAGGTTATCATATGCTACGATAACGACGAAGCGGGCAGAAAGGCAACGGAAAAAGCTTTGAGCATTCTCGGTAAAACAGGGCTTAAGCTTCGTGTTGTTGCAATGAGCGGCGGCAAGGATGCCGATGAAATCATAAGAACCCACGGCAAAGAAAGATTTGCCTCGCTTTTAAGCGAAGCGGCAAACAAAACCGAATATAAGTTGCTCGAAGAGAGAAACAAATACAATATTCTCACCGATGACGGCAAACTTCGTTTTCTTATGGCGGCATCAAATATTCTTGCCGAATGCGGAAGCATAGAAAGCGAAATATATGCAACAAGACTTTCGAATGAGCTTGGTGTTAATGTTGACAGCATCAAGGCGCAGATACGCTCCGCAAAAACAAAGCTCAGGCGTTCCGATGATGTGAGAAGAAAAAAAGAGCAGGACACAATGCTCGAAAAGAGCTTTGCGGATAAAAATAATCCTGAAAGGGCAAAAAACATAAGGGCGGCAAGAGCTGAAGAAACGCTGATTGCTTCTTTTATGAGAAACCCCGATTTTTATAACAAACTGAAAGAGAAATTTTCGCCGCAGGATTTTGTGACTTTGTTTAACCGCAGAGTTATGGAGTGTCTTGCACAAAAGCTTGATGAGGGTCTTGATCCGAATTTAAGCGTTTTTTCTGAGAGCTTTACTCCCGAAGAAATGGATACAGTAACAAGAATCTATATTTCTTCGAATACGCTCAGCAATACCCTTAAAGAATGTGAAGACTGCATAGAAGTTCTTAAAAACAGTGCTTCGCCAAAGGATATAAAAGCGTCGGAGCTCAGCGATGAGGAATTTATTAAACTTTTTAATAAAAAATAACGGATGAAGGATGTGTGTTTTATGGAAGGAACAGAAAAGAGAACTCCCTTTAAATCACTTATAGAAAAGGGCAAGGCTTCAGGTAAACTGACAACTCAGGAAATTGATGCCGCAATGGAGGAAATGCACCTCGACATTGAAGAGCTTGATAAACTCTATGAGTCACTTGAATCGCAGAATATTGAAATCATTGATGACCTTTCGAGCGATGCTATTGAGAATTTTGATGTTGATATTCCCAAATCACTTGATATCGGCGGTGGTGATGATAAGGGCGCAAGCATTGATGACCCCGTTAAGGTTTATCTTAAGGAAATCGGTCGTGTTCCTCTTCTTACAGCTGAAGAGGAAATTGAGCTTGCAATAAGAATTGCAGATGATGATGAGAAGGCTAAAAAGCGTCTTGCAGAGGCTAACCTTCGTCTTGTTGTCAGCATTGCAAAAAGATATGTTGGCAGAGGTATGCAGTTCCTTGATCTTATTCAGGAAGGTAATCTCGGTCTTATCAAAGCTGTTGATAAGTTCGATTATACCAAGGGCTTCAAGTTCTCAACTTATGCAACATGGTGGATAAGACAGGCTATCACAAGAGCTATTGCAGACCAGGCAAGAACCATAAGAATTCCCGTTCATATGGTTGAAACTATCAACAAGGTTAAGAAAACAAACAGTCAGCTTCTTCATAAGAACGGCAGAGATCCCTCTGCAGAAGAAATTGCGGCAGAGCTTGATATGCCTGCAGATAAGGTAAGAGAAATTCTCCGCGTTGCTCAGGAGCCTGTTTCTCTTGAAACACCTATCGGTGAAGAGGAAGACAGCCATCTTGGCGATTTCATTCCCGATGACGATGCACCCGCGCCGGCAGATGCCGCATCAATGCTACTTCTTAAGGAAACTCTTAACGAAGTTCTCGATACTCTTACACAGAGAGAGGCAAAGGTGCTTTCTCTTCGTTTCGGCCTTGAAGACGGTCATCCTCATACTCTTGAAGAGGTTGGTAGCCGCTTCGGTGTTACCCGTGAAAGAATCCGTCAGATTGAAGCAAAAGCACTTCGCAAGCTTCGTCATCCCAGCAGAAGCAAAAAGCTTAAGGATTTCCTTGATTTTTAATAAAAGCAACAGGGACTTCTCGTTTGAGAAGCCCCTGTTTTTTATTATAATATATTTTAAAATTTTAAACAATAATATATCCTATCGGATAGGGTTCAACATCGGGAGTGTCTGTGAAAGTTTTAAGCACTTTATAAAACTCAAATTTAGCTTCCTCTTTGCCTTGTCTGGTTTCCCAGTTGCGAAGCACGATTTCAGTTTTTAAAAGAGTCAGCAAATCACCGTTGACATCTGCAAGAGATTGGGTGTGTATGTATCTTAAATCATTGGGAAGGCGATAGTAAAAGGCACATTCCTCAATGGATTCATAAGGACGGATACAGAACCCCTTTTCGTTTTTAAAAAGCCATTCACAGATTTTGACTTTCAGTTCAAACTCACTGATAATATCCGAAATCATTTTTTTAATCCGAGTTCATTGCAACATTCTGCAACGATTTCGTTCATACGTTCCATATTCTTTTCGATTTCTTCAACGAGCTTGAACTGTGTACGGCAACGAACAAGATTATGGTCTGCATAAGCAGTTTTGAAATAAACGTCACCGTTGATGAAATCGCCGAGGAATCTCATTCCGCATTCAAGAGTCATAAGCTTTGCCGAGAAGGGGAGATATTCAATCTCTTTTGCGGTAAGGCTTTCGCCTGCGGTTGAAAGATAACCGAGGGTATATGCCTTGAAGTTTTCGAGGCTGAGATTAACAAGAGAAAGGTCTTTTTCATCTTCAGCGGCGGTGTTTGCACCGAAACGGATGCTGTCGCCGAAATCATAAAGAGAAAGACCGGGCATAACCGTATCAAGGTCAACAACGCAGATGCCTTCACCTGTTTCGTTATCAAACATAACATTGTTGAGCTTTGTGTCATTGTGTGTAACTCTTAAGGGCAACTCACCTGCGTTGAGAAGGTCAACAAGCACCGAGCAATCCTTTTCTCTTGCAAGAACAAAATCAATTTCCTTTTCAACCTGATTTGCTCTGCCTGAAAGATTATCGGCAAC
>JAZRTQ010000065.1:0-3879 GCA_045652165.1 Acutalibacteraceae bacterium | reverse complement strand
GTTGCATGTGTAAGCGTGGTGACACGTTCAGCTTGGCAATACTAATAGGTCGAGGGCTTGACCAATGTTTATTTCTCAGTTTTATCTTTCCACTTTTTTCCACTATCGATTCCCACCTTTGTTCAGTTTTCAGGGTGTATTGAACACTGAAAATTAACCGCTTCAAATGAAGCGGTTTTTTGTTTTAATTCTGATATTTAATTTGTTCTTCTTTTATCAGCGGATATTTTAGCAGCTTTTCATCATCAAGATTTTCTTTATTTAAATTAATAGCTGAAATTTGTCTGTTATTGTAGGTTGTATAACAATATATGCCTTCTTCTGCACAGCAGCAGGAGGTGTATATTGTTTTTTCATATTCACCATTATCAAGAACACAACTGCCCGCCGGCTGTTCAACTGTGTTCATAATATGAAAAAACTGTGATATATTTTCAATCACATTATTTCCTTTCACTGAATTAGCATTTGTAAATGCGGCTCTGATAAACCTTGATTGTGATGATAAATCGCCGGGCAAGCCTATTGCTCCCATACCACGGCTGTAATTCTTCAAATCAAATTTATTTGAAAACTTATTTTTGGGTTCTTTTGCAGAAATATTAATATAATTGTTAAGTGAAAAGAGTTGAAAATCAAATGGCGGGTTGTTTGTAAGCACACCTATTTCGTTATTGTAAATTTTCAATCCGCTATCTACTGCTTCAACAGTTATTGTTTTATTTTTGTCTGCAATAATCCAATGTAGCTCCGCAACAGGTAATTCTTCGCTGAACGATTCGCTTGTGATATTTGTTTGCTCAAGCAAATTTATTGCTTCGTTTGTATTTTTGCATTGACTTAAAATCCAAGGAATCAGTTCGAATTGAGCAATGTTTTCTTTTCCGTGTATTCTTTCGCTATATTTTGCATTGCCTATGAAATTCAGCCCTGCCATACACAGACCATGCTCATTCATAGCATCATAATAAAGCGGATAATTATTTAATACATATGACATTCCGATTATTGCAAAATGATTTTTGATTTCTGCACGGTTTCTGAATCTTAAACAAAAATTTCTTGGAGTAACAGTTACTTCTTCAATATAAGAAAAATCATTGTCAAGCGTTCGTCCGAAATAAATTGAATTTGATTTATAAGTAATTGCAGTGCACATAGCATTTCTCCTTTAATTTACTATTAACTTTATAACCTCAGATTGATTTTTTATACACAGTTTGTTACAATTAATCAGAAAAATAATTTAAAAATATTAAATGTTTAACACTTTTATTTTTATTCTTTCTTTATCAGGATTTAAAAAGGAGATTATTATGAAAAAAATCGGAAGAGAAGTGCTGTTTCTCGGAACATCGGAAAAAACTCCCAGAAACGGAGAAGGCTCATTTATAAGGCTTAAAAACGGAGATTTGCTGTTTGCATATACCGACTTTTCGGGCGATGATTGGAACGATGATGCTGTTGCTCATATTTCGGCTTTGGTTTCAAGCGATGAGGGCGAAACCTGGTCAGCTAAAAAAGTTCTTTTTGAAAAGCCAGAAGACTCATTAAATATAATGAGTTTTTCGTTTCTTCGGATGAATAATGGCGATATCGGTGCGTTTTATATAATAAAAAATGCTGACGGAACAGATCAGATTGTTTTAACACGTTCATCTGATGAGGGTGAAAGCTGGAGTGAACCCGTAAACTGCCTGAGTTGTCTTGAAGTTCAGGATTATTATGTTATAAATAATGACAGGGTTATAAAGCTTAAAAACGGAAGAATTATTCTGCCTATTGCAAGGCATACCGTTCTTACCGAGCATAAAGGTTTTATGCCGGGTGAAATATGCTTTATTATTTCGGATGATGACGGCTTGAGCTGGTATAAGGCAGAAGCGGAGTTAAAGTGTCCGTTTAAAAATAACCCCGACGGCTATGAGGAGCCGGGTCTTTATGAGTTGCCTGACGGAAAGCTTTGGTGCTATATAAGAACAAGTCTTGGCTTTCAGTATGAGGCATTTTCACTTGACGGCGGAATAACCTGGGATTATCCTTTGCCCAATTTATTCTTTTCATCCCCGTGCTCGCCTATGCTTATAAAGGATTGCGGTGAATATACTGTTGCCGTTTTCAATCCAATTCCCGAGCACTCATTAAGACCTGAAAGTGAGCCTTGGGGCAGAACGCCTTATGTTATTGCAGTAAGCACAGATAAAGGCAAAACATTCAGCCAAGAAAAGATTTATTATATTGAAGATGACCTGGATAACGGCTATTGTTACCCTGCAATAATTGAGGTTGAGGGAGGTTTTCTGGTTGCTTATTATCACAGCAATAACACGGGAATTCCCCTCAACAGCACAAAAATGATAAAGATTATGTATGATGAAATAAAATGATAAAAAACCGCTGTAAGTTTTCTTACAGCGGTTTTGTTTATTTGTTGAGTAATTTATTCAGTAAATCGGGGCATTTTGTTGTTATGTTATCGGGTGTTGCTTTAATAACCTTTTTCATTTCTCTTTTTTTGTTTGCGGTCCAGAGAGAAACTTCAAGCCCGTTTTTGTGCATAACATCAGAAAACTGTTTTCTGACTTTTCTGAAGTTTGCATTGATGCCAATTACACCAAGAGCTTTTGCTTTGTCTGCAACGGCCTGCGCGGCATCTTCTTTTTTTGATTCTTTTCTTGAAACCGAATAATTAAGATAATAGGGAATTTTTGAATTTGATTTAACCGTTTCAACCCAGCTTTCAAAAACTCCAGTGTAGAATACGCGGTTCATCATTGAATATTCATTAATTATTTCGTCAACTGCGGGAAGATTGGCTGTTGATTTTAAATCAAGATTAACCTTGCAGTTGCAATTGGAAAGAAGTTTTATTGCATCTTCGAAAAGTATACCTTCATTCTCTGCGGGTGCCGCCGAATGAATAATAACGGGTGTGCCGTCGGGGCGGAAAGTAACATCGATTTCAACAATATCCGCATTGTTTTTGATTGCAACTTCAATGGATTCCAATGTGTTTGGCGCTGTTTTCATTGCGCCTGCATGCCAGGTAACCGAAGGAGTTTTCATAATAACCAACCTTTCATTCTGTCATTTTCTTTAGTGAATCGCCCGTAAGGCGGTATGTTGTCCAATCATCAAGCGGGGTTGCATTAAGAGATAAATAAAAATTAATGCTCGGTTTATTCCAATCGAGGCAACACCATTCAAGTCTGCCGCAACCTCGTTCAACAGTTGTTTTGGCAAGCTCTTTCAAAAGACCTTTGCCGTAACCTTTTCCGCGGTATTCGGGAAGCACAAACAAATCTTCAAGATAAATTCCCGAACGCCCGAGAAAGGTTGAAAAATTATGAAAGAATAGTGCAAAGCCAACCTCTTTTGTTCCTTCGAGGGCAAAAATAACTTCAGCTTTTTTCTTTTCAAAAATCCATTCTTCAAGAAGCTGAGTTGTTGCAACAACTTCATTTTCCATTTTTTCGTATATTGCAAGCTGCTTTATAAAAAACAGTATTTTTGAAGCATCTTCTTTTGTTGCAAATCTGAAATTCATATTATTTCTCACATCTTTTCTGAACAATACTTCCTGCAAGGCAGGCGATTGATGCTGCAGCACAAACAATAAGCATAATAATAAACACGGCATTCCAGCCCTTTGCCTGGGAAACTGCACCGAGGGAATAGGAGGTTACTGTGCTTCCGATATAGCAGAATGTGTTGAGGAGTCCCGCAGCAAGGCCGGCATTAAGAAGTCTGCGGTTGTCAAGAGCAAACATACTTGTTATAACATTGTTTATCATAGCCATACAGCAAGCAACGCATATAAAGCAAATCATAATGGTGACAAGGCTGTGGATTTTCATTGAAAGAAGTATTCCTGCGCAA
>JAZRTQ010000064.1:0-2297 GCA_045652165.1 Acutalibacteraceae bacterium | reverse complement strand
CAATGGCAAGAGCTCCCTTTGAGTATGAATATCATACGGCGCCTGAAAGCGAATATTCCGTTGAAGGTTGGGTGCTTTTTGGCTTTAACGGCAACAACTCAACCAAAGAGGTACATATTGACTATGTTCGTGATGAAAACGGCAATAATCCCGATACCTCAAAGCCTGTTTCGGCAGTCGGCAAATTCACAATGAACACTGACGAATATGTTGAAACCATTTACATCGGCAAAGATGTTGAATACATAGATGAAACCTCGTTCTTTTACTGTAAAGAGCTTAAGTCGATTGAGGTTGACAAAGAAAATGAACACTTCACTTCAGTTGACGGCGTGCTTTACACCAAGGACATGAAAAAGCTTATGGTCTATCCTCTCAAAAAGGCAGAAACTTCATATACAATTCCCGAAGGTGTTGAAAGAATAGGTGCGTGTGTGTTTTATAAAAATGAAACACTCACAGAAGTGAAAATACCCTCAACGCTTAAAGAAATCGGCGATATGGCTTTCTTCAAGTGTGAAAAGATTGCTCTTGTTACACTTCCTGACGGACTTGAGAAAATCGGTTCTGATGCATTCAGCTATTGTCAGGGCATGACACCCGTTATGTATATTCCTGCTTCGGTTAAAGAAGTCGGAAACTTTGCGTTCTATTCCTGTTCTAATCTCCAAGAATTCTATATGGGTGCACAAAGTGAAGATCAGATAAGCTTTGGTGATGGCTGGCTTCCCAAAAATATTAAAAAGGTTGTTGTTAATGTTGCTCCGAAGGAACAGTACGGCAAAACCCGTGACGATGCAAGCCAAAGAATAAACGAACTTCTTGAGAAAGGCGGCGAAAACTGATGGCAAAATCCGAAAGCAAAAATAAAATGAATATTTTTCAGGAAATGAAAAAATACTGGAATACTCCTGCTGAGGGAAAATACGTTCCGTATAAAGAATATTTTTCAATTTTTGCCGCGATCGGTGGCGATTACACCCTGGATTATCTCAAGAGCTTCCTTACCTTCGGTACGGGCTGTTATCTGATTGCGTATTACTACGAAATTCCGCTCCTTACATTCAGCGCGATAAACGTATTTTTCATTGCCACAACATATTTCTGGAACCTTCTGGCTATGGGTGTTGATGCAAATTTAGGTTTCCTTCCTAAAAAAATTGAACGCAAATATAATGCAGTATATCTGACCTTTGCTGTTTTGGGTTTACTGATGCTTATATTTGATTTCTCCTTTATTCTTCCCGATGGCGTTGCCAACATCTTAGATACCCGTTGGAAAGGTATCAACAGCTTCAACATTTTCAAAATCTTCGGTGCACATTTTCTTACAAACGGTTGGAGCGGTTTCAGAAATATTCTTATAAGAAAAAAGCTTCTCAAAAAACTCGGTAGATACAAAATTTTCGCATACGCAAATGTTATTCAGTGCCTTATTGTTGTTGTGCTTATTTGTACGCTTCCGCTTTATGAGCTTCCGCTCACGGATAGAGTGTGGACGCTTTATCTTCTTTTCCAACTTTACACAATATTCAATTACGTCGGCTTTACACAGTCTGTCGCAGATAATATCAGCCCCAATCCGCAAGAAAGACTGTATGTACGTTCATTCCCTGTCAAACTCAGCCATTTTGTTCAGAATATCGTAAATGTTATTCTTCCGACTCTTGCAGGCGTAATGTTCCTTGACGGCATCAAGGATATCGGAATGTTCAGATACCTTCTCCCGATATTCTTCATTGCATCATCGGTAGTTATGTTTATAGGACTTCGCAATATAAAGGAAAGAATTCCGATGCCTCCCATCGAAAACAGGGAATATCTTTCATTCTGGCACTGCGTTTCGGGCATCTTCAAGAACAAATATCTTTGGATTGAACAAATTGCTACCTTGCTTGATTCGCACGGCAACGGTATGCTCAATATGAAAACAATCCTTCTCATTTATACCTGGCGTGAAACAGGACTTATTTTCTCGCTTTGTGAAATACTTTTTAAAATTTCAGGCAATCCGGGAGAATTTCTTGCTCCATGGATAAGAAAGAGATTCCAGTTCAAGCAGCTTATAATTTTTAAGTATGTCATCTACGCAATCAGAAACGGCGTGTATATTCTTGCTATTCTTTTCCTTGGAAACATGCATATTCTTTGCGGTATTGCAATCTATCTTGCAATGTTCCTGGCTAATCTCCTTGAATCTGCAGTTGCTATTGCACAGAAGGACATGAAAATCAGAATCACTGATTATCAGATGTATATTTCAGGCGAAAGACTTGAGGAATACCAAAAAATCATCA